>JACPEG010000062.1 GCA_016183615.1 Betaproteobacteria bacterium
CCGCGGACACCGTGATCGCGGCCGCCCCGCGCCGGCCGAACCAGGAGCTGCTGCACGAGTTCGAGTGGCTGATCGACGAGCTGCACGTGTGCGGGGACGCGGTGGCCCCGCGCGGCCTGGAGCAGGCCATCCACGAGGGCTTCCGGCTGGGATGCCGCATCTGACGGAGGCCAATGCCCATGCTCGCCGAGGAATGGCAGGCCCTGCTCAATGGCAACCGGGAACTGTTGTCCGGCCTTCCCGCAGGTGCGAGAATCGGGCTGGTTGCGGCTCCGTGCCGGCGCGGCGCGTCCTTTTACGTGTGGGAAATCGAGGAGCGGGAGGCCATGGCCTGGGTGGAGCGCTTTCCGGGCCTGGAAGCTCCCGGCGTGGATCTCGTGCTGGTTGCCAATCCGGAAGCGTTGGCCGTTTTATGCAAGAGCGCTGATCTGGCGGGAAGCCTGCGCAATTTCATCCGGACCGGCGCGGTGCAACTGTATGTAACGGGCGGACCGATCGCGCGCGAGCCGGCATTCCAGGATTTCCTGGAGGAGTTTGCCCTGGTGTTTCCGCGCCATTAAATCGAGGACCACTGCCATGGGCGAAATATTCTCAGATGCCACCCGCTGGGAGCGGGCGCTCGAATCCCGTCACACGGTGTTCGCCGGGCTGGCGCCCGGCTCGCGCATCGGAATCGTGCCGGAGGCGGCGGTGACGGGCGGCAGTTGCCTCGATGTGCAGATGATCGAGTGGGTCGCCACTGGCGACGGCCTCAAGGTCGGCCAGCGGGAGTTCGCCGGGTTCGAAGCAACCGACGTCGACATCCTGATCGCGGCCGACGACGTGGCGCTGGCGTACCTCACGGAAGCCCTGGAGGGGGATGTGCTCGCGGCCATGCGCCGTCTCATCCGCGACGGCCATATGCTTTTTTTCGCCCGCAAGGCCCGGCGTGATCTGGAGACCGCCGGCTACGATGATCTGCTCGACCAGCTGGGTTTCGCGTTCATGGGCGCGTGCCGGTGATTTTCTTCAATCCTGCGGGAGCGCCGGAACTGGCCTGCAACGAATGCGGTTGCCGCTGGTTCGACCGCACGACCAACAGTTGCTACGAGTGTGGCGCAACGGTGGCGCCGGCGGATCTGGAGGAATTCCGGAAGGCGCTCGATGCGTTCCACCGGAAGACGGGCATCAGCCCTAATCCCGGTAAGGAAACGAAATGACGCAACTCAAAGCCAAAGTCGCCATCGTGACCGGCGCCGGACAAGGGATCGGGGCGGCAGTGGCGGCGGCTTATGCGGAGGAAGGAGCGAAAGTCGCAGTGGTGGATTTGAACCGCGAGGCCGCGGAGAAGGTGGCTTTGGAAATCCGCGGCGCGGGCGGAGACGCCATAGCGGTGCCCTGCAACGTGGCGCAGCGGGCCCAGGTGGACGCAATGGTGGGGGAGATTAGTTCCCGGTACGGGCGCGTCGACATCCTGGTCAACAACGCCGGCATCATCCGCCCCGCCATGCTTACCAAGATGACCGAGGAGCAGTGGGATGCGGTGGTGAACGTGCACCTCAAGGGCAGCTACAACTGCCTTCAGGCAGTGGCGCCCGGAATGATGGAGCGCAAGTACGGCCGCATCATCAACGTCACCTCGGCAGCGGGGCTGCTGGGGACCATCGGCCAGATCAACTACAGCGCCGCCAAGGCGGGCATCGTGGGGCTCACCATGTCGGCGGCCAGGGAGCTCGCCAAGTTCGGCATCACCGTGAACGCCATCGCCCCCGGGGCGGCCACCCCCATGACGGAAGTGATCCGCACCGACGAGCGCTTCAAGGAGAAATACCTGGAGCGCATCCCCATGGGGCGCTGGGCCGAGCCCGCGGAAATCGCTCCTGCCTTCGTGTTCTTCGCCTCGCCCGGGGCGAGCTACGTTACCGGGCAGATTCTTGCCGCCGACGGCGGCATGACTATCCGCTGAATGGCTGACAGGCCTTTCGAAGACTCAGGCTTCGAGTCGAGCGGCATGTTCAGTGCGCCCATCTGGGTCAGCCCGTTCCGTCCCTTCTATCTCCTGGGCGCCGCCTACGGGCCGGCGCTGATCCTGTTGTGGCTGGGGGCCTACGTGGAACTGCCCGTGCTGCCCCGCCTCGTCTACGGACTGGAGCTCTGGCATGGCCACGAAATGGTGTTCGGCTTCTCCGCCGCCATCATCTCGGGGGTTCTTCTCACCGCGCTCCCGAGCTGGGCGGGCACCCCCGAAATCCGGCACGGCCGGCTGGCGCTGCTGGTGGCCCTGTGGCTTGCGGGCAGGATCGCCGTCTGGCTCGCCCCGGTGTTGCCGCCGGCGCTGGTGGGCGTCGCCGACTCGGCGCTGTTCCTGGTCATGACGGTCATGGTGGCGCCGGCGCTCTTCAGGGTGGAGAACAAGCTTTACCTTGCGACGCTCCCGATCCTGCTGGGACTGTTTCTCGGCAACGCCATTTTCCACTACGGCGCGGTACAGGGCGTGGTCGAGCTGTCCCGCGTCGGCGTCAACTTCGCCATCTACACCATCGTGCTGCTCTACATCCTGAAAGGGGGCATTCTCACGCCTATCTTTACCGGCAACCGGCTGCGGGAAACAGGCAGGAGAGTGTCGTCCGATTTCAGCAAGCTTGTAGAAACCCTGGCGGTGGCGAGCGTCCTCGCCTTTATCCTGACCGGGCTCGGGGACACGCCGAAGGGCTGGCGCGCCGCGGCTGCGCTCTTCGCCTTCGCGATCCATCTCTGGCGCATGGTCCGCTGGAGGGGGTGGCTGGTGCTGGACACGCCTCTTCTCTGGACCATGCACCTGGGCTATCTGTGGCTGGTGCTGGCGTTCCTGCTTCGGGGGGCGGCGGACCTGGGCGTGGTGCCGGAGCAGGCGTGGCTCCACGCTTTCACGGTGGGGGCGCTGGGCCCCATGATGATTAGCCTCATGAGCCGGGTGGCGCTCCGCCACACCGGCCGGCCCATGGTGCTGCCGAGGGGAATGCTGGTCGGCTGCTGGGCCATGCTGGCCGCAACTGTGCTTCGGGTGGCGGTATCACTGTTTTCGCTGGACTACGGAGTGCTCTTCCTATCCGGCCTCCTTTGGGCGACCTCTTTCCTGATCTACCTCGTTCTTTTCGGCGCTTATCTCCTCGCTCCCAGCCTGCCGCGACAGCCGCTACCCGAGGTGCGATGATTCGATAGGTCACACCCGGGGCGCCGCGGGCCGGCCGGAGCGATGGTCACGGCGGTCAGCTGCGGCACGCAGCGCGGCAGCGAGAGCCTCGAACGGCAGGAGGACGCAACCGTGCCGGCTGCGGTGGCCATTTACCGGGGAGAAGGCCGACAAAGCCGGCCAGCCTTCGGGGGCAGGCGCGCCTTCGTTTAACATCGCCTTCAATGACCGCCCGAAGTATTCGACTTCCGCTGCGCTCCAGCCCGCGCCTTCGCGGCCGATCGCCGATGCCGAGGCCTGGCACAGCAGGCAGCCCTTCACCTCATGGCCGATGGCGGCGATGAGTCCACCCCGCAGCACTATATCCACAGTCACCTGGTCGCCGCAGAGGGGGTTGGCCAGCATGGCGCTGCCGTCGGCCCCAGCGAGGCGTCCTGCTCCGTAGGCGGCTCGCGCCAGCATGCGGATCTGCCGGTGGTAGAGCTGTTCCAATTCACTGTTCATCCAAAAACCATTCAATACGCAATGAAGCCAGGCAGGTTGAGGCTCCTCGATGAGTGCTCGCTCATGAGCAGCGCGCCTCGACGGCTGCGGCGAGAGCCTCGGACGTGTCCAGATCAATCAGCACGCCATCGTCCGGCATTTCCACTCTCGTCACACGATCCGCCAGGCGGGAGAGAAGCTGGCGGGCTCCGATATCGCCGGAGAGCCGCAGCAGGTCGTCGAAATGGTCCCGGGGCCACAGCACCGGATTTCCGCGGCGGCCGCCGCGCCAGGGAGCGATGATGGAGCTCGACTCGCTCTCGAAGGCATCGATCAACCGGTCCAGGTGGTCCGCCCGCATGTAGGGCATGTCGCCCAGCATGATGAGGACGGCATCGGTGCCGGCCGGCAGGGCGCGCAGGCCGCAGGCCAGGGAACTCGCCATACCTTTGGCATGGTCCGGGTTATGAGCGAATCTGATCCGCGGCGAGCACAGGATAGCCCTGACGCGTTCGGCCTCGAATCCCGTGACAACGGTGACCGAGGCGGCGCGGGAGGCAAGCGCCGCGTTCACCGCCCGCATTACCATCGGAATGCCGCCTACGGGAGCGAGCAGCTTGTTGGCATCACCCGCCCGGGAGGAGCTGCCCGCCGCGAGCACCACCGCGCCCACCACCGGCGCGGACTGGCGCCCCCCGGCCCGCCTGGGCAGGGGCGGGCGCTGCTTCTCCACGTCCTCGTCCTCGGAGGAACCCTGGATCAGGCCGCCTACGCCCATCTCCCTGATGTCGCGTGGGGTCAGCGTCAGTCCGGCAACGAGCCGTTGCAGTACCCAGTCCAGCCCGTTTTCCTTGCGGGAACGGCCGCAGCCTGGAAGGTTGACGATGGGCACCGGTCCGATTCGAGCGAGCAGCAGCATGTTGCCCGGTTCCACGGGCATCCCGAAATGGATCACGATACCGCCGGCCTGGGCTATGGCGGCGGGAACGACATCTCCCCGGTCCTTGCTGATGGTGGCCCCCGAGATCAGCACCAGGTCGCAGCCGGCGGCGATGGCCTGGGCGATGGCTTGCACGAGGGCCAGCTTCTCGTGAGGGCAGACCAGATCCAGCGCGAGCCGGCCGTGCAACGTTTCCAAGCGGGCGCGGGTGGCCTCCCGGGTGCGGGCGAGGACGCTTTCCTTGAGGCCCGGCAGAACGGTACTGATGAGGGCGGCGCGACGGGGCTGAAACGGGGCAACGCGGATCGGAGCCGTCTCTTCCGCGCTCAATTCCAGACAGGCCCTCACCACCGGCTCGCTCACCGCGAAAGGAATGATTTTCACCGTGGCTACGATGTCGCCTTCCCGGACCACTGTGTAGGGAGGCAAGGTCGCCACCGTCACCGCTTCGTCAACGAGGTTCAGGCGCTCAAGCCGCGGTCGGTCCAGCACCATTACGCCATCGCGCAGGGCGTGAATGTTGCAGCGCCCGGTGAACGGCTTGCGGCACAGCACGTGGTCGCCGGCAAGCAGCCGGCCGATCGCCCCGGCCGCTTCGTCCTCGGGCAGGTCTCCGGGCTCCAGGCGCGCACCCGGAATGCCCGACAACCCCGTGGCCCGCAATGCCGCTACGTCTTCAGCGTCGAGAACGCGGCCCTTCTTCAGGACGCGCCCATCGATCCGCAACGTATGGGCAAGGATGATTCCCTCGGCCTGGTCGCAGCCAAATTCACGAAAGATCATTGCGTCGCGCCTCGATTCCGGATTTGAATGACTTGGGCAAGCACCGAGACGGCAATCTCCGCGGGGCTGCGCCCGCCGAGATCCAGCCCGACAGGAGCGTGAATGCGCCCAATAAGCTCTCCCAAGCCGCGCTCGGAGAGGCGTGCCACCCGTTTGGCGTGCGTGCGAGGGTTGCCCAGGGCACCAATATAGAAGGCCGGGCTGTTGAGCGCCGCGACGAGCGCCGGATCATCAAGCTTGGGATCGTGCGTCAGGGTGACCACCGCCGAATGGGCGTCCAGGCCGATTTGCGCAAGCGCCTGATCCGGCCATTCGGTGATAAGGGTGATTCCGGGGAACCGGGCCTCGCTGGCGAAGGCGCGCCGCGGGTCAATGACTACCACTTCGAAACCCGCCAAGGCTGCCATGGGTGCGAGGAACTGGGTGACGTGCACGGCGCCTACCACCAGCAATCTGGGCGGAGCGGCGTAGCTGCGCGCGAACAGGGCGCCGCCGCTGGTCGCCAGCGGTGCGCTGCGTCCCGCCACCAGCAGGCTCTGAACCTCCGCCGCCTGCTGCGGCGTGAGGGAAAGCTCTCCCTGCCGGTGCCGACTGTCCCAGAGGCACTGGGCGCCATCGGCGAGCCGAGTGACAAGGGACAAGGGCTGCTTCGCCGCGCGGCCGGTTGCCAGCCGTTCCAGAACGGCCCGTTTCATTCCACCGGCTCCACGAACACCTGCACTTTTCCGCCACAGGCGAGGCCCACTTCCCACGCCTGCTCGTTGCTAACCCCGAATTCGAGCAGCCGCGGGCGGCCTTCGGCGATCACCTGCAAGGCCTCACTCACCACTGCGCCTTCGATGCATCCCCCGGACACAGAGCCCACAAACTCCCCGCCCTGTTCCACCACCAGATGGCTTCCCGGCTGCCGCGGGGACGAACCCCAGGTACCCACCACCGTGGCCAACGCCACGCCCCTGCCGGCTTCGCGCCAGCGCTTGGCTTGTTCCAGAATGTCGCTGGGTTCGGCCGTCACGAATCAACCTCGTTCAAGCGCGGGATCGTCAACGATGATTTTGCCACTCGACTATCCGTGATGCGGTGTCCCATGGCGGCAAGCTAACGGTTGCGCGCGGAGACTGTCAACACCACAGCCATTATCTTTGCAGCCACGGGATAACCCGTGCGCATTGGGGATAGCCTCATCGCCTCGGGAAGTGGACGATGAGGGGCGCGAATTCGTCGAAACATATTGAAGAGGGAGCAGCGATGGACGCGAACGGCCGCGTGTTACAGGAGCTGGTGGCGGGACTGGCGAGCGGTGACATCAGTGTGGTGGATCTGACCCAGCCGCTCGGGCCGGACACGCCGGTCATCGATCTGCCGGCGATTTTTGCGTCTTCACCGGGTTTCAGCCGAAAGACGATTTCGCGCTACGACGAAAAAGGGCCGGCGTGGTACTGGAACGCAATCAGTTTCGGGGAGCACACGGGCACCCACTTCGATGCGCCGATTCACTGGGTGACCGGCAAGGACCTGCCGAATAACGCCCTGGACACGATCCCGGCGCGAAAACTCGTCGGGCCGGCCTGTGTAGTGGACGTGACCAGGGAATCGGCTGAGAACGAGGATTACCTGCTCACGCGGGCCGGGATCGAGGCGTGGGAGAAAAAGCACGGACGGGTACCGGCAGGTTCATGGGTATTGCTGCGCACCGACTGGTCCAAGCGCAAGGATGCCGCTGGATTTTTGAACGTCAGGGAAGACGGCCCCCACAATCCGGGGTTTCACAAAGATTGCCTGGAGTTTTTGGCCCACGAACGGGACGTGCTGGGGGTAGGAGTGGAGACGGTGGGCACCGACGCCGGGCAGGCGGCGACCTTCGATCCTCCCTTCCCGGCCCACGCAATCATGCAGGGCTCGGGGCGCTTTGGCTTGGCGAGCCTCTGCAATCTGGACCGCTTGCCGTCCACCGGGGCGGTGGTGATCGCCTCCCCTCTCAAGCTGGTGGAGGGATCGGGCAGCCCGGTCCGGGTTCTGGCGCTAACCACTGCGTAGGGCCGTACCTGGACATCATCGGGGTGCGTCATGCATGAGATACGTTTGCACGGCCGAGGCGGCCAGGGGGCGGTAATGGCGGGAGGAATTCTGGCTGCCGCGCTGGTGAAGGAGGGGAAACACGTGGTTGCCATTCCCTCTTTCGGGTTCGAGCGCCGGGGCGCGCCGGTGGCGGCGTTTCTGCGCTTCGACGAGCGGCCGATCCGGGCGATGACGAACATTTACGAGCCGGACGTGATCCTGTGCATCGACCCGACGGTTTCGCGCACGGTCGACGTCTTTGCCGGCATGAGGCGAGCCGGCGTGCTGGTACAGACTACCCATCTTCCCCTGGAGCGGCTGGCGTTGCCTGACGAGCTTGCCCGGGTCGGATTGTGCGATGCGGTGGCGATCGCCCTGAAGATCTTCAAGCGGCCGATCACCAACACCGTGATGCTGGGAGCGTATTCGCGGGCCACTGGGCACGTGTCGCTGGAGGCGCTGCGGGAGGCGGTGGAGGAGTCCGAGTTTCGGGACGCGGGGCTCTCCCAGAACCTGGAGGCGCTGCAGCGCGGCTACGAGGAGACGCGGGTCCATGAGTTACCGGAACGGGAAGTGGCATGAGAAGGCAAGCCCATGCTCCCTTTGATCCTGCGACGGTTCCCGACGACCTGTGTCCAATTGCCACCGAGCTGTCGCCGCTGCGCCCGGGCGACTGGAGGAGCCTGAGACCGATCGTGGATCGGGAAAGGTGCGTCAAATGTGCGGTGTGCTGGCTCTATTGCCCGGTGCAGTGCATCGTGGAGCGTGGGGCATGGTTTGAGCCGCGACTGGAGACGTGCAAGGGCTGCGGCATCTGCGCCCAGGAGTGCCCGCACCGGGCGATACGAATGGTGGAAGAGGCGACGGTTTGAGGGGCGAGGACAAAGATGCGGAGGAGCGGTGTTTTCATTTTTTGCGTTTCTGCCGCGTTGCGGTCCCTTTTGAAGGGTGAGCCATGGCGGCGATAATGCCCGAACCGGGATCGAAGGTGATCGTCTGCGACGGAAATGAAGCGGCGGCCTGGGGCGCCGCGCTGTCGCGGCCCGACATGGTGGCGGTGTACCCCATTACCCCCCAGTCGTCCCTCGCCGAGAAGATCTCCCAGTTCATCGCCGACGGCATTATCGACGCCGAACTGATGGACGTTGAGGGGGAGCATAGCGTGCTCTCCGTATTGCAGGGGGCGTGCCTGGCGGGAGCGCGCACCTATACCGCCTCCTGCGGCCAGGGGCTGGCCTTCATGTTCGAGCCGTACTGGCGCACGCCCGCCCTGAGGCTTCCGATCGTCATGTCGATTGTCACCCGCGACGGCATCAGCCCCCAGTGTGTCTGGGGCGGCCAGCAGGACGCCATGACCGTGCGCGAGACCGGCTGGATCCACATGTACTGCGAAACGGTGCAGGAGGTTCTGGACACGGTGGTGATGGCGTACAAGATCGCCGAGCACCACGATGTGATGCTCCCGGTTTCCGTATGCCACGACGGCAACTACCTTTCGTTCGGATCCGTGCGGGCGGAGCTGCCGCACCAGACGGAAGTGGATGACTTCCTGGGGGAGAAGAATGTGAACTGGCATGTGGCCCTCGACCCCGACCGGCCCATGGCGGTTGATCCCCTGACGGGAGGGGCGAGTGGCCCCGGTCCGTCGCTATTCGTGCGTTACCGCAAAGGGCTGTGCGAGGGGATGCAGAATGCTCTGCGGGTGATCACGGAAGTGCACGAGGAATGGAGCCGCAGGTTCGGACGATACCACGCGCCGCTGGTGGAGTCCTATCGCATGGACGATGCCGGCTACGCCGTCATGACGATCGGCAGCATGAGTGGAGCCGGCAAAGACGCCGTGGATGCCGCCCGGGAGCGCGGGGAGAAGGTGGGGCTGGTCAAGGTGAAGACCTTCCGGCCGTTCCCGGCCCAGGCGGTGGCGGATGCTTTGGCCCGGGTGACGGCGGTCGGCGTCGTTGACCGGTCGGTTTCCTTCGGCTGGAACTCCGGGCCCCTCTGCCAGGAAACCCGCTGCGCTCTTTATTCGTCGCCGCGGCATATTTCCGTGGCGAGCTTCATTGGGGGGCTGGCGGGCGCCGACATCACGGTAAAGCATTTCGACCGGGTGATCCGCGACACCGCTGAGCGGGCGCGGGGTGCCCCCATCTCCGGGCCGGCGTGGCTCAACGAGAGCGACTAGGACCCTCCCATGGATGAGCAGACCAGGTATCTCGTCGTCGGGGCAAGCCACGCCGGGCTGGAGGCGCTGAGGGCGATCCGCCTGGCGGACCAGGAGGGCAGCCTGACGCTTGCCACCCGGGATGCAAGCCTTCCCTATTCGCCCACGGTGCTGCCCTATGTGGTTTCCGGGCGCAGCGATCCGGAACGGGTGTTTCTTCGGGACGGAGGATTTTTCGAAGCGCAAGGGGTGTGCTACCTGAGCGGAGCCAGGCTCGCGCATCTGGATTGCGGCGACAACAGGGCGGTGTTTGCAAGCGGCGCGCGGATCCGCTACGAGAAGCTCCTTCTTGCAACAGGGGCCTCGCCCGTGGTGCCGCCGATCCCGGGGCTGGACCAGGTGCCCTTTCACGTGCTGCGCACCCTGTCCGACGCCGTGAGGTTGAGGGCTGCCCTGCAAGGGGCGAAACAGGCGGTGGTGCTGGGAGCGGGACTGATCGGCATGCACGCGGCGGAAAATCTCGCCAAGGCTGGCGCCCGCGTGACAGTGATCGAGATGCAGTCCCAGGTGCTGCCCGGCTATTTCGATGCTGAGCCGGCCTCGTTGATTCAGAAGGCGTTTGCCGATCATGGCGTGCACGTATTGACCGGTATGCGGGTGCTGGCGGCGCGTCAACGGGACGGCGCCTGTGCGGTGACGATTGCGGGAGGCGAGACGCTGAAGGCGGACCTGTTGCTGGTGAGCACGGGCGTCGAACCCGAGATCGCGTACCTCAACGGCTGCCCCGTCGAGATGGACCGGGGAATCCTGGTGGACGATGCCATGCTCACCAGCGTTTCCAACGTCTGGGCCGCCGGCGATGTGGCGCAGGCCCGCGGCTTCTTCAGCAACGGAACCAAGGTGCTGAACGCCATCCTTCCCGATGCGGCCGAGCAAGGCAGAATTGCCGGAATGGCAATGGCCGGGGATCCGGCGGCCAGGTTCTACCGGGGGGGAGTGCCCCTCAACACCTACCACTTCTTTGGCCAGCACGCCGTCTCGGTGGGAGTGAGCGGAGAGGGCGAGGATCACGAAGTGCACCAGGAATTCGATGCCAGGCACGGCCGCTACCTCAAGATCGTCATCAAGGACAACCGCCTGCAGGGCATTTTCGGCATCAACGTTGCTCTCGACGGCGGGATCATGTGGGAGTTGATTCTGCGGGGTGTGGACCTCGGCCCGGTCAAGGGCGAGTTCATCACCCGGCCGCAGGAGACCGGACGGGTTCTCATGTCCAGGATCTGGCGATAGGGGAAGGATAGGGGGAGTCATGGGCAAGGCCTACAATACCGTTGCCTTTAAGCCGCAGTTTTGCGATGGCTGCGGGGATTGCATGTGGGCGTGCGCCCAGGCCAAAGCCGGGAGCGACGACCCTGCGGATTCACGCATCCAGGTCGTAGCGGCCGCCGACGGCGGCTACGAACTCGCCCTGTGCCGCCAATGTGGAGACCCCCGGTGCGTAGCGGTTTGTCCCGCCGGGGCGCTCGCCAAGGATCAGGATTCGGGTCTCATCGCCTGGGACGGTGAAAGATGCGTCGACTGCCTGCTCTGCACCATGGGCTGCAGCTTCGGCGGCATCGCGCTTGGCGGCGTAGCCGGTCGCGTGGTGAAGTGCGATCTCTGCGGCGGCGATCCTCAGTGCGTCAAGGCTTGCAGTTCCGGTGCTCTCAGGTACATCACCACTTCGCGCATCTATAACGAGGTGGGAAATCTGGAAGATCTGTTTGCCCCGGGCCTGGGGGGCTGCCAAGGGTGCAACACCGAATTGCTGATGCGCCACAGCCTGCGCCGAGTGGGACCCGACACCGTGCTTGCCACCCCTCCGGGATGCGTTCCCGGGATGGGGTCGGTGGGCTACAACGGCCAGGCGGGCACCAAGGTGCCGGTGTTTCACCCGCTGCTCAGCAACACCTCGGCGATGCTGGCCGGCGTGAGGCGCTTCTACAAGAGGAAAGGCCGCGACGTGACGGCGATGGCGTTGGCGGGGGACGGGGGCACGGCGGACGTGGGCTTTCAGTCGTTGTCGGGCGCTGCCGAGCGCGGCGAGGAGGTGCTATTCATCTGCATCGACAACGAGGGCTACATGAATACCGGCATGCAGCGCTCCGGCTGCACGCCATATGGAGCCTGGACCTCGACCACCCCGGTGGGGGACGAGCGCAAGGGCAAGACCCAGGACGCGAAGAATCTACCGCTGCTGATGGTGATGCATAACTGCCGCTACGTGGCTACTGCCTCCACCGCGTTCATGGAGGACCTCTATGCCAAGCTCGACAAGGCGATCGCCGCTTCCCAACGAGGTTTTGCCTACCTTCACGTTTATTCGCCCTGCACAACGGGCTGGCGCTTCCCCGCCCACCACAACATCGAAGTGGCGCGCAAAGCGGTGGAGAGTAACTTCGTGATGCTGTGGGAGTTCGATCCGGAAAGCGGTCTCAGAATTACCCGTCCGCTGGACAACCCCCTGCCTGTGAGCGAGTACCTGAAAGGGATGGGGAAATATCGGCACCTGGACCAGGACCAGATCGAGCATATCCAGGACAAGGTGAACGAGAACGCCGAGCTTCTGGCCAGTCTCTCCCGCGGCCGCACCCGGTTGTTCCCCGGCAGCAGCTGAATCGGCTCCGAATCCGTTTACCGTTGCCGCTACAAGGTTTCGGAATTCCCGCCGAACCGGCGGAGGGTTTCCGAAGGCGACTCGCCGAACCTGCGTTTGTAGTCGGTGGTGAAGTGGCCAAGGTGGTTGAAGCCCCAGCGCATGGCTACGTTGGTTACCGTCGCCGTCACGGAAGAGGAGGCAAGCAGCTCCTCGTGGACCCGCTGCAGACGGACCGCCTTCAGGTAGGCCATCGGACTGATTCCCCGGAAGCTCTGGAACCCCGCGAACAGGGCGCGGGTGCTTACGCCCGCGTGGGCAGCCAGCTCGACGATGGTGAGGGGCTGCTCCGCGTGGGAGTGGATGTGGTCCTCGGCACGTTTCACGTAATAGGGCGCGATCGTCGGAATCGGCCGGCGCAGTTCCTCGGAATAGGTGTGGGGCTGGGCGAACAACAGCGTCCCCACGACCATCTGCTCGATCTGGGCCTTGATCAGCGGCGAAGTCAGGGCGCTCCCTTCCCCCTCAGCCTCCCCCAGAAGATACGACATCAGCCGTCGCCAGCATTCTGTGCTGCTGGCGGTGAAATCCATGCCCAGCAGGAACTCGATGGGACGGTCCAGATCGTGGCCCAGGTGCTGCGTACAGTGACGCTCGACCAACCGGCGGTCGATGCGGACCATTATTTGATCGCAGCCGGCATGGGTGTGCATACGCAGCGGAAGCGTGGGCGTTGCCACGGCAGGAAGCTCCGGCGTCGAACGAATGCGATCGTTCCCGCACGCGACCTCGGATACGCCACTGATCGGCATCATGACGAGCACAAAGGTGTCGAGGCAACCCGGATCGATGTGCACCGTGGCGCCGTATTGCAGGCGGTTGAGCGACACGCTGCCGATAGGCAGATGGTGCATATGGGTGTCGAGCTGCTCGCGCGGTCGCGTTACCTTCAGTTCGTGGGGACGGAACACCTTTGCGACCGTGTCCCTGGCTTCGTCCAGGTCGGTGGTGTGAAACAGGGAATAACGAGACAGGACTGCCTGCGCGTCGACGTTGCTGCACAAATTTGCCATAACCACCGCTTAATTCCTCCTCATGGCCTGGCTGTATTTGTTATGGATTTATTCTTAAACCAAGGACGTCACCCAAGGTGTTCCCGGCCGTTTAACTTAATACAAAACCCTTCTCTCAGCAAGGGAAAAAACACCGATAAAACGCACAGGGATATTGCGCTGCAGCATCGATCGCTTAGTGCAAAACGGAGCCTGCCGGCAGCCGTCCCGAGGGCTCCTGGCGTCCGTCATATTGTGTTTGTCGGGTCCTAACCGTCTCCCGTTGCCGGCGGCGTTCTGTCGGAGCGCAATCTGATGCGGTCCTGGGATATGGAGAGCGTTCCGCGGATAGCCCCTGCCCCGGCTTTGCGCTGTACTTCCTGCTTGAACACGCGTTCCGGGAAATGGCGGGCGGTGGCCTCGCCGCCCGGATCGGGGTCGCGCCGAAGTCATTTAACCTGAGTTGGAGGAGCATAGATGGGCGCCGAGACGCAGCCGGTTCAGAACTCGATGAAGCCGGGAAAGTGGCTGAATTCCACCTGCAAGATGTGCCTGCACTCGTGCAACATCCGGGTGCACGTCAGCGAGGACGGGATCGTCAACAAGATCGAGGGCGATCCCACGAGCCCCAGCAACAACGGCCGCATGTGCCCCAAGGGCAATGCGGCGATCATGCGCCACTACGATCCCCACCGCTTCAAGAGCCCGTTGAAGCGCACCAATCCCGAGAAGGGACCGGGCGTGGATCCCCGGTGGCAGCCCATCAGTTGGGACGAGGCCTACGACATCGTCGGCCGCGAGCTGAAGCGGGTGATGCAGGAAGACCGGCGCAAGCTGCTGTGCGCCATCAACAACTTCCAGAAACTGTTCCTGTGGGCCTGGCCCGCGGCGCTCGGCAACGCCAACTACTTCTCTTCGGTGGGAAATTTCTGCGGTGGCGGCTACCACCCCATGAACGGGTTCATCCATTCCGCCTTCGCCGCGGCCAACGACGTCAACTACTGCAACTACTGGATCAACAACGGCGGAGGGGACGGCTTCTCCTCCCACCTGCACACGGCGGCCCAGGCCTACCACATGGCCAATGCCCGGGTGGAGCGCAACATGCGCGTGGTGGTGGTGGAGCCGCGGCTGTCCATCGGGGCGGCGAAGGCCAACGAGTGGGTCCCCATCCGGCCGGCCACCGACCGGCAGTTCGCACTGAGCCTGTGCCACGTGCTGGTGAACGAAAAGCTCTGCGACGTGAAATTCCTGAAGAAGGAGACCAACGCGCCCTATCTGGTGGGTCCCGACGGGTATTTCGTGCGAAACGAGGACGGCAAGATCTACGTCTGGGACGCAGGCGAAAACAGGCCCAAGCCATGGGACGACCCCTCGATCGAGGAATTCGCGCTCGAGGGAAGCTACGAGGTCGAGGGCAAAGAATGCCAGCCGGCTTTCCAGAAGTTCAAGGACATCCTCGAGGACTGCTCGCCGGAGAAGCTGGAGAAGACCACCACGGTGCCGGCGGCCACCGCACGCCGCATTGCCCGGGAGTTCGCCAAGGCGGCCCAGATCGGCTCCTCCATCGAGATTGACGGACGGGTGCTGCCGTTGCGGCCGGCCGCCTACAACTTCTACCGCGGTGCCCAGGGCCACAAGTTCAGCGCCATGGCCAACCAGTCGTTCAAGCTGGTGAACATGCTGGTGGGCAACATTGACACGCCCGGGGGCCATGTGGGCGCCACCCTGGACGACCAGAACCAGGATATTCGCGGCGGCGCCGGCCAGGTGAATGCCGGCGAGAACGGCATGCTCAAGACCGCGCCCCACCAGCTGCACCCCGAAGTGCCGTTCTCCTATCCCCCCAACGAGACCCACCTCATGGGCTACTTCCCCATCGGGGTGGATCCCGGGCACCTGACCCAGCTCACCTTCTTCCAGCCCGAGAAGTTCGGCATGAATTACACGCCGGATACCATGCTGCTATGCCATGCAAATCCTCTGTGGAACCTGACCGGCCGGCGTGAGGACTGGTACAGGATCATGCGGGCCATGCGCTTCATCGTCGCCATTGACATCGTTCCCAACGAGTCCAACGAGTGGGCGGACGTGATCCTGCCGGCCCACGACCTGCTCGAGTCCTGGAACATGACCATGATCGAGCCGCCGCATCACGAGGGCATGTGCCTGCGGCAGCCGGCCACGCCGCCCCTCTACGACACCCGCAGCGAGGAGGAAATCTTCTACGAGATCTCCGAACGCCTGGGCGTCCTGCAGATCTGGAATCAGATCCTCAACTTCGTCAACGGCTTCGTGATGAGGCCCGAGCTGATGCTGGAGGCCGACGGGAAATACAGCGACCAGGAGATCGCCGAGCGCAAGGGCCTGCTGTGGAACGGCAAGGACCTCAACTGGTATCGGGAGCATGGCCATGCCGTTACCCCGCGCCGGCCGGACAAGTGGTATCGGCCGTGGCAGGGGATGCGGCTGCATTTCTACATCGAGGACATCCTCAAGGCCCGGGACGACCTGAAGCAGAAGATGGAGGCGGCCGACGTCGCCATCCGCCACGAGTGGGAGTGGGCCGACTACCAGCCGCTGCCCACCGGAGTGCTGGATCCGGTGCATCTGGAACCCTCAGAGTACGACCTTTACGCCATCACCTACAAGGACATCCAGATCAACTTCGGGGAGAGCCTCAGCAACCCGTGGATCGATGACATCGTGTTCAAGGACCCCGTGCACACCTCGCTGCTGATGAACCGCAAGGCGGGCCTGGCGAGGGGGCTGCAGGACGGCGACATCGTCGAGGTGGCGTCCCCCTACGGCAAAATCGTCGGCCGGGTGGCGCTGTCGGAGGGGGTGCACCCCGATGCGGTGTGCGTGTCCAACGCGCTCACCCGGGTCGCGACCCAGCATACGGGCGTGCGCACCGGCGGCGGCAACTTCAACGATCTGCTGCCCGCGAACCTCCAGCACACCGATGCCTGCAGTGGCCAGCCGGAGACGGTGGCCAAGGTCAGGGTGAAGAAGATCGCGTCGGTCCCGGCGCAGCAGCTGACCGGCAACACGGTGTTCGCGCAGAGGAGGAGACACTGATGGCGAAGTGGGGAATGGTGTTTGATCTCAAGCGCTGCATCGGCTGCAACGCCTGCGCGGTGGCCTGCAAGCAGGAGAACAGCCTGCCGTACGGGGTGTTTTTCACCAAGACCCTGAGCGAGGAGGTCGGAGAGTTCCCGACCACGACCCGGGTCTACATCCCCACCCTGTGCAACCATTGCGAGGACGCTCCCTGCCAGCGCGTCTGCCCGACCGGCGCCACCTACACCCGCCCCGACGGGATCGTGATGGTGGACGGGGACAAGTGCATCGGCTGCGGCTCGTGCATCGTGGCCTGCCCCTATGACCAGCGCACGCGGCTGGAGCCGCAGATGCTGGAGCGCGGCCTGTTCGGCAACGGGAAGCTCACCCCTTTCGAGCTGCATGGGTACGCGCGCTTCACGCCGGGCACGGCGGTGAAATGCACCTTCTGCCACGAGCGGGTGGATGCCGGGCTGCAGCCGGCCTGTGTGGCGACCTGCCCGACCAACGCCCGCATTTTCGGCGACCTGGATGATCCCGGCAGCACGGTGCGGCGACTGATCCAGGAGCGCAGGGGGCGCCAACCGATGCCGGAGCGGAATACCAATCCGCGGGTGTTTTACATTGACTGAGCGCAGGCCGTCCGCCGCAGGCGGTCGGCGCTGCGGCGACCTGTAGGGAGATCAATCTTATGCTGTCGAACCGTCTTCAGATTGTGGATGACTTTCGGGTCGGCTTCCGTGCCCAGAAGGCGTGGGGGGGCTCCATGGCCACCGCGTTCTTCTTCGGGGAGGCCGGAGCCGGTCTGTTTTTCATTTCGCAGTTCTTCGGCTTCGTGCAGGGCATGGCGGTGGCGCTGCTCATGGTCCTGATCGGCAAGGGTGGCGGACACCTGATGCACCTGGGACGGCCGTCCCGGGGCTGGCGGGCTTTGGCCAGAATCGGCAGCTCCTGGATCAGCCGCGGCCTGTTCGCCATCGCGATGTTCGCGGTGTTCGGTGGACTGCACATACTCGATGTCTCGGGCAAGGTGCTGCCGGAAGGGTTGTCCATGCTGGTGCGGGCAGTCGCCGTGGCCGCCTGCCTGGTGATCATGGTCTATCAGGGCTTCGCCATGTCCCATTCGTCTTCCATCTCCTTGTGGAGCACGGGACTCATGCCCATCACCAGCCTCACCTATTCGCTGCTGGCGGGCACCATGCTGATGCTGGTGCTGGGTTACGACTCGGTGCTCGCCGAGCAGCCGGATGCGCTGCGGATGCTGAAGCTGGCTGCGGCGGGGCTGCTGTTATACGGGTTTGTCGTGATCCTGGCCATGCTGCATGCAGCGAAGTACGGCTCGGAAGGCGGGCAAGAGTCCGTGGAGTTGCTGCTCAAAAGGGATTTCGCCAAGTGGTTCGTCTCCCTGGTAATCCTCGTGGGCTTCGTGCTGACGGGACTGCTGGCGGCCTTCGGCCCCACCAGCTACGGGGTCATGCTTACCATGGCAGCGGCGGAGCTTACGGGTTACTACGCGTTCCGGGTGCTGGTATTCAAGGCCGCAACCTATGACCCGGCGGTTTCGTTTGCGGCCCATTTTCGACGCTGAGTATCGGGGGATCGACGCAGCACGCGAACGACGGGAGGCGCAACCTTGGAAGCGGTGGCTTATCTCGGCGCGGAGTTGGCAACGGAACAGGCTGACCGGCCGATCAGGATGGCGTTGGCGAAAAAGGCGGCATCCGACGGCTTCGGGCAACCGGGAATCCGCGCGACGATGGCCTATCGGATTCCTGCTTCGGGCGCGGGCGGGGCGGCTCCCGAGCAATGCTGGGTGGTGGAAGAGCAGGCCCTGTCTATCGACATCGAGGGCGTGGGCAGCTACACCCTCATGTGGACGCCGACGGAACACCCCGAGCCCGCGGCGGGCTACCTGGACTCGGAGGGAATCCTGGGTGCCAACGCCGATCCGGAGGCGCTGGCGCTTGCCGTCGGCTTCGCGTTCAGCGAAGGCATTATTCGGGGTTTGGGGGATGTACGGACCATGGCGGTATGCTCTGAGCATCCCGGCGTCGTACGCATGAGCCTGGTGGACCCGGGGAAGGCGAAAGTGCGGCGCCGGGATGTGGTTCTCTCGAGCTCCTGCGGGATCTGCAGCAGCCGGGAGGTGCCGGATCAAACGCTGGCCGGGCTGCCGGAAGTATCCGACACCTTGCGCATCGCCGCAACCCACTTCATGCCCCTGATGCAGGCAATGAGGAGGCGCCAGGGCGTGTTCCTGACTACCGGGGGCGCTCATGCTGCGGCGATTTTTTCATCTGACGGGCGGGTGCTCTGCGTCGCAGAAGACCTGGGAAGGCACAATGCCCTGGACAAGGTGATCGGGCGGTGCCTGCTCCGGAAGTGGCCCATGGCGGGCAAAGGCGTGGTGCTTTCCTCCCGGGTAACCCTGGAAATGGTGAGCAAGGCGGCCCGGGCCGGTCTGGAAATCGTGGCGGCCGTGTCCGCCCCGTCCTCCCTGGCGATCGAGGTGGCGGACCGCTGCGGCATTACCCTTTGCGGTTTCGTGAGGGGCGCCAACGCGACTATTTATGCTCATCCGGGTCGCGTTCAGACAAGCGGAGTTCGATGGTCGGCTGCCTAGCAGCCTGTCGGTCTTGGAGCTTGTCCGCAAATTCCCGCATGCCTGCGTGGCCGGCAAAAAAAGCAACGGCACGAATAGTGCATTCATGGGACAGCTAATGCGTAAATTGGATAGCCGATAAGCGCCGGGTCGGCGACAGTAGCGTCGGGGAGGGCTAAGCGGTTTGCTGCACTGTGGGGAGAGAGGCAACCAGAACCGCAGTGCGGCGGCCGCCGGGTCAAGAAAAGCTTCCAAGAGCCCCAGACCATCAATAGGAGGGTTCTCATGGCGCACATGATGATGTCCGTTTTTCCCCCCAGAGCAGGACGATCCGTGCCGTGGAGGGGGGTGCCAGATCAACCCGGTTGTTTCCCGAGCATCCAAGGAGTTTGTTGAGCCATGAGCACTCGTATCCTGCCTGAATTCGATTTGCTGGCGCCCCAAAGCGTCACCGAGGCGCTGGACCTGCTGGCGACGTACAAGGACCGCGTCACCGTGATGGCGGGCGGCACGGATGTGCTGGTCGCCATGAAGTCCCGGTTCAGGACCGAAACGGTAATGATCCTGTCGGGCATTTCCGGGATGGACTACATCGAGTACGACGCCACGGCTGGCTTGCGCATCGGCGCCCTGGCAACGGTCGGGCAGTTGCTGGACCACGCGGATGTCAAAAAGAAATACCGGGCCCTGTGGGAGGCGGCGGACATCTTCGCGACACCCCAGCTTCGCAATACCGCCACGGTGGTGGGCAACCTGCTGCGGGCTTCCCCGGCCGGGGACTGCAGCTGTGCGATTTATGCCATCGGCGGGAAGTTGCTCCTGCAGAGCAAAACCGGCAGGCGGGAGGTGGACGTCGACGACCTGTGGCTCTCTTATGGCGTGACGGCCCGGATGGCCAACGAACTGGCGGTCGAGCTGTTGCTGCCTGCCGTGGGGAAGGATACCCGGACTGCATTTCAGCGGGTTACCCGGGTTAACGAGGACCTGGCCAAGCTGAACATGGCGGTGCGTCTCGACATGTCGGGGAAGATCTGCAAGACGGCCCGGGTTGCCATGGGCTGCGTCGGCCCCACGCCGCGGCGTCTGACCGGGATCGAGGGGCAGCTGGAGGGCAGGGAAATCACCGAGGCCGTACTGCAGAAGGCCGCCGATACGGTGGCTTCCGAGATCAGTCCGATCGATGACATCCGCTCCACCGCGGAATACCGGCGGGATGTGGCCGGGGTGTTCCTCAGGCGCACCATCCAGCAGGCCTGTGCGGGCGCACGGTAGACCATAGGAGGACTTGGAATGTCGAAACACGCCATTACGCTCATCGTCAACGGTGACGAATACACCCTCAATGTGCCTGCCAATCGGACCCTGCTGGAGGCGCTGCGGGAGGATGTGGGGCTGACCGATGCCAAATACGGCTGCGGTACCGGCGAATGCGGGGCCTGCACCGTGCTGGTCGACGGGACCAGGGCCATCAACGCCTGCCTGACCCTGGCCGTCGCCATGGACGGCAAGGAGATCACTACCGCCGCCGGCCTCGCCATGGACGGCGTGCTGCACCCGGTGCAGCAGGCCTTCGCGGACAAGGCGGCGGTGCAGTGCGGCTACTGCACGCCGGGCATGGTCCTCAAGACCATCAGCCTGCTGGCGCAGAACGCCAATCCCACCGAACAGGAGATCCGCAAGGGGCTCGAAGGCAACATCTGCCGCTGCACCGGCTACGCCAAGATCGTGGACGCCGTGCAGCAGGCGGCCCGGACAATGAACGCGGAAACCCCCGCCCGCCGGGCCGCGGGAGGTAACGCATGAGCAACGAAACCGTCATCGGAAAGAACGTCAGGAAAGTCGACATCGTCGACAAGCTGACCGGCGCGGCGCAATACGCCGCCGACCTCAAGATGCCCGGCATGCTCTACGGGAAGATCGTGCGCTGCTGGGAGCATGCCCACGCGCGGGTGAAGAAGCTGGACCTGTCCCAGGCGGTGAAGCATCCCGGCGTGGTCAAGGTGCTGGGACCGAAGGATGTCACCCAGAAGAAGTACAACGCCTCGGTGCTGGACCTGATGGTCTCCGAGAGCATGCACGACATGCTGGGGGACATCGAGGATCAGCCCATTCTGGGCGATTATGTCAAGCATCAGGGCGACGCCATTTGCGCCATCATCGCCAAGAGCGAGGAGGCGGCGGAGCGCGCGGCGGAGAAAGTCATCGTCGAGTACGAGCCGCTGCCGGTGTATCTGACGGCGGACGAGTCCTGCAAGCCCGGGGCCGTTCAATTCACGCCCCTCAAGCAGGGCAACAGGGCCTTCCAGCTGCCGGAGCCCATGTTCCCGAAGCATGTTCTGGGCTGGGGCGACGTGGACGCGGCGATGAAAGAGGCCGACCTCGTCGTGGAAGACGAGTTCTACACGCCCAAGCAGAAGCAGTGCCAGATGGAGCCCCACGCCTACATCGCCAAGTACGACGCCAACGGCAACCTGACCTGCTGGACTTCCACCCAGATGCCCAAGTGCGTGCAGGCCAAGCTGTCACGGCTGTTTGAAGTGCCCATGAACAGGATGCACATCATTCAGACCACGGTGGGAGGCGGATTCGGCTGCCGCCTGGGGCTGGTGTCGGAGCCTCAAATATGCGCCCTGGCCATGGCGGTGCCGGGTCGCCCCGTCAAGCTGCTGACCCTGCGGGAAGAGGACTGGGTGATCTCTCCCAGCCGTCACCCTGGCAAATACTGGATGCGCATGGGCTTCAAGAAGGACGGCACCCCGGTCTTTTGCGACGCCTATTTCCGGAACTACAAGGGCGGCTACTATCTCGACGCCTCGGGAGTGGCCTTCACCGCCGGCGCCTGGCTCGGTGGCATGTACCGGTTCGGTGCGCTGCGCTACCGCGGCGAGTCCTATTTCACCAACCAGGGAATCACCGGCGCGTTCCGGGGCTACGGCAACCCCCAGACCAACTTTGTCCTGGAGCAGATCGTCGACCGCGCCTGCGCCCAGCTGGGAATCGATCCGGTGGAGTGGCGGCGCAAGTGGCACAAGGATGTGGGAGACGACGGCTGGTGCCCGGGCGTGCCCTACACTTCCTGCGCTTTGGACGAGTGCCTGGACAAGGGTGCAGCGGCCATCGGCTGGAAAGAGAAGCGGGCCAAATACGCCCATCAGACGGGCGTCAAGCAGCGGGGAGTTGGGGTGGCGGTAATGAACCACACCAGCGGCGCCATGCCCATGCTGCTGGAGCACACCAACTGCACCGTGAAGCTGAACGAGGACGCCACGGCGATAGTGACGCTGGCCTGCTCGGACATGGGCCAGGGCTCCCACACGGCGCTGCAGCAGGTCGCCGCGGAAGCCCTGGGCTTTCCCTTGGAGGATGTTCAGCTCAAGGGAGGCGACATGGACATCACCGGTTTCGACATCGGCGCCCATGCCAGCCGCACCCTCTATGTGGGTGGCGCGGCCATCAAGATGGCCTGCGATGAGGCGAGAAAGCAGCTCTTCGCGCGCGCCGCCAAGCACCTGGGGGTGACGCCCGATGACCTGGAGATGAAAAACAAGGTCATCTCGGTCAAGAACCGGCCCGAGAAGTCGGTGGATGTGAAGACCATCACCAGGCTGGGCGTGTATCACTTCGTCGATCCCATGACCGGCAAGCCGGAAGGGGAGCCGGGGCAGATCGTGGCTTCCGTCAGCTACTTCCCCCAGCGCAACTCGCCCCCCTTTGGCGCTTCCTACGCCGAGGTGGAGGTGGACACCGAAACCGGGGAGGTCAAGGTGCTGCATCTGGTCAACGCCCACGACATCGGCCGCGCCATTCACCCGGCAGCGGTCGAAGGGCAGCTTGAAGGCGGCATCCAGCAGGGTCTCGGAAACGTGCTGACGGAAGAGATCTATTACGACAAGGACGGGCACGTCCGCAACAACAGCTTCACCGACTACAAGATGTACGGGCCTTCGGATATGCCGAAGATCACCACCATCCTGGTGGAGAATCCCGATCCCTTCGGCCCGTTTGGCGCCAAGAGCGTGGGCGAATCCGGTCTGGTGAGCCCGATCGGGGCAGTGGCCAATGCCATCTTCCACGCCACCGGCGTGCAGGTGACTGACGCACCGATCACCCCCGAGAAGCTGCTGAAGGCGATCAAGGGGAAGCAAGGCGCCCGGAAGGCCGCAGCCTGATAGCGGAAACGGGATAGAGGGAGGAATATGCCTGTTCGTTTTCAAATGCCCGCTCATAGGCTGTTGAGCGGACTGCTGCTCGCGGCGCTTGCCGGATGCGGCGCCAATGCCAACCTTGACGCCGTCCGTGACGCGGGAAACAAGTCGGTCATGCGCTATGACCAGTTCCAGGGGGCGACTACCAACCAGAAGGTTATTGTCGCCGTCGCGGGGGGCGGCACTATCACCGTTTCGGAGAATGGCGCCAAGAGCTGGACCCGGAAGATCGTGGACAACACGGCGTCCCTGATCGGGGTGACGAGCTGCCCCGACGGCAGTTTCGTGGCCTTGGACTTCTACCGCAAGATCTGGGTGGGCGATGCGGGGGCCAAGACCTGGTCGGGCAAGGACATCAAGACCCAGGCCAATCCGCTGGCGGTGACCTGCGACGCCGGGAACCGGATCTGGGTAGTGGGCAGCCTCACCGCCATTCTCTCGTCGTCCGACAAGGGCGCTTCCTGGAACGAGCAGGCCCTGGGCCAGGACGCGATGCTCACTACCGTCCAGTTCCTGAGCGAAAACCAGGGCATCGTCACCGGCGAATTCGGCGCGGTGTATACGACCCGCGATGGCGGCAGGGATTGGGAAGCCGGCAACAAGATCCCCAACGATGCTTATCCCCTTGCGGCGCTCTTCAAGGATGCCAACACCGGTTGGCTCGCCGGCGCCGGAGGCGTGATCCTGGCAACCAGGGACGGCGGCAAGAGTTGGACGCGCCAGAACAACAGGATCGGGGTACCCGTCTACGGCTTCGTCGAGCACGCAGGCGGCCTGTATGGCGTGGGAGCCAACGCGGTGATGCTGAAACAGAACGGGGAAGACTGGACGCCCGTGGATCACGGCAGGCGGGGGCCCTATATCCGGTCCGCCCTGTCCCTTTCCCAGAAGGAGCTCCTGCTGGCGGGTGGCGCCGGGCTCCTTGAGGTTGTGAAGCTGGCCGACGGCCAGGCCAAGTAACGGGAACCGTGCCATGAGATACCACTTTACCCACGCCCTGCACCTGTTCGAGGAGCGGGTATTCCGTCACCCCAAGCTGATCCTCGGAGCCATCCTGCTGGTGACGGTGTTCTTCGCCATCCAGATTCCGGGGTTGAAGATCTACTCCGAGTTCGCCGACCTGCTGCCCCAGAAGCATCCCTATATCCAGCTCCATAACCAGATTCGGGACACCTTCGGCGGCGCCAGCCAGATCGTGGTGGCGGTGGAGGTGGAAAACGGCACCATCTTCACCAGCGAGACCCTGGACCTTGTCTATCGCATGACCCAGGCGGTGGACAGCCTCCCCGCCGTGAACCACAACCTGGTGACAAGCCTTGCCCACCGCACCACCCGCAAGATCTGGGTGGCGGAGGGGGGCGAGACCGTGTCCCAGCCCTACTACGATCCGCAGCGGGGCAAGCTCGGCAAACCAGACCTGGAGCAGCTTCAGAAGGACGTGACCGCCAACCCCCGTGTCTATGGTCTGCTGGTATCCCCCGACTTCAAGTCGGCGCTGATCCGGGCCCAGTTGAACGAGGGGGAGGGGCTGGACTATCGCAGGACCTTCGAGGAACTGCAGAAGGTCCGGGCCACGGAGCAGGCGAAGGGCGTAAAGATCTACGCCACCGGCCATCCCGTGCTGGTGGGATGGGTCTATACCTATCTGCCCCAGATCATGCAGATTTTTCTCTATACCGTGGTTCTCATGTTCGGGCTGCTGGTGATCTATTTCCGGCGCTTCTACGGCGTGCTGCTGCCGATGCTCGGCATTGCGCTGTCCTCCATCTGGGGGCTGGGCTTTGTGTCGCTGCTCAAGTGGAACCTGGATCCCCTGAACCTCGTTATCCCGTTCCTGATCGGGGCCCGGGCCATGTCCCACAGCATTCAGCTGGTGGAGCGCTACTACTTCGAGCTGGCCCAGACCCGCGATTCCAGGGCCGCAGCCCGCGCCGCCTTCGACGACCTGTTCCGGCCGGGATCGCTCGCGATCACCGTAGACGCCATCGGCATCCTGGTGATCGCCCTGGGGGCTGCCCCCATCAACATCAAGCTGGGCTACTACGCCGGCTTCTGGGCTTTTTCGGTGCTGTTCACGGTGCTTCTGGTCGTGCCGCTGCTGCTCCTGGTTTTGCCGCAGCCCGGGAACACCGAGAATAAGTACGGTCCCATGCGGGATCTGGTGGTCAAGGTCTTCGGTATCTCCAGCACCTCCATCGGCTCCGGGGCGGTGCTGGGAGCGATGGCCGTGCTGTTGCTGGCGGGCGGATACCTCAGTACCAAAGTGCAGGTTGGGGAAGCGGAACCAGGTTCGCCGCTGCTCTATCCCGGGCACGATTACAACATATCCTCCAAGGCCATCAACATCCGCTTCCCTGGCTCCGAAGAGCTCTACATCGTGGCCCGGTCGAGCGAAAAGGGCGGACTCAAGCGACCGGAGGTGCTGCGGGCAATCGAAGAATTCCAGCAGCACATGCTGCAGGACCCGGCCCTCGGCGGTACCAAGGCGCTGCCCGGCATGGTGCGGGCGGTGAATTCCCTGACCCACGGCACCGACCCCCGCTGGAGCCAGATTCCCGATTCCGCCGCCGAGGTCGGGGGACTGCTGTTTACCTATATGGCGGCAAGCCCGATTCCGGGGGCATTAAAGGAATTCATCAACCCCCAGGAGACGGAAGCCAACCTGGTGTTTTTCTACAAAGACCACCAGGCCGGGACCATCAAGCGGGCCGTGCACTTGGCAAAGGAGGGCGTCGCCAAGCTGGGCGACACCGTGAAGGATTTCTCCATTCACCTCGCGGGAGGCGTAGTGGGTGTGAACGCCGCCATCAACGACGCGGTGGATTCCGACAACCGCATTATCGTGCCGCTGGTGCTGGTCCTGTCGTTCGCGCTGGTGATGGCCTTTTACAATTCGTTCCACGCCGGATGGCTGATGGTGCTGCCGATGCTCTTCGTCACGGTGATGAGCTACGCCTACATGTCCGTCAACCACATCGGGATCAACGTCAACACGGTTCCGGTGATTGCGGTGGGGATCGGCGTCGGCATCGACTACGCCATTTACATCATGAACCGGATCCGGGAGGAAATGGCCGTGCTGCGGGACCTCGAGCAGGCTGTGATTCGCGCCATCAGCACCACCGGGTTTGCGGTCACCTTTACCGCCGCCACCCTCATCGCCGGTGTGATCATGTGGGTGATCCTGTCCGATCTGCGGTTTCAGTCGGATGCGGCGTTGCTTCTATGCATCATGCTGGGAATGAATGCTCTGGCGGCGATGCTTCTGGTTCCGGCCTGGGTGATGACCTTCAAGCCTCGTTTCATTACCGCAGCGCATCTGGACGAGGACGGGGTCATCCAGGCCTGATTGAAGTTATTGGTGCAGCGAGGGTGTTTCTAACGCTACAGGGGGAATAATGTTGGCGATAACAAAATGCAGGGATGGGGGCGGCCGCGTTCGCTTGATGGCGTATGGGTTGCTGGTCCTGGCCGGAATATTGGGGTCCGGGCGGTCCGAGCCGGTGATGGCGAAGGAGGCGAAGGATCTGTCGGATCAGAGGGTGGACATCTTTTATGAAAATGCCACGTTTCATCGCGATCACACAGGGCTATCCAAGTTCCGGAACACCCTGCAAATGGAAGTGGACAAAAAGCTGGGCAGGATCGGCTCATTCGATAACCTGAACTTTCACGCCAGGCTGCGGGGCAGCTGGGACGGCGCCTTCCAGATGAACGATGACAAGTTCGGCGACCGAGCCGGCGGAGCCATCACGCTGGAGGACACCAGCGGGGTGTTTCCGGGAGGGGCAGCCCATGGCGCCGGTATTCCATTATTCAATTCGGGGGGGGTGGGTGGACCGACCAACCCCAATCAGGGACTGGTCGTCCTTGGCAGCCACCTCCATCCCGCCGACGGCGGCGTAACGTTTGGCGTGCCCGTCCGGCCTTGCAATGTGGATTCCAGGGGCTGCATCAAGGACTACATGGATGCCAGCCGCAGCGAATTGGAGTCCCCGGAGTTCAATGACCGGCTGGACTTCATCCGGGAGATCGATGTCTCCGGGCTGATCCCCCTGGGCGGCGGCAGGAATCTGTTTATCAAGGTGGGCAAGCAACAGGTGGTGTGGGGCAGGACCGACCTGTTCCGGGTGTTGGACGTGATCAACCCCGTGGATTTCTCCCGCCACAACATTTACGACGAACTCCAGGACATCCGCATCCCCATGTGGATCGCCCAGGCCGAATACCGCATGGGGGCGAGCGACACATTCGATGACCTGAACCTCCAGTTCGTGTGGAACTTCGACAAGTTCCGCCCCCACAACCTGGGCCAAGGCGGGTCTCCCTACCAGATCCTGGACGCGGCGAGCTTCTTCCGGGGCATGAAGAACTGCTGGGACAACGGCTGCACCGTCTCGAACTTCGTGCCCGGAGCACTGATCGGAGCCCCGAACCCGGCAGGCTTTGCTCCCGCCATCTTCGGACCCAACCAGATCGGCATTCGCCAGGCCCATCTGCCGTCGTGGTCCTTGGGCAACACCCAGTTCGGGGTCAAGCTGGAAGGCCAGAAGGGTGGGGTGGGTTTCTCGCTGAACGCCCTGTCGTACCGCTCCCAGCTGCCTTCTCTCCGGGGCGGCATCACCTCAGTCAACCCCTTCATGGGAACGAGTGCAGTATGGCCCCATGCCCTGGCCTTCGACATCCACTTCCCCAGGGTGAACCTGATCGGGGGATCGCTCGATCTGCAAGCGGACGCCATCAAGTCGGTATTCCGCGTCGAGGCGGCGCTCACCGAGGGCGAGGAATTCCCCAATACGCTGCGGCCGGAACTCTTCTCCAAATCCAAGGTGTTCCGCTATGTGGTCGGCTGGGATCGGCCGACCTTCATCCCGTTCCTCAACAAGAACCGCGCTTTCCTGATCTCCGGCCAGCTTTTCGGCCAGCACCTCCTGGATTACGAGTATAGCGACGGGCCACTGGGGCCGAGGGGTATACCCGACTGGGAGAACAACCACATCCTGACGCTGCTCATCAAGGGCTGGTACCAGAACGACCGGCTGAGTCCCCAGGTCATCATGGCCCACGACGTGCGCGCGGAGGCCACCACCATCGCCCCCAGCGTGGAGTGGCTGGTGACCGACAACCTGAAGCTCACCTTGGGCGCCAACGTCAAGGTGGGGGATGGCGCCAGGAAGTTTGACGACAACCGCAGCGCCATGCCGTACACCAATCCGTTCGGGATTCCGAATCCCTCGGTTTCCCAGGGCTTGGGTGGGTTTGAACCCATCGGCCGCTTCCGCGCCGGCCCCATCGGCATGGCCCAGAAGGAAGACGAGATCCAGTTGACCCTGCGTTACAAGTTCTGATCCGGCATGAGGCGCGCCCCCGGTTATTCCAGGGCCCCCGGAAAAACCTAGAGGAAGGATACGAGATGAAGCAAATCGCACTGAAATCGCTGGTGGCCGCTGTTGCGGTGCTGCCCTGGCTGTCCTACGCCGCTACCGAGGCGGATGTGGACAACGCTTTCTACCCCTACAAGAGCGGTGTGCCCGTCCACCCCGCCATCAAGCCGGGGATGGTCATCAACAAGGGCAATGTGGCGAGCGCCAAGGATGCCCTGGACCCGGCCATGTTTCAGCATATCCAGGACGGCTGGCTGGAAATCGCCGTGGGGCCCACCACTTCCTTTGATCCGAGCAAGAATTATGTAGAGGCCACCAAGAAGAACCTGGGCAAGGTGAAGCTGGGCGCCAAACTCGGTGAATTGACCGGGTACGTGGCGGGTCGTCCATTTCCGGAAGAGCCCGATTCCAAGGATTCCCGGGCCGGGGAGAAGCTCGCCTGGAATTTCAAGTATTTCTTCAACTACGGGGATAACGGCTCCATTGGGCCCTTTTACTGGAGCTTCAGGGATCTGAACACCGGCAAGGTCGAGCGCCGGATCAACTTCAACTTCAGCTTCCTCAATTACAAGCACCGGGTGACGGATGCGCCCACGCCGGACCTTGCCCCCAACCCGTCCCAGTTCTATCGAGGCATCTACGCCAAGGTACTGGAGCCCCTCGATATCAAGGACACTCAGCTCCTCATTCACCGCTTCGAGGATGACAGCAAACGGGACGAGGCCTACCTGTACCTGGGCTTCCAGCGTCGGGTGCGGCGATTGTCTACCAGCCAGACCTCCGACGCTTTCCTGGGCACAGACCTGATGATCGAGGACTTCGAGGGCTACAACGGCCGGATCTCCGACCAGGAGTGGGCCTACAAAGGGACTGCCAACATCCTGGCGCCGTACTTCAACCATGATCAGCAGCAGCTCTCCAACGAGTTCCAGGAATCGGACGGTTACAGGTTCCTGGACGTGACCGGCAAGGGCGGGTGCTTTCCCAAGGCCACCTACCAGTTGCGCAAGTCCTACGTCCTGGAAGGCAAGCCTCTGGAGCCCGGCCACCCGGTGAGCAGGCGGGTCTATTACATCGATTCCCAGACCTTTACCATCTTCCGCGTGATGATCTACGACAAGAAGGGCGATCTATGGAAGAGCTTCACGGTGGGCAAGGCCCATGCGGATCACCACCTGCCGCAGAACAAGGGCAGCGGTGCGCCTCTGGACGATTTCTTCAGCATGGTGGATGTGCAGGCCAAGCACTGCACCACGGGTCAGTTCAAGGTGCGCATCGGGCCAAAAGAGGCGCCCGTGAACCTGTTCACCACCCAGACCATGCGGGGCACCAGCTAATCGGTCACGTTCTCCTCCTCGTCTGAGGACTTCGGGGCGGTTATTCCGCCCCTTTTTTAACTCTTTCGAGTGTGCAGAAAGATATTTCCCGCGGCTGCGGGATAACACGTGCGGGTTGTGAACAGCTCGTCGTGTTGATAGCGGGAAGATGGGGGGATTTATGCTACCGGCACAAAGCAGCGGCAGCAAAGCACTGTTCTGGTCTTCCATGCTGGCGGCCCAAATCGCCGCCTTTTTCCTGTTTAAGGATCTCGCAGATATCAGTCAATGGGTTGTCCAGTCGTCCCGCGAGGAGACCATGACGGTCTGGTACTGGCGTTATCCGATTGCGCTCCTGGCGCTCCTGGGGCTCGCTGTAAGTTTGTTCGCGTGGTTCAAGGATCGGCAGGTGTGCCGGCCCAAGATCCTGGCGGCCCTGGTGGTGCTGCTCCTGCTCAATGTCTACAGCGGCGTCGCCAACCCGCTGCTGATGTTTCGCTCCCAGCAACACGATGCCAAGTTCGTCGCGATTACCGAGGCCAGGCCCTATCTGGAACGCACGTTGAACTATGCGCGATTCGGTCGCGAGCGGTATGACAGCGTTGACGATATCAGCGTGATGGTTCTGGTGAACGATCACGGCGCCATCGCCTATACCGATTACTTCATCCTGCAGCCGCACGTGGCCGACGGCGGGAAAATCGATGGCAAGGACGTGGTAATGACATACTGCGGGCTCACCAACCTGGGAATTGCCTATGCTCCGGAGATTGGCGGAAAAAAGCTGGATCTGGGTGTCATGACTCAGCTGCAGAACAATCTGGTCATGTTCGACCGCAACAGCGGTGAGCCCATTCAGCAACTGTGGGGACGCCTGGAGGGGGCGAAGGACCTGGGCCGCATGAGGGAGTGGCCGACCGTTCGCATGCCGTTTCGCGCGTTCGCCAGGCTCTACCCGGACGGAAAGGTCTACGTAAACGAGATTCCCGGGTTCACGGAACACCCTGTAACGGCCGTTTGGGATCGCTTGACGCGTCACCTAGTCATGTGGAACGGCGTGAGCCTGCAGTGGAACAGCGATGAGCCGGCGTTTCCCACTATCAAGGAATTCGACGAACGCCTGCCGCGCAAGACCCTGATCTACGGCTTCCACGTGGGGAACGACTACGTGGCATACACCAAGGACTTCATCAAAGCCCGGGACAACCTCATCAACGTGAAGGTGGGGGGGCGCGATACTGTGGTGAGCTATAACCCCGAGTATGACACGGTGGGCGTCTTTTATAACGACACGGGTCGAACTATTACGCGTGTGGACGTCGTGGGTAACACCGAATACGGCCGCCTGCCCCACGTGGAGACATTGAAGAATGCGGCATTCTGGTTTATCTGGGCCCATTTCTTCAAACAAACCGACGTAAATCGTGTGTAGTACATTTTTTTGAGGGCAAGCTCATGACCAGACCAGGAGAGCTGAAGCTTTCCCACCTGTTTCAACCTGGCAATATCGGGAAGTTTGCCACCAGGAACCGGATCAAGTACGGGGCGTGCTGCGTGTCGAACTACAACACGCGCGACGGCTTCATCACGGCGCGGGAGCTGGCGCGCACCAAGGTGATTGCGGGCACCGGCTGCGGCATCATCACCAACCAGGGGGCGTACCCCG
>JACPEG010000063.1 GCA_016183615.1 Betaproteobacteria bacterium
CCGCTGTCGCTTCGCTGAATTGGCCATCTAAACATGATGCCGAATTCAAGCACCTTACGAAACCCCTGCAAGCCAATATCCATGCGGCTTCCAGCCACATTTCCCTCTAGAATTACCCACTCGATTTCCTGATGAGCCATTTTTGGCAAATGGCGGGCGGGAACACCCCACGACGCCCGCCAGCTGCCGTCCACCGTTTACTGTTCATCGTTTGGCCAATGCAACGACGATCCACTTCCCGTCCTTCTTCACCAGCTTGCGGTCGCAGTTGAGCTCATGCCGCACCTTCTCGTGCCCCGGCAGGTCCACCACCACGATCTCCCCCTTCCCTCGCAGCTTCTCCACGGTCTTGGCCAGCGCCGGATCCCTGGACCGGGGTGCCAGTATACCCGCCGGGAAGGGTGGCTGGGGCACCAGTCCGCAGAGCTCCCGCAGGTCCATGCTGAAACCGGTGGCCGGCCTGGCCCGTCCGAAGGCCTTGCCCACCTCATCGTAGCGCCCGCCAAGGGCAACCGCGTTCGGGCAGCCGGCCGCGTAGGCCGCGAACACGACTCCGCTGTGGTAATGGTAGCCGCGCAGCTCCGCAAGATCGAAGCACAGCTCCCCCACCAGGGGCTTGAGCTCGGCCGCAATGCGCCCGAGCTCGGCCAATGCCCGGGTGATCTCGGGGTGGGACGGCAACTCCCGCCGCGCCCGCTTCAGGGCCTCGGGCCCGCCGTAAAGCTCCGGGAGCCGTATCAGCGCGTCCCGGGTCCCGGGATCGATGCTTCGACCGAGTTCCCTCAGCGATGGAATGTCCTTGGCCTGCAGCACCTGGAACAGCTCGGATTCCTGTTCGCCGGCGATGCCGGCTCTGCGCATCAGGCTGCGGAACACCGCCACGTGACCGAGATCCAGCTGCACATCCTCAAGCCCCAGGCGCTGCAGGGACTTCAGCATGAGCTGCTGGATTTCCACGTCGCTTTCCAGCCCCGCGTGGCCATAGAGCTCGGCCCCCACCTGCAGCGGCTCGCGGGTACGGGTCAGTCCGGAAGGCAGGGTATGCAGGACGCTCCCCGCGTAACACAGCCGTGTGACCCCGTTGCGGTTCAGCAGGTGCGCATCGATGCGCGCCGCCTGGGGCGTAATGTCGGCTCGCAGGCCCATCATGCGCCCCGAGATCTGGTCCACCACCTTGAACATCCGCAGGTCCATGTCGTGGCCGGTTCCCGAGAGCAGGGACTCCACGTACTCCAGGAGCGGGGGCATCACGATCTGGTAGCCGTGCACGTGAAGCAGGTCGAGCACGTCCCGCCGCATGCGCTCGATGCACAGGGCCTCGGCGGGAAGAATGTCCTCGATGAACTCGGGAAGCACCCAGCTATGCATGGCGAGCCGGCAAACGGGATCGCAAATCGCAGGAAGGCCGTCGGGAAAAAACGGCGGCCAGCGTATCACGGAAAGGGCTCACGGTATCATCCCCATCGCCACCGATGCCGCCCTAACGCAACAACAGCAGGAGAACCAGGCCCGCCAGCATCGAGGTGAGCCCGACGAATCGAATCTGGCCGTCCGACATTTCGGTGAGCTTCCTGAAGGTATCCCGCCAGACCCGGGGCATCAGGAACGGCATGATTCCCTCGATCACCAGCATCAGCGCCAGTGCCAGCAGCAGATTGCTCCCCATGGGCAGGCTATTTGCCGCCCGGCTTCGCGTTCCTCAGGTACCGGAAGAACTCCGAGTTCGGCTCCAGCACCAGGACGTCATTCTTGTTCTTGAAGCTCTGCCTGTAGGCTTCAAGGCTGCGGTAGAAGGCGTAGAACTCCGGATTCTGCTCGAACGCCTTGGCATAGGTCGCCGCCGCCTTGGCGTCGCCCTCGCCCTTGACACGCTGGGCATCCCGATAAGCCTCCGCCAGGATCACTTCCCGTTGCCGGTCGGCGTCGGCCCGGATCTTCTCGGCCTCGCCGATACCGGTGGATCGCAGCTCGTTCGCCACGCGCTTGCGCTCCGTCTCCATGCGCCGGTACACCGACTCACTCACCTCGGGCACCAGATCCACCCTCTTTAACCGCACATCCAGCACCTGCACGCCGATCTTGCCTGCGTCCTCGTTGGCCTTTTCGCGCATGAGATCCATGATCTTGTCGCGCTCGCCGGACACCACGTCGTGCACCGTGCGCTTGCCGAATTCGGCCCGCAGGCCGTCGTTCAGGGTCTGCTGCAGCCGGATCTGGGCGCCCGCCTCCTCCCCGCGCACGCTCACGTAGTACTGCTTGACGTCGGTAATGCGCCACTTGACGAAATAGTCCACCAGCACCGGCTTTTTCTCCGACGTGATGAAGCGCTCCGGATCCGCCGTATCCACGGTCAGGATGCGGGAGTCGAAAAACCGCACGTTCTGGATGAGCGGAATCTTGAAATAGAGACCGGGCTCGTTCTTGACGCCCACGACCTCGCCCAGCTGGAACACGATGGCGCGCTGACGCTGGTCCACCGTGAACAGCGACAGGCTCGCCACGAGGAGCACGCCGAGGATCCCGATCAGGATGCTGCCGAGATTCTTCATTGGCGGCTCTCCCTGTCGCGGCTGCGGAACGCCTCCCGCGAACGGGCGGTGCTCTCCGCCGCCGGTTCGGACGGCGTGGAGGGCCTGGCCGCCTGCGCGGTTTCCGATGCGCTCGCGGGTCCGCCGGGCCCGGACATCTGGATCAGTTTGTCGAGCGGCAGGTAGAGAAGGTTATTGCCTCCCTTGACGTCCACCAGCACTTTGCTGGTGCTGGCGAGCACCTGCTGCATCATGTCGATGTAGAGACGGTCGCGGGTCACCGCGGGCGCCTTGTTGTACTCGGACAGCACCTGGCGGAAGCGGCTCGCCTCCCCGTCGGCGTTGGCAATTACCCGCTGCTTGTATCCTTCGGCTTCCTGCAGCAGGCGGGCGGCATTGCCGCGGGCCTTCGGAATCACGTCGTTGGCGTAGGCCTGGCCCTCGTTTTTGTGGCGTTCCCGGTCCTGGCCCGCCTTGACCGCATCGTCGAATGCCGCCTGCACCTGCTCGGGCGGCTGCGCGTTCTGCATGGTGACCTTGCTGATCTGGATCCCCGTCTGGTAGCGGTCGAGAATCTCCTGCATGAGCTTGGAGGCGGCCGCCGCCACCTGCTCGCGGCCCTCGTAGAGCACGAAATCCATCTTGCTCTTGCCGACGATCTCCCGGATCGCGGTTTCAGCCACCTGCAGCACCGCGTCGTCGGGCGAACGATTGTTGAACAGAAAATCCTCGGGGCTCTTGAGGATGTACTGCACGGCGAACTGGATGTCGATGATGTTTTCGTCGTCGGTGAGCATCAGCGCCTCTTTCAGCACCTTGCTCTTCACGTTGTTGCGATAACCCACCTCAACGGTGCGTACCTGGGACACGTTGACAATTTCGACCGTTTCAACGGGATAAGGCAGGTGCCAGCGCGGGCCCGGCTGGGTGGTCTCCGCGTGTTTGCCGAAGCGCAGCACGATGCCGCGCTGGCTGGCGTCCACGATGTAGAAGCCGCTCGCGACCCACACCAGGGCCAGCAGCCCGATCAGCAGCCCGGCGCTGCCGCCGAACTGCCTGAGCCCGGGCTCCTCGGGCCCGCCGGGACCGCCCGGTCCTTGGCGCCCCAACATGCCGGAGAGCTTCTGGTTGAACCGGCGCCACAACTCGTCCAGGTCGGGCGGGCCGCCGTTGCCCCGCTTCCCCCACTGGGGGTCGTTCAGTCCCATGAATGATCCGATTGATTGATTTAGGAGGCTGCCGCCAGGCGGGTTGCCGAGGCGCCGCGCGAGGTCTCTTCGCCGGCGTCATGCTGCTTCGCCGCCTCCTGCAGCGCGAGCTTCGCCAGCTCCACGCCTGCGCCGGTTTTGGCACTCAAGCGAACGCGCGCAATTCTACCATACTCGTCCCGGTCGAACCCCGGCGCCAACGCGATGGCGTCGATCTTGTTGAGCACCAGGACCTGGGGAATGGCCTCGGCGCCGATTTCGGCCAGCACCTTGTTGGCTTCCTCCACCTGCGCCTCCCGGTTCGGGCTGCCGGCATCCACCACGTGCAGCAGCAGATCGGCCTGGATGGTCTCCTCCAGGGTGGCGCGGAACGCCGCCACCAGGGTGTGCGGAAGGTGGCGGATGAAGCCCACCGTATCGGATACCACCACCGGCCCGCAGTCCGGAATGAACACCCGGCGCGAGGTCGTATCCAGGGTCGCGAACAACTGGTCTGCCGCGTAGGCCTGGGCATTGGTAAGCGCGTTGAACAGTGTGCTCTTGCCGGCGTTGGTATAGCCCACCAGCGACACCGAAAGCACCCGCCCTCGCCGCCGCGCCCGGCGCTGCACGTCGCGCTGGCGTCGAACCTTGAGCAGTCGGTCCTTGAGCAGCTTCACCCGCTTCCCGATCAGGCGCCGGTCGGTCTCGAGCTGGGTTTCGCCGGGCCCCCTCAGGCCGATGCCCCCCTTCTGCCGCTCCAGGTGGGTCCAGCCTCTCACCAGCCGCGATGCCAGGTGCTCCAGCTGGGCGAGTTCCACCTGGAGCTTGCCCTCGAAGCTGTGGGCGCGCTGGGCGAAGATGTCCAGGATCAGGCTGGTGCGATCGATCACCCGGCAGTTCAGCCGTTTTTCCAGGTTGCGCTGCTGGGCGGGGGAAAGGTCGTGGTTGAAAACGGCGAAGCCGGCGCCGCTCGCGCGCAGGGCCATGGCGGTTTCCTCCACCTTGCCGCTGCCGGCGAAGGTGGCGGGGTCGGGACGGGCGCGCTTGCCCTGGATTTCCGCGAGCACCCGGACCCGGGCGCTCGCCGCGAGCTGTCGAAGCTCCTCGAAGCTTTCGGCGTAGCCCGGGTCGCCGAGATCCAGGCTCACCAGAACGGCGGTGTCGCCACCGCGGTCAAGCATCCGGTCCGGCAGGCGGTTCAAATGGGACGGTGACTGCTCTGGACGGCACCACCGTGGAAATGGCGTGTTTGTACACCATCTGGGTCACGGTGTTCCGCAGCAACACGACATACTGGTCGAAGGAGTCGATCTGGCCTTGCAGCTTGATGCCGTTCACCAGGTAGATGGAAACCGGCACGTGCTCTTTCCGCAGCGTGTTCAAAAACGGGTCTTGTAGCATTTGCCCTTTCGCGCTCATGTCCGCTCCTTGTTTCTAGTTATTGGAAAACAGGGCCTTGAGTCGCAAGCGGAACCTCCCGGCCGGCTTCGGCCGCGACGCCAATTGCTTGTTTTTCAAGAGCCTCCATTCAAACTTTACTTGATTTTTTGAACCAAGGCCAGCCTATTAGTTCCTGTGCTGCGCGCCACAAAGGCGCATGCCCAGCATTCACGCATGTTTTTCGGCGTACGGGTTGCGGCCCTGCCGGAACACGATCCTGAGCGGCGTGCCTTCCAGCTCGAACGCCTCCCGGAACGTTTTTTCCAGGTAGCGCCGGTAGCTGTCGGGCACATGTTCCAGTGCATTGCCGTGCACCACGATGATGGGCGGATTGGATCCGCCCTGGTGGGCATAGCGCAGCTTGGGGCGCAGCACCCCGGCGCGCGGAGGCTGCTGCTTCTGGACCGCCGCCAGCAGCACCCGGGTGATCCGCGGGGTCGGCAGCCTGGCCATGGCGGCGCCATAGGCCCGGTCAACGGAGCCCATGAGCGGCCCGACACCGGTGCCCTCCTTCGCCGATATGTAATGGAAGCGGGCAAATCCGAGAAAGTTCAGCTTGCGCGCCAGGTCCCGCTTGATCATCTCCCGGCGGTAGTCGTCCGGCCCGTCCCACTTGTTCACCGCCACCACCAGCGCCCGCCCCGCCTCCAGGATGAAGCCGGCAATATGGGCATCCTGATCGGAGATGTCCTGCAGCGCGTCGAGGACCAGCACCACCACGTTGGCGTCCTCCACCGCCTGCAGCGTCTTCACCACGGAGTAGTGCTCGATGGCCTCATGAACCTTGCCCCGCTTGCGCAGCCCCGCGGTGTCGATGATGGTGTAGGCCCGGTCCCGGTACTCGAAATCCACGTAGATGCTGTCGCGGGTGGTGCCCGGCTGATCGAAGGCGATGACCCGCTCCTCTCCCAGCAGGCAGTTCACCAAAGTGGATTTCCCGGCGTTCGGGCGGCCGACGATGGCAATGCGGGGATGGTCCGGGGCCGCTTCCTCCCCGGCGGCTTCGGGGAAACCCGCCAGCGCAAGCTCCAGCAGCTCCCGCACGCCCTCGCCGTGGGCCGAGGAGATGGCGTGGGGCTGCCCCAGCCCGAGTTCGTGGAATTCCGCCGCGGCCACCCCGGCGGCCATGCCCTCGGTCTTGTTTACCGCCAGCAGCACCCGGCGCCCGGTCTTGCGCAGCGTTTCGGCGATCTCCTTGTCGTGGGGCGCGAGGCCCTGTCGGCCGTCGGTGAGAAAGATCACCACGTCCCCTTCGGCGACCGCCTGCAGGGTCTGCTTCGCCATCTCATGAAGCAGCCCTTCCTTCGCCACCGGCTCGAAGCCGCCGGTGTCCACCACCAGGAATGCCCGCGTCCCCAGCCGCCCGTGGCCGTAGTGGCGGTCGCGGGTCAGCCCGGGCACGTCGGCCACGATGGCGTCGCGGCTGCGGGTCAGCCGGTTGAACAGCGTGGATTTTCCCACGTTGGGCCGGCCGACGATGACGAGGGTGGGCTTCATTTCGAATCAGGGATGAGGGCGAAGGAATGAGGGATGATGATCAAAACCGGTTCAGGGGGATTTTTCATCCCTCATCCCCCGTCATCCTTCCCGATTACCGCAAGGCAATCGCAAAAACGCCACCGTTCATGGTCTGGACGATGAAACGGCTGCCGGCCGCGACGGGCGGGGCCAGGACGGCGCTGCCGTCGGTGGCGACCCTCGCTGCAAAGGCCCCGTCCTCGGCGTTCAGCACATGGACGTAGCCCTGGTAATCGCCGACTGCGACGTAGCCGCCGTCGGCGTGCGGGGCGCTGGGCCGGCGGGCGGAAAGTTTGTCCTGTTTCCACAAACTGCTTCCGCGCCCCCGGTCGAAGGCCAATACCGCGCCCTGGTCGTCGCTGACATAGATGGTGCGCCGGTCGCTGCCGAGGCCGGCGTTGCTGGAGAGATCGCGGGCCCAGATCGCGCTCCCGGAAGCCGTCTCGAAGCAGGCCACGCGGCCCTGGAACGCCACGGCGCACACCTGCCGCTCATCCACCACCGGAAGGCTCGTAACGTCCGTCACGCGCTCCAGCTCGGTCGCACCCTTGGGCTGCGCCACCGCGGCCTCCCAGCCCACCGCTCCCGTGCCCAGGGCGAGGGCCACCAGCTTTCCGCCCGGAAATCCCGCGAACACCGCGCCCCGGTAGAGGACGACGCCGGCGTGGCTGCGCACCGTGAGCGCGGGCGTGGCGCGCTGGTAGACCCATTTGCGCTTGCCGTCCGCCGCATCCAGCCCGAAGATCCGGCTGTCGCCGCTGCGCACCACCACGGTTCCGTCCGCCACCTGGGGCGCGCTCAGCACCTCGCTCGTCACCTGGGCCTTCCAGGCGGCCTTGCCCTGCTTGTCGAAGGCCAGTACTTCGCCCTTGGGGGTCCCCACCAGCACCAGGTTCGCGCCCGCGCCCACGCCGCCCGACAGCCTGGCCCCGGTATCGATGCGCCACACCTCGCGCCCGGTTTCGGCGTCCAGGCGCGCCAGCCGTCCGTCGGCACCCGCAACGTATGCCGCACCGTCGTCGTAGGCGGGCGTCAGCACATTGCTCCCGGCAGCGCCGATTGCAGCCCGCCACACCACCCGCACCGGCACCGTGGCCTTGAACTCGGAAAGTGGCGCGGGCCTGGGTCCCGTATTGCCACCCATCACGCGCTGGTAGGTATCGGTGACCGTGGAGCACGCCGTAACCGCCAGTGCGGCCGCCAGGGCCATCGCGCGCCGGCTCATCATTTCTCCGCTCCCAGACCGTCAAGCTTGGCCTGGACCACCGCCCGGTAGGGACTCGCCCGCTCCAGGATTTCGAGCGCCTTCCTGTAGGCGGCGCGCGCCTCGGCCGTCTTGCCCTGGGCGGTGAGGATGTCGCCGCGCAGATCCTGGTACAGGGCCTCGAAGCTGTCCCCGCGCTTGGCGTCGAGGAGCCTGAGGGCCTCGTCGTGCTTCTTTTCGTCCAGCAGCACACCGGCCAGCCGCAGTTGCGCCACATCCTTCAGCTCTGCCTCGGATGCGTGGTCCAGCACCCACTGGAGCTGCAGCCTGGCGCTCTGCAGGTCGCCGCCCTCGGCGCTGGCGCGGGCCGCGATCAGCGCCGCCCGCGGCGCATAGGCGGTGGCGGAAAAGTTATCCGTGACGGCCGCGGCGGCGTCGCGGATTTTCTTGAGGTCACGGCCCGCCGCAGCTTCCTGCACCGCGGCGTAGGCCTGGGCCGCCTGCTCCGACTGGCTTTTCTTGTAGTAGCGCCAGCCCTGAACCCCGGCCACGGAAATCACGAATGCGGCGGCCGCGAGCAGCACCAGGGTGCCGTTCTCCGTCCACCATTCCTTGAGGGCGTCTATCGTTTCCTGCTCTTGGTGATCGTATGTCGCCATGTCATTTCTTCCTGAAAATTTCGATTGCATCCGTGAGGCCCACGCGAACCTGCTCCGCCGCCTCCCGCAGGGGCTTCACGCTCAACTCCTGCGCCGCCGCCTCATCATCGCCGATGATGACGGCAAACCGCGCGCCGCTGGCGTCGGCCTTCTTCATCTGGGACTTGAAGCTGCCGCCGCCGCAGTGGAGCACCACGCTGATGCCATGATCCCGCATGGCTTCGGCCACCTCCCCCGCGAAGGAACCCGCCGCATCTCCCTGGTGAACCAGGTACACGTCGCTCACCAGCGCCGGCGCTTCCACCTTGCACTCCTTCATCAGCGCCAGCAGGCGCTCGACACCCATGGCGAAGCCGCAGGCGGGCGCGGCCTTGCCTCCGAGCTGCTCCACCAGGCCGTCATAGCGGCCGCCCGCGCACACCGTGCCCTGGGCGCCGAGGCGCCCGGTGGTCCACTCGAAAACGGTCCGGTTGTAGTAGTCGAGACCCCGCACCAGCCGCGGGTTGATCTCGAACGGCACATCGGCCCGGCGCAGCATCGCCTGCAATGCCTCGAAATGCCGCAGGGACTCCCCGTCCAGGTCGTCCGTCAGCCGGGGCGCCCCGTCGATGATATCCCGCATCGCGGGATTCTTGCTGTCGAGGATGCGCAACGGATTGGCGTGCAGCCGGCGCTTCGCGTCGCCGTCGAGCCGGTCATGGTGGCTTTCGAGATACCTGATGAGCCGCGCCCGGTAGCGGGCCCGGGCGTCGGCGCTGCCCAGGGTGCTGATCTCGAGGCGCAGGCCATCCAGCCCCAGCCGCTTCCACAGCCGCGCGTTCATCACGATGTGCTCGGCGTCCACGTCGGGCCCGCTATAGCCCAGAGCCTCGACCCCGATCTGGTAGAACTGCCGGTAGCGCCCCTTCTGGGGCCGCTCGTGGCGGAACATGGGGCCCGTGTAGTAGAGCCGCTGGGGCCCCTGGTACAGGAGGTTGTGCTCCAGCACCGCCCTCACGCAGGAGGCGGTGCCTTCCGGGCGCAGCGTCAGGCTTTCGTTGCTCAGCTGGTCGACGAAGGTATACATCTCCTTCTCGACGATGTCGGTCACTTCGCCGATCGAGCGCACGAACAGGTCGGTCTTCTCCAGGATGGGCATGCGGATCACGCGGTAGCCGTAGCTGCGCAGCCAGTCGCGCACCGAATCCTCGAAGAATTCCCACAGGGGGGCCTCGTCCGGCAGGATGTCGTTCATCCCGCGGATCGCCTGAATCCCGTTGCTCATGAAAAAAGAGTCACCGAAGGGATGCCGGGGCGGAAGCCGTCAGCTCGCCGCCTTGACCGGGATGGTCCGGTCCCGGCGCCCGGCCTGTTCTTGTTCTGGGGACCGCGGCACTCCGCCGGACCCGTAATGGGTCCGCACGTAGTCCTCGACGATTTTCTGGAACTCCTCGGCGATGGTGTCCCCCTTCAGGGTCACCGTCTTCTCCCCATCCACGTACACCGGCGCCACCGGCGTCTCGCCGGAGCCCGGCAGAGAAATTCCCACGTTCGCGTGCCGGCTCTCCCCCGGGCCGTTCACCACGCAGCCCATCACCGCCACGTGCATGTTTTCCACGCCCGGATACTGCTCCCGCCACACCGGCATCTGATTGCGCAGATAGCTCTGGATCCTGGACGCCAGCTCCTGGAACACCGTGCTGGTGGTGCGGCCGCAGCCCGGGCAGGCGATCACCATGGGCGCGAACGAGCGCAGCCCCATGGTCTGGAGGATTTCCTGGGCCACCACCACTTCGCGGCTGCGGTCGCCGCCGGGATCGGGAGTGAGCGAAATGCGGATGGTGTCGCCGATGCCTTCCTGCAGCAGCACCGAGAGCGCCGCGGTGGAGGCAACGATCCCCTTGGAGCCCATTCCCGCCTCGGTCAGCCCCAGGTGCAGCGGATAGTCGCAGCGGGCGGCGAGGCTGCGGTACACGGCAATCAGGTCCTGCACGCCGCTCACCTTGCAGGAAAGCACGATGCGGTCCCCCGCCAGCCCCAGCGCCTCGGCGCGCCCCGCGCTGTCAAGCGCCGAGACGATCAGGGCCTCCCGCATCACCTCGTCCGCTTCCCTGGGCTCGGGGAGCCGCCCGTTCTCGTCCATCATGCGCGCCAGCAGCTCGGGATCGAGGCTGCCCCAGTTGACCCCGATGCGCACCGGTTTGCCATGGCGGCAGGCCAATTCGATCATGGTCGCGAACTGCTCGTCGCGCTTCGCGCCCCGGCCCACGTTGCCCGGGTTGATGCGGTACTTGGCCAGCGCCTCGGCGCAATCGGGGAACTGGGTGAGCAGCTTGTGGCCGTTGAAGTGGAAGTCGCCCACCAGCGGCACCGGGCAGCCCAGGCGGTCGAGTTGTTCGCGGATCCGCATCACCTGGCGCGCCGCGTCCGCGCTATTCACGGTGATCCGCACCAGCTCGGAGCCGGCCCGGGCCAGTTCATGGACTTGTTGGGCCGTGGCCGCCGCATCGGCGGTGTCGGTGTTGGTCATGGACTGAACCACGACCGGCGCGCCGCCGCCCACGGCGACAGAATCCACCCATACCTTTCGGCTGGAGCGACGGCGGGGTTGGGCAGCGGTCATCGGGACTATTCCAGAGTGAGGCGGGCCACTTCCACCTTGATGTGTGGTGTCAGGTCCACGGCCTTGTCGTTGTAGGCGAGCCGCACGTGGGCAGCATTGCCTATGATGAGCGAGAACGGCGGTTCGCCCCGCAGCACCTGCACCGTTCCCGCGGGGTTGAGTTGGGACAGGATGCGCTGACCCCGCCCGTCGTGGATTTCCACCCACGACTCCCGGTCGAACGCCAGCCGGATCTGTCCGGCACCCGCCGACGCACCCGGCACTGGCGGCGCGGCGACGGCGTGCGCCACCACCCCGGCCTGGGACTCGTTGGCCGGCCCTGCCGGAGCCGCTTCCGCAACCGCGGGCGACACCGCTTGCGTCACCGCCGGCGCAACCGCCACCGCGGCCGGGGTCGCCGGCGTTGTGGCGGCCGTCTTGACCGGCTCGGGCTCGCGCACCAGCTCGTACACCACGAAGGGGATGCCCAGCGCGAGCACCACGCCCACCATGGCATATTGCCGCCAGAAGCGCTCCCGTCCCGTCGGGAACGGCGCGCCGTGAGGCTGCGGAACGATGACGCTCTCGGGCTTCGCCGGGATCACCCGCCCCGCCTGCGCGAGCAGCGGCTCGGCGTCGATCTGCAGCAGCTTGGCGTAATTGCGGATGAAGCCGCGCACGAAAATCGCGCTGGGCAGATGGGCGTAGTCGTCCGCCTCCAGGGCCTCCACCTGCCGCGCCGACAGCCGAAGCTGGCGCGCCGCATCGGCAAGCGACATCCCCAGGTTCTCGCGGGCCGCCCTGAACGCTGCGCCTACGGTGCGTGGCGCCTCGGGCGGAGTGTTTTCGGCAACCGCTTCCATCAATCGAACTTGCCCTCTGCCAGGGCCCTGGCTTCTCTGGATTCCGGAAAACGCTTGCGCAATTGAGTGCTGTAGCTCGCCTCCGCGTCCCGGTCGCCGAGCTTGCGCTCGACCCGCACGCCCAGCCACAGGCCCTCCGCGTCCGGCTGGGCCACCTGCATGTAGCGCGCGAGGAAATCCTTCGCGCTTTGGGCGTGGCCGGCCCGGTAGCTCAGCTCGGCAAGGCCCAGCAGGGCGTTGGGCTGGGTCGGCCGCAGGCGCAGGGCCTTCTGGAAATAGTCCTCGGCGCCCTTGACGTCGCCCCGGCTCAGGGAACACACGCCGGCGCTGGCGTAGGACTTGTCGGGACTCTGGTAGAGCGGGTTCCGGAGGGCGGCCATCAGGTGCTGGATTCCCTCCTCCGCGCGCTTGCGCTGGCACAGGAAGCCGCCGAAGTTGTGGTGCGCATCCGAGTCGAGCGGATTGATCCGCAGTGCCCGCTGGAAATTCTGCTCGGCAAGGGAGTCCTCCTTCAGCTCGACGTACACCAGCCCCAGCACGTTGTAGGCAGGGCCCCAGTTGGGGTCGGCCCCGAGCGCCTCCTTCACCTCCTCCAGCGCCACGCCAAGCTGGCCGCGGGAGTAGTAGACCGCCGCCAGTTCGGTGTGGATGCGGGCCCGGTTCTGGGCCTCGCCCTGGGGCTGACCCGTATAATCCATCTGGGCGGGCTGCTGGGCGCACCCCGCGAGGACCAGCGCCACCAGCACGCCATTCAGTATTTTCACCGCGTGACCTCCGTCATTTTTGTCCGCTGCGATTTGTGCGCCCGCGGGGCCACCTGGCCCGCGAGCTGGCCGCACGCCGCGTCGATATCATCGCCCCGGGTCCGGCGCACGGTGGCGACGATCCCCTCCTCCATCAGCACGCCCTGGAAACGCCTGATCGCATCCGGGGCCGAGCGCGCAAACCCGGAGTCCGGAAACGGATTGAACGGGATCAGATTGAATTTGCACGGTACGTCCCGGGTGAGGCGGACGAGCTCGCGGGCGTGGGCGGGCGTATCGTTCACTCCGTCCAGCATGACGTACTCGAAGGTGATGAAATCGCGCGGCGCGTCCTTCACGTAGCGCCGGCACGCGGCCATCAGCTCCTTGAGCGGATACTTGCGGTTGACCGGCATCAGCTCATCGCGCAGGGTGTCGTTGGGGGCGTGCAGCGACACCGCCAGCGCGACCGGGCAACGCCGTTGCAGCTCCTCGATGGCAGGCACGATGCCGGACGTGGACACCGTCACGCGACGCCGCGACAGCCCGTAAGCGTTGTCGTCCAGCATGATCTCCAGCGCCGCCACCACATTCTCGAAGTTGAGCAGCGGCTCGCCCATGCCCATCAGCACCACATTGCTGATGATCCTTTCGCCCTTGGGATCGCGACCGAGGGCCTTGTTGGCCCACCACAGCTGGCCGATGATCTCGGCCACCGAAAGGTCCCGGTTGAAGCCCTGGCGCCCGGTGGAGCAGAACTGGCAGGCCAGCGCGCACCCCACCTGGCTGGACACACAAAGCGTCCCCCGGCCGGTCTCCGGGATGAACACGGATTCGATGGCGTTGCCGGTGCCCACTTCCAGCAGCCACTTGCGGGTGCCGTCGGCGGCCGTCTTGTCGGAGAGCAGTTGCGGAGGCCGGACGACGGCGCCGCCCGCGAGCTTTTCCCGGAACGCCCTGGCGAGATCCGTCATCCGGGAAAAGTCCGACTCCCCGAACTGGTGGATCCAGCGCGCGAGTTGCTTCGCGCGAAACGGCTTCTCCCCCAGTGCTTCGCAGAACCGGATGAGTCCGTTCGGGCTGAAATCCAGCAGATTGACTGTCATTCGGGGTGATTCCAGACCTTATAGGTTACCGCGCGCAAATATCCACCGCCGGGAAAAAGTATCCGATCTCGAAGGCCGCGGTTTCCGGCGAGTCGGAGCCGTGCACCGCGTTGGCGTCGATGTTCTGGGCGAAATCCGCGCGGATGGTGCCCTTCTCCGCCTTCTTCGGGTCCGTGGCGCCCATCAGGTCGCGGTTCTTCTGGATGGCGCTTTCCCCTTCCAGTACCTGTACCATCACCGGGCCGGAGATCATGAATTCGACCAGCGGCTCGAAAAAGGGTTTACCCCGGTGCACCGCGTAAAACCCCTCCGCTTCGGTCCGGGACAGGCACATCATGCGGGCCGCCACGACCTTCAGGCCGCTGGTTTCGAAACGGGAGTAAATCTTGCCGATGACGTTTTTCCGGACAGCGTCGGGTTTGACGATGGACAGGGTGCGTTCCAATGCCATTCAAAGTCTCCAGGGCCGGGTGAAAAATAGCTGATTAGAATACCACCATAAGGCATTGAAATAAAGTCCAAATTATAGGTACCAGGGCTTCCGGACGAGGTTTCCCGACGGAAACCGGGTTCAGCCCGCGGATTCCGGCCCCGATCCGTTCCAGGCCACCCGCAGGGCGGCCTCCCCGGGCCGGGCCTGAAAGCCGCAATCGACGCCGATCCCGGGAACCCAGACCAGCTCGTCGCCGCTGAACAGCAGCGGCAGGGTTTCCCGCTCCCAGGGAGGAATCGCCGATTCCTGGAGCAGGTTTTTCAGGCTGCGCCGGGGACGCCGGCAGTCGGGCTGGAAGCGCTCGCCACCGCGCCGCAGGCGGACCGTAACCGGACGGGCAGTCAATTTCCGGCGGCTGATGCCGCCATCCCGGCCGCGGGCGAAAATCAGCACCCCGGGCAATGGATCGAGATCGAGCCGCGGCTCGCCGGTCCAGCGCTTGGAGAACGCCTCGGGGACCGGACCCCGGGACGGCAGGAGGTGGGCGGCACCCCGGAAACAGCGAATCTCCGAGCCGCCGAGCGCCACGCGAACGCGCGAATCCGCCCCTGCCGAGCGCAACTGCCGCAACAGTTCCTCCAGGCGTGGGGCAGGCGGCGGCCGGACCCCGTTGTCGGCCAGGAAGCACCGCAGAAGGTTCTTGGCTCGCGTGTCCGGCAACCCCCTCAGCACGGCGAGCCGCAGCACTTCCGCCCCGGCGGCCGGCCCGGCATCCATCCGCGCCAATTCATCGAGGAGCGCCGAGGCCTCGGCGAGATGCCCCGCGGCGCGTGCCAGCGCCGCGCGACAGGCGGGAAACCGGCCGGCCAGGACCGGCAGCACCTGGCGCCGCAAGAAATTCCGGTCGAGGCGGGTGTCGGCGTTGCTCTCGTCCTCGACCCATGCGAGCTTGCGCTTGCGGGCGTAGGCCTCGATGGCGCTGCGGGGCACGCCGAGCAGGGGCCGGAGAAGCAGCGGAGCGCCGCGGGCCGTGCGCGGATAGGCAACTTCCAGCGGGCGGACAACCGGCATGGCGGAAAGCCCCTTGGCTCCGGCGCCGCGCAGGAGCTGCAACAGGAGCGTCTCGGCCTGGTCGTCCCGGTTGTGGGCGAGCGCCACGAAATCCGTGCGGCAGTCCGCGAACGCGCGGTAGCGGGCCTGGCGGGCGAGGGCCTCCAGGCTGGCGCCGCGGGCCCGCTTCACCTTCACCCGCACCGCCTTGAAGGGGACGCCGCGGCTGCGGCACAGGTCGCGGCAGAACCGTTCCCAGCGAAACGCGTTGGAGCTGATGCCGTGATTGACGTGCAGGGCGGAGAGCTGGAATCGGTGCCCGCGGGCAGCCCGGTCCAGGACATCGAGCAGAACCACCGAATCGATGCCGCCACTCAGGGCAACCGCCACACGTCGACCTCGCGGCACCTGCTCCCGGAAAATTTCCGCGACTTCGCCGGCGGGATCAGTCGCCGGAGATTTCCTTGAACTTGCCATAGCCCATGAGCCGCTCGAACCGGGTCTTGAGCAGGGTCTCGGTGGACATTTCCTGCACCTGCCGCAGAGCCTCCTGCAGCGCCTTTTTCACGGCCTGCATCGCGGCCGGATGATCCCGGTGGGCGCCGCCCAGGGGTTCGCCGATGACCTTGTCGATGAGACCCAGGGTTTTGAGGCGGTTGGCGGTGATGGCCATGGCGTCCGCCGCCTCGGGCGCCTGCTCCGCGCTTTTCCACAGGATGGAGGCGCAGCCCTCGGGGGAGATCACCGAGTAGGTGGCGTACTGCAGCATCATCACCTGGTCGCCCACCGCGATGCCGAGCGCCCCCCCGGACCCGCCCTCCCCGATGACGGTGCAGATGACCGGCACCTTGAGCTCCGCCATCACGTAGAGATTGCGGCCGATGGCCTCGGACTGGCCGCGCTCCTCCGCGCCGATGCCGGGGTAGGCCCCGGGCGTGTCGATGAAGGTGATGATCGGCGTTCCGAACTTTTCGGCGAGGCGCATCAGGCGCAGGGCCTTGCGATAGCCCTCGGGCCGCGGCATCCCGAAGTTGCGGTGGATCTTCTCCTTGGTGTCCCGGCCCTTCTGGTGGCCGATCACCATCACCGACTGCTGGTTGAAGCGGGCGAGCCCGCCGACGATGGCCGGATCGTCCGCGAACGCGCGGTCCCCGTGCAGCTCCTCGAAGTCGGTGAACAGGTTGCTCACGTAATCCAGGGTATAGGGGCGCTGGGGATGGCGCGCCACCTGCGAGATCTGCCAGGCCGTGAGCTTGGAATAGATGTCCTTCGTCAGGGTCTGGCTTTTTTTCTGCAGCCGCCTGATCTCTTCCGAGATGTCGAGGGCGGAATCGTCCTGCACGTAGCGCAGTTCCTCGATCTTGGCCTCCAGCTCGGCGATCGGCTGCTCGAAATCCAGGAAGGTCGTCTTCATGCCGCTGAAATATGCACTGCTCTTTGGAAACCGCAATGATACAGGATTTGGCGCGGCCCCTTGAGCCAGGCTAGTACCGCGTGTAGACCGCGCCACGCGGATCGTTGAGCGCGACCCGCTTGCCCGTGTGCTTGTCCTGGAACACGGCCTGCATGTTGCCCCACTTGCGCGGTGCGACGCGCACCTCGTGCCCTTTCCCGCGCATGGTCGCGGTCCACTCCGGCGCAAATCCTTCCGGTTCCACTTCCAGCCGGTCGGGCAGATACTGGTGGTGGTAGCGCGGGCGCGCCACCACCTGCTCCGGGTCCGTGCCCTGCCGATACTCCAGGATTGCCAGCAACACCATCGAAATGATGCGGGAGCCCCCGGGCGTTCCCAGCACCAGCACGCCACGCTGGTCCTCCACGAACGCCGGGCTCATGCTGGAGAGCGGGCGCTTGCCGGGCCCGATGGCGTTGGCCGCGCTCCCCTCGAGCCCGTACACGTTGGCCACCCCCGGCCGCAGCGTAAAGTCGTCCATCTCGTTGTTGAGCAGCACGCCGGTGTCGCCGGCAACGAATCCGGAACCGAAGAAGGTGTTGAGGGTAAGCGTCGCCGCCACCCGGTTGCCGTCGGCGTCGATGATGGAGAAATGGGTGGTCTGGGCGCCCGCCTTGGGCGTCTCGCCCGGCCCGCGGCTCGGCGTCGCCCGATCGCGGTCGATCGAGCGCGCCCGTTCATGACCATATTCCCTGCTCGAAAGCCGCGCCCCGGGAATGGCGACGAAATCGGCATCTCCCAGGAAGCGGGCCCGGTCCTCGTAGGCCCGGCGCAGCGCTTCCACCACCAGGTGATCCCCTTCCGCGTCCACCGGGCAGGAGCCGGGAAGCGCGTCCAGGATGTTCAGGGCCTGGGCCAGCGTGAGCCCGCCCGAGGATGGGAGCGGCGCGGTGGTGATCAAGGCGCCGCGGTGGGCAATCTTCACCGGGCGGCGCTCTTTCACGCGATAGCCCTCCAGGTCCTTCGCTTCCCACACCCCGCCCGCCTTCTGTACAGATTCCACGAGCTTGGCCGCCACTTCGCCGCCGTAGAAGCCGTCGTGGCCGACCTTCGCCAGCGCCTCCAGCGTCGCCGCGAGCTCCGGCTGTCGCCACAGCTCGCCGGCGCGGGGAGGAAGCCCGCCGCGCAGGAAGGCGCGGGCCGTTTCGTAATACGCCCGAAGTTTGCCCTCGTGATGCCGGGCCGTCTCGGCGAGACGGGAATCGACCCGGAAGCCCTCCCTTGCAAGGCCGATGGCCGGATCCAGGCTCACCGCCAGGGGAAGCTTCCCGTATTTCCGGGAGAGGTATACGAGCGCCGCCGGGGTTCCGGGAATGGCCGCCGCTTTGGGGCCGTTCAGGGTCGCGCCCGGCACCGGTTCTCCCTTTGAATCGAGGTAAAGACTGACCGAGGCCCGCCCCGGCGCCGTCTCCCGGCCATCCACCATGACCTCGAAACCGTCGGAAGCCCGGTGCAGAAGGAAGAATCCCCCGCCGCCGAGCCCGGAGCTGTAGGGCTCCACCACGGCGAGGGCCGCCGCCACCGCCACCGCCGCGTCGAACGCGTTGCCGCCTTTGGCCAGCGCTTCGCGCCCCGCCTCCGCGGCGAGCGGATGGGAGGCCGCGATGGCGGGGTCCTGTCCGGCCCGGGCCAAGCCGGCGGGCAGAACAAGAAGGAATGCCAGGACCAGCGGGAAATGCCGGACAGTGCGTATCAACCCGGCGACAGTCCGAAAAATTTCCTGATCTTGCCGAGGATCTCGCCGTGCTGCGGGACCGGTTGCCGAACACCGGCCTGAGCCCCCAGATCCTGTTGGGCAACCTCCAGCGCCGCGCTCCGCAACGCCAGGATCTGCGAAATCTCATCGGCAATGGCGGGGCGCGAGCGCAGGATATTCTCGAATGTCGACTTGTCGAGCCGGTAACACTCGACGTCGCTGCGGGCGATCACGGTCGCCCTGCGCGGCGCGCCCGTCATAAGCCCCATTTCCCCGGTCATGCTGCCCTCGGGAAGCGTGGTGAGGTGGCGCCGGTCCTGTCCCGGCGCCTCCAGGTACACGTCGGCTTCCCCGGCGGTAATGATGTAGAGCCAATGGGCGGTGTCGCCCTGGCGCATGATGGTGTCGCCGTGGGCGAACGGCGAATATTTCAGGCCATCGGCCACCGACTTCAGCTCATCCTCGGAGAGCTTGCTGAAGAGGTCGACCCGCCGCAGCGCCTCGATCCGGCGCACCATTTCCCGGCTGCGAACGGCCTCCACGTGCTTCTCGCCCTCCTTGACGGTGTGGATGTTGTACTCGGGCACCGCCAGCCGGATGCCGGCGCGGTTGAGCGCCGCGTAGATGTGGGCCCGGATTGCGCCGTCCGTGGGATCGTCCGGCAGCAGATCGGTGAGCCAGTAGCGCAGCGCGTAGCGCCCGTAGCCGTGATCGAAATCCATGAGCACGCAATTGGGCTCGGGCTGGCCCGCGACGTTGCGAATCTCGGCGCCCCGGACCGCCGACTCCACCACGCTGCACACTCGCGCGGGAGCGACGCTGAAGTCCACGTTGAACCACACCCAGCGCCGCAACTGGGTCGGCTGGTCGCCGTGGCGACCCAGGATCACGAACCTGTTCTTCATGAGCTGGCTGTTGGGGATCACCACCGTCTCCCAGTTGCGGGTCTCGATGGCGGTGGAGCGCCAGCGGATGTCGACCACCTTCCCGGTCACGTCGTCCACCTTGATCCAGTCCCCGATCTCGATGGAGTTTTCCATTTGCAAGGCGATGCCGCCCAGGATGTTGCCCAGCGTGTCCTGCATGGAGAAGGCGATCACGGCGGTGATGACCGCGGAGGTGGTGACGATGCCCGACAGGTCGAGCCCGGCGTAGCGCAGCCGCACCATGCCCCAGGCGATGTAGGCCATCATCACCAGGATGTCTTCCAGGATGCCGGGGGGCACGAGCCGCGCCGCCGGCAGCAGCACCCGGAAAACCAGCGCTCCCCACAGCCGGATCACCGCCACGCCGCCGGCGATGACGAAGGCCTCGTGAAGCACCGCCGCCCCCGTCTTCATGTTGAGGGCGTAGAAGATCGCGCTCACAAACTGCCCGGCGAACGCGATCAGGTAAAACCCCAAGGTGTTGTAAAGGGGACGGCGGTCCTCGGGCCGGAAGCGGAAAAGCACCAGCGCGAGGAGTACCACCATCCCGAGCACGTAGGGGGCCTCCTCCTGCCAGAAGTAGCCCGTGACGTCGCCCCAGAATGTCGTAGAATTAATCAAGGTCCTGTTTCCGGTATAAGCCGGCCCCCTTTGAGGCGCAGGCCTATTATAGGGTCAAATTCCGGGGCGCCGCCCGAAACCGGCGCTCCCTGCCGAGGCACTCCTTGGAACGTTTCATCTCCGCCCACGCCGGCGGCAGCAACTGGCTCTCCGCCGCGTCGCGCTGCCTGGAGCAGCTGCGCTCGCTCCCGCCTTCGGCCAACCTGGGGTTCCTCTACGTGAGCGACGAGCTGGCCGGGGAACTGCCCAATATCGTTCATTATTTCCGGGACTCGACGAATATTCCCCACTGGGTGGGCTCGGTGGGCCTGGGCATCTGCGGCGTGAGCCAGGAATACCATGAGGAGCCCGCCATCAGCGTCATGGCCGGCGCCTTCCCCGAGGGCTCGTTCCGGGTGTTCGGCACGGTGGACGACGATCTCAAGCCCTTCCTGCGGGAGCACCGGGACTGGATCCGGGATACCCAGAGCCGCTTCGGCATCGTCCACGCGGACCCGCGCAACCAGAAGGTCCCCGAGCTGATCTGCGACCTGGCGGCGGCGGCCAACGACGGATTCCTGGTGGGCGGCATCACCTCCTCCCGGGGCGCCTACGCGCAGGTCGCCGAGGAAGTGACCGAAGGGGGCGTTTCCGGGGTGCTGTTCTCGCCGGAGGTGGCGGTCGCCACCAACCTCACCCAGAGCTGCGCGCCCTTCGGCAAGATGTACGAGATCACCGAGTGCCGGGAGAACATCATCATGACCCTCAGCCACAAGCCGGCCCTCGACGTGTTCTTCGAGGAAATCGGCGACGTGCTGGCCCGGGACCTCAACCGCGCCGCCCGCTACGTCGGCGCGGCGCTGCCGGTGCGCGGCTCGGACACCGGCGACTACCTGGTGCGCAACGTGGTCGGCATCGACCCCCGCAACCGGCTGCTCGCCATCGGCGAGCATCTCGAGACCGGCCAGCTCATCCAGTTCTGCCGGCGCGACCCCGCAAATGCAATGAAAGACCTGCAGCGCATGCTGCGGGATCTCAAGGGCCGGGTCCCGGGCCAGCCCCGGGGAAGCGTGTACTACTCCTGCGTGGGGCGCGGCAAGCACATGTTCGGCGAGCATTCCGAGGAACTGAAAACCATCCGCGAGGAACTCGGCGACGTGCCGCTCACCGGGTTTTTCTGCAACGGTGAGATCTCCTTCAACCGCCTCTACGGCTACACCGGGGTACTGGCGGTTTTCCTGTAGGGTGCAACCGCGTAGGGGTTGCACCAAAAATCCCAACCGCCGGAGCCCATTGCTCCGTTCCCGCACCCGGCGGAACCCGCTGCGCGGTTCCGCCCTACGGCATCCATCGGTCATCGTAGGGCGGAAGGGCAACGCCCGTTCCGCCGGTCAATCGAATTGGTGAAACCCGCATTCGCGGTTCGGTGCACCGGCGGAACCCGCTGCGCGGTTCCGACCTACGGCATCCATCGGTCATCGTAGGGCGGAAGGGCAACGCCCGTTCCGCCGGTCAATCTGTAGGAGCGAATTCATTCGCGACCTGCTGGTAGAATCATCCCTACAGGTGTCTACGTACCGGAACTGATTCGCCCATGCACGCCCGCTCCCTCGAACACCTTCGCCACGACCACGACTACAGCCTCGCCTCCCAGCAATCGGCCGAGCGCCGCACCCTGTTCGTGTTCTGGCTGACGCTCATCACCATGGCGGTGGAGCTGGTGACGGGCTACCTCACCGGGTCCCTGGCCCTCACTGCCGACGGCTGGCACATGGGCTCCCACGCCGCGGCGCTGGGCATCGCGGCCTACGCCTATGCGTTTTCCCGCCGCCACGCCAGTAACGTGCGCTTCACCTTCGGCACCGGCAAGGTGGGACCGCTCGCCGCCTACACCAGCGCGGTATTTCTCGCCATGATCGCCGTGATGATGGTCTACCAGTCGGTGGACCGGCTGATCACTCCGATCTCCGTCCGCTTCGACGAAGCCATTGCCGTCGCGGTCCTGGGACTGCTGGTCAACGTGGCAAGCGCTGTGATCCTGCAGTTCGGCGGGCACGAGCACCACGATCACCACGGGGATGAAGCGGGACATCATCACCATCACGCCCACGACCACAACCTGCGCGCCGCCTATCTCCACGTGCTGGCCGACGCGCTGACTTCGGTGCTCGCCATCATTGCGCTGCTTTCCGGGAAGCTTCTCGGCTGGCTGTGGATGGACCCGGCCATGGGGATCGTCGGCGCGGCGCTGATCGCCCGCTGGTCGGCGGGGCTGATCCGCGACAGCGGGCAGGTATTGCTGGACGCCGAGGAAAACTCGAAGCTGGTCGAGCGCATCTCGCGCCTGATCGAGAGCGATCGCGACAACCGCATCGCCGACCTGCACCTGTGGCGCCTGGGCCCGGGAAGCTACGGCTGCATCCTCTCCATCGTCACCGACGACCCCCAGCCCGCCGCCTACTACAAGAGATTGCTCGCCGAAGCCGCCGAGCTCCAGCACGTCACGGTGGAGGTGAATCTCTGCCAGGACGAGCGCTGCGGACCGGAGCGCTGAGGCGGGGATGGTCGCGAAGGTCCCCAATCCTTTGGCGGCAAAACCCGCGCCGGCAGGAAACCCCCATCGCCCCGGCGCAGGCCGGGACGCGGAAAGCCAGCGGCGTCGCGTCGGGACGGCCACCGGCGACCTGCGGGGTTTCTGATCTTCGCCCGCCTCCTCAGTCCCGCTCCATCAACAGCGTTTCGATGTCGCTCAGGACGGTGCGCGGATGCAGGAACGTCGAGGTGTAGATTTCCCGGACGTAGCCGGAGCGGTCGATCAGGAATACCTTGAGCACGTGGGAAAGCTCCCGCACCGGCCTGCCGCTCGACCGATCCACCGATTGGCGCACGTCCTGTCCGAAGCCCTCCACCAGCGGCAGCAGATCGCGCGCGGACCGCGTGGTGAGGAAATACCAGCTCAGCCCCTCGCCTTCCCTGATCCGGCTCCCGCCGTAATGTCTCATGACCGACGGCGTGTCCCGCGCCGGATCGAAGCTCAAGGTCACGAGCCGCACCTTGCCGTGCAGGGCGGGAGCGGCCTCGATCTCTTTCTTCAGGAGATCGAACACCCGATAGGCGAGCGGACAGCCATCGGGGTCGCGGCACGCGGTGTAGATGAAGCCGAGCAGGGTGATCCGGCCCCGGGTAAAGCGTGACAGGGGCCGCACCCGGCCCTCCACATCCAGCACCGGGCCGTCGGGCGCGCGCATGATCCGGTGGAGCGGATAGGTGCCCGGCGCCGGAGGCGCGTAATCCAGGTCCGGAAGAAGCGCGTCCGTCTGATGGGCCGACACCGGCCCGGCGGCGAGCCAGGCCAGCGCCAACGCCAGGAATCGAAGCACGGTCATCCGGGCCCTTATTGTGGATTCGGGAAACGGGTGACAACCCATTCCCCGCGCGAATCTCCCCTCTCCCCCCGTGGGAGAGGGGCCGGGGGTGAGGGGGCCGAGCGTCAGTGATTTACGAACGCTCGGTAGGTTGCGGATTAGCATCCCGTCGGGGAAAAACCACGCCAGCCCGGCGGCTGGCGTAGCGTGAATGCGGCGTCTCCCTTCAGGCTAACGGGCGCTCGCGAGTTTCGGGGGACTGTCGGGCGCCCGGTACGCGCTGCGCAGCGCCTTCGATCCCAGCTTCATGTGGTGCGCCCGGCCCAGCTTCTCCTTGGTGAAATCCACCTCGAACACCTGTTTCAGCTCCTTGCCGTCCCAGGTGAACCCCCGCAGGAACTGCTCGTTGTCCGCGCCCGCCTTGTCCCAGTTGGCAAGCAGCGAAGAAGTGATGTAGACCCGCTTGCCGTCCCAGCTCTGGGAGATCATGTTGACCTGCCGGCCGGTCTGCTTCTCGTAGGTCTGCTTCGGCGCCTCCGGGTCGGAAAGATCGAAGTAACGGGTCTTGCCGTCCATGAAGGTGTTGACCCAGAGGCCTTTGCCGTCGCGGGTGATGCTGATGTCCACGGGCAGCGGAATCTTGGCCGGGTCGCCGATGGTGGCCACTTCCTTCGCCTGCCACTCGCCCTGCGCATCCTGCTTCACCAGCCAGAGCTTCGAGGTCAGCGCCGCCGCCGTCACGGCCCAGTTGTCCCCGGGTTTCAGCGACCAGCGGATCTCGAGGGGCGCGCCGGGAACGCTGAAGATCTTCTTCGGCTTCATCGCCTTCAGATCCCACAGCACCATGGTATTGCCGAAGCGCTTCATCGCCTCCGGGTCCTTGACCAGTTCCCCGAGGGGCCGCAGGTAGTTCGCGGCCCCGGTGAAGCTCGAGGTGAGCAGCACGTTCTTCCTGGGATTCACCTGAAGGTCGTAGCCGTAGCCGTCGCCGCCGCCCTCGACCGGCATGGGGTAGCTCGCGATGAAATCCCCCTTATTGTTGTAGAGCGCCATCCCCGTGACGCCTCCCTTGTCCCTGGTGTTGGACAGCGCCTGGATCAGCATCCGGCCCGGCAGCGCGTAATAGGTGTGGGGCCCGATGTAGCCGGTCTTGTCCCCGAGATCGGCGATGGTCTTGACCAGCCTGGGCTTGGCGGGGTTGGCGGCGATGTCGAACACGTAGACCTCGCTCCCCGCCAGGCCGCCCGCCCAGATGTGGCGCCGATCGTCGGTGAAGCCCATGTGGTGGGCCTCGCCGCGCGAGCCGACCGAAACCTGATGGATCACCTTGCCGTAATTTTTTGAACGGGGACTGACGTCCACCGTCACCAGCTTGTCCGAGCCGTCGCCGAGGCCCTCCACGCCCAGCGTCCAGACGTAGACGTAATCCTCCTGTCCCTTGATGAGCTTGGCGATATAGGGCGAGTTGCAGGTCTCGTCGCCGAAGGCCGGCAACACGGCGGACAAGGCGAGGATCGCCAGTAAGCCGGCCGCCTTCGATGATGCACGCCGAAGATTCAGGGAAATCATGGCTACCTCCTTGGGGAAAGCATGCCCGGAACCAAGGCACGGCGGGTGAACGGGCAGTAAGGGAATACCCATTTGATGGGGCAGGTTAAGACAACCGATCCATCCGTCCGCAGTATCGGTATAGTCCAACCCCGGGCCGGACTTCAAGGGATACGGTCGGTGCCCGGCCCGGGCCAGGGTGGCGCAGCCGGCGGGACAGGAGTTATTCGATTCCGAACTATTGTTTGCCGCGTTGCTTGCGGCTGGCGATCTCGAGCGACAATTCGGCCTCGAGGATATCCGCCCGATCCCTCACCCGGTTGTGGCTGGCCACCAGCGCCGCGTTCTCGTACCGCAGATAAAGGGACTCTTCGAGAACATGGCCGAGGCGCCTCGATATCAGAATCATCGCCACGACGTAGACGGCGATCATCCAGCCCATGGCCAGGTGAATCTCGTCCCCCACGATCAACATCCGGATCGCGATCGGGATCAGCGTTGGAACGAGAAACAGCAGGAACGCGGTCTGCAGGGATGACAGGGCCGAGACGGCTCCCGCGGTCATTCCGCCCAGCACGAAGACCAGAAACAGCTGATGCGGGACCGAGTGCTCGGGAAAAATCAGGACTGCGCTCGCTCCCCACACGCAACCCGACAGGGCCACGCCGATCAGGAACGAGTTGTGCCAATACGGAATCGAATTCACGTCGAGGGACGCGTGCTCGAATCGCCAGGCCAGGGCCAGCCGCGCGGCTGAGGCGATGACGATGGTGGCAAGCCAGACCGCGACTATCGCGTGATCGACCACCGGCCACAGGACCACGGCAAGCACCAGGGCGTTCAACATGGCGACCGTCTGGGACACCGTCGCCTGGGTGTAGAGCAGTTTCACCTGCTCCATGAATACCAGCATGCTCCGGTCCCGCGTGCGGGCATCGGCGGCGCCGAACTCGCGCGCTTCGCCGGCGCCGGTTCGGGCTGGCACGCGGTCGTCTGGCAATGAATAGTCGCGGCTCATGTTTATCTACAAAACGGAGGAATGACACCTTCCCTGCGGTTATGGCGCCTGGGGAACCTCGGCAGGGCCAATCTCAGATTGCCCGAATTCAGGAACGGAGGCAACAATACTCAAGGCGATTGGGACGTTAACCTTGTATCTTCCGATCGCTGCACTGCAGTAACGAGTCGTAGATTACCGGGCTCCTTTCCCCTTGATGGGGGAAGGTCGGGATGGGGGTGAAATAGGAATCCAGTCACTGACGTGGCCCCAACGCCTGCCCCGCCGCCCCCGCCCCCCGCGCCGCCGCCGTCATCCACGGCTCGAAGCGCCGGCCGAAGGCCACGGTGGCCTCAAACGGCGCCGCCTTCATGCTCGGGCTCACGCTCGGGCTACCGGCACCGCGCTGCAGCACCGGCTCCAGCACCCCACGGAACTCGTGGGGCACGTTCACGCTCTCGACGCTGAGCCTGCTGACATATCCCGCGAGGCGGGTGCTCTTGCCGTAGCCGGCGAATTGCGGCCGCACCTGGCCGCGCACGAGGGCGTAGCGGGACCGGTCGGAATACTTCGCACGCAGCGCCGCGGCATCAAGGCTCGCGTCCACCGCGAACAGGCGGCTCGCTTCCCCTTCCTCCCGGCCGAACTGCTCCCGCGCCCGCCTGGCGCGCTCCTCGAATTCCTTCTTTCCGGGATTGGCGGCGAGGAGCGCCTTCTCGGCCTCGGCGAATTTCCGCGTGCGCTCGAGGGACTGCCGGTACGCCGGACCATCCAATTCCAGCACCAGCAGCACTTCCCGCGGAAGCTGCTTTTCGAATCGCGCCCGGTCCGTCGTCGAATCCTCCGACCGGGACACGTCGAAGCCCAACTCCGCGAGCTTGACCTCGTCGAGCCACGCCGGCGCGCCGCCGATCATCAGGTAGGACATGTCGTGGGCAGGCTTCTCCTCGGTGCCCGCGGCCGGCGCCCGCCACACCAGCCGCAGCGCCAGCCCGCTGTTCTCCGCCTCGAAGCCCCAGCCCCAGGGCAGCCACAGCTCGCGCTGGGTGAGCCGCAGGCTGCTCTCGGGCGCGCTGCGGTTCCAGGCCACTCCTCCGAGCGCCACCGCATTGGTGAGGACGATCAGCGCCGCACCGGCGATGAGCGTGCGGCGGCGGGACCAGGCGATCATGGCGCGCGCCCTCCCGTGACGCCAAGGCCCCGGGCGCGCAGCCGCCGCAGCACCAGGATCAGGAGCACCGAGGCGATCCCCAGCACCAGGAAGAAGAGATATTTGGGCATGATCTCCCACCACCAGTCGAAGAATTTCGAATAGAGGAAGATCACGAACATCACCAGCGCCGTGTTCACCACCCCGGGCCAGCCCTGCCGCGCGCCGAGCCAGATGGCCGCCGCGCTCAGGCCGAAGCCGCAGACCTGGTAGAAGCCCTCGATGAAGTCGGGATCGAGGTCCAGGTAGCTCGCATCGCCCCAGTGGGCGAGCACCAGCACGGGCAGAAACAGCGTCAGCAGCCCGAACACCCGGTAGATCGCCGCAAAGCCGGGGAAGCGCCGGTGCGAAATGAACGACGGCACCAGGAACAGCGCGACCGCAGCGGGAAAGAAATTCTCCGGGCGCAACCCGAAGTAAATCCAGTACATCCCGCTCCAGGTCCCGGTGCGCGCCGACACGAAGGCGATGACGCAGAGAATCCCCGCCGCCAGCAGCAGCCGCAGGTCGCAGGCGTAGGCGAGCAGGAATGCCAGCGCCGCCCACGGAATGAGCGCCTTGTCCGAGGGCGTGATGTTGAAGATCTGCCCCAGCATGGCGACGTTGAGCACGAAGCAGACGAACGCCACCATCGCCGCGAGCTTGGTGAAGTAGCCCGAGGCATCGCGCCCCTGGATCCAGACCGTGGCGAGGAAGGTGCCGAGCACCGCGCCAAGGAGAATCGTCACCTGGACGGCTTCCGTGAACTGGCCCCAGAACTGATAGAACAGGAAGAACACGCTCGCCGCCAGCGCCAGCGCGCCGAGGAAGGAGGCGATGCGCATGCCGAGCGAAAGCTGCTTCGCCTGCACGTCGCGGTCAATGTCGAAATCGCGGGCGAATTGCGCGAGCAGGCCCGCGTGGTGGTCGGCGACCGCCTTGCGCTGGGCCTCGGTCAGCGCCAGCACGCCGTCGCGCTCCAGGCGCTCCAGCTCGTGCTGGAACACCCGGATTTCATCGGCCCGGCGCTGGGCGTCGGTGCGGGAGGAGAGGGTCATGCGACGAAGAGCGCTGAGGGAAGTTCCAGTTCCTTAAGTCAGCGGAGGTTGCTCAAACTCAAACTAATTCGACTCACCGACCCCTGGATATTATCGGATACCAGACTGTCACCGATAATTGACTCCAACCCGGGCCGCTGACATCATGATCCGAAACATGCCCGCCAAATGAAAAGCCCGGTGGGTAATCATCCTAGAATGATTACCCACCGGGCGGGTACGAACTTAATCTTTCGATTAAGCCTTATTGTAGCAACGGCTCTCACCCCGGATAGCTACAACGGTTTTAAGTATTGGGGAGGAACCCATGTCTGTCAAGCCTGCCGATTCGCTCACTATAGGACTGGATATCGGTATCGCGTCTGTTGGATGGGCTGTACTCGCGCCCGACCGGATCGTGGCCCTCGGAGTACGTGCCTTTGACAAGGCTGAGACCGCCAAGGAGGGAGATTCCCTCAACTTGGTGCGCCGCACGGCAAGGCTAATGCGCCGCCGTCTGCGCCGCCGTGTCTGGCGGCTAACCAAAGTGGCGAGGCTGCTGAAACGTGAAGGCCTGATCGAGAACGCCCGCATGTTTCAAGCACAGCAACCGTTTCACCAATCGCTGTGGCAATTGCGGGTGGACGGGCTCGACCGCCCACTGACCGCCGAGGAATGGGCACGGGTGATCTACCACCTGTGCAAGCACAGAGGCTTTCACTGGACCAGCCGCGCGGAGGAAAGAAAAGCCGAGTTGGATGCTAAGGGCGAAGGCGGCAAGGTCAAGCAAGGTCTCGCAGGGACTGCGAAGCTGATGCAAGAGAAAGGCTATCGTAGCGCTGCCGAAATGGTGCTGTCGGAGTTCCCCGAAGCCCAACGCAACAAGCAGGGCGATTACAGCAAGGCGCTCTCCCGCGATTTGCTCAGCAAGGAGTTGGCGCTGCTGTTTAAGCGACAGCGCGAACTGGGCAATCCGCGTACGGGCGCGGCACTCGAATCAGCCGTTCTCGGCAACGGCGACCGCAAGAGCGGTCTCTTTTGGGCGCAAAAGCCGGCGCTGGCCGGGGGGGATCTTCTGAAGATGCTCGGCAAATGCACATTCGAAAAGGAGGAGTACCGCGCGCCCAAAGCGAGCTTCACCGCCGAACGTCAGGTCTGGCTGACGCAACTCAACAATCTGAGTATCGTCGTGGACGGCAGCACACGGCCGCTGAACGAGCAAGAGCGGAAAATCGCCCTGCCGCTACCCTACACCTACGATAGCGACTTCACCTATAAGCGGCTGCGCAGCGCGCTGGTGAAGGCTGGGTGCCTGCCCGACTCATTCCGTTTCACCGGACTGTCCTACCCCAGCGAGAAACAGAAGGCCGAGGAGAAAGCCAAAGATCCCGAAACATCCTCGTTGGTGAAGCTACCCGCTTGGCAAATGCTGCGCAAAATGCTGAAGGACGGGGGGTTGGAAATTGAATGGCAAAGAATATCGATAGCCGCGTTGGAAGGACAACCGGAATTGCTCGACCAGATTGCTTGGGTATTGAGCGTGTTTAAAGAGGACGACGAAATCGCTGCCGAGTTGCGCAAACTCCCTTTGCCGAGCGCCGAGAAGATGATCGATGTGCTGCTTAACATCCGTTTCGACAAGTTCCACGCCCTGTCGCTTAAGGCGCTGCGCCGGATCGTGCCACACATGGAAGCCGGTCTGCGCCACTACGAAGCTTGCGAGAAGGCCGGCTATCACCACAGCCAGCTATTCAAGGCTGGCGAAGGCACGCACAAATACCTGCCGCCGTTCTATTCACGGCGCGACAAGAGCGGGCGCATGTTATTCAGCGAAGACATGGACATTCCACGCAACCCCGTGGTGCTGCGCGCGCTCAATCAGGCGCGCAAGGTGGTGAATGCGCTTATCCGCGAATGCGGTGCACCTCATGCGGTACATATCGAAATGGCAAGGGATTTGTCGAAGCCGTTAAGAGGTCACTGGACAGATCAAGGCAAGTACATTGAGGGTCGCCAAGACATTCAGAGGGCGCAGGCCGAATACCGGGAGAACAACGACAAGGACAAGGCGATGTTCGCTGAGCAGTTCGGTCAACCGCCCAAGGGTCTGGAATTCGAGAAATGGCGGCTGTATCGCGAACAGCAAGGCAAGTGCGCCTATTCGGTCACGCGCATCGATATCGACCGCCTACTGGAACCCGGGTACGTCGAAGTCGATCACGCCCTGCCCTGGTCGCGCAGCTTTGACGACAGCAAGAACAACAAGGTCCTTGCGCATGCCAAAGAGAACCGCGACAAAGGGAACCGCACACCCTACGAATATCTGGGCGGCGCAGAGAACAGCGAACGTTGGCGGCAATTTGTCGCTTTCGTCGAATCGAACAAGGCTTACCGCCTCGCCAAGCGCAGCCGATTGTTGCGCAAGGACTTTAGCGGCAAGGAGGCAGAGGAATTTCGGGAGCGCAACCTCCACGACACCCGGTACATTTGCCGCTTCTTCAAGAACTATGTCGAGCGTTACCTGCAACTCGCCGACGACAGCAGTGCAAAGCGCTGCGTTGTAGTCAGCGGTCAGCTCACCTCTTTTCTGCGTACGCGCTGGGGGCTGATCAAAGTCCGTAGCGACAGCGATCGGCACCATGCACTCGATGCCGCCGTAGTAGCTGCATGCAGCCACAGCATGGTCAAGCGCCTATCCGACTACTCCCGGCGCAAGGAACTCGATCAGGTGCGCGATGGGTTCGTGGACATGGAGACCGGCGAGATCGTGAATCCAGCAATGTTCCAGCAATTGCGGCACCACTTTCCCGACCCTTGGCCTCACTTCCGTGAGGAATTGGAGGCTCGACTGAAAATCGATGATCCTGTGCTGCTCCATGCGCAAATGGAGCGCCTCGGCACCTACTCGCCAGAGGCACTGGAGGCACTGCGACCACTATTCGTCTCGCGCGCGCCGCAGCGGCGCAACGGTGGCGCGGCGCACAAGGACACTATCTATGCCCAGCCCGAGCACCTAAAGGCGCAGGGCGGTGTAGCCCAAAAGGTGCCGCTCGCCAGCCTGACGCTGAAGGACATCGACAATCTGATCGACCCGCACCGCAACGAAAAACTGTACGCCGCCATCCGTGCCAGGCTTGAGAAACATGGCGGCAAGGGCGACAAAGCTTTCCCCCTCGACAACCCGCTACGCAAACCAGACCGTGACGGCAATCCCACCGGCCCCATCGTGCGCACCGTCACCGTGGTGATCGACAAACTGTCGGGCATCCCGGTGCGCGGCGGCATCGCCAAGAACGACAGCCTGCTGCGTGTGGATGTGTTCACCAAGGCGGACAGGTTCTACCTTGTGCCTGCATACGCGCATCATAGAGTAGCGAAGGCTTTGCCAAGTTGTACTGCCGATGGCAAAACGCAGGTCGATGAAAGCTACCGATTTCTGTTTTCACTGCACCCAAGTGACCTAGTGAGAGTCACGCTTAGAGGGAACGAGGCGATCCTTGGATACTTTCGGGGTTATGGAGGTCCGCCCAATCCCTACAACATCACTCTCTTATTACATGATCGCAACAAGGAAAGTCACAAGAGAGCCAACGAAAAGGGGGAGATTCCGAGTATCGGCGTGAAAACCGCGCAGGCGGTCGAAAAATTCCACGTTGACGTTCTCGGCAACCTCTACCCCGCACGTTGGGAGAAACGCCGTGGTCTGGCGTAGCGTGGTTGTCTCGCGCCCCGCAAAATTGCGGCGCGAGCATTATTCGCTGGCCATCGAACAGGAGGAAACGGCTTTCGTGCCATTCGAGGACATCGCGGTGATCGTGCTCAATCATCGCGAAATCACGCTCACGCATCCGGTGCTCTCGGCCTGCGGCGAGTATGGTATCAGCCTGTTTGCCACGAGCGATACGCACCACCCCAACGGCGTTTTCCTGCCTTTTCTCACTCATTCCCGCGCCACACGCTGGTTGCGCCTGCAATTGGAAATGCCGCGTCCACTTGCCAAACAGGCTTGGGCCGTGATCGTGCGCCGGAAGATCGCCAATCAGGCTGCGTGTCTTACGCTCGCGGGCGCGGAGGGCGCAGACCGGCTGGACTCCTACGCGCGTCGCGTGCGCTCAGGCGACAGCGAGAACATGGAGGCTCAGGCAGCGGCATTTTACTTCGCCAAGCTCTTCGACAAGAACTTTCGGCGTGGCCAAGAACATTGGGCCAACGCCGCGCTGGATTACGGCTACGCGGTCCTGCGCGGTACGATCGCCCGCGGTTTGGTGGCGCATGGTCTGCTGCCTTCGATTGGGCTGTATCACGCCAGCGAGCAGAACGCTTTCAATCTTGCCGACGACATCATCGAGCCCTTTCGACCGCTGGTCGATCTCTATGTCGCCAAGCATCGCGCGCCGAATAACGCCGAGCTGCAACCAGCGGACAAGGCCGCGCTGGTTGGCTTGCTTAACGTGGATATGGCGACACCGCGCGGCGTGATGTCCGCCCTGGATGCCATTGAACACGCCGTGGAAAGCCTTGCGCGGATCTATGAAGGCGGGGCCAAGAGCGCGCTGGAACTCCCAACGATCATCGGCCTGCGGCAGCATAACCGCGAGATGTGACGCATGGGCGCGGGAACGCGACGATACATGCGCTTGCTCGTGTTCTTCGATCTTCCAGTCGTCACCAAGGCTGAGCGCCGCGCCTATACGGTATTCCGCCGCTTTCTTATCAACGACGGTTACGACATGATCCAGTTCTCGGTGTACGGGCGCATCCTCAACGGCAACGACGCCGAGGAAAAGCACATGAAGCGCTTGATCGACAACCTGCCACCCGACGGGTCGGTGCGCTGCCTGACCGTGACCGAAAAGCAGTTCGCGAGCATGAGGCTCCTAGTTGGGCTGCCACTTTTTCAGGAAAAAGCGGTCAAGGCCAACCAATTGCTGCTGTTTTAATAGAGGGATTTTCAAGGAAAAAGCCCCGCCAGCCAAAGCTGGGCGGGGCTTTCGGGGCGGTCAATTGTAGCAATCCGGGGTGAGAGAGGGAGCTACAACAGAGTATGAACAGGCAAGGTTGATTGCCGAATTGTAGCAATCCGGGGTGAGAGAGGGAGCTACAACCGTCGTCTCCATGCACCGAGCGAGCACCGCATTGTAGCAATCCGGGGTGAGAGAGGGAGCTACAACATGCTGCAGTGCTCCAGGGGCAAGTCATTGATTGTAGCAATCCGGGGTGAGAGAGGGAGCTACAACAACGCACACTGGGAGCCCACGCCCTTCCTGATTGTAGCAATCCGGGGTGAGAGAGGGAGCTACAACGGCGAGGGCCCGGACCTGGCGGTCCGCACGATTGTAGCAATCCGGGGTGAGAGAGGGAGCTACAACCCCCGAACACCGGGACCATCGTCGTCGATTATTGTAGCAATCCGGGGTGAGAGAGGGAGCTACAACGCCTTCGTTCCGTGGCACCAAGTCTTTCACATTGTAGCAATCCGGGGTGAGAGAGGGAGCTACAACCACGGGCGATGTTAACCGTTCGCTCGTCACATTGTAGCAATCCGGGGTGAGAGAGGGAGCTACAACGGCGAGCACGGCGACCTGGCGGTCGGCACGATTGTAGCAATCCGGGGTGAGAGAGGGAGCTACAACGAGTTCGAGGTGGCGGGATTGACCCGCCGCCTCGAACTCGGCGCGCTCCCGCGCGCGTATTCAGGGTCGCCGATTCAATCTTGAAGTGCCAAATTGGTACCTCAAGCGGTGGGTTTCCCCAGCGGTCACGGTGAAGTCCTATGCCGCTTCTTTCAGCTTCAGCGGCTGGATGCGCGGCCGGCGCTGTTTCGCCGCCTGCCAGAGATCGTAGGTGGCCTGCATCTGCAACCACGATTCCGCGGAGCCGCCCAGCGCCGCCGCAAGCCGCAGCGCCATGTCGGCGCTGATGGCGGCGCGGGCGTTTACTACCCGCGACAGCGCGACGCGCGACACGCCGAGCTTTTTTGCGAACTCGGTGACCGTGATGCCGTGCCCGCCAAAAACGGTATCCTGGAACACCTCGCCGGGGTGCGGCGGGTTGTGCATTCGAGTGGCCACTATCCTGCCCGGCTTTGTCATGTCACGCTGCCAGCTTGGCGCCCGGCTTTACGGTGCGCACAATCTCCTTGCCGACTTCCTCGCGTGCCTTATTCACCTCATAGCTCGCCTGCAGGTTCATCCAGAATTCCGGCGTGGTGCCGAAAAAGCGCGCCAGTCGGAGGGCGGTGTCCGCCGTAATCGCGCGCCGCTCGTTCAGGATGCCGGTAACGCGGTTTGCCGGCACGCCGAGGGCTTTTGCAAAGGCGTTTGCGGACAAATTCAGCGCCGCAAGCTCATCCTTGAGAATCTCGCCGGGATGAATCAGCCGCATCTTGTTGGTCATCGCTCTCGCCCCTTCTCATCTTACCGCTATGAACGCAACGGCGCAGCGCTAATCCCGCACCCACTCAATCACCGGCCCCCACTGCTCCCGGTCCCGGTCGGAGGCGTAGTAAGGCAGGTCGAAAATGCCTTCGCCGGCGAAGGCGGCGTTGACGTACACCATGGTGTCGCGCAGGTAGGTGAGCACCGGCAGGTCGTATTGCTGGAGGAATTGCTCCAGGGTGGTGGCGGCGCGGGTGCGGGGGTCGACGCGCATGCCGCCCACGGGCCTCTCGGGTTCGTCGTTGCGCATCGCGGTCCCCCCGCCGGTTCCCTTATCGCTTCATTCAGCCCGAAAGTAGCGCCGCTTCGGGTCCTGCGGGCCGGTGCCCATTTCGCGCACCAGCCCGCGCTCGACGAGCTTTGCCAACCGCGTGCGGGTGGCGCGGGGAGTAAGGCCGATCACGCTGGCGATCTCGCTGGTCAGACGCCCCGCTCCACCGGAAAGGGCGTCCAGGATGGCCTGGTCGGTCGCCTCGATTGTGGGCGTCCCGGTCCTCGCCATTGAGAGGGTGACGCGGAATCGGGTGCCGATCTCCTCCAGCACCGGCGCCGCGAGGCCCGCGTCGCGGCAGGCCGCCGTCATGCGCTGGATCCCGCTGCCCCACTGTTCGACAAGCCCGAGCTCGTGAAAGACGCGACCGATCACGCGGTTGCGCAGTTTGGAGATGCCCCGGTGCAGGTCGTCCACCGTCAGGCCAAAGGGCAGAAGCCCCGGATTCTCCACCTCGAGCCGGTCGTCGTAGACGGAAATGCGGATGGGTGCGCCGCGCTGGGCGTAATCCGCATGCGCCACGGCGTTGACGACGGCCTCGCGCACAGCCGCCGGTGGCAGGTTCCAGCGCTCCTTGCGGGCCAGCGCCCCGATCTCGGCACCGTGCAGCGCATGCTTCCGGGTGAAGTCGATCGCCGCTTCCACCGCCTGCGGCAGATGAAGCCGGATCTCCATGCGATCCGCGATCGCGGACTTGTCCGTGCCGCGGAATCGGCCCGCCTGAATCCACGCATCGGGGAAGTGGCGCTGCCGGTCCTTGCCGAAGAGGAGCACGCCGCCGACCGTAGGCACCTTGCGCCCCTGGTGGGAGGTCAGCAGTCGCAGCGTCTCCAGGTCGGCCCGTTTGAGCTTGCGCACCGACGCGAACGACTCGGAAGCCGCTCGGAAGTCGAGCGCTTCCGAGTCGAGTTCCGGGACGGCCTGTTCATCGTAGGCCTCGCCACGCGCGAAACGCTTGAGCTCCCCGATCAACTCGCGATCGGCGCGGTGATTGGTGGAGCCAATCCGCACGTAGACGCCGGCTTCGGGCCCCTCGCCCTTCAGGTAATGCGGGCGCCCCGCGCTCGGATGGACCTGCACCGCCAGGACTTGGGCGCGGCGCCAAGGCAGGATCTCGAGGTCCGGCAGCAGGCGAGGCACAGGTTACTCCCGCACCCACTCAATCACCGGCCCCCACTGCTCCCGGTCCCGGTCGGAGACGTAATGCGGCAAATCGAAAATGCCCTCTCCCGCGAAGGCGGCGTTGACGTAGACCATGGTGTCGCGCAGGTAGGTGAGCACCGGCAGGTCGTATTGCTGGAGGAATTGCTCCAGGGTGGTGGCGGCGCGGGTGCGGGGGTCGACGCGCATGCCCACCACGCCGATGAAAGTCCGGTGCTTGCGCACTGCTTTTTCTTCCATCAGGCCGTCGAGAAAGTCCTGGGTGGCGGCCATGTCGAAGGCCGAGGGCTGCACCGGCACCAAAATCTTGTGGGCGAGGCGCACGGCGTGGGCGAGGTTCTTGCCGTGGAGGCCGGCGGCGGAGTCGAGGATCATCCAGGCGCCGTCGCCCTTCAGCTTGGGGAGATGGGTGTCGTCCTGCTGGTCGAGGCGGCGGATGGCGGGGAAGGAGGCGGGGCGGAGGTTGAGCCACTCCAGCGCCGAGCGCTGGCGGTCCAGATCCCAGAGATAGACGCGTTCGTTCTGGTTGGCGAGGTAGCTGGCGAGGTTGACGGCGAGCGTGGTCTTGCCGCACCCGCCCTTGGGATTGGCCACCAGGATAGCCCGCATGTTGTCTGCGTTTTTCATGGTCCTCCCCGGACAGCTTGCGGTCCCGTCGATGGGAACCGCCGTTTTTAGTGCCAGAGTGTTGGGCTTCGCACGGCGAAGCCCAATCTACGAACCAACGTCCGGTGCGTGGGACGCACCCTACGAACCACGGCACCCCCACCCTGCCCTCCCCCATCGAGGGGGAGGGAATTACTTAGCCGCCGGCGCCGGCGACGCGATGTTCCTGGAGGGGGGCCGCGTCTTCCGGCTCTTCGCCCGGGGATTCGATGGATTCGCCCTTGCGCATTTCAGACACTGGCTCTTCGGGTGCGGACTCCATGGATTCGGCTTCGCGGGGCGATTCGAGCAGTTCTTCGGGTTGCGCGCCTTCGGCTGCGCCCTCCTCGCCGGCTGACAGGGTTTCCGTTTCCGTCAGCGCCGGTTCCGTCCCCGGCAGCGGAAGATTCACCCCCGCGCCCTCGCGCTCGACCAGGGTGCCCAGGTCTTCGAGCGGCGGCAGCTCTTCGAGGGAGCGCAGGTTGAGGTCGTCGAGGAATTGTTTGGTGGTGGCGTAGAGCGCCGGGTGGCCGGGGACTTCGCGGTGGCCGATGGCTTCGATCCAGCCCCGCTCCTCCAGGGTCTTGATGATGGGCGTCGAGACCGTCACGCCGCGGATTTCCTCGATGTCGCCGCGGGTCACCGGCTGCTTGTAGGCGATGATGGCGAGCGTTTCCATGACTGCCCGCGAGTAGCGCGGCAGCTTCCGGGGATTGAGCTTGTCGAGGTAGCCCTGGTATTCGGGCCGGGAGCGGAAGCGCCAGCCGGAGGCGACGTTGGTAAGCTCCACGCCGCGGCCCTCCCAGTCCTGCTTCAGTTCCTCCAGCACCTTGCGCAGGGTTTCGCTGGAGAGTTCCTCCTCGAACAGCTTTTTCAGGTCGGAAAGCGACAACGGCTCCTGGCTGGTGAGGAGCGCCGTCTCCAGGATTTTCTTCACTTCCTGGAGATCAGGCAGCGGTGAGGAAATGGGTTGATCGGACATAGATGGCACCATAGGTTTCCTGCTGGGTCACTTCCACCAGGGTTTCCCTGGCCAGCTCCAGCAGGGCGAGAAACGTCACCACCAGCTCGGCGACGCCGGCCGACGGGCTGAACAGTTCGGCGAATTCCACGTATTCGTGGCCCGAGAGGCGCTTCAGGATGCGGGTCATGTGCGCGCGCACCGACAGCTCCTCGCGGGTGACGCGGTGGTGGCGCGAAAGCTTGGCCCGCGAGACGAGCCCCAGCCAGGCGAGCTTGAGGTCGTCGGGGTCCACTTGAGGCAGGCGCATTACCGCGGTCTGCTCGATCCACACTTCCACCAGCGCGAAGTCGCGCAGCGCCTGGGGCAGCTCGTTCAGCCGCAGCGAGGCGAGCTTCATCTTTTCGTACTCCATCAGCCGCCGCACCAGCTCGGCACGCGGATCTTCCACTTCCGCTTCGCCCGGCGCCGCGGGCCGCGGCAGGAGCATGCGCGACTTGATCTCGATTAGCACCGCCGCCATCAGCAGGTAATCGGCCGCGAGCTCCAGCTGGTGGGCACGCATCATCTCGACATACTCCATGTACTGGGCCGTGACTTTGGCCATGGGGATGTCGAGGACGTTGAGGTTCTGCTTGCGGATGAGGTAGAGCAGCAGGTCCAGGGGCCCCTCGAAGGCTTCGAGAAAGACCTCCAGGGCGTCGGGAGGGATGTACAGGTCCTGGGGGACCTCCAGCAGCGGCTCGCCGTAGATTCTGGCGACCGGGGCGGGAGCGAGGGCTTCAATCATCGCGCAATTTTACTTGAATTGACGGGGCCGGAGCGAGCCGGATTAGGGACAGGGATTTCAAGGCCTTAGCAAGGCCGCTGCGGAGGGCGCACCCTACAGCTCCAGGGTCGCGAACGAATGAGTCTCGAATGAATGGGGCGGGAAGGATTGGGTCGCGAATGAATTCGCTCCTACAGGGGTTGTAGGAGGGAATTTATTCCCGACCTCCCCGACATGTTACAGAGGTTGTAGGAGGGAATTTATTCCCGACCTCCCCGACATGTTACAGAGGTTGTAGGAGGGAATTTATTCCCGACCTCCCCGACCTCCCAGAGCTTGGCGTACATCTCACCCACGGCCGAGTTAAGGGGCCGCTTGCCGGCCCGCTTCAACCCGGCCGGTTAAACCGGCGCGCAGCGTCCGGGTTTAACCGGATTTAGCCATAATTCAGCCCCATCGCGTCCTTCACCTCGCGCAGGGTCTCCTGCGCGAGCTTGGAGGCTTTTTCGCAGCCGTCGGCGATGATGCTGCGCACCAGCGTCGGGTCTTCCTGGTACATCTTCGCCCGCTCCCGCATGGGCTTCTGCTCCTCCAGCACCGCGTCGATCACCGGCTGCTTGCAGTCCAGGCAGCCAAAGCGCGCGTTTTTGCAGCCGTCCTGCACCCAGTCCTGGGTTTTCTGGTCCGAGTAGACCAGGTGGAACTGCCACACCGGGCACTTGGCGGGGTCGCCGGGATCGGTGCGGCGCACCCGCGCCGGGTCGGTGGGCATGGTGCGGATCTTCTTCACCACGCTGTCCGCCTCCTCGCGCAGCGTGATGGTGTTTTCATAGGACTTGGACATCTTCTGGCCGTCGAGCCCCGGCATCTTGGAGGTTTCCGTGAGCAGCGCCTCGGGCTCGGTGAGGATCATCTTGCCGGTGCCTTCGAGATATCCGAACAGCCGCTCGCGGTCGCCCAGGGCCAGGTTCTGGGCCTCCTCCAGCAGCGCCTTGCCCTGCTCCAGCGCCGTTTCATCCCCTTGCTCCTGGTAGCGGGTGCGGACTTCCCGGTAGAGCTTGGCCCGCTTGGCGCCCAGTTTCTTCACCGCCTTTTCCGCCTTGTCCTCGAAGCCCGGCTCGCGGCCGTAGATGTGGTTGAAGCGGCGCGCGATCTCGCGGGTGAATTCCACATGGGGCACCTGGTCATCGCCCACCGGCACGCGGTTGGCGCGGTAAATCAGGATGTCGGCGCTCTGCAAGAGCGGATAGCCCAGGAAGCCGTAGGTCGAGAGGTCCTTGTCGGAGAGCTTTTCCTGCTGGTCCTTGTAGGTGGGCACGCGCTCGAGCCAGCCGAGCGGCGTGATCATGGAGAGCAGCAGGTGCAGCTCCGCGTGCTCCGGCACCCGCGACTGGATGAACAGCGTCGCCGCCGCCGGATCGATGCCCGCCGCCAGCCAGTCGATCACCATGTCCCACACGTTCAGCTCGATGATCTCCGGCGTGTCGTAGTGGGTGGTGAGCGCGTGCCAGTCGGCCACGAAGAACAGGCACTCGAACTCGCGCTGCAGGTTCACCCAGTTCTTGAGCACCCCGTGGTAATGGCCCAGGTGCAGCGCCCCCGTGGGACGCATGCCGGACAACACGCGGTCGACGTACATTTTTCAGACTCCGAGCAGCAGCTGTAGCAGGTAGATGGTGAGGACAATCACCGGCCCGATGACGGCCCACAGCACCCCGGTGAAAATCAGCACGATCAGGATCATGAAGCCATAGGGCTCGATCCTCGAGAACTGCCAGGCCAGGCGGTGCGGCAGCAGGCTGACCGCGATGCGCCCGCCATCGAGCGGCGGCACCGGCAGCAGGTTCAGCACCATCAGCACCACGTTGATCTCGATGCCGGCCTTGCCCATCAGCGTCATGGGCAGCGCCAAGCTGGAGTCGGGCATCATCACCGCCACCTTGATCACCAGCGCCCAGAACACCGCCATCAGCAGGTTGGCCCCGGGGCCCGCCGCCGCCACCCACAGCATGTCGCGCTTGGGGTTGCGGAGCTTGCCGAAATTGACCGGCACCGGCTTGGCCCAGCCGAACAGGATGCCGGGCCCGCCCGAGATCTTGGAGATCGCGAGCAGCAGCAGCGGCACCACGATGGTGCCCATGGGGTCGATGTGGCGCAGGGGATTGAGGCTGACGCGCCCCTGGGCGTGGGCGGTGAGATCGCCGAAGTGCTTGGCCACGTAGCCGTGGGCCGCCTCGTGGAGCGTGATGGCGAAGATCACCGGCAAAGCCCAGATCGACGCGGTCTGGATGAATTCGGACATGGCGTCAGATACCCTCGGCGATCCCCAACGGGGCCAGGCTGCCCCGGCCCTTGCGTGCGACGAGCGGCACCTCCTCGGTCAAGTCCACCACGGTGGTCATCTCCAGGCCGCAGGGGCCGCCGTCGATCACCAGGTCCACCTGGCGCTCCAGCCGCTCGCGGATTTCCTGGGCGTCGTTCAGGGGATACTCATCCCCCGGCAGCAGCAGCGTGGAGGACAGCAGCGGCTCGTTGAGCTCCGCCAGCAGCGCCCGCACCACCGGGTGATCGGGCACCCGCAGCCCGATGGTGGCGCGCGGGTGCTGCAGCCGCTTCGGCACTTCCCGGGTGGCCTGCAGGAGGAAGGTGTAGCTCCCGGGCGTGGTCGCCTTCAGGGTGCGGAACTGGCGGTTGTCCACCTTCGCGTACACCGCGATCTCAGCGAGGTCGCGGCACACCAGGGTGAGATGGTGCTTCTCGTCCACCCCGCGGATGGCGCGGATGCGGGCCACGGCGTGCTTGTCACCGATGTGGCAGCCCAGGGCGTAGCAGGAATCGGTGGGATACACGATCACGCCCCCGTCGCGCACGATGGCCGCGGCCTGGCGCATGAGGCGCGGCTGGGGATTCTGTGGGTGGACGGTGAAGAACTGGGCCATGGCGGGACTAGCAACGCACAGCCACGCCCGGTCGGGCACAGGGGCAACTTCGCATGGGAATCTCAATGCAGGGCCCGGTGCTGCCACAGGGGCAGGCAGGCCGGCGGGAGTTCGGGCAGCGCCCCCAGGTCGCAGTGGCTCTCGCCGGGACCGTGAAAGTCCGATCCCCTGGAAGCGAGCAGCCCGAAGCGCTGCGCCTCGCGGGCAAACTTCAGGGATTGCTCCCGGTTGTGGCTGCTGGTGACCACCTCGATCCCGCCGCCGCCGAGATCGCGGAACTCCGAGAACAGCTCGGCGAATTCGGCGCCGGAGAGCGGGTAGCGGCCGGGATGGGCGATGACCGCCACGCCGCCCGCCGCCGCAATCCAGCCTGCGGCCTCGGCGAGGCTCGCCCACTGGTGGGACACGTAGCCCGGCTTGCCGCGGGCAAGGTATTTCCTGAACACGTCCTTCATTTCCTTCACGTGGCCCTGGGCCACCAGGAACCGGGCGAAATGGGTGCGGCCGATGAGCCTGGGGTTGGCGGCAAAGGCGTAGGCCCCTTCCAGGCCGCCGCGAATGCCGCATTTGGCCAGTGCGTCCGCGATCCGGCGGGCACGCGCCTCGCGGCCCGCGCGCACCGATGCGAGCCCCTGGGCGAGAGCGGGCACACGCGGGTCGATTCCCAGCCCCACCACGTGCACGGTCTGCTGGCGCCAGCTGACAGAGATCTCCACACCGTTGACGAGCCGGATGCCGCGATCGGCGCAAGCCGCGCGGGCTTCCTCCAGGCCGGCGGTGTCATCGTGGTCGGTGAGGGCCAGGACCTGGACGCCGCGGGAAGCGGCCCGGAGCACCAGGTCGGTGGGGGACAGCACGCCGTCGGAGGCGGTGGAATGACAGTGGAGGTCGATGGAAACCATCGGAAGTGCTTCGGGATAAAGGCGAATCATAGCAAATCGCGCCCTCCCTGAGAAATCCGCTCCCCTTTGTAGGTTGGGCTTCGCCTGCGAAGCCCAGCCATGAGGCGCGGATTGTTGGGCTGAGGCACGGCCTCAGCCCAACCTACGTTTCCGGAGTAAGGCAACACCCCGCAGCACGACTAAATTCCGACTTGTTTTCATTGTCGAATGCTTTTACGGAGGACATCATGATCCCGCAAGCCGCCAAGTCCCTCGCCGCCCTGCTGCTTTCTTCCTGCTGCATCGCCGCCGTCGCCGCCCCGGCCGCCACCTGCTCCGCCGTGAGCGGGGAGCGCCGGGTCGCGGTCCTGGAGCTCTACACCTCGGAAGGCTGCAACAGCTGCCCGCCCACCGACCAGTGGGTATCCATGCTGCCTTCCAAGGGATTCGGCCCCGACCGGCTGATTCCGCTCGCCCTGCACGTGGACTACTGGAATCACCTGGGCTGGAAGGACCCCTTCTCCAAGGGCCAGTACAGCGAACGCCAGCGCTGGATGAGCCAGATCAACCAGGCCGGTTTCGTCTATACGCCCCAGGTCGTGCTCAACGGCCGGGACTACCGGCGTGGCCTGGTGTGGGATAATCTCTCCAACAGGGTGGATGTAATAAACCGCGAAAAACCGGGGGCGGATATCCGCTTGAGCGGGACATCCGGCAACGGCGCATTCGAGGTCGCTGCGGCCTCGCAGCTCAGGACCGGCGCCGAGCGCAAGAGCACCCAGCTCTACCTCGCCCTCTACGAGAACGACCTCTCCAACGACGTGCGCGCCGGCGAAAATTCGGGAAAGAAGCTGCATCACGACTTCGTGGTGCGGGAGCTTGCCGGCCCCTTCGGATTCGACGCCTCCGGCGCGGCCAAGGTAGCGCAGCGCTTCCCGGTGCCGGAGAACTGGAAAAAAAAGGACCTGGTAACGGTGGCGTTCGTCCAGGACAGCGCAAACGGAGAAGTGCTGCAGGCGCTCGCCCTGCCGGTCTGCAACTAGCCATGCTCGCCGCCCGGCCCGACGCCTACTTCGATCACGATGCCGACATCGGCATCATCGGGCGGGGCGAAACCCTGGAGCAGGCCTTCGAAGCCGCCGCCCGGGCCATGTTCGGGATCATGGCCGATCCCGCCGAGATCCGGGGGGAGACGCCGGTGCGGGTGAGCTTCGAGGAGCAGGACCTGGAACTGGCGCTGGTGACCTGGCTCAACGGACTGCTGGCGGCCGCCCGCGAAGCGGGGCTGGCGCTGGGACGCTTCAGCCTGCGCCACGAGGGCGCGAGCTGGACGGGTGAAGCGTGGGGCAGCCCCTGGGTGCCGGGACGGGACCGCGGCACCGAAGTCAAGGGCGCCACACTGACGATGCTTTCGGTGAAGCAGTCGGGCCAGGGCTGGGAGGCCCGCTGCGTGGTGGATGTGTAATGTAATGGATCTCGGCGCGCTCAAACAGGTTGAGGAATTTTCCTGGACGCTGCCGCTCACGGCGGGGGAGGAGCGCGCCCCGGTGCTGCTCTACGGCACCCGCGAGCTGCTCGAGACCATGGACAACAAGGTGCTCGAGCAGATCACCAACGTGGCGCGGCTGCCGGGGCTGGTGGGCACCGCGATGACCATGCCCGACGCCCACTGGGGCTACGGCTTCCCGATCGGCGGCGTGGCCGCCTTCGACGCGGAGGCCGGCGGCATCATTTCGGCGGGCGGGGTGGGCTTCGATATTTCCTGCGGCATCCGCTGTCTCCGTACCAACCTCGATCTCGATGCCGTGACGCCGAAGCTGGAGCGCCTCGCCGACAACCTGTACCGGACCATTCCCGCAGGCGTGGGCGAAGAGGGCCACCTCAAGCTCTCCCCCTCGGAGCTGGACGTGGTGCTGAAGAACGGCGCCCGCTGGGCGGTGAAGCAGGGGTTCGGAACCAATGAAGATCTCGAATACGTGGAGGAGCACGGCTGCGTGCCCGGGTCCGATCCCGCCTGCGTCTCCGACCTGGCGAAAAAGCGCCAGCGGGGGGAAATGGGCACCCTGGGCTCGGGAAACCACTACCTTGAAGTGCAGGTGGTGGAACGCATTTTCGACGAGGCCGCGGCGCGGGACTACGGGCTCAGGCTCGGCCAGATCGTGGTCTCCATCCACTGCGGCTCTCGCGGACTGGGCCACCAGGTGGGAACCGACTACCTGGTGACGCTGGCCAAGGCGGCAATAAGGCTCGGCATCCGGATTCCCGACCGGGAGCTCGCCTGCGCCCCCATCAAGTCCTCCGAAGGCCAGCAGTACATCGGCGCCATGAATGCCGCCATCAACTGCGCCCTGGCCAACCGCCAGATTCTCGCGCACCTGACGCGGGACGCCTTCTCCTGGGTGATTCCCGAGGCGCAACTGGAAACCCTGTTCGACGTATCCCACAACACCTGCAAGGTGGAGGAGCACCCGGTGAACGGCCGGCGCAAGACGGTGTATGTGCACCGCAAGGGCGCCACCCGGGCCTTCGGCCCCAACCACCCTTCGCTCCCACCCCGCTACCGGGACGCCGGCCAGCCGGTCATCATCGGCGGCAGCATGGGCACCGGCTCCTATATCCTCGCCGGCAACCCGGAATCCGAGAACCACGCCTTCGCCTCCGCCAGCCACGGCGCGGGCCGGGCCATGAGCCGAAGCCAGGCCCTGAAAAAATGGCGCGGGCGGGAACTGATCGACGAGCTCAAGCGCCAGGGCATCCTGATCCGCACCCGCTCCCTGCGCGGCGCTGCCGAGGAAGCCCCCGGCGCCTACAAGGACGTGGACCGGGTCGCAGAGGCCACCGAGAAGGCGGGGCTCGCGCGCCGGGTCGCGTTCCTCCGGCCCAAGGCCTGCATCAAGGGCTGAGGCCGGAAGCCGCCCCGAAAGACCATATTCGTGTCATGGGCTGGCTCTTTTTGCCGGTCTCTGCCTATAATAACTTTAATAATTCCCCGTAACCGTTTGATTGGGTGACGTGAACCGAAATCAGATCATCACGCTTGCCGTAGCAGCCGCGAACATTGCGCTGTTGTTCCTTTTCCCGCCCTACGACTTCGCGCCGCCGATCAAGGGCGCGATTCCGGCATTCGAAGGCTTCTATTTCGTGTTTTCGGCGCAGCCGAACCGCGTCATCAATACGGCCTTTCTGAACCTGGAAGTATTCGTCGTCCTCATCAACGCCGCCATCGCCTTCCTGCTCCTCAGAACCAGGAGGCAGGAGCCGGGCCGGAAAAAATTCAGCGTTCAGAATGCCGTCCTGATGGCCGTCGCGGTGAACCTGGTGGTCATTCTGCTGTTTCCGCCCTTCGAGCGGGTGCAGATGGTGACCAGGGCCGCCCTGCCCTCCTTCGAGGCGTTCTACTTCGTCCTGGGCGACAATCGCGACCGCACCATCGTCACCACCATTCTTTACCTGGAAGTGCTGTTCGTCCTGTTCAACGGGGCGATGTTCTGGCTGCTGTTCAAGGAGAAGAAGCCGGAGAAAGAACTGACCCCGGAAGAAGCGCTGGCCCTGGCCCGGGAATACCAGAAAAAGGCCCCCGGGAAATAGGGAGACGGAGGGCCTGTGACCGGTTCTAGGCGGGATGGGAAACGGGTAAGATACCCTCCAACCGGCCGACCGAACCGCGACTGTTCATGCCGACAGGGAGCAATTCATGAAGAACAAGTACCGAGTCGAGGATCTGCCCAACGCCTACATCGACTATTTCGTCGCCCAGGCGGAGGGCATCGCCTTTGGCCAGACCGGCGACGACGGCGCCTACCGGCTGGGCGAGGACAACAAGATCTACCGAAATACGGAAAGCGGCCGGATGTTCACCTATTCACCCACTTTCGACTGGCGGCTGGCGGGTCCCATCATCGAGAAGAACGGCATCTCGGTGCGCAAGATCGCGGGCGGCTGGGAGGCCAATCACAACGGCGGGGCCGTGGCCACCGGTCCGACCCTGCTGGTCGCCGCCATGCGCACCCGGGCCATCATGGCCTACGGGCGCGAGATGGAGCTGGACGAGTAGCTCCATTCGTTGGGCTTCACCTTGTGAAGCCCAACCTACCCCGCGGCCCCCGTAGGTTGGGCTCGACCCCGTCGAGCCCAACAACCACCGCAACCTACCCGTTGTCCCAGGCCCGCTTCAATCGCTCCGCGGTCTCCTCCGGATACACCATCGCGAACCGCTCCTCCAGCAGAAGCTGCAGGTACGCCACGTCGCACACGTGGAGCTTGGGGTTGAGGTAGAAGCGCGGCACCAGGCGGGCATTCAGCCAGTGGCGTTCCGGCGCCGAGCCGCAGGCGTCGGGGAAGAAGGTCAGGTTGAAGCTCCACAGCCCCAACCCCGCGAAATAGCGGAACATCCGGTTCAGTCCCGTGGCGAAATCCGCGATGTCGGCTTCCGACAAGTCGAGCAGCGTGGCCTTGCCGGGGAACACCGCGCAGCAGTCGCCGAGAATTCCCGTGGGCGTGAACGGCGTGTACCACGCCACGCCGCCGGACTCCCCGATCCAGCGCCTCCCTTCCCGCTTCTCCGCGGCCAGCAGGTCGCTCAGGTAGTTCCGCCGGGTCCTTTCGCGGTAGGCCTTCTCGGCCTCCAGCTCCCGCAGCGGTCCGTTTCCCGGATTCTTCGTTACCACCACCTGCATGTGAGGATGCACCTGGGAGGCACCGGCCGGAGGCATGTAGTTCCAGGTGAGCAGCCCGTACAGATCGGAACCGTTGGCGGAGGCCTTCGCCGCCCGCCCGATGAAATCGCGGCCCAGCGCGACGCCGTTCTCGATCACGCTCTGCGGGATTTTGTCGAGGGCGTGGAAATGATCCCGCGAAATCACCGCCACCGCGGAGACGTCGTCGTAGGGAAAGAGGTTGGGAAACAGCAGCGCATCGCCCCGGGCCAGCCGCCCGCCGGGAACCATCTCGTCGGGAAAGCGCGGCGTCACCTTGTGCAGCGCCTCCGGGCAGAAGGGACAATGGGCCACCGTCGCGTTGACCATGTCCTGGAGGTCGGCGGGCGGCACCGTGCTGAAGGCGAAATGGCAGATGCGCGCTGAGCGCCCGGTGAGCGGATCGTAGCGCACCTCGCTTTCGATCTCGGTCAGGTCGAAGTTCTTGTGGGGGTGATGAATGCGGGCGAGCTTGCGCTCGATGCGAAATTCGATGGGCTGAGTCAACGGGGTCCTCCCTGCTCGTCTATGGTCCTGCTGCTGATGTAAACCGTACCCGTGAATGCGGCCACGAGCGCCCCGTCCTCCCGCGTCACCTCCACCCGGTAGATGCCGAGGCGCCGGGTCCGGGAAATTTCCTTCGCGCTTGCGGTGAGAACATCGCCCTCCCGCACCGCCACCGAAAAGGTCATGTGGGTGTCGATGCCTACCGCCAACGCGCCGTGGGAATTGCTGGCGAGGCCGAAGGCGGTGTCCGCCAGCGAAAACAGCACGCCGCCGTGGCAGCTGCCGCCGAAGTTGAGGTGCTTGTGGGCCACGGTGAAGGCCACCCTGGCGTGACCGAAACCCGCCTCCACCAGCCGGATTCCCAGCGTCTTGATAAAGGGGTCCCGGCTCGCGATGTATTCCACGCGCTCCCGCGCTTCCGCTTCCCCGCGATGCTCAGTCATGGCGTATTCCCAGGACTTCCAGCGCGCGAAGCGCCGCTTCGCGGTAGTCCACTTCGCCGCGCCTCAAGGTCTCGGCAAGGGCGTTCAGCTCGGGATTGTCACGGCTGACGATGCGCGAGCGCACCTCGTCGGCCGCCAGGTTGGCCACCACGCGCCTGAGCCGCTCCACCACGCCATGGCGCGGATCGGCGCCGGTCTGCCCGTGGGCTTCCACCGCATCCGCCAGCTCCTTCACGCCGGCACCGGTGGTGGCGACGGTGCGGATCACCGGCGGCACCCACGCCGCGCGGGCCCGCAGCGACAGCATGGCGAGAAGTTCCCGTTCGGCGCGCTCCGCCAGCGGCGTATCGCTCTTGTTGACGGCGAAGATGTCGGCGATCTCCAGGATACCGGCCTTGATGGCCTGCACGTCGTCGCCCAGTCCCGGCGGGCACACCACGATGCGGGTGTGGGCGATGTCCGCCACCTCCACTTCCGACTGCCCGGCGCCCACGGTTTCCACGATCACGACGTCGAAACCGGCGGCGTCCAGCACGTCCACCGCCCGCGCCGCGGAACGCGACAGCCCGCCCAGGTGGCCACGGGAAGCGAGGGAACGGATGAACACGCCGTCGTCGGTCCCGTGGTCGATCATGCGGATCCGGTCCCCGAGTATGGCGCCGCCGCTGATGGGACTCGACGGATCCACGGCGATCACGCCGACGCGCCGACCGCGGCGGCGGAACTCGCCGATCAGCACGTTGACCAGGGTGGACTTGCCGGCCCCGGGCGGGCCGGTGACGCCGATCACCCGCGCATGGCCGAGCCGCGAGTGCAGCGCCTTCAACAACGCGGCGCCCTCCGCCGATTCGCACTCCACCGCGGTGATGGCCTTGGCGATGGCGCGGCGGTCCGCGTTCACGACCGCGGCCGCCATGGCGGCGATGGGATCAGGCCTGGGCTGCATGTTTCTCCACCAGGATTTTTTCCAGTGCCGCCCGCAGCGCCGGCGGCAGCGCCGTGGGACGGCTGCCCGCCCGGTCCACGTACACGTGAACGAAGTGGCCCTGGGCCGAGGCCTCGCGCTCGTCGTTGCGATAAAGCGCGATCTCGTAGCGCACGCTGCTCGCGCCGATCTTCGCCACCCGCAGCGCCGCCGTCACCCGGTCGGGGAAGGCCATCGGACTGAAGTAGTTGCACTGGGTTTCCACCACCAGCCCGATCACGGAACTGTTCTCGATATCCAGCGCCCCCTGCTCGATCAGGTACTGGTTCACGACGGTGTCGAAGTAGGAGTAATACACCACGTTGTTCACGTGGCCGTAGGCGTCGTTGTCCATCCAGCGGGTGGTGATGGGCTGGAAGTGGCGGTAATGGTCCCGCGGTTCGGGTGAATGCCTGGCCATGGTTCAGCTCGCCCCTTCGTATTCGACGATCACGGATTTCGCCCGCTTCACGATGTCCTCGGGGAACGGGCAGGCCTTGCGCAGTTTCGTATCCATGTGCACCCCGGTGAGGAGGGTGACGGCGGAAATCTCGCCCGTTGCCTCGTTGCGCATTTCGTGAAAGAAGCGGATTACCTTGTCCCGGATCTCGAGGATTCCCGACTTGATGGTCACGATGTCCCCGGCGTGGAGCTCCCGCTTGTAGGTGATGCGCTGGTCCACCGCCGCCATGCCGCGGTGGTGATCCCGCAGGTACTTCGGAGTAATGCCCAGCACCGAGAACACCTGCCAGGTAGCCTCGTCGAACTTGCCGACGTACCACATCACGTTCATGTGCCCCATGTGGTCGCAGTGCCAGGGATACACCGTGCCACGGTAGGTGATTTCCAGATTTCGTTCCATCGCTCCCCCCTCAGACCATCACCAGCGGCTGGCCGAAGCCCATTTCCGCGCGCAAGGTCCGGCAGATCTCGCCATGGGTGGCGCCGGCCCCGGCCGCCTCCACCACCCGCCCGAACACGTTGTCCTTCGGATCGTGGGCCGCCGCCGCAAGCCGCGCCAGGGCGTCGTTGACCGCCTGCTGCGGACGCTCCGCCTTGTAGCGCTTGAGCCTCGCCACCTGGGAGAGCATCGCTTCCCGGGCCGGGCGTTCCAGGGCCTTCACCGGCGGCTCGTTCTCCACCCGGTAACAATTCACGCCCACCACCTTCTGCTCCCCGCTTTCCACCTTGCGCTGGAAGGCAAGCGCCGATTCGCCGATCATCTGCTGCACCAGGCCCTTTTCCACCGCGGCATACATGCCGCCCGCGGCGTCCACGGTCGCAATGACCTTCTCGATCTCCTCGTGCATCCGGTCGGTCAGCGTCTCCAGGTAGTAGGACCCGCCCAGGGGGTCGATCACGTCGGTGAGCCCCGCCTCCTCGCGCAGGATGTTCTGGGTATTGACCGCAATGCGCGCAGCTTCCGCGGTGGGGGTGCTGAACACCTCGTCGTGGCCGTCGGTATGCAGCGACTGCAGCCCGCCGAAAATTCCCGCCATGGCCTGTACCGCCACCCGGGCGATGTTATTCAGGGGCTGCTGGCGGGTGAGGTCCACGCCGGAGGTCTGGGCGTGGAACTTGAAGCGCCAGGAGCGCGCATTCTTCGCCCCCAGCCGCTCCCGCGCGATCTTCGCCCACAGCCGGCGGCCGGCGCGGAACTTGGCGATCTCCTCGAAGAAGCTGATGGAAATGTCGAAGAAGAACGAGAACCGCGGCAGAAACGCGTCGGGCGCCATGCCGCGGGCGATGCAGTCCTCGGCGTACTGGATGGCGGTGCACAGGGTGAAGCCCATGGCCTGGGCCGGCGTGGCCCCCGCCTGCTGCATGTGCTGACCCACCACCGACACCGGGTTCCAGCCGGGCACGTACCGATTCATGTACTCGATGTGGTCGGTGAGCACGCGCCGCGAGCCCGCGAGCGCGATGCGGAAGAACATGTGATTGGCGACGAAGTGGGAGAGGTAGTCGCTCTGGTTGGAGGTGCCGGTGATTTTCTCCCAGGGGGTGCCGCGGCGCTTCGCCACTGTCAGCAGGAAGGCAAGCAGCGTGAACGGCAGCGGGTCGTTGAGCCCGACGGAAATGCGGCCCAGGTCCACGGCTTCGAGACAGGTGGCCATGTCCTGCGCCGTGTTCACGGTGGTGCCGCAGGTGCCGAGGATGAGCGGGTCCACCTGGTCCACGTCGTAGCCCCGGTACACCGAATTGCAGGGAATCAGGCTGATGGCGGTGGCGCCGGCGTCGAGAATTTCCCTGAGCCGCCGGTTGTAGTCTTCCGGCGTGCCCAGGCCGATCAGCTGGCGCTGGGTCCAGGCGCGGCCCCGGTGCATGGTGGGATAGATGCCGCGCGTCGCGGGAAGCTGCCCGGGAAAGCCCAGGGCGCCCGGGTAGCCGGCGCCATTCCAGTCGCGCGGGGTGTAAAGCGGCTGCACCGGGATTCCGGAGCGGTTCCTGATTTCCCGTTCGGTTCCGATTTGCGCGGCATACTGCTCCTTCCAGAGCCGCTCGGCTTCGTCGAATCCCGGCAGCGGGATCTGGGTCATGGGCTTATTCATGGCGCACCTCACGCGGCCTTGGCGCGGCGCTCGCTGGTGACGTTCCTGATGAGGGTGGAAATTTCCTCCAGCGCGCTGCCCGGATGGAACACCCGGGCCACGCCGGCGGCGAGCAGCGCCTGCTCGTCGTCCGGAGGCACGATCCCGCCCACGATAACCGGCATGTCGCCCAGGCCCGCATCTCTCAGCGCCTGGACCAGCTTCGGCACCAGCAGATGATCGGTGGCGAGGGAGGAGACGCCGATCACGTCCACATCCTCCTCCATGGCGAGCTTCACCACCGCGGAAATCTCCTGCCACGGCGGCGTGTAGATCACTTCCATCCCGGCATCGCGCAGATGGGCGGCCACCACCCGGCTTCCCCGGTCGTGGCCGTCGAGCCCGATCTTGGTGATGAGCACCCGCGGCGGGCGGGCGAATTCGTTGACGGTCATGGCGGCTACTCCTCGCCCCGCAGCGATACCTGCAGCAATTTCAGGAAGCGGCGGGCGATGGTCTTCGGCGTGTCCTTGCCCTCGTGGTACCAGTTCTGGGACCAGTTGAGGGCCCCCAGCAGCATCAGGCGCAGGTAGCGCCGGTCCACGCCGGCGGGCAACGGCAGCGCGGCGATGAGATCGGTGAACAGGCGCTCATAGGCATCCCGCAGCAGCGTAAGCCGCGATCTCGCTTTGGGAACGTCCCGGGGCAGCACCCGGATCACCACCTGGGCGTAGTCATTCAGCCGCAGCAGCGCTTCCAGGTGCGCGACGCAGCCCGCTTCCAGCCGCCGCCAGGGGTCGCTCTGTCCGGCGGTCGCCACCACCACCGCGTCGGAGATCTGCCGCACCCCCTCCTCGTACACCGCCACCAGCAGGTCCTCCTTGGAGGCGAAGTGGTAGTAGAGGGAGCCGGGGAGCATCCCGACCGCGGCGGCCACATCGCGGATCGAGGCGGCGTGGTAGCCCTTCTGCCGGAACAGCCGCGCCGCCTCGTCGAGAAGCCTCGGCAGGCGGTTGTCGGAGCGCGGGGCGCGGGCAATGGATGACATGGGTTCAAGAAAAACAAACGACTGTTTGTTTTATACCACGGGTGGGGAGAGAGGTCAATGCTGCCACGCCAGGGTGGGGCAACCGGGCAGATGGGCTGTTCCCCCCCACCATGTGTCCGGGCTATACAGGTCAAGGAGGGGTGGCGGCGCAGCCGACGGGGTGGTTCGTCACCCGCTGCAATACCACCCCCGCCCTTCGGGCGACCCCTCCTGAATCAGGAGGGGAAACGAACAGCATGCTCAGGCCCGGTGCCGCGGCACCTGCATGCGCACGACGGTCTTGCCATCGGCCGAGGTGAAGTAGCCATGGGGCATGGCCGCCGTGCCGTGGCCAATGCCCATCCGCCCCTCCGCGTCCAGGGCGATCACCCCGGCCTCGTCCCCCACCTCCCGCGCCATGGCCGAGAGCGACCGGTCCACGGCCTGCTGGGCGGAAAGGCCCGCCCCGATCCGGTCGCACACCGCCTTGGCCGTCAGAAACCGCATCATGAACTCGCCCCGGCCCGTGGCGGAAACGGCTCCCGCGGGCGAGGCGTAGTTTCCGGCTCCCGGAACCGGGGTGTCCCCCACGCGGCCGGGAAGCTTCAGCGTGACACCTCCGGTCGAGGTCGCGGCGGCGAGTTTCCCCCTGCGATCGAGCGCCACGGCGCCGACCGTTCCTCCGCCGAGCTCCGGATGAACACGCAGCAGCCGCGCCAGCCGCGAGCGCCCCGGCCGCTTTTCCTCGAGCGCCTCGCGCTTTTCCTGCCAGTCGCGCCGGCGCGCTGCGGTCACGGGGTCGTAATCGGGAAAGCCCATGAGCCGGGCGAACTTGAGGGCGCCCTCCCCGGAGAGCAGCACGTGATCGGTTTCCTCCATCACTTTGCGGGCCACCTGCACCGGGTTCCTCACCCGCCTGAGACAGGTCACGTTGCCGGTCTTCAGGCCGTCCCCCACCATCACCCCGGCGTCCATCTCGTCCTCTCCATCCAGGTTCAGCGCCGACCCGGTGCCGGCGTTGAACGCCGGATCGTCCTCCATCAGGGAGACCGCGGCGACCACGGCGTCCAGTGCGCTGCCGCCCCGGGCAAGCAGCGCAGTGCCGGCCGCAAGCGCCCGGCGCAGCCCTTCCAGGGCTGCCGCCTCGTCGGTTCGCTTCCAGTTTCCCGCCCCGCCGTGAACCATCATCGCATGCAATGCCGACCTCCCGGTCGAATGACCCCGCGGCCCCGGAGATTTGCCTCGCCGGGGGAATCGCCCGCTGAGCGGCGCGCAGAGCCCGCTCCAATGGGCGAAGTCAAACCGGCACCCCGTGTCCGGTTTAACCCAGTATCGGCGCAGGGCCAATCTAGGGCAAGCTGCACTGCACCCGGCTTGAAGGCGGCCATCCCGGCGCCTACCATAGAAATGCCATGAATATCGAACGCTACGATTTCGGCACCATCACCATCGAAGGCGCCACCTACACCTCGGATGTCATCATCTATGCGAAGGAAGTGGACGCCTCCTGGTGGCGCGCCGAGGGCCATAACGTCGCCGTCGAGGACATCCGGCGCATCGCTTCGGCGAAGCCCGGGAAGCTGGTCATCGGCACCGGCTATTACGGCCGCATGGGGGTCTCCGAAGAAACACTGAAGTGGCTCGCGGCCCACAACATCCAGGTGGAAATCGCGAAGACCGGGGACGCGGTGAAGCTGTTCAACCGGCTGCAGCAGGAAGCGGCCTCGGTGGTGGCGGCCCTGCATCTGACCTGCTGAGCGTGGGCGTCAAAAACAATCCCCCGGCGCTCCGCGCCACCCCCTTTGACAAGGGGGCGAAGCGCTCGGCGGGGATCGTGGTGGCGCACCGCCATCCGGACGGCTGGCGCTTTCTTGTCCTGCGGGCCTTCCGCAACTGGGATTTTCCCAAGGGGCTGGTGGAGCCCGCGGAGACGCCGCTGGAGGCCGCCATCCGCGAAACCCGCGAGGAGACTTCCCTCGCCGGCCTGCAGTTCCGCTGGGGCGAGGCGTACCGGGAAACCGAGCCCTACCGCAGGGGCAAGGTGGCCCGCTTTTATCTGGCTGAATCGCCATCCGCGGAGGTCACGTTGCCGGTGAACCCGGAGCTGGGCTGGCCGGAGCATCACGAGTTCCGGTGGGCGACCCGGGAGCAGGCGGCGAAACTGCTGCCCCCGCGTCTGTTGCCCATTCTGGAATGGGCCTCCGGAGTCGTGAGCTCGCCGCCGCGCCCGGAGGCTTGTCCCCCGTTGCCATGACCAAAGCCGCAAGAGTCGCCGACCGGCTTCTCAAGAGATACCCGGACCCCGGGCTCGCCCTCAAGTACTCGAACCCGCTCGAGTTGCTGGTGGCGGTGATCCTCTCGGCCCAGTGCACCGATGCCCGGGTCAACGAGGTCACCAGGTCCCTGTTCAAGAAATACCGGAGCGCCAAAGACTACGCCCAGGCCGATCCCGCGGTCTTCGAGCAGGAGATCCGCTCCACCGGCTTCTACAAGAGCAAGGCCAGGGCAGTCATCGGCTGCTGCAAAAAGCTGGTGGCCGAATTCGGCGGCAAGGTACCTGCGGATCTCGAGAAAATGGTGACGCTGCCGGGAGTGGGAAGAAAAACCGCCAACATGGTGCTGGGCAACGCCTTCGGGATTCCGGGGATCGCCGTGGACACCCACGTACTGCGGGTGTCGAACCGGCTAGGTCTCGCTGACTCCGACGACCCGGAAAAGATGGAACTAGCGCTGGCGAAACAGCTTCCGAAGGCGCGCTGGACCGCGTTTTCCAACGCCCTGATCCTGCATGGCAGGGAGACCTGCACCGCGAAAAAGCCCGCCTGCGCGGAGTGCGTGTTGAACGATATCTGCGAGTGGCCGGAGAAGACCGCGTAGGACTCCGTATTTCGCGCTGCTCCGCCGCCGAATGGTGCGTGGGACGCACCCTACACACCGCGCCTGGCCGGAGCAGACCGCGTAGGGTGCGTCCCACGCACCGAACAGGCTGGCCGGAAAAGACCGCGTAGGGTGCGTCCCACGCACCGAACAGGCTGGCCGGAGCAGACCGCGTAGGGTGCGTCCCACGCACACCGAACAGGCTGGCCGGAGCAGACCGCGTAGGGTGCGTCCCACGCACCGAACAGGCTGGCCGGAGCAGACCGCGTAGGGTGCGTCCCACGCACCGAATAGGCTGGCCGGAAAAGACGGCGCAGCCGTCAGGCGGCCAGCAATTCCGGCCGCATCATCCAGCACAGGCTCCAGCCGCCCTCGGCGTTTTTCTCCACGCATGCGACGCTGCCCTGGCGGTACGACACCACCGCAAGTTCGGCGTTTCCCGCCACGAGTTGCGCCACCAGCCGTCCCATGAACGGCTGATGCCCGGCAATGAGCGCGTCGTCGGAGAATCCCTGAACCTGCTGCGCCACCGGGGCCACCGGATCGTTGGGGCTGATCCCGGACATGACTTGCGGCGATACCCCCGGCGCCAAGTGCTCGGCCATGATCTCCGCGGTCTGCCATGCCCGGTTCTTGCCGCTGTGATACACCCGCGACGCGCGACATCCGGCGACGCTCAGGAACCGCGCCATGCGCGCCACATCCTCCCTTCCCCGCCCGCTCAGGGGCCGTTCCCGGTTCACTTCCTCGGGCAGGGAATCCCCGTGCTGCATCAAAAAGAGTCTCATGGTCGCCTCCTCGCCGCAAACGCCGAACGCGCGCTCAGGGACGGTGGCGGCTTTCCCCCAGGATCACTCCACCCGCAATGAGATGGGCCGTGCGCAGCGGCTCCGGCATCAGGCCGTTCACCTGCAATCGCTTCAGCAGCGACTCCGCCTGCTTCAAGCTTAGACCCGCCCGCTGAATGTGGAGGCCCGACGCCGGCTCCATGGGGCCGGCTTTTTCCACCAGGCGCCACTTGCGGGCCCCGCCCGGAACCTGTTCCAGCAGCGCCCGCCGGATCGCCGCCAGGTTGGGGCGCCGGCGCGCCACCGTGACGACGGGAATACCGAGCACCCGATGAAGCTCCTCCAGGTCCACCACATTGAATCCCGCGAAGGCAATGCCTTGCAGCAGGATGACCTGGGTGTGGCGGAAAAACCGCGAGCCCCGAACCAGCTCCGCGAGCACGCGGGTGCTGTTGGCGCCGTCCCGCCGCACCTTGGCCGAGAGCACGCCTTCGAGCCGCGCTCCGGAATAGACCGCGCCGATGATCAGCACGTCGCCGCGATGGGTCCGCTCGAACGGCGCGTCGTCGAAGCCGATGACGTTGTTCAAGGAGCGGGCCATGGATCGGCGCTCCCTGCTCACCCTCGGACCGGCGCGAGCTTGTCCTTGGGGGAGACGAAGGCGGCCAGGATCGCGAGCGCCAGCAGCCCGAGGAACAGCGCGGCACTCAGCTCGGGGATGGACAGGCCGAGAAAAGACCAGGTGACCCGGGCGCAATCACCGTTGGCGGTGAACATGGCGGGCCACCACTTGGCGAGTGGCAGCGCGTTGAGGAATGCTTCCTCGGGACTGATGCCGCATTCCGCGAGCTGGGGGTGATAAACCAGCCACACCTGGCGCAGCGCCACCGCCAGGCCGGTCAGGGCGAAGGTCCCGGCGAGGCCCGAATAGACGTAGCGCCCGATCCGTGCCGGATCATGAATCGCGCCCGCCAACGCAGTCAGGCCGATTCCAAAATAGGCGATGCGCTGAACCACGCACATGGGACAGGCCAGCAGATTGCGGTATTCCTGGAGATAAAGGCCAAACGCGAGACTGCCGGCGCAGGCGAGAAATATCGCCATGAACACGTGGCGCGGCGATGGAAACATGGAGGAAACCTGCATAGCGGATTCGAGACCCCGACATACTACATCATCATCCGCTGCGGAAGCTGGACGGCCGGTCTTCCTGCCGCCGGCGGTCCGGTAGGGCGGAACCACGGAGTGGGTTCCGCCGATCCGGGAACCGCGCAGTGGGTTCCGCCACGTGATCCGACCGGCGCAACCGGCATCGCCGTTGCGCCCTACGGCAGGCGATCGGCAGCGCCCCGCAATTCGCCTCAGACCCCGGCCAGAAAGACCCGTAGGGCGGAACCACGGAGTGGGTTCCGCCGATCCGGGAACCGCGCAGCGGGTTCCGCCACGTGATCCGACCGGCGCAACCGGCATCGCCGTTGCGCCCTACGACAGGCGATCGGCAGCGCCCCGCAATTCGCCTCAGACCCCGACAAAAAAATCGTTGGCGGTGAGACCGAGGCCGGGTGTGACCTGGGCGAAGAGCACGGCGCTCGCGCCCCCCCCGCTCCCGTCGGCATCGTAGAAGACGCTCCCGGTGGCGGAGTCGTAAAGGATGTAGTCGTTGGCATCGGCCGCCGTCGTCCCCGCGTGGAAGCTCCCCACGGCCAGCGCCCCGGCGCTCAGCGCGGTGAACACTGCCGGGTCGAGAAGGAACTGGTCCACGCCCGCCTCGAAATCGACGAGCGTGTCCACGTTGGAGGCGGCGTCCAGGGCGGCGCCGAACTTGAACTGGTCGGCGCCCAGGCCGCCCGTGAGCGTGTCGTTGCCCAGGGCCCCGAACAGGGTGTCGTTGCCCTCGCCGCCGTTGAGCGCGTCGTTGGCCCCCCCACCGTACAGCACGTCGTCTCCGAAGCTGCCCTGGAGGGAGTCGTCGCCGCCGGCACCGCGCAGCACGTCGTTGCCCCCGCCGCCGAACAGCGTGTCGTTGAAGGCCCCGCCATAGAGCACATCGTCACCCCCGGCGCCGCGATTGAAATCGTTGCCGCCGGCCCCGCGCAGGGTGTCATTGCCCGCTCCCCCATAGAGCACGTCGTTGCCCGCCTGGCCGCGGATGTCGTCATTGCCGCCGGCCCCGCGCAGGGTGTCGCTGCCGTCCCCGCCGTAGATCAGGTCGTTCCCCGCCTGGCCGCGAAGGTCGTCGTTGCCGGTCCCGCCCAAAAGGGTGTCATTGCCGTCGCCGCCATAAATGGTGTCGTTGCCGGCGCCGCCATCAATGAGGTTGTTGCCGCTGTCGCCGGTCAGCAGGTCGTTGCCGCTGTTGTCGGGCGGCGGCGGTGAGGGCTCGATCAGGAATTCGACGTTGGCCGGCAGCACGTAGCCGGTGATCGAGGCCTGGATGGTGTCGCTGCCCTGGCCGTCGATTTCGACTACGACATCATTGAGGTCATCAACGATGTAGAAGTCATCGCCTGCTCCGCCCGCGAGGGAATCCACCCCCGTGCCGCCGTTGAGGGTATCGTTGCCGCCACCCCCGAGCAGGGTGTCGTTGCCGGCTCCGCCGTTCAGGGTGTCGGCGCCGCTCAGGCCGGAGAGGGTGTCGGCGCCCGTGCCGCCGATGATGGTGTCGGCAATGGCCCTGCCCTCGATCACACCCGGTATCGTTCCCGTGACACCCGCGAAGTTCGTCGGCGAGTTGCGCCCGATCGTGCCGTTGCGATTCAGGGAGCCGGCGCCGCCCGCAGGCAAGGCGGAGTAGGTGAGCGTGTCCGCTCCTTCGCCAAAATTGACCGTCCCGCCGTCGAGAAAAAGGAACCCGGAAGGAATGATGTAGTTGGGCGTGACTAACGCCAGGTCCGCGAATCCCTGCGTTGCAATCAGGACGGAGGTGTTGTTGGTCGCGCTGGTGCTGGGAAGATTGCCGTTACCACCGTCCGTGGTGGTAGTGGCATCAAAAATAATTCCATGTTCAGTGGCGCCCTGGGTGACGGTGATCGTGTGGGTCGCCCAGAAGCCTTCGCCGCTAAGGTTGCCCACCACCAGTTCGATGAACTGTATGGTTCCGTCGGCGCTGGAGTACAGCTCGTTGATATCGTACTGGTGGAAGGCCATTTGTCCCCCTCACGTTAGGGGTGCACAACATCACTGACGCGACGCTGCCGTTGGAAACGGGACGGTCCAACCGGCAGCCCAGCGGAACGCCCTTTGGAACCGCGGACTACCCGCCCGCGGCCCGCCCCCTTGGTAGGTAAACACGCGAGGACCCTGAAATATTCCCGAGCCCACGCAGCCCGGCGGGATCCCTCGAATCCCGCGCGCCGGGCAAGATTCGGGTTTGACACAGGGTCGGGGAGGCTTAGTTCCTGAATTGCCGCACTGCAACGTGGGAATTCATACCCCGGCGAGAAAGACCCGTAGGGCGGAACCACGGAGTGGGTTCCGCCGATCCGGGAACCGCACAGCGGGTTCCGCCACGTGATCCGACTGGCGCAACCGGCGTTGCCGTTGCGCCCTACGACAGGCGATCGGCAGCGCCCCGCAATTCGCCTCAGACCCCGGCCAGGAAATCGGCGGCGGTGAGGGCTAGACCGGAAGTGACCTGGGCGAACAGCACCGGGTCGGCCCCGGTGCCGCTGCCGTCGGCATCGTAGAAGACGCTCCCGGTAGCGGAGTCATAGAGGATGCGGTCGTCCGCATCGGCCGCCGTCGTCCCTGCGCGGAAGCTTTCCGTGGCCAGCGCCCCGGCGCTCAGCGCCGTGAATACCGCCGGGTCAAGAAGGAACTTGTCCACGCCCACCTCGAAGTCGAGGAGGGTATCCACGTTGCCGACCGGGTCCAGGGCGGCGGTAAACATGAACCGGTCGGCGCCCAGGCCGCCCGTGAGCGTGTCGTTGCCGCCGTCGCCGGACAGCACGTCGTTGCCCGCCCCGCCATAGATCAAGTCATCGCCGAAGCCGCCTTGAATGCTGTCGTTGCCCCCCGCCCCGCGCAGCACGTCGTTGCCCGCGCCCCCGAACAGCGTGTCGTTGAAGGCGCCCCCATAGAGCACGTCATCGCCCCCGGCGCCGCGGTTTATGTCGTTGCCCCCCGCTCCGCGCAGGGTGTCGTTCCCGGCGCCCCCATACAGCACGTCGTCGCCCGCCTGACCGCGGGCATCATCGTTGCCCCCGGCCCCGCGCAGGGTGTCGTTGCCGGCCCCGCCGTACAGCTCGTCGTCCCCCGCCATCCCCCGGAACTCGTCGTTGCCGGCGCCGCCGATAAAGGTGTCGTTTCCGTCGAAACCGCTCAGCGATTGATCGAGATCGTCTCCATAGATCATGTCGTCTCCGTTGAGGAGAGACGACATCATCAAGCCGGCATCGTTTCCATCGAGGATCGAGGCGGCGTGATTGAGATTGGCGACCTGGATGTACTGGCCGTTGACGTTGAGCGACGCCGTGGTAACCGTTCCGGAAATCACGCCATTGTCGGAAGTTATCGCCCCCTGGAACGAGACATGGACATTCGTCGAACCTGTGAGATCCACCGAAACGCTTGAAATGCTGTAAGTCAGCAAGCCGGCTTCCAGGGTCTGGAAGTCGAAGCTTCCGACAATGTCAAAATCCGTCGCGGCGGAGTCGTAGTTCATCCTCGTGATGGTTCCGGTCTCGGATGTCTCCGTAATAACGATGTTTCCGAACACTTGCAGGGTGGCAACCGGAGAGTTGTCGTCATAACGTATATAAGTAACCGTCGCGGGAGACGAAAGGAGATTACTGCCCTGGATTTGGAAAATCCCGCCCCCGCTGATCTGGCCGGAAATGACGGTATCGGTCCGGACAAAGTAGGAACTGATGCCGTTATTCAACTCGCTGAACGCGCTGCCGCCCTGGTTCACTGCCGTACCCAGGTTTGCGCTGGCCGCCTCGGCGCTGTCCAGGAGGGTTTGAAATTGCGCGGTGTTTTGCAGATTGGTATGGACGATTGCCATTTACTCTCCCCTCAGGCTTGTTTCGCCCGCTTGGGCGGCATCTTACTACGCCCGGCGCCGGGAAAGAACCGGTAAGTGCCCAAGATCCAGCCGCCGGGGCCGCCAGATGCCGGTGGAGCAGCCGTGAGCAGGAAAGGACCGGCGTGCAATGCCGCCGGTTTTCTTATCACACAAGGCCGGGTTTCAGACCCCGGCCAGGAAATCGGCGGCGGTGAGGGCGAGACTGGAAGTGACCTGGGCAAACAGCACCGGGGCGGCCCCGGTGCCGCTGCCGTCGGCATCGTAGAAGATGTCTCCGGTCCCCGCGTCATAGAGAATGAAGTCGTTCGTATCGGCCGCCGTCGTCCCCCCGTGGAAGCTTCCCGCGGCCAGCGCCCCGGCGCTCAACGCCGCAAATACCGCCGGGTCGAGAAGGAACTGGTCCACGCCCGCCTCGAAATCGAGGAGCGTGTCCACGTTGGCGGCGGCGTCGAGGGCGCTGTTGAACACGAATTGATCGGCGCCCAAGCCCCCCGTGAGCGTGTCGTTGCCCAAGGCTCCCAACAGGGTATCGCCGTCGTCATCGCCATAGAGCGCGTCGTTGCCCGCCCCGCCGTAGAGCATGTCATCGCCCACGCCGCCTTGATTGTTGTCGTCGCCACCCGCCCCGCGCAGCACGTCGTTGCCCGCGCCCCCGAACAGCGTGTCGTTGAAGGCCCCGCCATAGAGCACGTCATCGCCCCCGGCGCCGCGGTTGACATCGTTGCCCCCCGCACCGCGCAGGGTGTCGTTGCCCGCTCCCCCGTAGAGCACGTCATCGCCCGCCTGGCCGCGGATGTCGTCATTGCCTCCAGCCCCGCGCCCCGTGTCGTTCCCGTCCCCGCCGTATAGCAGATCGTCGCCGGCCTGCCCCATCCCCAGGTCGTCGCCGGCGCCGCCCACCAAGGTATCGTTGCCATTACCTCCCGCTGCGGTGTCATCGCCTGGACTGCCTGCGAAGCTGTCGTTGCCGTCACCCCCGAACGCGTTGTCGTTGCCGCTGGAGCCGACAAACAAATCGGCCCCGTTGAGCGCATACGTCAGCAGGCCTACTCCGTCTTGGGCCACGATATAGGAATAAACCGTGGACACGCTATGATTCAGGCCGGTGACTTCGAATTGCATCACCCCCGAGAGCCGGTAGTCGCCGCCGGTCAGCGTCCCGCCGGCGACGTAGTAGCTGTCGGAGATCGGGTCGTAACCGAACGCGAAACCCGACCCGTAATAATTCGCCTCGCTGCTGCCCCACGTCTCCTGAATGTGCGTGGATGTGGCAATCGTGAAGGTCGTCTCTCCGGGAGCGAAGGGAAACGCATAAGCATTGAAGGGAGTGTATGCGATGAAAGTTGCCATGGTGTCCTCCTTGGGACCATCCAGGCCTGCACGACGACGGCTGACGCCCCCCGACCACCGGCGGACGTTACGCGGCTGGGAGGGGGCAGTCCTGCGCTGCCCCGGGTTCTTCTTTCACTCTAGGCCGGGTTTCAGGCCCCGACAAGGAAGTCGCCGGCAGTGAGGCCGAGACCGGAAGTGACCTGCGCGAACAGCACCGGGGCGGCCCCCGTGCCGCTGCCGTCGGCGTCGTAGAAGACGCTCCCGGTCCCCGCGTCATAGAGAATGAAGTCGTTGGCATCGGCCGCCGTCGTCCCCGCGTGGAAGCTCCCCGCTGCCAGCGCGCCCGCGCTCAGCGCCGTGAATACCGCCGAGTCGAGAAGGAACTTATCGATGCCCACCTCGAAGTCGAGGAGCGTGTCCACGTTGGAGGCGGCGTCCGGCGCGCTGTTGAACACGAACCGGTCGGCGCCCAGCCCGCCCGTGAGGGTGTCATGGCCCAACGCCCCGTACAGGGTGTCGTTGCCGTCATCGCCCGACAGCACATCATTGCCCGCCCCGCCGTAGAGCTGGTCATCGCCGAAGCCGCCTTGAATGCTGTCGTTGCCCCCCGCCCCGCGCAGCACGTCGTTGCCCGCACCCCCGAACAGCGTGTCGTTGAAGGCGCCCCCATAGAGCACGTCATCGCCCCCGGCGCCGCGGTTTATGTCGTTGCCCCCGGCCCCGCGCAGGGTGTCGTTCCCGGCGCCCCCGTACAGCACGTCGTCGCCCGCCTGACCGCGGGCATCATCATTGCCCCCAGCTCCGCGCAGGGTGTCGTTGCCGTCTTCCCCAAACAGCAAGTCGTTATCCGCATTGCCGCGCAGATCATCGTTGCCGGCACCGCCTACCAGGGTGTCGTTGCCAGCGCCACCATCCAGGGTGTTTGAGGCATCGTTTCCCCTCAAATAGTTGTCTGTCGCGTTTCCAGTGGCGTTTGCAGGGGCAGTTCCAAAGAGCACCAGTTTCTCGATATTCGGCATTGTCGCAATAGAATACGTGACGGTGGAAAAGATCTCGTCTACACCTTCACCGGGATTCTCGACGACAATGTCTGCCCCGCTCAAAACGTAAATATCGTTTCCCAATCCGCCGATCATCCGGTCCGTGCCCGAGCGAGATGCAACATCCCAGTCAAATACGTCATCGCCCTCGCCTCCAACGAGGATGTCGTTTCCGTCGCCTCCATCCACCCAGTCGTCGCCTGTCCCGCCGAGCACACTGTCTACGCCGACACCGCCATTAATGCTGTCGTTGCCCACCGCTCCGAGCAGCGTATCGTTGCCGCTCTTCCCCAAGAGGCGGTTACCTGCATCGTTCCCGATGATCAGGTCATTGGACCCGCCTCCAGTCGCATTCTCGATCGTCACGGTATACGCGATGGCAAGATTTTGCGTAGTGAATACGTGCCCGTCCCACCGAGCCGGTCCGAGATTACTCCACTGGCCCGCATTAAGATTTATCGTGGCCGCGGAGGACTGGTTTGACCAATCTATCGTATCGTTCCCGCCACCATCCCATATCGTTTCATAGATTTTCTGTCCAACCGCCCAGCTATAGGTCGTGTCTCCGCTTCGCGTGGACATGTTTGCGCCGTACAAATATTGGATGGCGGCGATGTCGTTAAGCATCGGCGTTGTTGGGAGATACGTGGAATCCCATCCATTAAGGTTGTCTCCGGCAAAATCACGATAACTCATGACGGTGAACGGCAAAGCATCGATCGATGAATCTGCCACGACCCCATCGTGGGGATGGTCCAAGCCGAGTGCGTGCCCGATCTCATGTAAAAAAGTGAGATAACCGTACGATCCCTTGGTCGATGTATCCAAATTACTCGATGTGGTGAACCAGACGTCGCCAGCTTTGGTCGCGGCCCATGGAGGGTACGCATAAGATCGGGTAATGCCTGTCAGAGTGGAGAATCGGACGTCGCCGGCAACAGTGGAGCTGTCAACAACTTCTGTGAACGTTACATTCGCGACCTCGGCCCAAGAATTCAAGGCCGCCGCGATGCCAATTTTTTGTGTGGATGTTAAAAGATACCAAGGCTGCTGCCACGGCTCTCCCGAGCCATCAGTCGGGCCGTATCCAGTATTGTTATCGGTTGAGTAATGTGACGAGTTTGACCGAAAGCTATACGTGATATTGGAGCCCGTGCCGATGCTTCCGCCCCATTTATAGGCACCGAGCAGGCTGTCAATGTAGTTTTGGCCTGTTAGAGGGATGGAGGAAACTACGCCTGGTGAAGTCGGTGTTGCCATAGACCTCCCAATCTAATCAGGGAAACTCCGCGCCTCTGGTTTTTCGTTCTTTCACATATAGTTTAGGCCATCCCCAGTTCACCAGTCGCCATACTCGCCATCGCCAGCAGAATTGCCAAGAAACAATGGAGCGTTACCGCTCGGCTTTCGCACCAGTTTGGCGCCGCAGTAATGCAAAAGGGGTTGCCTGATGGCAACCCCTTATTTGGAGTGGCGTCCCCACGGGGTAGCGAACAGTTCCCCGCTTTCAAGGGCGGAACGCCGGTGACGATCCCGCACAAGAAACGCGCAAGATAGCACTCAGGCCGACCGACAGACACCTCTGGCACCGTTCCCTTCGACCGGGCCCGCCCGCGTCTGAGGACCGCCCTTTCCATTGCCGTGCCGGCTGCCTCGAACGCAGACCTGATCGCGGCAAGCTCCTTGCCGTCACCAGCGCCAACGCGCGCGCCGGATCTGGGGCAGGAAAAGCCGAGCGGCCCGCTGCTTGAGGACCAAGGGTGAGCGCAGTTGCGCAACGCAGTGTGCTCGGCGGCGTTGGGGGGACGATGGGCTATACTTTAATGATGAGTCTCCCCTCTGACGATCGAGCCGTTCCGACTGGCGCGTCCCTTCCGCAAAGCGGCGAGGCGGGAAGAGAGTTGCAACGCCTGAACCGCGCTCTGAGAACGCTTAGCGCGGGCAACCGGATGCTCCTGCGTGCTGCCGACGAAGCGGAACTGTTGCAGGGCATGTGTAGCGTCATCGTTGAGCAGGGCGGCTACCGCATGAGCTGCGTTGCCTACGCGCAGCAGGACGAGCAGAAAAGCATTTCCCTCGCGGCGTTCAGTCTAGCCACACCGCACGATCCTGCGGCGGAAAAGGCTCTTCGAAACCCCCATGCGGGATGGGGCCATGACGAGCTGGGGCGGAGCGCGACCGGCGTCGCGATTCGCACCGGCGAGCCTTGCGTCGGGCGAAATCTCTTGACCGATCCGAACCATGCGCCGTGGCGCAATTGGGCTGTCCGTTTCGGCTACGCCTCGGTTAGCGCCTTTCCCCTGAGCATCGATCGGCAAGTGATCGGCGCCCTCGTGATCTCCGCCTCTGAACCGGACGCGTTCGACGAAGCCGAGGTGCGACTGCTTGGCGAACTGGCCGATGACCTGGCCTACGGTATTGGCAACCTGCGCATGCGGCTCAAGCATCGGCAGGCGGAAGCGACGATCCACCTCATGGCCTATTCTGACGCGCTGACCGGCCTCCCCAACCGAGCCGCGCTGCACGACCAGCTCAAGGCCGCACTCGCCGTCGCAGTTGAGCGGAACCGGCCGCTCGCCCTCCTGCTCATTAGCCTGGACCATCTGAAGGAGATCAACGACACCCTGGGCTACGCGCAAGGTGACCGGCTGCTTCAGGCCTTCGCCAGCCGACTCGCTGGGGCCGCCCGGCCGGCCGAAACCGTGGCCCGGGTGGGCGAAGCCGAATTCGCGCTGCTGTTGCCGCAGACCGATGCAGATCATGCCATGCAGACGGCTCAGCGCCTGGTGGGGCTGCTGCACGGCCCGATCGAGGTGGACGGCCTCGAGTTCGACGTGCACACCCACACCGGCATTGCGCTGTTTCCCGGCCATGGCGCCGAACCGGATTTGCTCTTGCGGCGGGCGCGGGTGGCCATGTTTGATGCCACCCGTGCGGGGCGCGACCATGCGATCTTCACGCCGAACCTGGATCACGAATCGGCACGCCGACTCGCCCTGATGGGCGATCTGCGCCGGGCTATCGACCAGAACGAGCTTGTGCTCTACTGTCAGCCCAAGCTGCATTTGGCCTCTGCTGAGATCCGCGGGGCCGAGGCGCTGTTGCGCTGGCACCACCCGACGCAGGGCGTGGTACCCACTGGCGAGTTCGTTAAGCTGGCTGAGCAGGTGGGCCTGATCACGCCGCTCACAACCTGGGTGCTTGAGGCGGCCTTCCAGCAGCGCTACGCCTGGCACGCAGCCGGGTTCGAGCAGCCGCTGTCGGTCAATCTGTCGGCGCACGATCTGCGCGATCCGACGCTGCTCGACAAGCTCAAGGGGCTGTTTGCCACCTGGGGGGCGCAGCCCGACTGGATCCAGTTCGAGCTTACCGAAAGCGCGCTGATGGACGACCCGGCCGCCGCGATCCACATTCTTGGGTGCTTGAAGCAGCTGGGCATCGTGCTGTTCATCGATGATTTTGGTATCGGCTATTCCAGCTTGGGATATCTGCACCGGCTGCCCGTCGATGCGCTCAAGATCGACCAGTCCTTCGTCATTCCGGTGGCGCAGAGCATGGAGTCGGCGGCGATCGTCGGTTCGGCGGTCGAGCTGGGCCATAAGCTCGGCCTCGAAGTGGTAGCCGAGGGGGTGGAAACCCACGCCGCCTGGCAACGCGTGACGGAGCTCGGCTGCGATGTCGCTCAAGGATTTTACGTCGGCACGCCGATGCCGGCGGAGCAGTTCAAGGCATGGGTTGCCGCTTCGCCCTGGCTGGGCGCGGTCTTGGCGCCGCACTGAGCAACGCAAGCGGAAACTTTGCGCTGTAGCACTATTTTCGAAGCCTCCCCTGACCTTGTTCGAACCTCGAGTTTCTAGACCCGCTCGAAGATCGCGGCGATGCCCTGCCCGCCACCGATGCACATGGTCACCAGCGCGTAACGCCCGCCGATGCGATGCAACTCGTAGATCGCCTTGGTAGTGATAATCGCGCCGGTCGCGCCAACCGGATGGCCGAGCGAGATACCCGAACCGTTGGGGTTGACCTTGGCCGGGTCAAACCCAAGCTCGCGCGTCACCGCACAAGCCTGCGCCGCAAATGCCTCGTTTGATTCGATGACATCCAGATTTTGTACACGCAGGCCGGTGCGCTCCAGGACCTTGCGTGTTGCCGGCACCGGCCCAATACCCATGTACTCGGGTTCGACCCCGGCATGGGCGTAGCCCACCAGGCGCGCCAGCGGCCTGAGGTTGAACGACTTTGCGGTAGCGGCCTCGGCGAGCACCACTGCCGCTGCGCCGTCGTTCAGGCCCGAGGCATTGCCCGGGGTCACCAGACCGTCCTTCTTGAACACCGGCTTCATCTTTGTCAGTTGTTCGAGCGTCACATCAGCACGCACGTGCTCATCGACCTCGAACCGGATGGAGCCTTTTTTCGACGGAACCTCCACAGGCACGATCTGCGACTTGAAGCGCCCTTCGGCGATGGCCCACGCGGCGCGCCGCTGACTATCCAGAGCCAGTTCGTCCTGCATCTCACGAGTGATGCCGTAGCGCCCGGCGACGTTCTCGGCTGTGACACCCATGTGGATCTTCTGCCACGGGTCGTGCAGGATGCCGCTCATGTAGTCCACGACCGGCGTGTCCCCCATGCGCGCACCCCAACGTGCGGACGGCAGGATATACGGTCCGCGACTCATCGACTCGGCTCCGCCACCAATGGCGATATCGGCATCGCCAAGCATGATTGTCTGGGCCGCCGACACGATGGCTTGCAAGCCGGAGCCGCACAAACGATTGACGTTGAACGCCGGTACTTCCTTCGGAATGCCGGCGTCGATCGCCGCGACGCGGCTGAGATACGCATCGCGCGGCTCGGTGGGAATCACGTTGCCCATGACGACGTGTCCCACTTGGGCCGGTTGCACGCCACTGCGCCCGAGCGCTGCGCGCACCGCCGTGGTCGCAAGCTGCGTCATCGGGATGTCCTTCAATGTGCCACCATAGGTGCCGATCGCGGTGCGCGCGGCACCGACGACAACAATCTCGCGTGTAGACATAGTTGGTCCTTGTTGGTAGGAGTGATCGCGTTACGCTACATATTCCGGCGGTACTTGCCGCCGACCCCATACAGGGCGGAGCTGATCTGCCCGAGCGAGCAGTACCGTACCGCCTCCATCATCACCTCGAACACGTTGCGGTTTCCGATCACCGCCTGCTTCAGCCGCTCCACCCATAGTGGAGCCTCCTGGGCGTTACGGGCTTGAAACTCCCGCAGCCGCATTAGCTGCGACTGCTTTTCCTCCTCCGTCGAGCGGGCCAGTTCCAGGTGCTCCGGCACCGCGGCTCCGTGAGGGTTGAGGAAGGTGTTGACGCCGATAATGGGGTGGGAGCCGTCGTGCTTCTTCATCTCGTAGTGCAGCGACTCCTCCTGGATCTTGCCCCGCTGGTAACCGGTTTCCATAGCGCCCAGCACGCCGCCGCGCGAGGAGATCGCTTCGAACTCGCGCAGCACCGCTTCCTCAACCAGATCGGTCAACTCCTCGACGATGAAGGCGCCCTGGTTCGGGTTCTCGTTCTTCGCCAGTCCCCATTCGCGGTTGATGATGAGCTGGATCGCCATCGCCCGACGCACCGACTCCACGGTGGGCGTGGTGATCGCCTCGTCATAGGCATTCGTGTGCAGGCTGTTACAGTTGTCATAGATGGCGATCAAAGCCTGCAAGGTGGTGCGAATGTCGTTGAAGGCCATCTCCTGCGCGTGCAGGCTGCGTCCCGAGGTCTGCACGTGATATTTGAGCTTTTGGCTGCGCTCGTTGGCGCCGTACTTGTTCTTCATCGCCACCGCCCAGATGCGGCGCGCCACGCGGCCGATCACCGTGTACTCGGGGTCCATGCCGTTGCTGAAGAAGAAGCTGAGGTTCGGCGCGAAATCGTCGATGTGCATGCCGCGGGCGAGATAGCTTTCCACATAAGTGAAACCGTTGGCCAGGGTGAAGGCTAACTGAGAAATCGGGTTCGCGCCCGCCTCGGCGATGTGGTAGCCGGAGATGGACACCGAGTAGAAGTTCTGCACCTTATGGTGCACGAAATATTCCTGGATGTCGCCCATCATCTTGAGCGCGAATTCCGTGGAGAAGATGCAAGTGTTCTGACCTTGGTCTTCTTTGAGGATGTCGGCCTGGACGGTTCCACGCACCATCGATAGCGTCCATTCCTTGATCTTCTCGACTTCATCCTCGGTCGGCTCACGCCCGTTGTCGGATTTGAACCTGGCCACCTGCTGATCGATCGCCGTGTTGAAAAACATCGCGAGGATGATCGGCGCCGGGCCGTTGATGGTCATCGACACCGAGGTAGTCGGACAGCAGAGATCGAAGCCGTCGTAGAGCGCCTTCATGTCGTCGACCATGGAGATCGACACGCCCGAGTTGCCGATCTTGCCGTAGATATCCGGGCGCAGATCGGGATCGCAACCGTAGAGGGTGACCGAATCGAAGGCAGTAGACAGACGGTGCGCGGGCATGCCTTCCGAAACTTTCTTGAAACGCCGGTTGGTGCGGAAAGCATCGCCCTCTCCGGCAAACATGCGGGTGGGGTCCTCGTTCTCGCGCTTGAAAGCGAATACTCCGGCAGTGAAGGGGAAGGAACCGGGCACGTTCTCCCTCATCAGAAAGCGCAGGATTTCGCCATCGTCTTCGAAATTCGGGAGCGCCACCTTGCGAATCGTGCTGCCGGAGAGCGACTCGCTGGTAAGGCGGGTACGGATTTCCTTGTCGCGAATCTTCACGACGTATTCGTCCGCGGCGTAGAGTGACTTGGTCGTCGGCCATTGATCGAGCAGCTTGTGGGCGGCCGGGGTAAGTTCACCGCTCTTCCATTCGATCAGTTCGTCGAAGTGCGCGACGGACTTGCCCTGCTGCTCGAACAGCGCCTTGGCGGTCCGCAACGACTGCCGTTCGCGGGCGATGCGTGCCTGCTCTGCGGTATGACTGTGATAGTTGCGCACGGCGCCGGCAATTTCGGACAGATAGCGCACGCGATCCGCAGGCACGATCGCTCGGCTCCTGGAGGAAGCCTTGATGCTCACCGTGGGCAGCTTGCCGGGCACCTTGACGTGTGAGCTCTTGAGGCCCTTTTTCACAAGATTGGCCAGAATGGCCTGGTAGAGGGCGGTGACCCCGTCGTCATTGAAACGGCTGGCCTGGGTGCCGAATACCGGCATGTCTTCCGGTGCGCGGGCAAAGAGCTCGCGGTTGCGCTGGTACTGCTTGCGAACGTCGCGCAGGGCGTCCTCGGCGCCCTTGCGGTCGAATTTGTTGATTGCCACGAAGTCGGCGAAGTCCAGCATGTCGATCTTCTCGAGCTGGCTGGCGGCGCCGAATTCGGGGGTCATGACGTACAGAGAGCAATCGACAAAGGGAACGATGGCGGCATCTCCTTGGCCGATGCCCGAGGTCTCGACGATGATCAGATCAAAACCAGATAGCCTGCAGGCGGCAATCACCCCGGGCAGGGCGGCGGAGATCTCCGAGCCGGTGTTGCGCGTTGCGAGAGAGCGCATGTAGATGTTGGGATGATCGATCGAGTTCATACGGATGCGGTCGCCCAGCAGCGCCCCGCCGGTGCGCTTGCGCGAGGGATCGATCGAAATGATGGCGAGCTTGAGCCGGTCGTCCTGATCGAGGCGCAGGCGTTGAACCAGCTCGTCGGTCAGCGAGCTCTTGCCGGCACCGCCGGTGCCGGTGATGCCCAGCACCGGCGTCGCCGTCACGGCGGCGGCATCGCGCAGGGTCTGCCTGACGTCTTCTGCATAGGCCCCGTTTTCCACGGCAGTGATGACCCGGGCGAGTTGCCGGCGATCACCCGAAGCAAGCGCCCCGATCGCGTCGGCGCTGGCAGGTGCAAGGGCGTTGAGATTATAGTCTGAGCGTCTGATGACGTCGTTGAGCATGCCCTGCAGGCCCAGCGTGGCCCCGTCTTCCGGCGAGTAGATGCGCGTAACGCCGTACTGTTGCAGCTCGCGGATCTCCAAGGGCACGATCACCCCGCCACCTCCGCCGAAGACGCGAATGTTCTCACCCCCGCTGGCGCGAAGCAGGTCCACCATGTACTTGAAGTATTCGACATGGCCGCCCTGGTACGAGGTGATCGCCACACCCTGAACGTCTTCCTGCAGCGCGGCGTTGACGATCTCCCCCACCGAACGGTTGTGGCCAAGGTGGATCACCTCGGCCCCGCTTGCCTGCAGAATGCGGCGCATGATGTTGATGGAGGCGTCATGGCCGTCGAACAGCGCCGCCGCGGTGACGAAACGCACCCTGTGCGCCGCTCTGTAGGGTAGCAGTTTCTTGCTTAACGAAAGATCGGTCATGGCTGCGTCAGTTCCCAGAGTTGCTAAAAATTGCAAAATGCGCCAGCCCTGCATGAGCATGAATGAGCCAGCCCCCCCCGCCGATGGATACGAAATAGCCACAGACTCACTCGCATCGAAATGACGTGGCCATTCCAGGGACTTCGCCAAAATCCTAAGCAGGGGCGCCGACCAGAACCATGGCCGGAGCTGACCTTTATCGTGTAAAATCCGCCAATCCGCAGCAGCGCGAATCCATCCGCAGATCCAACCGGAGTTCATCCCATGTCGAGACGAAGGAAAGGAGTCCGCGCCGCCTCTCCCCTGCGGCGTCATCGGGCCACGGTTTCGATGGGCTTCGTAACCGGCATGCTGTCCGGGCTGCGCGCCAAGGGCATCGATCCCAGCGGCATGCTTCAGGCGACGGGCATAGGGACGGAAGCCCTGTCGGAACCAAATGCCCGCGTGCCGATCGACAATTACGCCGCGCTCTACAACACCGTGGTGCGTTCGCTCGACGACGAGGGCTTTGCCCTGTTCTCGGCACCGCTGCGACCGGGTACGTTCGAGTTTCTGTGCCGCAGCATTGTGAGCAGCCGTACGCTGGAAGAGGCGCTTGAGCGCGCAAGCAGATTTTTGCGTCTCCTCCTGCCCGAGTTACGCGTTACGGTTTCGCGCGGAAGTAGCTCGGCGAAGATCGAAATCGCCGAGACCCGGCCGCTGCGGGCGCGGCGTGATGATCCATGCCGGGTGTTCGCATTCGAATGGCTGTTGCGCCTGCTACACGGATTGTCCTGCTGGCTCGTGGGTCGAGGCCTGGCGCTCAACAGCGTGGCTTTCCCCTATCCGAAACCGGCCCACGCCGCCGATTACCGCCTGATCTACACGGAACATTCGAGCTTTGAAAGCCGATCCTTGGCGGCGAGCCTGACCCCGAATCTGCTCGATCTGCCCGTTCGCCGGGACGAGGACGCCTTATCGGCCTTCCTGCAGGGCGCACCGGGAAAGATTACGATGCTCTATCGTCGCGATCGAGAGACGGTGCGCCAGGTGCGCGACATCGTGGTGGCCGCGCTGCCCCAGGCCGTTACGCTCGCGGCAGTCGCGGACGCGCTTCATTTGTCCGGGCGCACGCTGCACCGGCGTCTGCGCGAGGAAGGATCGAGCTTCCGCGCCGTCAAGGACGCGGTCCGGCGTGATTCCGCGCTGGCAAAACTGGAGAAAACGCAGATGCCGGTAGCGCAGATCGCGACCGACTTGGGCTATTCCGAGCCCTCCGCCTTCTTCCGCGCCTTTCAGGGCTGGACCGGTCTCGGACCGGCGCAGTATCGGAAACGGCTGGCCCGAGTTCCCCGAATCCTCAAGGTACGGCGATAGTCGCGCAAGGACTCCGCAACCTGGATACCCAAACGATCGGATTTGTAAAAGAACTTCCGGGCTAAAGAAGCTCGTGGCTGATAGCTCCCTATTGGGCGATAGAATGGATTTTGTGACCGAAAGCGGATTCACGTACGATTTTGATCAGAGCGTCCATGCACTCCTGGCTGGGCGGTTGAAGGGCGCTTAACGGATAGCTCCTGCCCAACTGATAATACTTGGGCTCGCCAAACCCATGGTAAGGCAGAAGCTGATATTGTTTCACGCTGGGCACTCCGCTCAGGAAATTGGCTATTCCCCTGATGTTGTCCTCCGAGTCGGTGAGTCCCGGCACTATAACAGTGCGGGCAACTATTGGTGTTGCGGGAAAACGACGGGAGATTCTCTTGATGTTTTCCAATATTAGCTTGTTCGTGCCCCCGGTAAGCGCCTTGTGTCTGTCGGGATCGATGTGCTTGATGTCATACAAGATCAAGTTCGCAAAAGAACAGACTTTCTCCACATCCTCCCATTTGGCATAACCACAGGTTTCCACGGCGGTGTGGATGCCACGCTCACGACAGGTTCTCATCAACGTGGAGACGAATTCGCTTTGAATTAACGGCTCACCGCCACTAACCGTCAACCCTCCGTCCGATCTCCAATAGAACCCTTCGTCTTCCTCCGCTATCCGTACAATGTCATCTATCGACCGTTGCTCGCCGTAAATCCTTATCGCCCGAGCAGGGCAAACACGAGCACAGTCACCACAATCGGTGCATGCCTGCCTGTCGATCTGCACTTTGCCATCAGGCAGCGTTGTGATGGCACCGGTCGAACATGTTTTGGGACACTGTCTACACCCTATGCATCTCCCTGCGTTATACGCAATCTCGGGATGAAGGTTTTGTGATTCCGGATTGGAGCACCATTGGCAGCGCAAGGGGCACCCCTTCATGAACACCAAATCGCGAAGCCCCGGACCGTCGTGTAATGAATATCTCTGTATGTTGAAAATAAATCCCAGGTTAGGCGTCTTTTTCATGGGGCAACCGTCAAGCAGGGTCTTTCCACCGGAAGGAAGAGGCGCAGCAGTTCCCTTGCCGCTCCCCTTCCTGCCCGATAATGGTCTCCTCATGGCACGTTCATCAATCGGTCGGTATAAGGCAGTCATGGCCGCCCATGTGCCCCAGCATCATCCCTAATCGCCTAGCAAGCGCAATGATGTTCGGTCCTGCCGATGATTTCATTCTGAAGTCTTGGCGAAAGATCAACGAAGTACGCACTGTACCCGGAAACCCTTACCAGGAGATCACGATATCTTTCGGGATCCTTCTGGGCCTCTCGTAGCGTGTCGGCATTCACTACGTTGAACTGGATATGCCACAGCTTCAGGTCACACCACGTCCTTATCAATGCCGCCAGGTTCCTTGTTCCCTCTTCTCCCGCAACGGCTTGTGGACTCAATTTAATGTTCAACAGTTGCGCTCCTTGACCCTCGCCCCGAGTGTTTCTGGCGGCCGCGACAGACAACAAGACCGCGGTCGGTCCGTTCACATCACAACCCTGTGTTGGACCCACTCCATTGGACACCGGCTCCTTCGCCTTTCTTCCGTCGGGGGTTGGCCCAAGCGCTGCCCCTAGCGAAACATTCGACGACACCGGGACAAAGACGAGGTCGTGTTTGAGTCCGAAGGGGCACGTATACTCACCAATGATCGACAGAAGCATGCCCTGAACCTCATGGGCTATCGAATCGACGTAAGGATCATTGTTCCCGTATTTTGGCGCGTTCAGGCACATCTGCCGCAGCGCCTCTTTACCCTCGAAATTATTCTCGAGCGCCTCCAACAGCCCATTGATCGTTACGGTCTTGTCATCGTAGACGAGCTTCTTTATGGCCGCCAGCGAGTCAACCACCGTGCCGAAACCAACAAGGTTTATTTTTCCTCCGGCGCGTATCCCGCCCTTCACGCGGTTCGAATGGATGTCCACGCACTGGTCCATGAGACGGTCGTTCAGGCTCGAAATGAGCGGCGCGGCCATCGGACGCTGCTGCTGCTTCACGGTTTCCAATACCGTCTGCTTGGTCCACAAAAGCTTGATAAGATGTTCCGCCTGCAGCCGGAACGCATTCATCACATCGTCAAAGCTTGTGAATCCGCTTTCGTCGCCCGTCCTCACCCCAAGTCGCTCTTCTTCCACTTCGTTGGCAAGCTTGATCTTGCCATCCTTCAAAGCCATCTCGACGGCTGTCGGGATATTCGTCAGCGCCTCCAGGCCCGCGTAGATATCGAGATTCGGCAGTCTCGCCTCGACGCAGCCCGACCCGGCGTAATCCAATGCCTCCTCGAGTGGCACTCCCGATTTGGCGATGATGTTGGGAACGATCTCTTCATCGTTTTCAAACTTGGGGAAACCCGTGCCTTGTTTCGCGCATTCGCATGCCTTCATCAAAAATGCCTGCGGAGTTCGACTATGTATTCTGACCATCAGGTCGGGGGTGTCGAGCGGCCAGTCGATCTTCGATTGCAGGACCAGGTAAGACAGTTCATTCGTTGCGTCCCGGCCATCCCGTGTCTGGCCCCCGACGGTAGTCTGCTCAAAATGCGGATACCCCTCGAAGCTGCCTATGGTGCCCCCAACGCGGAGACGTTTGTATTGGGCCATGTTCATCCACACGCACTGGAGTAATTCCATTGCATCATCTTTGGTGATCCGGCCTTCCCTCACGTCACGTTCGTAGAAGGGATAAAGGTACTGGTCTATTCTCCCGTTCCCTATTCCCGCACCCTCTTGCTCAAAACAAATGCCGCAGCGGGTAAACCACAGGCTCTGCAGCGCCTCACGGAATGTCCTGGCCGGATTCCCTGGGACCCATGCGCACACTTCGGCGATTTCCAGCAACTCCTTCTTCCTCCGCGCGCTCTTTTCCTTTTTCGCCGTAGCGGACGCCAGTGCGGCATACCGCTTGCCAAAGGTAACCATGGCATCGCAGACGATGATCACAGCCTGAAGAAACGCTCTTTTCTCGAAAGTGTTCTTGGGGTGAAGAGGGTCCAACGATTCCAATCTTTCTTCTGCTTCCCTCTTGATGCCGTTAAATCCTTTTTGGATCACCTTTTGGTAATCAGGGATCCAATCGGCCATGGCTTTGATAGTTGAAAGATCATCGATCACTCCCCTCGTGGAGGAACTGTTCGGTTTGAAGAAAACGTGTGCCACGTTCTCGGGCAACAGGTTGGTATACGCCTCCCAGAGAGTCTTCCCCTTCCAGTACGGCATGATTTCCTGTTCGATGACTCGGATGTCCTCCTGGGTGATGGCAAACGCGCCGGCCGTTCGGGCGGGAAGGTCCTTTAGGCTAGCAAAAAAACCCGCATGGATCTCTGGATAGAGAACGCCGTACCGGCGTCCCGGGGTGCCGCTGGTGCAATGACCAACGATCAACTCCTCGTCTCCGATGGCAATATCGATGTTGCTCGTCATATGGGCAAGCGCTTTCGCAGCCCTCACCTCGATCATCATTCCTTCAGTCTGCTTGAAGGACTCCGTAAAGAGGCGCGCCCTGTCAATGGAGACCCGCGGAGGAACATGGAGAAAGCCGTCGAGCATCCGCTCCAATCTCGTCCCGACAAGTCTTGATCCCTCGGGAACGATTGCCCCGCGGGCGATTCTTTGTTCCTGCGCCGACAATACCTTCTTTGCCGTTTTCTGAGCCGGGAATTCCTTTTCCACCGTTAACATGATTGGCCTCCTGTTAAACCTAGCGACTCAAGACACTCAAACCTACCGGTCTCTCGTTCCCGACCTCGCTCAATTTGGAACCGTACAACGTGAGCACCGACGCCAGGACATCCTTTGGTACCGGCGTAAATGCGCCCAATTTGCTCCGATTAACACCAATCCCCTTCAAGTCGACCAGCATCTCCGTCATCTTGATCGATACCGCTGCGCCGTCGAGAACGGGGATCCCTCCGATCTCGTGCAAGCAGTATTTCCCCATGATCGCATTAAGGCACCCGCAGGCATTTACAAACAGACACACGCCCTTGCTTGCCGCTTCCCCGGCCACCGCCATCGCGGGATTCATTACAACCTGTGGATCGCGGAATCCCCCTTGCAGCTCGTCCAGGGTAACTTCGAAGCTATTACACTCTATGAATCTCTCACTGAGCCCGTAACGTTTCACGAGCTCGATTTGCCGGCGCAACAGCGGCTTGCCGTGGGCCAACAGGGAGAAGTTGGGTGAAAGAAGGCAAGCGACGTGCATGCTGGTCTCGAGAAGATTGCAAACCGGTATGTCGACCACCTCTCTCAGGGCGACGGCGGCCGGGTCGCGGGCGCAGCCGACGCAGAATGCGTCGTATCCCTCGCGTTCCGCCCGAATCGCATTCTCCACAATCTGCCGGTCATGGAAATATTCCTCATACCGGTACTTGTCGTCCGTATGGCTGAAAAGCTCGACGCCGTGAACGTCGACCTGAGTACCTGGTCTGGCAACCTTGTTGAGATAGGTCTTGAGGGCTGTTTCGTATTCGGTCCACGCTGGATCCCGACCCAGGCTGGCTCCCGATTGATACCAAATTCTCATATTTATATTCCTTCCGACTAGAATCCTCCCTTCGGGTACTGAAGGGAATCAATGAACTTTCTCTTTTCACATCGCCTTGCCTGCCGACTCAAGTCTGACCTTTGCGAATGTCCACATTGCTTGTTGCTCCCACAAGCGGTTGGAAATGAGTGGTTATGCCTCCGTCAATTGAGAAAACGGCTCCCGTCACATAGGACGCCTCGTCGCTTGCCAGGTAGAGGCAGGCATAGGCAATATCCTCGGCTGTCCCCAAGCGACGTATAGGGTGAAGATCAATGCATGCCTGGCGGATCGTTTCAGGATCAGGTTCAAAGAACTTTTCCAACAGGCGTGTCTCGTGGAGCCCGGGGGCGATACAGTTGACGCGGATGTTAGCGGGTCCGAAGTCAATAGCCATCTGCTTGGTCAGCGGGATAAGGGCTCCCTTGGCTGCAACGTAAGCCGCGTTGTTGGGGTTAGGGAGGATACCCACGCAAGACGAGAAGTTGATAATGGCACCACCACCATTTTTCCTCATCTCCGGGATAGCATATTTTGAGCACAGGAACACACTCTTCAGATCGATGGCTATTTCACGATCCCAATCCTCCTCCGGCATGTCCTCAACGGTTCCCACCTCAAAAACGCCAGCGTTATTGACCAAGATGTCCAGCTTTTTGTACTTATCAATCGTCGCCTCAACCGCTTTTTTGACTTGCGCCGAATTGCTGACATCGGCGATGACAAAGAAGCCTTCTCCGCCCTCTTTGCTTATCCCGCTGATGGCCTCCGCTGCCTTGGATGAGTCAAGGTCCACGATTACCACCTTGGCTCCTTCTTTGGCAAACAAAGTTGCTATAGCACGCCCCAGGCCCTGGGCACCGCCGGTCACTATGGCTACCTTTCCCTTTAGTCTCACCTTTTCGCTCCTGCTCCATTCCCCGTCAGTACCCTGATGGGGGATCCGAGCTCTATTAATTCTCTCCTGATGCCATTAAGGTCACTGGGCCAAGTTACTTACCTTCAATCTCATCAGCCCATAGGCGAATCACCTCACTCGTCTTGTCGACAAATTCCACCTTGGTCGGAAGCGGATCATGAAGCCATTTCCGGTAGAAGGTATCAAGATCAGGAAGAAATTCGAAATCAGCAGGCATGCCTGGTGCCAGCGACTCGACCTCCAATTGCGCAGCGCACCCGGGACAGTAATACTCTCTAACCTCGCAGTATTCGGGATCCGGTCTCTGCACACCGGGGTACACTTTTTCCAGGGACTCCACGGTATCTCTGACATGAACCAGCGAATACAATTTCCAGTTAACCCGGTAATCTCCAAACTCGTGTCCACACCTGCATTTAACTACGTAATCGTTCCCTTTTTGCACTATGAACAGACATGGAGTTAAGGGCAGCAGGATTCGCTCTTTAAAAGCGACTCTACTTTGATAAATCTCTAACGACTTGTGAAACCTATCCGTATCTTTCGGATCCTTGATTATTTCCTGCACTCTCTCCCAAGGCAATTTACCGTCGAACAGAAGTGCCAATTCACGCGTGTTATAACTGGACATGGCTAAAACCCCTTATTAGTACTCAAAGTTTTCCGGCAAGCCCCAAAACTCCCTTACCTCGCGGGCATACGCTGGTGACAGACTCATCGATTCTGAGAACATGCGTCTTACCGGCTCAATGAGATCTTTCCTCTTCACTCTTTCCCTCGATTTTGTCCACCACTCCTTGAAAGGTACCCCTATTTTCTTCCTCGCAGCTACTATTTCGGCTCTTCTCTTCTTCGTGGCAGCATCGTCGATCACCCATTCACGCGCCCGCTTGTCATAGGTCGCCACAACGCCCCATATGTCACGAGCAGTCTCTACGGTGGTACGATCCGTATCGAGGTCACTTTTGACAAGAGCTGGATCTCTTTCCAGGGGGTCCCCAAAGCCTGGAGCCCCTCCGTGGTCACCCTCGATTACGCTATACTGGCTGAGAGTTTCCGGGACTAATATCGGCGACTCCACGGCCTGATAGTTACCCTCTCCCAATTTTGCCAGTCCAGGCTTTCTCGGGTCTTCGCGGGTAAGGATCACGTCTTTCCGTTCGTCTATACGTTTCTTGACGGCGTTTCCATCCCCCACCATTGTCTTGAGGACCGGCGCTGGATATGCCCCGTACATAGTGCTGTTGTGGGGAACACGATTGGTAATGCCACAGTCAGTAAGGGTCCATTCGCCTTGTTTTGAAGGCCAAATCATGTAAAGAGAGTCTAAATGCAGTCCCCCTCTGTACTTTCCTTTTCCGGAACCATCGACGGCGAATCTTCGGGCAAGCCACACGAACGAGGTAACGGTTTCCAGCCCCTCTGCGTTACCCATGTCAGCGGCAGGATAGTTACACCCCCAGGCAGTATCTTCCCCGTCAGCCACTGCCCGAGCCCCCATGCCTCCCGGCACTAACTCGACATTTACGACGGTTGTATATATGCCGGATAAATTGGAGCCTCCGATTTCAATCCCCGGCATATGGCTCGTTCCGGCCAAAACCTCCTCAACGAAACCCCTCGAAAAGTAATATCGGCTGAAGGCTTCGCATCCCATTGACATCCAATGCCAGATAACCGCCCAACTGCTACCATATGGAGCAAACGGGTTGACCGGATATGGATTCATGAACGACCCCGGGGGAGGGTCTTGAATCGTCAAATCGCCGTACGAGCCAGTGTTGTGATATTCGAAGCCAACAACATTGCAGAAGACGCAGGCCAGAAACGCATGTACGCCCGGTAGGCCAACGTTCACCCCCAAAGGAACCCACTTGCTTGTTCCCTCAAAGTTCACCTTTACCTTCGCCTCTTCATCGACATTAATCTCGAGGGCGGAGAGCAAGAGAAAATTCCGGGCCTGCTCGGCCGCCAAGGTCCTTTTCCCTTCGGCAGCGATGTCCTTGCAACTCCTCCTCCGCATCCTGCCGGGAACCGCCTGTGTCTTGATTCTGGCGGTGGCATATCTGCGGCTATCTTCTACAAATTCCTTTACGACTTCCTTGTAATAGTCGACGCCATACCTCTTTATCAGCTCCTCGAGTCCTTTGCGGGCCATATGACAACCTGCCACCCTGGCTCTTGTGTCCAAAAGCCAGAAGAACCCCATCCGGGTGAGTTGATTGACTCTGATTTCATATTCTTTTTTCAGCTCGTCATTTACCCCAATTTTCTCACCCGTGATTATGAGCCCGTCTGTGAATATCTCTTTCGATGCCATATTCAACGAGCCGGGGGACAGTGCGCCCACATCCAGGGTGTGGGCACTTCCGAACGTCCATCCTACTAGTTCATTTTCCCAGTAGATTGGAACTATGTCGTAGATATCATTGGCATGCACGCCGGCGTGAGGACTATTGCATTCGAATATGTCCCCGGGATGGATCCCCGGATCGTCCTCGTAACCCTGCTCTGTCATCCACCTGATAAGCTGCGTTGGCAGCGGAAAATGAGCTATGACGCCACTTGAGCAGCAAATTACCTCGCCGGTAGGAGCCAGTATTCCCCAGCAGGCATCTCTGGCCTCACCGATTGCTGCCGAAGCCGATACGTTGGCGGCTGTTACGGCGGCATCTTCACAAATCCGCTCCAATGTCGCCCATACCGCTTCGTATTTCGTGGGGCTTTCTTTCTTTAATCTTAATTCCTTTAATCCAAACCGATGCCCCGTCTCTTCATACTGTCTATCAAACTCCTGAACGAGATCCTTTAAGCTTTTCGGCTTCTGAACGAGATCCGTTAAGCTTTTCGCCTTCATGGTTTTCTCAGCCACGTCAGATTTCCTTTAACAATGATCGTCGACTTACGGTGCTCAGTTAAGATTTTCTTAGCCAGATTACCTTGTGTTGATCCATTTCCACCTCCGTGTCAGGAGGTATGAAAAGGGTGTAAGCCGGGCCCTCAAGGATAGCGATGCCCTTGATCTTGTTGCCCGGCCTGATTTCGTCGAGATCGAAAATCTCGGTCGGCATCCACTCCCCGTAGCAAAACGTTTCCCTTGTCGGCTTACGAGCCTTCTCCGGCGGCTCCTTGCCCTCCAATTTATACTTCTTGATTGCCGGCTTCCTGCTGTCGGCAGTAGCAACAAGCCCGACCCGGGTTATCTGATATGGCGTTCCTTGAGCAACCCCAACCTGCGTGTAGGTTTCCCTGTAAACCCTCTCAAACTCGGCAATCAGCTTGCTTACATCCGCCGGAGAATCCAACCAGCCGGTCGGCGAGGTCACTTCCAAGTCCATAATTTGGCCAAAGTACTTCATTAACACGTAAGGAACGAACTTGAGCTTTTCCTCCGAGACTCCCTCGCCCGCGAACTCCCTGATCGCGTCTTTCGCCTGGGCGTTCCAGCTGGCATTCAGTGCTTCAGCCACCTCCCTCCGCGCTGCCTCGGTTGGATTATTCGGTAACATCAGATCCCTGCTCGCGCCATAGCGGTGTGCGTGATCCATCGCTGCACATCCGAAAGCAGAAAAGCCGGCGGCCCACGGCACCGTGCATACGCCTTTCCATGCCGACAGGTCGCCGGCATAACGAGCCAGGTGCAATCCGCCGGCGCCACCAAACCCTATAAGCACGAAATCCTTCGGGTCATAGCCCGATACGACACTTGCCACGTGTTGTCGCATGCTTACATCAAGAAGATCGACGATCTCTTCCGCTGCTTGATACATGTCCAGCCCGAGTGGGTCCGCGATTTTTTCCTTGAAGATTCTGCGCGACAGTTCGACGTTAAGTTTCACCTTGCCGCCGAGATAATTGTCCGGATTGAGTCTGCCCAGGAGGATACTGCAATCGGCAATGGTAGGGGTCAGGTTCCCATGGTCATACGCCACGGGTCCTGGAGTTCCACTGGCACTATCGGGGCCCAGCTTTATCCGGTTGGTATTTTCGTCAAGCCTGATGTAGGTTCCGGCGCCCGCTCCGATCGAGCGAACGTCCAGCATCGGAACGGTCAGATACATCCTCTGAAACTCCGGCTCGCGATTCAAGGCGATCCGTCCGTTCAGAACCATCCCCACATCAAAGCTGGTACCTCCCACATCACTACAAACCCAATTCTTCTCTCCTATCTGGTCGCCCAAAAACTTCGTGCCGATGATCGCCCCCACAGGACCCGACGTGGTGGCTTCTACTATTCTCGGCCATCTGATATCAGCTACCGTCCCGTAAGCCAGTACCATTTGCAGCGGATATTTGTAGCCATCGTTCTTCAGGTCCTTCTCGATATCCAGCAGTTGTCTTCTGCCGCTTTCCGCTGCATAGGCCTGTACTACAAGGGTATTCATCCTGGATACTTCCTTGCTGTAGGGGCTTACCTCATGGGAAGTGAGAACAGGCAGGTCTTTCCCTGTTTTCTTCAGGATTTCCTTTGCTATCTCAGCCATCCTTTTCTCGTGCACCGGGTTGGCAAAGGATCCCATGAAACATATGGCCAGACACTCTACGCCCTCATCCAATAATTCTTCCACTGCGGCGCGGGCCTCATGTTCATAAAGCGGGATCACCTCGTTACCGCGCAAATCAATTCTGCCGGTAACCCCCCGGATCTGCCGATACGGAACATAGGGTTCCTTGCGCCGACGATAGACGGCATGGAATACTTCCGTTCTTCCGTAGCCCAAAACAATCTCTTTGGCCCGCGTTTGCATCAGGGTCTGTTCGAATCCCTTGTTTACAATCAGCCCGACCTTTGCGCCGCTCCGGATGATCATTGCGTTAAGCATGGCGGTGCCGGTGTACACGGCCCTGATGACATTGGGGATGACCTGTTTGGCCTGTTTCTTCAGATCGATATCCCAGTAGGTGAATGCATCCTCGAGGGACTCCCTGTAGCCTATTGATTCCTGATGTGGGGTAGTGGCCGCTTTCCCCACGACGAATTCGCCGTCGGGATTGACCACAAACAGATCGGTCATAGTCCCCCCGGCATCGCAGGAGACTATGTAGGCCGCTTCTTTCGTTTGTTCCACTGCCCTCTCCTTACTCGTTCCACTTTGCATCTGACTTTTCTCCTGAGTCGTATGTCCCTACACCGCAACCTTGCGTCGCGATATCCACTATGTAGCCCATGCGAGCGTCACCTCGATGACTTGGCCGCCACTCACTCGGCCGGACCGAGCACCCCGTGGAGCACGAAATTGGCGATCTCCTCATGCACCTTCTCGGCCGGAAGCCGGCCATCGGCGCGGTACCAGCGCAGATACCAGCTGATGACGCCAAGCACGTTGAAGGCGAGTATCTTCACTTCCCGCGTGTGCACGTAGCCGGCAGCACGCAGTTCGTCCATGGCCTGGACGTAGATATCCAGGATCTGGGTCTGGATGGCTTTGTTCCTGCTATTGCCCCTGTGCGACACCTCGCCCTGGTCGATGAAGAACATCCGCGTCTCCTTCTGGTGCGACTTCGACGCGCTCAGATGGGTCTTGACCAGCAGCCGAAAGCGCTCGACCGGATCCAGGTCGCTTTGCCAGACGGCATTCAGCCGGTCGGGCAGGCCGTTGATCGAATACTCGAGAATCGCCAGCCAAAGCCCTTCCTTGTTCCCGAAGTAGTGGTAGATGTTGGAGACGCTCATCCCCGCGGCATTGGCGATGTCGCGGATCGACGTGCCGGTGTAGCCGTAGCGCGCGAACAGATCCACGGCCGTCCGCAGGAGCTCCTCGCGCCGGGTCGGTTCCTCGTGACCCGCCTGCCCGCCCGCAGCCCCGCTCCACGCTTCGCCCCTACGCAAGGCTTTCATTGGTTCGTCACCTCCGTCCTGTAACGATCGTTCGAACTATAATTTATCACCTATCTTCCTCTAAAGTCAACACATATGTTGTAATATTTTATAAATATATGCTTTTGATAATTATTCTTAGATAGAAGAGAGACGCAACATCAAACCATATTGGCCCCATGAGGTTGCAGTTTATCGAACGATCGCTCTATAATCGTCACGTTAACGAACTCGGAGGAAGCCATGGGGCGGTTTCGGGGCAAGACGATCAAAACGGGGGCGGCGCACGATCTCGGTCGAGCGTCTGCAGACCCGCTTGCGCACGAAGACGCAAAAATGATGCCTGGCGAATTACGGCGAGTGCGCTTACAAGATTCGACAGATCGTAATGAAATAAACAACGGGAGCGAACCCAAGGGCCCGCTCGACGGCATTCGCGTTCTCGACATGACCACCATGATCCTCGGCCCGGTCGCAGCCCAGTCACTGGGCGACATGGGCGCCGATGTCATCAAAGTGGAAACGACCGAAGGCGACCTGAGTCGCAGGATCGGCCCGCGCCATTCGCCTGACATGGGCGCGTTCTACCTCAATAGCAACCGCAACAAACGCAGCATCGTACTCGACCTGAAAAAGCGCGAGGCTCAGCCGGTATTCGAACGGCTCGTACGCAGCAGCGATGTGGTCATCTGTTCAATCCGCACCGATGCCGCCGAGCGCCTTGGCCTGACCTACCAGAAGCTCTGCGCCTTGAACGCGCAGATCATTCTGTGCCATGTGAAGGGCTACGCCGACGACGGTCCCTATGGCGGCCAGCCGGCCTACGACGACGTGGCGCAGGCAGTTTCGGGCCTGGCCGTGATGCAGTCGGCGGTGGCCGGCGAGCCAAGGTATGTGCCCACAATCATTGCCGACAAGGTTACCGGTCTTCAGGCGGCCTACGCCATATCGCTGGCGATCTGTCACCGGCTGCGCACAGGTCAGGGACAGGAGATAAGCGTGCCCATGTTCGAAACAATGGTGGCGTTCAACATGACCGAGCATCTGTGGGGAGAGATTTTCGTGCCGCCGCTTGCGGGCACAGGCTACACACCGATTAGCACCGTCGCGCGCCGACCATTCAAGACCAGCGACGGCTATCTCTGCGTGCTGCCCTATACGGACCAGCACTGGGCGCGTTTCTGCGAAGTGGTCGGCGATCCGGCGCTCGCCGCCGATCCCCGCTATGCAACGCATGCCGCACGCCAGTCAGACCAGATGGGCTTCTGGAACGAAGTCGCCAACCAGGTAAGGCGCAAGAGCACTGCCGAATGGATTGAAGCCTTGACCGCGGCCAACGTGCCTTTCGGCCTGGTGAACAGCTTTGATGATTTATTGACCGATCCTCACCTGGAAAGCGTTGGCTTCTGGCAGACCCTTCAGCATCCCACCGAGGGAGCACTGCGCATGATGACCAATCCCATCGCAATGTCGGCCTCGCCAACGTCGATCAGGCGCCTGCCGCCGCGGCTGGGAGAACATTCCACAGAAATTCTGCATGAACTCGGATTCGGACCCGATGACATCGCTGCGCTGACCGCGCAAGGTGTCATCGGGCCAGGCCCGACGACCGGCGAAGATCATTAATGGCGGGTATAGGACTTATTTTTTGGCTCATCAGGAAATCGAGTGGGTGATTCTAGAGGGAAATGTGGCTGGAAGCCGCATGGATATTGGCTTGCAGGGGTTTCGTAAGGTGCTTGAATTCGGCATCATGTTTAGATGGCCAATTCAGCGAAGCGACAGCGGCGCCTGTGGGACACGTACACGTTCCCG
>JACPEG010000008.1 GCA_016183615.1 Betaproteobacteria bacterium
GGTGCTCAAGGAGCATCCGTTGCCGCCCAACGTCGACTTCTGGGCCGGCGTGATCGACGTGAAGAGCACCATCACGGAGACCGCCGAGGAGGTGGCGAGCCGCATCCGCAAGCTCCTGCAGGTGGTGCCGGCCGAGCGCCTGGGGGTCACCACCGACTGCGGGCTGATCCTTCTGCAGCGCTACATCGCTCGCGACAAGCTGCACGCGCTGGTCGAGGGCACCAAGATCGTCCGCTCGGAACTGCTCAGCAAAAAGAAAGCCGCCTGAGCAAAACGGACGCGGAGGAACGTCCCATGCCTGTCTTCTGGTTCGATTGCCCGGACTGCGGCAACACTTTCCAGAGCCTCGTGCTCAACGGCACGCGCCCGCCCACGATATGGACGTGCTCGAAATGCGGGGGTCGGCGCGCCGCGCCGAGCGCCGACCGGCAGCCGATTCCGCACCCTTGGGAGACCTCGCACGGCAGCGGCTGCCTTTGTTGCGCACCTGCGCCGATCGACACCCGACCTGGTCCCGAGCCCGTTCCCATGGAACCCGATCGCGATGAAGCTTAACGACGTTTCTGTTCAGGGACTGACCATACGTACCTGGCGGGCCTGGATCGATGCGGCTCTGACCGGCGCGATGTCATCGCGGCCGTTGTTCAATGTGCGGCCCGGGAGGGATGACCGATTTGACGCGATCTTCATCGGAGGTGGCGCGGCGGGGCGTTTTGGCGCCGCCTACCTGCGGGCCATGGGCGGGCGTCCGCTTATCGTAGAGAGCTTTCCATTTCTCGGCGGGTCCTGTCCCCACGTCGCCTGTGTCCCGCATCACCTGTTCTCGGATTGCGCCGCCGAGTTAATGCTTGCACGGACGTTCGCCGGACGCCTCTGGTTTCCGCCTATGGACGGCGTGGTTGTTTCGATCCGCGAGGTGGTGGAACTTTTCCGGCGGGGCCGCACCGGCCCCCATGCCGTGATGAACTACCAGACCAAGGAGCAGCTCGATGTCGAGTTCGTCCTGAATGCTCCGGCCCACATCGTGAATGCACGGACCGTTGAGGTGGCGGGACGACGTTTCTCGGGGCGGGCTCTGGTGTTGGCTACAGGGGCCCGGGCTCGCAAATTGGACATTCCGGGAGCCGGGCTGCGCGGCGTGTTCGATTACGCCTCATTCGTCAACGACCTGGACTACGAGCCCGGCAACACGATCGTCGTGGTGGGCGGCGGCAAAACGGCGGTGGAGTACGCGAGCTTTTTCAACGCCACGGGGCGCCGGGTGGTGATGGTGACGCGTGGGCGACTACTTGCCGCCATCCCCGATGCGGAAACGCGCGCCTACGTGATCGACCGCTTGGTCGAGCAAGGCGTGGAAGTGCACGAGGGTGCGGAACTGCTGGAGCTGCGCGACGGCGGGGATGGCCGGGTTGGATCGGCGGTGCTCCGCGTCGGCGGAGAGCGTGTCGTGGAGGCAACCGACTTCGTGTTCGCAGCGATTGGTGAGATCCCCAACAGCGAGACGGCAGTGCGGGCTCTGGGCGTCGAAACCAATGCTGCTGGCGCGATCCTGGTGGACGAATGTCTGCAGACATCCGTGCCCGGCGTCTACGCAGTCGGCGATCTCATCGGCCCGCCCATGGAAATGTTCAAGGCGCGCAAGAGCGGAACCTACGCGGCGCGGGCGATCATGGGTGAAGCGGTGTCCTTCCGACCGGCTTCCCACCCGGATTTCCTGCATACCCACTATGAGGTTTCGTGGCTCGGGCCAGGCGAGGAGGAGGCGCGAGCCCGCTATCCCCGGCTGGTGACGTTACGGCTGCCGCCGGACACGCCAGATGGACTTCATGTCGGGCTGCCGGCCGGGGACCGGGTCATGCTTTATGCCTTGGCCAAGCCGCACCTGTCGGGCTTCCAGAAGCTTCTTGTTGACGGTGCCAGCCGGCGGATCGTCGGCGCCCATCATGTCGGGTATGGAGCAAAGGACGCCTTCCAATACCTGAACAAGCTGGTTCGGGATGGAATAACCATAGACGAATTGGGCGACCTCGATGAGCTGTTTCTGAATCCGACGTATTTTATCCAGCTCGCGCGTCTGCGTTCGGGTGCGAAAGAACTGATCGGAATTTGACCATTTAAGAGGAGCAGAGGATGACGAATCAATTACATGACGAAGTGGTGATCATAACCGGCGGGGCCGCCGGGATCGGCCTGGCAACGGCGCGTATTTGTGCCCGGGAAGGCGCGAGCGTTGGTGTTATCGACGTCAATCCCGCCAAGGTCCGCGAGGCGGTGCAGACGCTCGAGGCTAACGGCGCGCGCGCTGCGGGCGCCGTTGCGGATGTGACGAACGCAGAAACGGTCCAGAGCGCCGTCGCGGAGATCGAAGCTGCGCTGGGACCCATCACGGGCCTCGTGAACAACGCGGGAATCGCCGGCTTTGGCGCGGTGCACGATGCGCGGCCCAGCGATTGGGATCGGGTAATGGCGGTGAAAGTCACGGGAACCTACCTCGCTTCGAAGGCAGTCCTTCCCGGAATGCTGGCCCGTCGTCGCGGTGCCATTGTGAACTTCGGGTCGGTCGCAGGCATGGCGGGCATCCCCAATATGGCGGCCTACTGCGCGGCGAAGGGGGCCGTGATCGGTCTGACGCGCCAGATGGCGGCCGACTATGCAAAGAATGGCATCCGCGTGAACGCCGTTTGCCCGGGGACGGTCGCTTCGACCGAAATGGGCGCGCAACTCCTGGGTAGTGATACCAGTCCCGAGGTTCAAGCGCGGCGTCTCGCCAAGTACCCGATTGGCCGCTTCGGCGAGCCGCAGGAGATCGGCGAGGTCGTTGCCTTCCTGCTGAGCCCCCAGGCGGCATTCGTCGTCGGGGCTCTCTACTCCGTCGACGGTGGGATGACCGCAATATGAGAAAGACATTTGCGACGGCGTCGGGGGCGCGCCCGATCTATCCGGACTTGGACAAGACCGAATCCTTGGAGGTCCTGGCCGGCTTGGTCCCGGATGGGGCGGTGGTGGCCGTGGGCGGCGGCCTCTCATCGCGCGAACCGATGGCCCTTTTGCGGTCGCTCCTGCGCCGTGGGGTCAAGGGACTGACGGTGGTCGGCTCTGCCCACGGAATCGATATCGATCTGCTGTGCGGCGGCGGGGCCGTGTCACGATCCGGAGAGAGCTATGTGGGTTTCGAGCAGGACTTCGGCATGGCGCCCAACTTCCGCCGCGCCTGCGAGGCGGGCGAGGTTGCCGTGGAGGATAGCTGCTGCTACACACTGGTGCAGCAGTTGCGGGCCGCGATTTTCGGGCTGCCGTTCATGCCCATCCGCTCGGTCCGGGGCACCGATTTCGAGAGCCTGCATCCCGAGTTCGAGTCGATATCCTGCCCCTATACGGGGGACCGCCTGTTGCTCGTGCCGGCGCTGGTCCCGGATGTGGCGCTGATCCATGTCCAATACGCCGACCGCCAGGGCAACTTGCGGGTCGAAGGACCGCCTGTGGCGGACGTTCTTTTCGCGAAGGCGTCCCGCGTCGTCCTGGCCACGGCCGAGCGAATGGTCTCCACAGAGGAACTGCTGGCGTTGGGGGGGGTGACCATCCCATATTTTTATGTCACGGCGGTGGCCGAGGTCCCGATGGGCGCTCATCCGACTGCGTGCTATCCATTCTACGCCTACGACCGGTTCCACACGGCCCGCTACTACGAAGCTGCGAAAGCGGGCCCCGACGCCTTTCGGTCCGAGTACCTCCAACCCTTCGTTTACGACTGCCCTACTCACCCCGATTACCTGCAACAAATCGGTGGCGAGGCGTTGCGGGCGCGGCTGGCGTCGTGGACTAAGGATACCGGGCACTGGATGTCCCTCTATCGCGAGGAGGTTCCGGCATGAGTGCCGATTGCACCCTCGGCGAACTGATGATCGCTTCGATTGCGAATACGATCGAGGACGGGATACTTGCCTTCCACGGATTCGGCTCCCCGCTGGTCCAGCTCGCGTTGCATGTTGCCAAGCGGACCCACGCCCAACGGTTGATATTGGTCGCCGGCGCCACTTATGGAATTAACCCTGCCCCCCCGTTTCTCACCCCGACGTCGAATGACTGGGTTATGGACCGCGGGGCGGCCTGCTCGCTGGACATCGAGGAACTCTTCGATCTGGCGGCTGCCGGGCGGATGGGACGGATGTTCCTTTCCGGCCTGCAAATCGACCAGTGGGGCAACTGCAACGTTACCCGGATGGGACGCGACGCCCTGACGCTGAAACTTCCTGGCGGCGGGGGAGGATGTAACCTTTCCTGCGACGCGGAACACGTAACCCTCTGGACGACGGCGCACCGCGCCCCGCCCGACGAGAAGGGACGCCGGCGCTTCCGTCTGGTGGAGGAATGCGACTTCATCACCAGTCTCGGCCATCGCGCCCGCGGCCGCCCGCGCCGGGAGTTGGGGCACCATGGGGGCGGGCCGCAGTGGCTCGTCACAGACCTCGGCATCTTCGACTTCGATGATAAAGGCCGGGCTCGCCTGCGGACTGTCCACCCGGATGTAACCGTGGAGGAGGTCCGGGCCAGCACCCAGTTTGAGCTGACTGTCGTGGACACTGTGGAAACGACCCGTCCGCCGGACCCCGAGGTCGTCTCGTTGATTCGCCATCTTGACCCCATGCGTGTGTATCAGCACGAAATCCGCCCCGATGATCGCTCGCGCCGTTTCGCGCTGGCCTGACCGAAGGACCTAGGACATGTCTACTGCTTCTGTCAGCCTCTCGCCGCCCGCGAAAGGCGGGCAATGGCCGAACTATCGTGGACAGCGCAACCTCGTGCAGCTGCCTTACCGCGGTGTGAGTGTGCAGCCCTACGCCGGGCCCATGACCGCGGAGGGGATCTCGGCGCATCTGCTCGGGCGCGAGGCCTACCGGCGCACGCAATTCGTGGTTCTGCGGACGCAGGACCGGTGCTATGCCCTGGTGGCAATCGGCGCCCGGGACAGGGAATCGCTCTTCGCCCCCATCGAGCACGTCGAGGTGCTGGCGCTCCCGGACACTTGCATTTTTGTCCACGATCCGGAAACCGATCCCGCTAATCCCACGGCCTTGGCCCGGCTGGCAGAACGGCACGGGGTCGGTCGTGAAGGGACCTTGATCTGTCAGGGCCTTTGCGATCACGTCAACTTCATTCATCGGCCTGATCCGCTGGTCATCCGCGTCGTGGAGGTTACACCACCGGAACCGCCCAAGCTGCTGCACCTAGTGGAGCATGTGCTGACCTACGCGAAGCTCCCGCCCATCAAGGTTGAACTGGAGCGCATCGACCTGCGGGACCTTGCGTCCAGCGTGCGTCCTGAGTCCTATCTCGTACCGTGCCGCTCCGGGGGGCTTGACGACCTGCCGGCCCCGGTGCACTTCCTCGACGAGCGACCGGCCACGAGGGAGCGCTGGACGCTGGTCGGCTGCGCGCGCAGTCTTGAGTTCCACCGTCACTACTACGGCGACGAGCCCCCGCGGGTGGAGATGTGCCCGCGCGCCATTGCCGGCGCACGCGCCGAACCGACTCTTCTCAAATGCTGCCTGCTGGAGTTCGGGATCGAGCGCGACGGCAACGTCATGATCGTTCCCTGGGGGACCGATCTTTCCATGGTCGAGCAGGCGCTCAAGGAAATGGTTGCCTATGCCCAGTGCGCATGATCGTCCCTGGGCCGGCGTCTGGGCGGTGGACAAAGCGCTCGACCGGCGTGCGGGACCGCCCCGGCGGGGGGGCGTGACGATGGTCATCGACACGGGCATCGGGATGACGACGCTCAACGACATCCTTGAGCTGGCCGGGTGCCACGTCGATCACTGGAAACTCGCCTTCGGTACGTCAGCCCTGATAACCCGGTCGCTTCTCGAGCGCAAACTGCAGGTGCTTAAGGGCCGTAACATCCTGACCTTTCCCGGCGGGACGCTGCTCGAGGCAGCGGTCGTGCAGCAACACTGCCGCGTCTTCATGCGCCGGGCACGCGAACTGGGCTTTACCGCTGTGGAGATCTCGGAGGGCAGCATCGATCTGCCACCCGACCGCCGTCGACGGATCGTGGATTGCGCGCTGGACGCCGGGCTCGTCCCGATCACGGAGGTCGGACGCAAGGACCCCGACCGGCAGCCGACCGCCGACCAGCTCGTCGAACAGGCTCTCCTGGATCTGGAGTGGGGTGCCGCCTGGGTGATCAACGAAGCCCGGGAGTCCGGCGAGGGGATCGGCATCTACGACAGCCGAGGACGGATCTGCGAGAAGGCCCTCGAGACCATCGCCCGGGGCATGGGCGAGAAGGCGGATCGCATCGTTTGGGAAGCGCCGCTCAAGGCACAGCAGGCGGCGCTGGTGCGGCGGTTCGGGGTTAACGTGAGTCTCGGCAACATCAACCCCTACGACGTCCTGGCGCTGGAGGCGCTGCGCAGGGGGCTGCGTTTCGAAACCCTGAATCCGCTTGCGTTGAAAAAGGCGGCCGCGGGCGAGTGGGATCCGGCGGCGGTGGAGCAGGACCACCTGGGTCAGGCCGCTGGAGCCCGTCCATGACTGCGTCTCGAATGCATTCGGCTGCGATGCGGGTACTCGAAATCGGCGCTCGCCTGAACGAGGCGCCATCGGACCTTCTGGTGCGCTCGGCCTTCGCCCGTGACCTGGCGGTGCAGATTGGCTTGCACGAGGCGATGAGCCTGGCCGACATCGCACACACACTGGAGCTGAGCGAGCGAGGGCTGATTCCGGTCGATGCGGGCCGGGAACTCCTGAACGCGCTGCTTGCATTGCATGAGGAATCGGGGATGTTCAACGCCTCCCCTGAAAGAGGCGACCTCTATTCCAACCGGGAAACCTGGCTGAGCGAGCGGACCCCCGCAACCGGGTGGCTGGGTCTCGGCCGCGCCAGGCGAGAGCCGGTGACGACGGCTTTCCACCTTAAATCGCTGGCGACCTGTGTGGAGCTGGTTGATGCGCTGGCCGACTCCGTGCAGGCGTTGACGGAAGTGGCTGCGATTCACGGCCACTCGGTCATGCCGGAATATACCTATCTCCAGGCCGCCCAGCCCACGACCTTCGGCCATTACCTCCTGTCCTTTGCCGACCCACTTTTGCGCAGCCTGTCGCGGGCACGCGAGCTGCATGACCGCTTCAATCAATGCCCGGCGGGGATCGGTGCCTCGAATGGCGCACCGGTGCCACAGCAAAGGGCGGCACTCGCGACCCATCTCGGATTTGCGCGGCCGGTTCGCCACTGTCGAGATGCCATGTGGCTGGCCGACCTGCCCATCGAGGCGCTTGGCGTAGCAGTCACGGTGGCGGTCACGCTGGACCGGCTCGCCGAGGATCTGATGATTCTGGCCACGGCTGAATTCGGTTACGTCCGCTTCGCCGACCGACATTCGCGGGCGAGCAAGGTCATGCCCCAGAAGCGGAACCCGTTCGCCCTGGCCTACGTCCGGGCTGAAGCGAACCGGCTGCTGGGCGTGCAGGCGGCCCTGGTGGCCGCAGCCCGAACCCCGACGGGATCGATGGATAACCGTCTCGACGCCTACGCGGCTGTCCCTGACGCCCTGACTACAGCAGGAACCACGGCGCGCATGGTGGCGGAAATTCTGCGCAGTATGGAGTTTGACCTGGATCGGGCGGGAGCAGCCCTGGCCGGACGTGAGGTCTGCGCCGCAGACCTTGCCGTCCGCCTCAGCCTGGAATGTCGTGTCGACTACCGATCTGCGCACCGGGCCGTAGGACGCCTGGTGCGCGATCTGGACGCGCGGGATGAATCGCTGGCAAAGGCGAGCCCGGCGGACCTCGTTGCCGCGTTGGAAGAGGCAGGTCGGCTCTCGCTCGCGCAGGCGGCCTCGCTCCTGCGCGCGGCGCTCGACCTTGATGCATGCATCGAGGCAAGGTCCGACCTCGGCGGGGCAGCGCCGCGGGAGGTTTCGCGTATGGCCGAAGAATCGCATGCGTTGGCCGGCGCTCACCGCCGATGGGCCGAGGAGCGCGGGGCGGCGATGCAGGGTGCCCGCGCCGCGTTACTGGCTGCGGCGCGACGCTTCGTTGCGGGGGCGGCGTGAGCGCCTGGTCATTCGCTTCAGCGGTCTACGGCTCGGCCTGGACCACGCCCGAGCTCTGGAACCTTTTCGCTGACGAGCCGCGGACGCGGCGTTGGTTGGAGATCCTAGCGGTCTTAGCCGAAACTCAGGCGGAGTTCGGGCTGATCCCGACGGAGGCGGCCGGGGAAATTGCGGTGGCCTGCCGGGCCCTGCCGCTGGACGGGGCTTTCTTTGACGAATGGCGGGAGGGTTATCGGACCACAAACCATTCCACCGCCGGGCTGATCGCTGCGGTGAAGAGACGTTTGGCTGATGCGTCGGGCGAGTGGTTCTATTACGGCGCCACGGTCCAGGACCTTACGGACACTTGGCTCGCGCTCGCGCTCGGTGATGCGCGCGCTCTGATCGATGCCGATCTCGCGCGGGCCATCGAAGCCGCGCGCACGCTGGCCGAAAATCACCGGACAACAGTGATGGCGGGGCGTACCCATGGCCAACAGGGGTTGCCGATCACTTTTGGCTTCAAGGCCGCCAGCTGGCTGGACGAGCTGCGGCGCCACCGGGAGCGGCTGGCGGCGGTCGGTGCGCGCCTGCGCTGCGGGCAGCTCGGCGGCGGCGTCGGCAGCCTGTCGTCGCTGGGACCGCAGGCCGTGAAGGTCCAGGAATGTTTCTTTGCTCGTCTTGGCCTGCGGGCGCCGGCGATCTCCTGGACCGCCAGCCGCGACGTGCTTGCAGAGTGGGGCTATGTACTCGCGCTGGCCACCGCCGGAGCGGAACGGATCGGACAGGAGGTCTTCAACCTTCAGCGCGATGAGATTTCCGAATTACGCGAGTCGGCTTCGGGGGCGGTGATCGGCAGCATCACCATGCCGCACAAGCGCAACCCTGAGCTCAGCGAGCAGATTGGGACGCTGGCGCGCGTCGTCAGGGCGAATGCCGCCGCTCTGGCTGAGGCCCTGCCGCATTCCCACGAACGCGACGGTCGTTCCTGGAAGCTGGAGTGGCACGCGCTGCCCGAACTGACGATGGCGGCGGGTAAGGCGATGTCGCTGCTGGCCGCACTGCTGGAGGGGTTGGAGGTACGGCCGGACCGAATGCGGGCCAACCTCGACATGGACGGTGGATTTTTCGCGTCCGAGGCGCTGATGCTGGCGTTGGCCCGCCGCACCGGGAAGCAGACGGCCCATCAGATCGTCCATCGCCTGGCGCGGGCAGCACGGGACGCCGGACTTTCCTTGCATGCTTCCGCGCTGGCATCCGAGGAAATCGTGGGCCTGCTGGATCGGGGAAAGATCGAAGCGCTGTTTACCCTGGAATCGTCGACCGGCGCCTGCGCCGCCCTCGTCGATCGTGTCTTGGGAGGGGACCGATGATGACGCTGCGGACCGCTGCATCGGAGGTGTTGAAGGCCGTGCCGCGGCTGCCCCTGTTGGCCGGCCCGACCCCGCTCCATCGGGCACCCCGTCTAGCGGGGGAGTTGGACCTGGCCGAGCTTTGGTTAAAACGCGACGATCTGATCTCCTTCGGATTCGGCGGAAACAAGGTACGCGGCCTCGAGCTGATCATGGCAGACGCGTTGAAGCACGGGGCCGATACGCTTGTGACCGGTGCGGGACCACTGTCGAATCACGTGCGGGCCTGCGCCACAGCGGCGGCGCGCCACGGGATGTCCTGCAACGTGGTCTACTGGGGCAGCCCCCCGCCCGGGCCCCGGCAGGGAAACCTTCGCCTGGTGGAACTGCTGGGAGCCACGGTGCGTTTTACCGGCAGCGCCGACCGGGAGTCGGTGGACGCAATGATCGAGGCCGAGGCGAACCGTGTCGGGGCCAATGGCGGGCGTCCCTACGTGATCCCGCGGGGGGGTGCCTGCCCGCACGGCGTGCTGGGCCATGTGGCGGCTGTGCGGGAGTTTCTCGCACAAGCGTCGGCTCTGGGGTGTCGGCCCGATGTTGTCCTTCTTGCCGTCGGATCCGGGGGAACGCTGGCGGGGTGGCTTCTGGGGTCACGCTTGTTCAATGCGCCGTGGCGCGTGGAGGGGGTCACGGTCAGCCGGCCGCAGGCCGAAGCGGCCGAGCAAGTAACCAGGCTGGCTGCGGCGGCGGCCGAGCGCTTCGGCATCGACGCGACGGTTGGAGAGCGCGACGTGATCATCCACGACGGGTTCATCGGAGGCGGCTACGGCATTCCTACGCCCGAGGGGAATGCTGCCATCGCCTTGATGGCTCGGCGCGAAGGCGTGTTTCTGGACCCGACGTACACCGGCAAGGCCTTTGCCGCATTGATGCACTTGGCCCGAGAGGGCCGATTCCGCCGTGACCGCGCGGTGGCCTTCGTCCACACCGGGGGCGCACCAACGCTTTTCGTTGACCCGGAGGCCGCGCGGTGAGCGCCTGGAGCGATGCCGTTTTCCGCGCGAGCCGCGTCGCGCTCGTGGGTGCTTCGGAAACCGCCGGCAAGCTTGGGCGCCTGCTCATGGACAATCTCATGATGGACGCCGCAGGGCGGGAGCGCGCAGTCTTTCCGGTGCATCCGAAGGCCTCCACGATCTGCGGCCTCCCGGCTTTCCCATCCGTTTCGGCTATCTCCGGCGGGGTGGATCTGGCCGTCCTGGCGGTCCGTGCCGCCGAAGCGCCAACCGTGATTGCGGACTGTGGCCACGCGCGCGTTCCTGCCGCGATCGTCATCAGCGGCGGTTTCGCCGAGACAGGACCCGAGGGGTGCAAACTCGAGGCGGCATTGCTGGAGCAGGCAATCGCCGGGGGCGTGCGCCTGATCGGTCCCAACTGCTTCGGCGTGGTCGATACCCTGACGGGGCTCAACGCTTCCATTTCCCAGGCGGTTCCGCATCCCGGTGGCGTGTCCCTGGTAACCCAGAGCGGTGCCTACGGAATGGCGGCCCTTACCCGATCGAGGGAAGATGGAACCGGCTTTGCCAAGATCGTCGCCCTCGGCAACAAGGCCGACCTCGACGAATCCGACTTGCTGGAAGAACTGGGACGGGATGAAGACACGCGCGTTGTCGCCCTCCTTTTAGAATCGATTCGCCGGGGACGCCGGTTCATGGAGATTCTGGCTGGCGTCTCCGCCCGCAAGCCCGTCGTCGTGCTCAAGACCGGCAAGAGCCGCGGGGCCCAGCGCGCGGCGGAGAGTCACACGGCCGCCCTGTCCGGCGATGCCGCGCTGATCGACGCCGCCTTGCGGCAGGCGGGCGCCCACGTGGTAGAGGATGGACTCACGCTGCTGGACGTGGCGGACGCGCTGGTGCGGCAACCAATGCTGCGCGGCCGCCGCGTGGCCATTGTCACGAACTCCGGTGGGACGGGGGTCGAGTTGACGGACCTGCTGGAGAGCCGGGGCCTGGAGGTTCCTAAGCTTTCAGACCGGCTCCAGGCCGCGATCCGGCCTGCCCTTCCCGCCCATGGATCATCGGCCAATCCGATCGACGTGACGACGGACTGGGCACGATTTCCCGCCATGTACGGCACGGCAATGGAGGCACTCCTGGCCTCGGGCGAGGTTGACGCCGTGGTGCCCGTTTTGCTGCAGAGATCGGCGTTGATGCCGGAGGTCGCAGACCGGATTGCAGCGGCGGCGCGGGCGGCCGCCCGGACCAACCCTTCTCTTCCGATCCATGTGTGCTGGGTTGCCCCGCGCGAGGCGGAAGACAACCGCCGCCGTCTTATTGCAGCCGGAGTGCCCTGCCATCCCTGGCCAGAACGCGCCGCCCGGGCGTTGGCGGGCTGCAGAGCAGCCGCGCCAGACGTGGCGCCGCTTCCACCTCGCCAGGTTTCCGGTCCAAGTGACCAACCTGCGTCGCAAGGGTGGCTGCCCGCAGCCGATGTCTTCGCTCTCCTCGCGGAAGCCGGGTTGCCGGTCGTTCCCTGGCGTCTGGGGCGGAACGGAGATGAGGCGCGCCGGGCGGCCGAAGAACTCGGCTTCCCTCTCGTGCTCAAGGCTGAGCGGCACGGGATCCTGCACAAGACCGAATCCGGAGCAGTTCGTCTGAATGTGCGAGATCCTGCCGTAGTGACCGAGGTGGTCGCCGAATTCGAGGCGCGGTTCGGTCCAGGACCCACGCTCTTGCAGCGACAGATCGGCCGGGGAGTCGAGCTGGTGATCGGCGCCCGGGTGGATCCGCAGTTTGGCCCGATGGTGCTGGCAGGCCTGGGCGGTATCTGGGCGGAAGCCATGGCCGATGTGGCGCTGCGGCTTGCTCCAGTGTCGCCGGATGGGGCCGTCGCCATGCTCAGCTCGATACGCGGGCGCACTTTGTTAACGGGCCTTCGCGGCTTTCCGGCGGTGGACATCCCCGCTGCCGCGACGTTCATCGCGCGCGTTTCGCAGTGGTTCGTGGCGACCGCCGGGGTCGCCGAACTGGACCTCAACCCGGTAATTGCCATTGGAAATGAGCTCTGGATCGTCGATGCGCGGGCCCGGATGGCCCCGGAGGCCGCTGATTGCCCCGCATCGGATCGATCCTTTTTCGGTAGCGATCAAAATTAACTGACCGTCATATAAAGGAGAAACCAGCCCATGAGCGCCAAACTGAAAGCCCCCGATGTTGCCAAACAAAGCGAGGAGGCAATACGGACCGAAATCTCGGAGCTTGTGGCCCGCGCCCGAAAGGCCCAACAGGCGATCGAAAACTACACCCAGCAGCAGGCTGACGAATTGGTGACGGCGATCGGCTGGCAGGTTTACAAGAATCGCGAGGACCTGGCCCGGATGGCCGTGGACGAGGGCAGGTTCGGCAACTACAGGGACAAGATTGCCAAGTTCGAGAATCGGGTCATGGGCACCCTGTTCGACATGAGCGGGATCCGCACCTGCAGCGTGGTCGAGGAAGATCCCGCCCGCGGCCTCGTGAAAATCGCGAAGCCTGTCGGTGTCATCGCGGCGCTGATCCCGACGACGGGGCCGGATGCGACGCCGCCGGTCAAAGCTCTGGGGGCTCTCAAGGCCCGCAACGCCATCATTCTCTCCCCGCACCCGCGCACGAAGGTGACCACCAAGGCCGTGGTGGATGTCATGCGAGCGGGCTGCGTCCAGGTCGGCGCCCCGGCCGATCTGATCCAGATGATCGAGCAGCCGTCGCTCGCCAAGACGGGGGAACTCCTGCGGCAGGCCGATTTGGTCGTGGCGACCGGCGGTGCAGCCATGGTGAAGGCCGCCTACAGCTCGGGCACGCCCGCCTACGGCGTCGGCGTGGGAAACTCCGTCCACGTGGTCGACGAAACCGGCGACATCGACGATGCGGCGCAGATGATCGCGAAGGCCAAGACTTTCGACTACGCCACGAGTTGCCTTGCCGACAACGCGGTCGTGGTGCACGCGTCGACCTACGACAGTCTTCGAAACAGATTGGCCGCGGCCGGCGCCCATATCTGCACGCCGCAGGAAAAGGCTCAACTGCAGAAGGCGATGTGGCCGAACGGCGAACACATCCCTACGCCTGAGGTGATTGCCAAGTCCGCGGCGACCATTGCTGCGCTGGCCGGCTTTTCGATCGCCGACGACCGCAGCTTCCTCGTAGTAGAGGAGGACGGGGTCGGCGAGGAGCATCCGTTCTCGGGAGAGAAGCTCTCGGTGGTGCTCGCGCTATACCGCTACGAGGGCGGCATTTCGAACGCCATCGACCTTGTGAACCGGATCACGTCTTACCAGGGCCAGGGCCATACCTGCGGCATTCATAGCCGCAGCGACGCCAACGTGGCCGCCATGGCGGAGCGGACCAAGACAGCGCGTGTCATCGTCAATCAGAGTCTGAATGAAGGGGCCGGCAGTCCGCGCAACGGCCTGCCCTACACTCTGTCGCTCTCCTGCGGCACATGGGGTGGGAACGTCACAACCGAGAACGTGAACGTCCGCCACTTTTTCAACCTGACCTGGGTGTCGCGGCCGATTGCTCCGCGGTCGATTACTCCGGAGGCGATCTTCGGAGCGCACATTCAGAAGTACGGACGATGAGCGTCGTCGTTAAAGAGTCAGTGCTCCGGGAAATGGCGAAGGGAGAGAAATCGTGACGCGAGTAGTGGTGATCGGTGGCGTCGCCGCCGGCATGAAGGCGGCGGCGGTCGCCAAGAGACGGGATCCGGCGCTGGACGTATGCGTTTTCCAGGACGAGCCGGACGTCTCCTACTCCGCGTGCGGGCTGCCTTACCATCTGGCGGATCCCGACGTTATCCCGCGAAATAAAATCATCGCCCGGACGGTCGACCGCTTCCGCGCCGACGGGATCGACCTGCGGGTCCGTCACCGGGTGGACAGCGTCGACCTGAGCGGACGTCGCGTTACCGTCACCGATCTTTCCAGTGGCGCCGGTATCACCGAACACTTCGACCTTCTGTTGTTCGCGACGGGAGCGCGCCCGATCGAGACGGATCTCGCCGTCGGCGCCGGGGCGCCCGCCCTTTTCAAGCTTCGCTCGATCGGGGATGCGGACCTCATCCGGCCCTGGCTCGGACAAGCGAAGCGGGCTGTCATCCTTGGCGGCGGGTACATCGGCCTGGAATTGGCTGAAACCTGTCGGGCCCGTGGGGTTTCTGTGACCGTCGTCGAAATGGCACCGCGTCTCCTGCCGGGATTCCAGCCGTGGATCGGGGATCGAGTAACCAGTCAGCTGGAGCAGCATGGCGTTGACATCCTCCTCGGCCGACGGATGACCGCCGCCAAATCAGGCCGGGTGATCCTCGACGACGGCACCTCGCTGGACTGCGACGGCGCCCTGGTGTGCATCGGGGTGCGGCCGAACGTGGATTTGGCCTCGTCCGCCGGCCTCAGGCTCGGCCGCACCGGCGCGATCGCCGTCGACCCGGCCATGCGCGCGTCGGCCCCGGGCGTGTTCGCCGCGGGGGACTGCTGCGAGGCTCACCATCTGATCAGCGGCGCCCCGGTCTGGTACCCGCTCGGCGATGTGGCTAACCGCCAGGGCCGCGTCGCGGGCACCAACCTGGCCGGGGGAGATGCGTGGTTCCCGGGCGTCCTCGGCACCGCCATCTTCCGCGCGTTTGACCTGGCGGTGGCGCGCACCGGGTTCACCTGCCCCCAAGCGCAGGCTGCCGGTTTCGAGGCGATCGATGTCCGGTTCGAAGCCCCAAGCCGGGCGCGCTACATGCCGACCTCCCGGCCCCTCGCGGCGACGCTGACGGCCGAGCGCACCACTGGCCGTGTCCTGGGGGCCGAGGCTGTCGGGGAGGACGCCGTCGACAAATTCATCGATGTGATTGCAACCGCGGTCTGGAGCGGCTTGACCGTCGACGACCTCTCGGATCTGGATCTTGCCTATGCACCGCCGTTTTCTCCCCTCTTCGCCCCCGTCCAGGTCGGCGGTGATCTTATCCGCAAGCGGGAGTTCCGGGAGCCGGCCATGCGCTCGAAGATTGCGGAGGCCGGACGATGATTGTGGCGACAGTCTTTCACGGGCGAGCGAAGAACCGGGCCGGGAGCGCCGCGCCCCGGATGCCGACCTCTGCCCGGGGCCAGGGGGCGCCGCGCCGCGCCCGGTATTGGCTGCTCGCTGCATTGTTGATTGCGCCATCGGCCGCCTTCGCACACGGCGCCGTGTCGATGGAAAAAGATCTCTGCAAGCTCATGGTCGGTCCGTACCTAATGCATTTTACCGGTTATCAGCCGGAATCGACCCAGAACGAATTCTGCGAGGACATTCCGAATCTGGGGCGGACCATTATCGCGCTGGACTTCATCGACGCTCCCCTGCGTGACATGGCGATCGAGGTTCAGATCCTCAGGCAGTCAAGCAATTCATCCACGCCCGACGCATTGGTCTATAGCGCTCCTGTGAAGAAATACCCGAACGGTTCACTGTCGATTGATTACCCGTTCAATGAACCCGGGAATTTCATCGGAGTGGTAAGGGCGGGTGCCGGGGCGAACGCCGCCGTCGCGCAATTCCCGTTCTCGGTCGGGCAGAGCCGGAGCCGCCTTCCCCTGCTCCTTGGCGCTGTCGTCCTTGGCGTCGGCGCGATCGGCGCGTTTTTGTGGGTGAACAAGAGCAAATCGAGGAAGGATGGGAGAAGTGCGCGAGAAATCGAATCATGAAGTCTGTGAAATTCATCTTGATTTTTGCGCTCCTGCTTCCGGGGTTCGCCGATGCGCACGGAGTGCTCGTGGGCTCGGAGCCGCCGGCAGGGGCCCTGCTGTCCGTCTCGCCCAAGCAGCTTCGTCTCAGGTTTTCGGGAGCGATCGAGCCGGCACTGGTCAAGCTTGGGCTTACGAGGGAAGGCCAACCGGTTTCGCTTGCCAGTCCTCCGGTCGTGTCCGACGACGGCAGGTGGCTGACCGCCAAGTTCGACATTCTGGCGCCAGGCAGGTACCGCGTCGATTGGGCCGTCGTCGCCAAGGACGGACATAAGACCCGGGGAACGTTCGAATTCTTCGTGGGCGGCAGGTAGATGCCGGATCCGAGTCTAATCATCCGCGGCGTCGAATTGGCGTCCATTGCCTCGTTCTCGGGCATCTCGGCGGCGGCGGCGTGGGCCGAGCGTCGAGCGGCGGATCATTCTCCCGTGCCTCGGCTGCGCCGCCTCGCCTTTGTCGCCGGATCAACCGCAGTGGCGTCTCACGCCGTTCGGTTTGTCGATCGCGCAAGCGAAATGCTGGACAGCGCGGTCACGTCGCTGGGTGCATCTGACTTTGCCTTGATCGCGGTGCGGACCGGGTTCGGAAAAGTTTGGGTCCTGCAAGGGGCGCTCCTGATCGCAGCCATTGCCGCGCTGGCGGCACAACGCGCACCGCGCGTAGCGGCATCGCTTGGTTGCTCCGCACTGGTCGTTTTTCCCCTTGCTGGACATATCTTTGCCGAGGCAAGGGGGATCGTCCCGGAATTGGCGAACGTCATTCATGTTCTCCTTGCGGGCATGTGGTTCGGCGGTCTTGCAGCGATTCTGACGATGCGTCTGGCGACCGACAACGACGGCAATCGCCTCCTGGTTCCGATGCTCACCCGCTTCTCCAGTTTCGCGCTGCCGGCGATGATCGCCCTGCTTGCCACAGGGGGCGTGCTCGCGGGGGAGACCGTGGGGCGTTGGGCGGCGCTATTTGGCACCGAATACGGCATTCTCCTCACGGTCAAAATTGTTGCGGTAGGGTCTGTGCTGGTTTCGGCTGCCCGAATCCGTCAGCGGCTGTTTCCCCGGGCGAATGCCACAGGCGGTTTCGGGTCACTCGTGCGCACGCTCCATGTGGAACTCGCGTTCGCCTCGGGAGTGGTGTTGCTGGCGGGGCTCATTTCCCAGACGGTGCCTGCCAGCCATGCAGACATCGATTGGTGGCTACCGTTCCGTCTTGTCCCGGACATCGCCTGGTACCGTTCGGGCGTGCCTGCACAGGTGATGGTCGGTGCGGCAGTCTGCGTTCTATCGACAATTCTTGCATTTCGATGCTACGCCCGCGCACCGCGCATGGTGACCGTTGCCGGCGCAGCCGCGGGGATTCTGGGCGCGATGGTGGCGCTCGAGGCCGTGGCCGTCCGGGCTTATCCCACCACCTATGACCGCCCACCAATCGCGTATGGCGCCGAAGAGATCGCGGCAGGCCGAACCATCTTTCTCGATCATTGCACCGGTTGCCACGGCGTGACGGGACGCGGTGACGGGCCGAAAGCGAATGGACTGATCCCGCCGCCGGCGGATCTCACCGCACCCCACGCGGGCGAACACACGGCGGGGGACATGTTCTGGTGGCTTACCCACGGGCGTTCCGCTTCGGCCATGCCCGGCTTCGCCAATGTGCTCGATGATACCGAACGCTGGCGGCTGACCATGTACGTGATGGCGCTGTCCCACGGCCACCGGGCGCGGGTGATTGCCGGGCAAGCGGTACCGCGCCAGCCGTGGCTGCCGTCCATCGATTTTCGCTACAAGGGGGCGGATGGCTCCATTTCCAGATTCATCGAGCCGCAGGACAAATCCAGCAAGCTCCTGGTCGTTGCGAACGACGACTCGGCGATGGAGCGGATCCGATTGCTGATGTCGGCGGCGCCGGAGTTTGCCGCTGCGCGAGCTGAGGTCGTACTGGTGTTATCGCAGGCGCTGGCCGGCACGGCGACGCCGCCGGTATTCCGGCCGAGCTTGCGCGTCGTGATCGACAAGCAGGGAGAGATCGCCGACGCGTGGAGCCACTACCGCCGCACGCTAAACCATCCCGACCTGCACGACCAGAACCGCTTTCCGCCGATTGTCGAGCACCTGATCGACCGCTTCGGATTCGTCCGTGCCCGATGGCGCGGCGACGAAGGCGGCGGGCTTCCCGCGCCGGCCTTCGTGATCGACTCGATCCGAATACTCGCCGACGAACCCGAGATCAGGGCCCTCGATGAGCATCTTCACTGAGTTGAGGCACGCGGTGTCCCTCGTATCGGGGCAGCTGTGACTTCGATCAGGTCTTTGAGCCTTGACGTTTCGGAACAAATCCAAAAAAAGTGTGCTCCCGGTTAACGTCAGTCCGAATGCAGATGAGGAGGTTCGTGACCCTATGAGTATTCCCATGCCTATCAATCCTGAGACAGGTAGTCCATGCCGAGGCCTGCCGGACGGTGCTTCTCCGCGGGTTCCGACGACCGAGTGTGAGCGCCCCTCAGACAGCGTTTCGATGACTGAGGATGATCGAAAGGCTGAGTCGTCATTGCAGTTTGACCCGATGACCGGTGTGCCGATTTCGATGAGCGAACACGAATTAACCGAGTATTATCAGTGGGTTCTGAGAGCTGCGTTTATTCTATGTGTCGTCGCGGCGATCGTGGTCGCCGCTATTGGAGTGACCTCGTTTTTCGTGCAATGACGATCGCGAGCTGGGTTCACGGGTAATGCGGTGTCGCGTGAGCTTCCTTCGTGTAGCTTGCGGGACAATCGGAGGAGAGCCTACCAATGAATGCTTCAAGTATCGCGTTGCCCGCTCTTGCGGTGCTTGCGCTTTTGTCTATGCCCGCATGGGCTCACGATGATGCCACTCTGGATACCGGTCCGTCGCCACATGGTGGCCAGGTGCGTATGTCGGGTCCACATCACTTTGAATTGGTCCTCACACCGGGCGGGCCCGGGACGGGCAAGCCAGTCGTGGTCTACCTCTCGGATCATGCCGGCAAGGCCGTGTCCTCCGAGGGCGTGACCGGGGTGGTTACACTCCTGCACGGCGGCAAGAATGCTGCTGTCACCATCCGACCGGACGGCATCGATCGCCTTAGTGGTTATGTCCATTTCATTCCGAACGCGCAGCTCCAGATCGTTGTGACCCTAACCTTCAAGGACGGTGTGACCAGGACGGCGACCTTTACGCCATTCGCGCGACCGAGTTCCGCGGCCGCCGGCAGTCGCGACGGCCACGCCAGCCATCATCAGTAGTGCGGAGCTACAGTCTCCTGGGCTGCGCGAGACACGGCCAGGGATTCAATGGCGCATCGCTTGGGCCATACTGACGGGGTCGCCCAGGGCACCGGCCTGCGTCTGGTACCCCCGCTGGAAACCCTTGGCCCGTCGCACCCCTCCGCCACCACGCCTGCCAGGACGGGCAAGGCCCGCGCCGCGGTCCCGTCGCGGCCGGCCCGGCGCCGCCGCGGTGACTAGAGTTGTGGCGCCCACAGTCCAGGAGCTTGGCGCGATGCCGCGCCAGGGATTCGACATCGAGCTTGACGTGGCACCCTTTCGTTCATCACGATGGCGCGCCCGATCCGGGTTGGCGGGCAATGAGGGCTGAGCGATTGAATATTCCCAGAAAAACATTCGACTCCCGGCGCGAAATGCGGTAATAAGGCGGTTTCCTGGTGCGGTGGGCCCCCTGGCGGATTGACAGGGAGGGCCAGGTGCGGGGAACATTATTCGAGAACTTCAGTGAAGAGGTGACCAGTTGGCCAAACCCAATTACCAGTACGAAAAGCGTCAGAAGGAACTGGCAAAGAAAAAAAAGCAGGAAGAAAAACGGCTGCGCAAGACCGGCAAGGGCGATGCGCAGCCCCAGGAAAACCCGGATCAGCCGCCGGATCAGGCGGAGACCAAATCGCTGGCAGGATAACCGGACCAGGGCTCGGGGCGGTTGCGCCCGACCGGGCAAACGGGGGAAGCGGTGTCGGGGCCGCCCCGTTTGAGTTGTATCGATCGGCCCTGACATTAAATTTGCATCTTTCCCGCTCACTCAAACAAGAGGACTCTGATGGCTACCGGAACGGTCAAGTGGTTCAACCCCTCCAAAGGTTTTGGCTTCATTCAGCCGGATGACGGCTCGAAAGACGTGTTCGTGCATATCTCGGCCGTTCAGCGCGCGGGCCTGGCCTCGCTGGCGGAGGGCCAGAAGGTGCAATATGACCTGGAGCGGGGAAAGGATGGCAAGACCTCGGCTTCGAACCTGAAGACCGTCTAGTTTTCGCCTCGGCCGGGCGGCGCCCGGCCAAACCCTTGCCGCCGGCAGCGCCCCGGTTGGTTTGACGTAGATCAAACCGTCCTGTTGCGCTCGGCCTAGACTGGAAATGGGAGACGGGGCAGTTGCCATTGCGGCAGATCGCGGAGCCGTCCTCCCATGACTAGCGACAAGGAGCACGCCATGACCATTCCCATCCCCGAAACCCCTCCCGATTACGACAAGACCCGCATCATCGAGCGGCCGGACGGTTTCTACTGGCAGGACAAGCAGACCGACGAAACCTTCGGCCCGTTCCCGACCCTGCTGGCGGCCGTCGAGGACATGGAGCGCAGCTACGAGTCGGAAATCGAGCCGGGCGAGACGGTCCAGGAGGCGGAGGCGGAACTGGGCCTCGCCGAGTGGGTCGACCCGGATACCGGCGCGCTGGCGGAAGAAGAGACGCCCCGGATCGAAGACGACAAGCATTAGCGCGACGTGGTTTGCCCGGGCCCGCCGCGTGCCCGGCAAAAGCCGGCGATGCCGGGCACGTTGTCGGCGGGGGGTGTCGAACCGGACAGGAGGGACCCCATGAAAATCGACAGCACCGAGTTCGGCAGCATCACCATCGACGGCCGGACCTATGAATTCGACGTGGTGATCCGGTTGTCCGGGGAAATCGTCAAGCGCAAGAAGAAGCTCTCCAAAAAGTATTACGGGACTTCTCACCGGATTTCCAAAGACGAAGCGAAGTTCGTCTACGAGAAGGGCTGCGAGCAGCTGATTCTGGGTACCGGGCAATACGACAACGTGCGGCTTTCTCCCGAGGCCGCGGAGTATTTCGAGAAGAAGGAGTGCGAGGTGGTGGCGAAGCCGACGCCGGAGGCCATCAGGGCCTTCAACAAGTCCAGGGCCGGCAAGATCGGATTGTTTCACGTGACCTGCTGACGGTTGCCGGGAACAGACAGAGGAGCGTCCGGGATTGGTTGCGATGATCAGGAACAAGCGTTTTCGGCGCGGCGTTGCGATCGCGCTGCTCATCGCGGGCGCTCTGATGATGTGGCTCGCGCCGCGGACGGCGGTCGGCGCGGTGCTGCTGGCTCTCGGCATTGTCCTGGAACTGGTCGGCATCGGCCTCGAGCACCGGGCCAGGGAATAGCCCCTCCTCGCCCAGGATCCCTTAGACGCTTGATCTCCGCCCGATGCGGCGCCGCGAAGGAAGAGGTCCGCGCGGGCGGGGCGCCGTGCTTCCCGGTCACGGCCCATATGCTATAAAAAAATGGGGGCGGCCGCGGGCCGCCCGATTGTCCGATGGAGGTCATCATGGCAGCGAAACGGGTTCTGGCGCTGGCGCTCACCGTGGGCGCCGCAACATTTCTTTCCGGGGCGGGGTCCCCGAGCATTTCCCGGCCGCCGGCGCCGAGCGAGCCCGCCGAAGTGCGGTACTACAACGACGGGGTGAAGGCCGAGCGCGTCGGCGACTATGCGCGCGCGGTGGAGCTCTACCGCCGGGCCATCGCCGAGAAGCGGGATTTTCCCGACGCCCACAACAACCTGGGATTCAGCCTGCGCAGGATCGCGGAGGGCTATATCCAGCAGGCGATGAAGGAATACGGCGAGGCGCTGCGCAGCGCCCCCGACCATGCGGCGGCGCTTGAATACCAGGGCGAGCTCTACCTCCGGCTCGGCGAGCTGAGGAAGGCGCGGGACAACATCGACAGGCTGCAGAAGCTTAATCCGGCGGAGGCGGCCAAGCTCAGGGCCCGGCTCGACCAGCTGGTGGCCGAGGCGAAGGCCCTGTGACGCGGGGACGCCCGCGCCCGGGCGAGCGCCCCTGATCCATGGAGAGCGCGCGGACGCTGCTCGCCGATTATCTCCCGGCGGCGGTGGCGTTCGCCGCGTTTGCCGTGCTGCACTCCGCCGGCGCCCGGGAACCCCTCAAACGCTGGCTGGCGCGGGTGGCGGGCGAATTCTTCGTCGCCCATTTCTGGCGCACCGTCTACTGTGGAGCGAGCATTGGGGCCCTCTACTGGGGCATCGCCTCGCTGCTCTGGGCCCGGCTCCCGGACAACGACGCCTGGCTTTTCATCTACCCGGCCTGGGCCTGGACTGGGATCACGCTGGTTCATCTCGGGTCCGTGGTCCTGCTGTACGCGGCCTTCCTCCAGAGCGACTACCTGGAATTTCTCGGCCTGCGCCAGGCGTGGCGCGGCGTGCTGGCGCTCGCCGGGCGCCCGCAGCCGCCGCTCCCGCTCTTCGGCACCGATCGGCTGGTGACGGTGGGCCTCTACCGCTGGGTGCGCCACCCGATGCTCTCGGCCGGCCTGCTGTTCCTGCTGACCAGCGGTCCGACGCTCAACAACCTCGTGTACACCGCCCTGTACGCGGCCTACATGGTGGTCGGAGCGTGGTACGAGGAGAAACGGCTGGTGCGGATTTTCGGCCAGGCCTACCTCGACTACCGGCGCCGGGTGGGCGCATTCCTGCCGCGGCCGTCGCGCCTGCCGGGGGGCTGACCGCCGTGCTGGAATCGCTGTCGAACCTGTTCTACGACCCGTTCATATTCTGGGGCGTGCCGCTCGTCCTCGCGCTGGCCTGGGAGGCGGTGAGAAAGAAATAGCCGCGGTCCCGCTCCCCCGGCTGCTGGAGTCACATCCCCCTCTCCGGCGCGCTTGGATCTCCCATGGCCAGCAAAACCCCGTTCCTTCCCGCGTCACTCCAGCGCTAGTCGCCCCCAGGACCGGGGCATGCGCCGAAGGCCGGCCGGGCTGCGGCGGGAGAATCGCGTCCGTTCCAGGCGCTCCGCACTTTTGATTCCCCGTTCCCGCGATGCTGGTAATATCCAGCCTGGATAGGGGAGGGGCCGGCAGTGGAACGGCTTTTCGAAAACATCTACAAACTGAAGATCTGGGTGCGCCTGGTCGTCGCCATCTGGCTGATGATCGCCGTCGCCTGGACCGGGATGCTGGGCTGGGCGTTCCGCGTGCAACGGGACACCGCCATCGACCAGGCCCGGGACTTCGCCGAGAGCGTCCACCAGATGACCCTGGCGGGGCTGACCGGCATGATGATCACCGGCACCGCGGGCCAGCGGGCGGTGTTCCTGGACCAGATCAAGCAGTCGAACAACATCCGGACGCTGCGGGTGGTGCGGGGCGAGGCGGTCACGCGGCAGTTCGGCAAGGGCGCCGCGGAGGAGATCGCCTCCGATCCCGCCGAGTACGAAGTGCTGCGCAGCGGGCGGCCCGTGTTCCAGATCCGGCGCGAGGGCGGGCGCGAAATCCTGAAGGCGGTGATGCCGGCGATCGCCCGCAGAGACTACCTGGGCAAGGACTGCCTCGGCTGCCACCGGGTGGCCGAGGGCGCGGTGCTGGGCGCGGTCGCCATGGAAATCTCCCTCGACCGGATGAACGCCGCGGTGACCGGCCTCAGCCGCGACGTGTTCTGGACCGCGGTGCTGATTTCCGTCCCGCTGATGCTGCTCATCTACTTTTCGCTGTCCCGCTCCGTGACCCGGCCGCTCAAGGTCATGACCGACGGGCTCAACCAGATCGCCGAAGGGGAGATCGATCTGAGCCGCCGGCTTCCGGTGCGCGGGTCCGACGAGATCGCCGGGGCCGCGGCCGCATTCAACCGGGTGATGGAAAAGACCCGCCGCATGGTGGAAGCGGAGCGGATCTCGGCGGACGTGTTCGAGCACGCGCTCGAAGGCATCATGGTGTGCGACCGCAGCGCCCGCATCCTGAAGGTGAATCCCGCCTTTACCCTTACCACCGGCTATGCCGAGGAAGAAGCCGTGGGCCAGACGCCCAGGCTCCTCCAGTCGGGCCGGCATGACGAGGCGTTCTACCAGTCCTTCTGGGAGGCGCTCACCACCCGCGGGCAATGGCGGGGCGACATCTGGAACAAGCGCAAGAACGGGGAGGTTTATCCGGAGTGGCTCAACATCAGCAGCGTCCGGGATGAGCGCGGCGAGATCGAGTACTACATCGCCGTCTTCAGCGACATCACCGAGCGCAAGCGCCAGGAAGCGATCATCACCTACCAGGCGTACCACGACGCCCTGACCGGGCTGCCCAACCGCGTCCTGTTCAAGGACCGGCTGGATCAGGCCCTGGCGGTGGCCCGGCGGCGCGGCGACCAGCCGGTGGCGGTGATGTTTCTCGATCTCGACCGCTTCAAGTTCATCAACGACAGCCTGGGACACGACGTGGGCGATCAGCTGCTCAAGGAAGTGGCGCGGCGCCTGCGGGCCTCGGTGCGCGAGACGGACACCGTCGCCCGGCTGGGCGGGGACGAGTTCACGGTGCTGCTGCCGGAGATTTCGGACCCGAAGAGCGCGGAACTGGTGGCCTCCAAGATTCTCGCCGCCACCCGGCAGCCCTACCACATCCGGGACAAGGAGCTGTTCGTCACGACCAGCATCGGCATCAGCCTCTACCCGGGCGACGGCAGGGGCGGGGAAGACCTGATGAAGAACGCCGATGCCGCGATGTATCACGTCAAGGGGCAGGGGCGCGCCGGCCACTGCTTCTACGCCCCGGAGCTGGGCACCCACACCCTGCGGCACGTCCAGCTCGAGGGGGAACTGCACCGGGCGATCGAGCGCAACGAGTTCAGCGTGCTGTACCAGCCCCAGCTGAGCCTCGAGACGGGAAAAATGATCGGCGTGGAGGCGCTGGTGCGCTGGAATCATCCCCGCCTGGGCCAGATTCCCCCGGCGGAGTTTCTCCATCTCGCCGAGGAAACCGGGCTCATCGTCCCCATCGGCGAGTGGGTGCTCGCCACCGCCTGCAGTCAGGCGTCTTCTTGGCGCGCGCAGGGATTCGAGCCGTTACTGGTGTCGGTGAACCTCTCGCCGCGCCAGTTCTACCACGACAACCTGATGGAGATGATTGGGAAGGCCCTCGGGAGCAGCGGGCTGCCGGCGCAGTGCCTGGAGCTGGAGATTTCCGAGGCGCTGGCGATGCAGGAGGTGGAGCGCACCATCGGAATCCTGGAAGCGATCGCGCGGCTGGGGGTGAGGCTTGCCATTACCGAGTTCGGCGTGGGATTTTATTCCTCGGTCAACGAGCTCAGGCGCATGCCGATCAACACCATCAAGATCGACCGCTCCTTTGTCAGGGACCTGAACACCGACGCCCAGAATTGCACTCTGGTCGAGGGCATGATCAACCTGTCCCGCGGCCCGGAACTCAAGGTGGTGGCGATGGGCGTGGAAAACTCCGGGCAACTGGACCGGCTGCGCGCGATGCGCTGCGACCATGCCCAGGGTCACCTGTTCAGCGAGCCGCTGCCGGCGGAGCGCATTCCCGGGTTATTGAGCCGCGCCCCGGTTCCTCGGAGCTGATTCCGCCGAACGGGCGACGTATCCCGGTTTGCGCCGTGCGCTATTTATTCCAATCGGCCATGTCGGAAACCCGGAGTTCGAAGCTGTCGGTCGTGGCCGATTTGGCGGTCTTGAGCTCGTCCTCGACCTGCTGGAAGGCCGCGGCCAGCTTGAAGCTGAGTCTTGCCAGGTCTTCCGGGTTTGGCGGAGTCGGGGCGGCCTTATCGCCCACCGGCGCAACCCGCCAGGCTAGCTCGACATAGATTTGCGCTGCCAGGTTTCTCACCTGGTGCGCTGCCAGTTCTCTCGGGGAGGTTGGGGCGCTCATGGGATTCGCCTTCAGGAACGGTGAAAGGACATGCTACGCCGAATCGGGGGGCGAGGGCCTTTTTCGTCGGGATCGGCCGCAAAGCGGGGCGAAGGGGGATGGCGCCCGCGCCGTCGGCCTCATGCCGGCCGCACCGGCGGCTCGTCCATGAGCGCGATCTGCTCGCGCAATTCGAGAACCCGATCCTGCCAGTAGCGCTGGGTGTTGAACCAGGGGAAGGCCGCCGGGAACGCCGGGTCGTCCCAGCGCCGGGCGAGCCAGGCCGAGTAGTGGATGAGGCGCAGGGTGCGCAGCGCCTCCACCAGGTGCAGCTCCCGGTCGTCGAACTCGTGAAAGCGCTCGTAGCCCGCAAGCACGTGCTTGAGCTGCCGCGCCATGTCGGCGCGGCTGCCCGAAAGCAGCATCCACAGGTCCTGCACCGCGGGGCCCATGCGGGCGTCGTCGAAATCCACGAAGTGGGGGCCCCGCATTTTCTCATTCTCGGTCCACAGCACGTTGCCCGAATGGCAGTCGCCATGCAGCCGCGATGAACGGACGTCGCCGGCGCGGTCATAACAGCGCCGCACGCCGTCGAGGGCCTGGGCCGCAACGCTGCTCCAGGCCGCGAGCAAGTCGGGAGGAATGAAACCGTGGGAGAGCAGATACTTCCGCGGTTCCTCGCCGAAGGTTCCGATGTCGAGGGCAGGCCGCTCGCGGAACGGCGAGAGCGCGCCCACGGCGTGAATGCGGCCGATGAAGCGTCCCATCCATTCCAGCGTGTCGCGGTCCTCCAGCTCGGGGCTGCGCCCGCCCTGCTTCGGATACACGGCGAACCGGAAACCCTCGAACTCGTGCAGCGTTTTCTCTCCCGCGAGCGGGAGCGGCGGCACCACGGGAATCTCGCGCTCCGCGAGCTCGCGCACGAAGGCATGCTCTTCGAGAATGGCGGTATCCGACCAGCGCCCGGGACGGTAGAACTTCGCCACCACAGACGAGGAAGGGGCCCCCGGCCCCTTCGTGGCCGGCCCTTCCTCGATGCCGATCTGGTAGACGCGGTTCTCGTAGCTGTTGAGGCCGAGCAGGCGCCCGTCGCTCAGGAGCCCCACGCTTTCCAGCGCCGAGAGGATGCGGTCAGGAGTGAGGGCGGAATAGGGATGGGCGGCGCTCATGGCCGCCATTGTACAAGGCGGACTTCCCTGCTTAGCCCTTCGCCAGCATCTGCTTCGCCAGTTCCCCCAGACGCCAGACGGCAAGCTCGATGTTCCGCGACCAGGGGTGGCCGCAGTTCATGCGGAAGCAGTTGCGGTAGCGGCCGGTGGCGGAAAAGAGCGGACCGGGCGCGATGCCGATGTGGTTGCGCAGCGCCTCCCGGTGCAGCTCCAGCGCGTCGATCCTCGCCGGCAGCTCCACCCACAGCATGAAGCCGCCCTCGGGCCGCGTCACCCGCGTCTCCCCCGGGAACGAGCGCTCGATGGCGGCGGTGAAGGCCACCAGGTTGTCGCGGAAGATGCGCCGCAGGCGCCGCAGGTGATGGTCGTAGCCGCCGTTGCGCATGAACTCGGCGATGGTCATCTGCAGGACTTCGGCGGTGGCGATGGAATTGATGAACTTTTCCATTTCCACCCGGGGCTGGAAGCGCCCCGGCGCCACCCAGCCCACCCGGGAGCCGGGGGCGAGAATCTTGGTGAAGGAGGAGCACAGCATCACCATCCCCTTCTTGTCGAAGCTCTTGGCCGTCACCGGGCGCGGCTCGGCGAAGGTGAGGTCCCCGTAGATGTCGTCCTCCATCAGCGGCACGTCGGCGGCGGCGAGCAGCTCCACCAGCCGCTTCTTGTTGGCCTCCGGCATGATGCTGCCCAAGGGATTGTTCACCGTGGGCACCACGACGCAGGCCTTCACGCGCCGCGTCTGCAGCGCCATGGAAAGGGCATCGAGCGAGATACCTTCGCGGGGATGGGTCGGAATCTCCAGCGCCTTCATGCCGTGGCTCTCGATGATCTGCAGCACCCCGAAGTAGGCCGGCGACTCGATGGCGATGGTATCGCCGGGCCTGGCTGCCGCCCGCAGGCACAGGTTGAGGGCCTCCATGCAGCCGTTGGTGACCACGAATTCCTCGGGGGCGAGGGCCTTGCCCCAGTCGAGGGAGCGCTTGGAGAGCTCGCGCCGCAGCTCGTCGTTGCCGGCGGCGAGGGAGTAGTGGGCCAGCGTGCGCGCCTTGCGACGCGATACCGAGGCGAGAATGCGCTGGAGCTTAGCGGCGGGGAACAGCTCCGGGCCGGGACAGCCGGCGCCCAGCGGCACGGTGCGCGGGCTGCGCGCCGCCGCCAGCACTTCGTCGATCAGCCGCGACACGCCGACGAAGCTGGGCGCGGCGGGCGGGCGCGTGAGCTCCGGCTCCGGAAGCACCCGCGCCCGCGGGCGCACGAAGTACCCCGACTGGGGCCGCGCCTCCACCAGGCCCCGGTCTTCCAGGATGCGGTAGGCCTCCAGCACCGTGGAGATGGAGACGCGCTTTTTCTCCGACAGCCGGCGCACCGAGGGGATGCGCTCGCCGGGGCGCAGCGTGCCTCCGTCGATGAGCCCGGAGATTTCCCCGGCGAGCTGCTGGTAGAGGGTGGTTTCGGTGGTCATGGCCCGATCTCCGCGTTCATGATGTCCCAGCCTGCGACGTAGCGACAGGCACAATCCGCCCTCCCGCTAGCCGGTACAGTTGCGCCGCTTTCTTGCGCTGTTATGGTAACAATTTTATATCTATGTGACTGTTATGGTCACCCGGACCGGCCTAGCATGGAACTCATGAACCTGCGGATCATCACCGGCGCACTGACCCTCCAGCCATCCGGCCTGCTGCGGCTCGACGGCGCGCGCGGCGTGACCCTCCGCTGCCTCTCGGGGCGCCTGTGGATCACGGAAGAGGGCGGCGGAGGCGACGTGTTCCTGGCGGCGGGGGAATTCCACCGCATCGGCCACGGCGGCGTCACGCTGATCGAGGCGCTGGAGCCGGCGCAGGTGGTGATCGAAGCGCCGCGCGCCGGTGTGTTGCCTGCGTTGGCGACAGCGTAGACCTCGGCGGCCCCGGATCGAGTTGACGGGCGGGCAAAGCCCGCCCTGCGCAAACTGGCGTAGGTTGGGCATTCATGCCCAACATTCCGCACCGGAAAAATTGTTGGGCTTCGCAAGCGAAGCCCAACCTACCGGCTGATGATTTCCGGAGGCTGAATCGCGCCTCGCCCCAACCTGATGTCGCCGTAAAACGTGATGACATCGCCATGGGTGTTGTCGCTGTCGGTCATCAGCGCCACTGCGCCGACGGGCGGCGGCTCCTCGTCGAAGGCGCGCTTGTAGTCCTCGTAGAGGTTGCGCTCGTAGTCGATCCACTTGTTGAGGTTGGCGGGCCCCGATTCAACCACGATGGCCTGGATGCGCCGGGTGTGGTTGTTGGGAATGACGGTTCCGGGCAGCGTTGCGGTGTTCCACACGTACGCCAGCGTGGCGTAGGGCAGTTCGAGGCCGGCGCGGGCGGCGATCAGCAGTGCGCGCAGTCCCAGCCGACTGCCGCGGGTTCCCGCAAGAAATACCCGGTTCGCGCCGCTCGCCATGACAATAGCTTAACCGCTGCGCGGTGCAGGCGCTTACTCGTTCCGCGCCACCTTGGAGCGGGCCAGCGGCGGGTTGGTGGCGAAGTAGCGCTTGATCCCTTCGAGGATGGCGCGAGCCATCTTGTCCTGGTAGGCCTCGTCCCGGAGCTTCTTCTCTTCGTCCGGATTGCTGATGAAGGCGGTTTCCACCAGGATCGAGGGAATGTCGGGGGCCTTCAGCACCGCGAATCCCGCCTGCTCCACCATGTCCTTGTGCAGGCGGTTGATCCCGCCCAGCTCGGAGAGCACCGCCTTGCCCACCTTCAGGCTGTCGTTGATGGTGGCGGTCTGGGACAGGTCGAGGAGGGTCTGCCGGAGGTAGGGGTCCTGCACGTCGAGATTCACCCCGCCGATCAGGTCTGCGTCGTTTTCCTGCTTGGCCAGCCAGCGCGCGGCGGTGGAAGTGGCGCCGCGCTCCGAGAGCGCGAACACCGAGGAGCCCCGGGCATGGGGCTTGATGTAGGCATCGGCATGGATCGAGACGAACAGATCGGCGTGAACCCGGCGCGCCTTCTGCACCCGCATGGGCAGCGGAATGAAGTAGTCGCCGTCGCGGGTGAGCACCGCGCGCATGTTGGGTACCTCGTCCACCAGGACCTTGAGCTTCCTGGCGATGGCGAGCGTGATGTGTTTTTCGTAGGTGCCGCGCCGGCCCTTGGCGCCCGGATCTTCGCCGCCGTGCCCGGCGTCGATGGCCACGGTGACCAGGCGCTCCGTTTCCTGTTTCGGCCTTTTCGCCGGCTTTTGCGGCTCCGGCGCCTTCGCGACCGGAGCTGGCTCGGCGGGTTTCGGCTGTTCGTCGTTCGCCTTCGCGGGGGCTCCGGCGACGGGTTTCTCCACCGACGTTTCGGGGGCCGCCGGCGCTGCGGGCTCGGTCTTGGCTTCTCCCTTGAGCACCAGCTGCATCAGCAGATCCGGCGGCTCCAGCGGATAGACGTCGAGCACCAGGCGATGGCCGTATTCGCCCACCGGCTTCAGGTTGAAGACCTGGGGATTGACCTCGGTTTTCAAATCCAGCACCAGGCGCACCACGCCTGGCTTGTAGCGCCCGACGCGCACCGCCTTGATGTAGGGATCGTCGGGCGCGACCTTGTTGGCGATCTCGTTCAGCGCGGGTCCGGATGCCACCTCTTCGAGATCGAGCACCACCCGCTCCGGATTCTTGACGACGAGCAGCGTGTGGCGGATCGGCGCATTCGATTCGAGCGTGACGCGGCTGTAATCGCGCGCCGGCCACACCCGGGCCGAGGTGATCTCAGTGCCGCCGAAAGCCCCGGAGAAAGGAATTGCCAGGAAGAAAAGAAGAACGAACTGCCGGGAGCGGCGGGATGCCGCGATCAGGGGGCGACCGATGGCTGCAACTGCTTCAAGCATTCTTCACCCGCCTCCGTGCCGGCTGCAATTGTCGCATCGCGGCCGGCGTCCGGGATCGTCAGGGTGATGCGGATGTCTGCGGGGGGCAGCCGGGCGCCGACTTTCTCCGGCCACTCGATGAGGCAGGTCGTGGTCGGACCGAAACATTCCCGGAAGCCCGCATCTTCCCATTCTCTTGGATCGTCGAAGCGATAAAAATCAAAGTGATATAAGTATAAGCTCGAAACCTCGTAAAGTTCAACCAGGGTGAAGGTGGGGCTTTTTACCTTGTCCCGGTAACCCAGCGCCCGCAGCACCCCCCGGACCAGGGTGGTTTTCCCCGCGCCGAGATCGCCAACCAGATAGACGACCAGCCCCGGACGCAACGCCTTCGCCAGCTCCGCGGCAAGGCGATGAGTGGCTTCCTCGTTGTCCAGGTGGCGTTCGATCTTCACGGGAGACATGGCGTCGGGAGCCGCGATTATAGGGCAATCCCATTAGCCATCGTTTGCTCGGGAGCACGTGGGGCGGGGATTCATCCCCGATGGAGGTCGCGAATGAATTCGCTCCTACGGGGGTGCTTGGCGAATGGTGGGGTTGTAGGAGGGGATTCATCCCCGATGGAGGTCGCGAATGAATTCGCTCGTGCGAAACCAGGCTCTCCGTCGCAGGCAAGAAAAAAGGGGCGAACCTCTGTTCGCCCCGAAGGAATGATGCGGCTACTTGCCGGGAGTGAAGGAAGCCGGCGCCCAGCCGGGGCAGGGCTTGAATCCGCCGTCCGGGCCCATTCCATGGCGCGGCCCGAAACCCGATCCCGGCCCCATTCCATGTCGGGGTCCGAACCTGCTGCCCGGTCCGAAGCGCTGACCCCAGGCGGGGGCTTCATCGGGAAGGGTCAGGCCCTTCTCCTTCGCCCGTTCCACCATGGCCTTGTGGTGCTCGGCGCGAATCGCTTCGCGCGCTTCCCAGGTCTTGGCGGCCCGCATCCGGTCGCGATACTCCGCGCGTTCCTGCGGCGTCATCAGCTGGTAGCCGTAGATGTGCTCGGCCTTGTTCTCGACCTGCTCCTTTTGCTGGGCCGGTTGCTGACCGGCGGCAAGCAGGTGACCGCCGCCCAATCCCAGCGTCGTCCCGATGAGGACGGCGATGATCGTACGCTTCAACATGACAGTCTCCCATTCGATGGTTGATAGAATCCGCCCGAGGTGCTTCCGGGCTTAATTTCATTAAACGCTAATATTCCTAAGGTGTTGACCTTTTTTACTTTTTGTTACAAATCGGGGTTTGGTGCTATCGTGATCCGATGCAAAAGAAACGGGCAATCAACAGTCTGTCAGGGACGCCGCTGGCGGCGCCCGAGGCCCTCGCGCGGCGCATCAAGGCTTGGGGCCGGGAGCTGGGGTTTCAGCAGGTGGGCATCAGCGACACGGACCTGTCCCAGGCCGAGGCGCGCCTGCTCGACTGGCTCGGCAAGGGCTACCACGGCGACATGGATTACCTGGAGCGCCATGGCACCCGCCGCAGCCGCCCGGGCGAGCTGGAGCCGGGGACGGCGCGGGTGATTTCGGTGCGCATGAACTATACCCCCCAGGGTGCGGCGAACAGCGCAGAGGTGATGGACGATCCGTCGCGCGGTTTCATTTCCCGCTACGCGCTGGGGCGCGACTACCACAAGGTGCTGCGGGGCCGGCTGCAGCAGCTCGCCGACCGGATCGAAGCCGAAACCGGCCCGTTCCGTTACCGGGTGTTCACCGACAGCGCGCCGGTGATGGAGGTGGAAATCGCCCGCAAGGCGGGCCTGGGCTGGCGCGGCAAGCACACCCTGCTCCTCAGCCGCGAGGCCGGCTCCCTGTTCTTCCTCGGCGAGATCTACACCGATCTGGCGCTTGCCGCGGACTCGCCCCAGCAGGACCACTGCGGCACCTGCCGCAAGTGCATCGACGTCTGCCCCACCGGCGCCATCGTCGCGCCCTACCAGCTGGATGCGCGGCGCTGCATTTCCTATCTCACCATCGAGCACAAGGGCGCGATTCCCGATGAGCTGCGCCCGCTGATGGGCAACCGCATCTACGGCTGCGACGACTGCCAGCTCGTCTGTCCGTGGAACAAATATGCAGGCGCGAGCGGGGAGCCGGATTTCGCGGTGAGGAACGGGCTCGACGCGCCGGGGCTGGTGGATCTGTTCTTGTGGAGCGAGAAGGAATTCGACGAACGGCTTGCCGGCAGCCCGATCCGGCGCATCGGCTACGAGCGCTGGCTGCGGAACATCGCGGTGGCGCTGGGAAACGCGCCGGGGTCAGCGCAGGCGGTTGCCGCGCTGGAGGCGAAGCGGGACCATCCTTCCGCGCTGGTGCGGGAGCACGTGGCCTGGGCGCTTAGGCGCCACGGGCGCTGACTAATTCAGCGTGTAGGGCGGCCTTCGGCCGCCGGATTGGGATCGACGGGGGCAGCCCGCCTTATGGCGCTCAGTCCGTAGGTTGGGCTTCGCTTGCGAAGCCCAACAATCGCGAGGTGATCCGGGATGTTGGGCATAAATGCCCAACCTACGGCTCAGGGCGAACGGGAAAATTGCTACGCCGCCGGTTTGTCTTCCTGGAGCGCCTTGCCGACCAGTGCCAGGATCTCCGGCGGGAAATCGAGCTTGAGGGCCGCCGCGTGGCCCTGGTCGGACATCTTGCGCCAGGTCTTGCGCACGATGCCGATGAGCTTGGCCTCGTCGTGGTGGGCGGCGAACTCGGAAAAATAATTTTCCAGGAACACCAGGCACACCACGTCTTCCAGCATCTGGGCCTCGGGGTCGCGCTTGATGCGCTCCTTCCTCACCAGCGCCTGCACCCGCGCGATGGTGGCATCGTCGTAGCCCGCTTCCCTGAGAATTTTTCCCGCGGTCTCGGCGTGGAACTGGTAGAGCGCGGTGCGCCAGCGATGGTAGCCTTCCCGGTCCATGGGGTAGGTGTTGCGGGGCACGGTCCAGCGCCGGATATGCTGGCAGCGGGCGGCGAGCCGCAGCGGCTCGGAGGCGTCGGGCGCGAGCCTGTCGAGCCAGGCGCTCATGCGTCGCGCATAGGCGAGCTCCCTGGGAAGCTCCTGGCCGTCAACCAGTTCCCTGTGGGGATCTTCGCTGTTGGCGGCATCGAAGCGCTCGATGGCGGTCTTGAATCGTGGGGAGGTTGCGGTCATGGCGATCGGGCCCGGTTGCGTTTAATATTGTGGGGCCAATTCTAGCAGTAAAATCGTCCTGTACCATTCGAGCGAATTCAACCCAGGAGACCGCCATGACCATCAAGGTCGGAGACCGCCTGCCCGACGGCACCCTTACCGAGTTCATCGAAACCGAGACCGCGGGCTGCAGCCTGGGCCCGAACAATTTCAAGGTTTCGGACCTGGTGAAGGGGAAGCGCATCGTGATCTTCGGGCTGCCGGGCGCGTTCACGCCCACCTGCTCGGGGAAGCACGTGCCGGGCTTTGTCGCCAACTTCGACAGGCTGACGGCGAAGAGGGTGGACGAGATCTGGTGCATCTCGGTGAACGACGCCTTCGTCATGGGAGCGTGGGGCAAGGACCAGAAGTCCCAGGGCAAGGTGCGCATGATGGCCGACGGCAACGCCGACTACTCCCGGGCCCTGGGCCTGGAACTGGACCTCACGGCCCGCAACATGGGCATCCGCTCCCAGCGCTATTCCATGCTGGTAGAAGACGGCGTGGTGAAGGCGCTCAACGTGGAGGCACCGGGCAAGTTCGAGGTCTCCGACGCAGAGACCATGCTGAAGCAACTGGGGTGATGAAGCCGGAGGTCGCGAATGAATTCGCTCCTACGAGGGGAGCATGGGATGGGGGGGTAGGAGGGGATTCATCCCCGACCGGGGTCGCGGATGGACCGGCCGGAGGTCGCGAATGAATTCGCTCCTACGAGGGGAGCATGGGATGGGGGGGTAGGAG
>JACPEG010000013.1 GCA_016183615.1 Betaproteobacteria bacterium
CAAAACAGGAAACGGCGATCACGCTCTGTGTCGACTTGAACCGGGTCACAATCGATCTGCCGTTTCCCCGTCCCCAAGTCCGGCCAGACTCGAGAACACTACCAACATACACGTACAAAACGAACATACAAGGCACAGAGAACCACAAGTTCGAAAGCATTAGTAGGAGCGAATTTATTCGCGAACATCGTCGGGGATGAATCCCCTCCTACAAACGCGTGCCCCGACCGTTGCGAATGCACCCTAAATTCCGCAGTTGGGCGCCCTGTAGGGCCGAATTCATTCGGCCATTCAGCGCCTTTCGTGCGAATGAATTCGGACCTACAAGACCCCGGCATGATTTTGATCCGCCGCGTCAAATGCGTCCAACTGCGGAATTTAGGATTAACGCATAGGGAAAAAGAAAGAATCGCAAGGGATGCAAAGGTTTTGAAATGATCGGGGTAGTTTTCTTTGCGTCCTTTGCGTCTTTGCGTTGAATGGGTTTCGCGTTTCTCCGTGCCTCTGTGGTTAAGTCGACCTTGACCTCCAGCGATTATTCCTCCAACTCCGAAGCCTTCCGCGCCGGCGCCAAGGACGCCTTCGGCGCCCCGGCGGCGGTGCTGGGCGCGGGCTACATCGGATTCGGGGCGCTGGCGGTGGAGAGCGGGTTCTCGATCTGGCTCGCGCTGCTTTCCTCCGTCACCATCTGGGCCTTGCCGGGCCAGCTGGTGCTGCTGGAAATGTCCGCCCTCGGGGCCGCCGCCCTGGTGATCGTTCCCACGGTCATGCTCACCAGCGCCCGCTTCCTGCCCATGACCGTCACCCTGATGCCGGTCCTGCGGGACCCGTCCCACGGACGGGCCCGGCTTTACTTCACGGCCCAATTCATCGCCATGACCGGCTGGGCCTGGGCCATGCGGCGCTGTCCCGACATGCCGCCGCCGCGGCGGCTGCCCTATTTCAGCGGATTCGCCCTGACCTGCTGGGGGGTGAGCGTGGCCTGCACCGTGGCGGGCTTCCAGCTCTCGGCTACGCTGCCGCCCATCGTCAAGCTGGGACTGGTGTTCCTGAACCCGGTGTATTTCGTGCTCATTTTGTCGGGTGACGTGCGCCACCGGCTGGGAGTGCTGGCGCTCGCCTGCGGGGCGCTGGCGGGGCCCCTCTCCCATCTCATCGCGCCCAAGTGGAGCGTGCTGCTGGGCGGCTTCATCGGCGGCACCGCGGCCTATTACGCGCACCGGTGGCTCACCGCAAAGGAGACGCGAGCCGATGGATGATCTGAGCCTGTTCTGGCTGGTGCTGGCCTGCGGCCTGGGCACCTATCTGTGGCGCGGCCTGGGAGTGGCGCTCTCGGGCCGAATTCATACCGAGGGCGAGCTGTTTGCCTGGGTAGGCTGCGTGGCCTATGCCATGGTGGCGGGGCTCATCGCGCGCATCATCCTGCTGCCGGTGGGAACCCTGGCGGCAACGCCGCTCCTGGACCGGCTGCTGGCCTGTGGCCTCGCGCTCCTGGTGTTTTTCCGCCTGGGGCGCAACCTGTTCGTGGGCGTGGTGGCCGGCGGCATCGTGCTGGTGCTGCTCACCTTCATTCGCGGTCTGTTCGGCTGAAATGGCGCCGACCACCAAGGCACGATGCACGGGTAGGTTGGGCTTCGCTTGGCGAAGCCCAACGTGCGCCATCGCATTTCATTGTTGGGCTCCGGTCAAAAACGCCGGGAGCCCAACCTCCGGGAAACTCACCTTCGCCCGCGGGTGCGGGGTCTGAGCAATGAACCCGCGACCGCCCTTCGGCTGGGATTTCCCGTATTCCTCCCGGCGCATGCCGGTGCTGGCGTCGAACGTGGTGGCCACCTCCCAGCCGCTGGCCGCGCAGGCGGGGCTTTCGATGCTCGCCCAGGGCGGCAACGCGGTGGATGCGGCGCTCGCCGCGGCGATCGCCCTCACCGTGGTGGAGCCGGTGGCGAACGGCATCGGCGGCGACGGCTTCGCCCTGGTGTGGGACGGCGCGAAGCTTCACGGACTCAACGCTTCCGGCCGCGCGCCGAAAGCCTGGAACGCCGAGCGCTTCGCCGGTCTCGAGACCATGCCGGAGCGGGGCTGGGACACGGTCACGGTGCCGGGCGCGGTCTCGGCCTGGGCGGCGCTCTCGGAGCGTTTCGGCAAGCTCCCCTTCGAGCGCCTGTTCGAGCCGGCCATCCGCTATGCGCGGGAAGGATTCCTGGTGTCGCCGGTGGTCGCGGTGAGCTGGGCCAGCCAGGCGCAGGAACTCAAGGATCTGCCGGGCTTCGCCGAGGCGTTTCTTCGCGGGGGCCGGGCGCCGCTGCCCGGCGAGCGCTTCACCCTCCCCGACCAGGCGACGACCCTGGAGCGCATCGCCGAGACCCGGGGCGAAGCCTTCTATCGCGGCGATCTCGCGGAAAAAATCTGCGCCTTCGCCAGAGCCCAAGGCGGGGCGCTCGCCCTGGAAGACCTGGCCTCCCATCGCTGCGACTGGGTGGAACCCGTCGCCGCCGACTACCGCGGCTTCACGCTCCACGAGCTGCCGCCCAACAACCAGGGCGTGGCTGCCCTCATGGCGCTGACGATTCTCGGCGAATTCGATCTCGCGGCCCACGGGGTGGACTCGGCCGGCGGCGTGCACTTGCAACTGGAGGCCATGAAGCTCGCGTTCGCCGACGTCTACCGCTTCGTCGCCGATCCCGCGGCCATGGAACTTGGTTCCCGCGACCTGCTGAATCCCGATTATCTGAAGCGCCGCGCGCAGCTCATCGACCCGCAACGGGCGCAGGATCACCGCCACGGCGCCCCACGCCGGGGCGGCACGGTGATGCTGACCACGGGCGACGCGGAGGGCATGATGGTGTCTTTCATCCAGTCCACCTACAAGGGCTTCGGCTCCGGCGTGGTGGTCCCCGGCACCGGCATCGCCTTCCACAACCGGGGCTGCGCCTTTTCTCTTGAAGCCGGGCACCCCAACCAGGTGGCGGGCGGCAAGCGCCCGTTCCACACCCTGATTCCCGCCTTCGTCATGCGCGACGGGGCGCCGCTGATGGCCTTCGGCGTGATGGGCGCCGCCATGCAGGCCCAGGGCCACGTGCAGATGCTGGTTCGGCTCGCCGATTACGGGCAAAATCCCCAGGCCGCTTCCGACGCGCCGCGCTGGCGGGTGAACGAAGGTCTCCAAGTGCAACTGGAGCATGGGTTCGATTCCGGCGTGGCGCAGGAACTGGCGCGCCGCGGCCACCGGATCACCCGCTCGCCCCCCGGAAGCACCGACTTCGGCGGAGCCCAATTCGTGTGCCGCCTGGCGCACGGCTATCTCGCCGCCTCGGACCACCGCAAGGACGGCCAGGCGGTGGGATTCTGACGGAGACAAAAGAGCGCGGCCCCGCCGCGGGTGCGGAACCGACGACATCATTAGCTTATCTCCACCATGAATTTCAACTTCTACGCGCTGATCGAGAGCCGCATGCCGAAGGAGCGGAATGCGCCGCTGCTGGAAACCGAGTCGGGGGAAACCTTCAGCTACGCCGACCTGGACCGGGCCACCGCCCGCTACGCCGCGTTTCTCACCGGGCTGGGCCTGAACAAGGGCGACCGGGTCGCGGCCCAGGTTGATAAATCGCCCCAAGCCCTGTTCCTGTACCTCGGCTGCCTGCGGGCGGGGCTGTGCTACCTGCCCCTCAATACCGCATATCAGAAGGGCGAAGTGGGTTACTTCCTGCAGGACGCGGAGCCGGGTGCGGTGGTGTGCCGGCCCGCCGCCGAGGCGTGGATCCGGGACCTCGCCCGGGAGGCGGGGGTGCCCCATGTGTTCACCCTGGACGAGGAGGGCCGGGGATCGTTCGCGGACGCCGCCGCCGGATCGCCAGCGGTATTCGCCACCGCCGTTCTCGCGCCCGACGATCTCGCCAGCATCATCTACACCTCGGGCACCACGGGCCGCTCCAAGGGCGCCATGGTGACCCACAAAAACCTCGCTTCCAACGGGGAAGTGCTGCGCCAATACTGGGGCTTCAGCGCCGCGGACGTGCTGTTCCATGCGCTGCCCCTGTTCCATGTCCACGGCCTGTTCGTGGCCTGCCACTGCGTGCTGCTCTCCGGCGCGCGCATGGTGTTTCACCGCAAGTTCGATCCCGCGGCCGCCCTCACGGCGCTCCCCCGCTGCACCGTGATGATGGGGGTGCCCACCTTCTACGTGCGGCTGCTGGAGGCGCCGGGGCTCACACAGGAGGCCTGCCGCAGCATGCGTCTTTTCATTTCCGGCTCGGCGCCGCTGCTGAAGGACACCTTCGACGCCTGGCGCGAGCGGACCGGCCAGGTGATCCTGGAGCGCTACGGCATGAGCGAGGCGGGAATGATCACCTCCAATCCCCTCACGGGGGAGCGGCGCGGCGGCACCGTGGGCTTTCCCCTTCCCGGCGTTTCGGTGCGAGTGGCGGACGACGCGGATCGGCCACTTCCGGCGGAGGAGACCGGCGGCGTCCAGATCCGGGGCGACAATCTGTTCGCCGGCTACTGGCGCCTGCCGGAAAAAACCAACGAGGAATTCACCGCCGACGGCTGGTTCCGCACCGGCGACGTGGGAAGTTTCGATGCCGGCGGCTACGTGCACATCGTGGGCCGCGCCAAGGACCTGGTGATCTCGGGCGGCTTCAACGTCTATCCCAAGGAAATCGAGCTGGTAATCGACACCCTGCCGGGGGTGGTGGAGTCCGCCGTGATCGGCGTGCCGCACCCGGATTTCGGCGAGGCGGTGACCGCGGTGGTGGTGAAGGACGCGAAGGCCGAGCTCACCGAGGATGCGGTGATCGCACATGTCAAATCCCAGCTCGCCAACTTCAAGGTGCCGAAGCGGGTGTACTTTGTAAATGACCTTCCCCGTAATACCATGGGCAAAGTTCAGAAGAACATTCTGCGCGACACCTACTCGAAGCAAGGCTAAGCGCGGGGCTATCGGTACTCCCTGAATTGCCCGACTACTATCCCGAAGATTTCCAGGTTGCCCTTCGGCCGGATTACCGGATAGGCCTTGTTTTCCGACTGCGGCAGGAGGTAATTCTTTCCCGCTTCAGCTGCTTGCCGCGGCCTCAGTCGGTTTGCACAAACCCGATGCGGCACTGCTTCGTGGGCTCGGGCGGGGCCATGAGCTGAGGGATTCCCTCCATTATCTTGGTGATGGCTTGGTTACGGGAGGCGAGCACCGCCATCACTGCGCTGTACTCGGCGAAGGCGAATAGCATCGCCGTTGAAAATTCGAGCCGCCGAAGGTAGTCCTAATTTTGTCCCACTGCCACGGCGAAAATCTTCGGGCTCCCTGGGTCGGATGAACGAGCCGTCAGCGCGCGGTGACCCGCGGCCTGACCTTGGTCTTCTTCTGCAGAGTGCTCACGATGCCGAAGAAGTTCTCCGTGTTGGGATTGCCCCTCGGGGCCAGCATGCGGTGCAGGCTCTTGCTGGGTTTGCCCACCTCTTGGGCCAGCCCCTCGAAGCCGATGGTTGCGTTGATCAGATCGCGCAGCAGCGCCTTGCCGGTGGACGTGTCGCCGGCAAGATAGGCGTTGAGCGCCTCGGTGAACAATGCCTGGCGGAACTTGGCGTCGCGCCGGGCGCGGGCCAGTACGGTTTCCTTGAAGTCGCGGGTCAGTGCCATTGCTTGCTCCCGTTTCACCTGCGCCCGGCGCGTTTCGCCTGCTTGTACGCGGCCCATGCCTGGACCGCCTCCGAAATGGCGCGCTGCTGATCCTTTTTGGCGCTGCCGCCGAGCACGACCACGACCGTTTCGCCGTCCTTCCCGAAATACGCGCGATAGCCGGGGCCGAAATCAACGCGGATTTCGAAGAATACGTTCGCCTCGATGATATCCCAGTGTGCCACAATGCGGGAACACCACATAGTTCCCATAACGGGAACTTCATGGTATATTGGCTGCCATGAACCGGAACAAGAACACAAATGCGGATCGTCGGGCGCAAAAAGCTCGATGAGTTTGCCGGCGCACATGCCGATGCCCGACCATGGATCGAGAACTGGATTGCCGATGCCGAGGCGGCTCGATGGCGTATCCCCCATGACATCAAGAGCCACTATGCTTCCGCCAGCTTCCTGGCGGGGAACGTGGTGATCTTCAACGTGAAGGGAAACCATTACAGACTGGAAGTCCAAGTGACCTATAACACCGGCGTGGTGATCGTCCGTTGGATGGGTACCCATGCCGAATACACAAAACGCGCGAACTGAAGACGTAGCGATGGAACCGAGAATCATCAAAACCGAGAACCAGTACCGGGCCTACCTGGCCGAGGTCGAACGGCTCGCGGCCGAAGACCCGGTCCCGGGTACGCCCGACGGCGAGCGCCTGGAACTCCTGGCCAAACTGGTCGAGGACTACGAAAAGGAACGCTTCAAGTTCGGGCGTCCCGACCCGGTGGACGCCATTCTGTTCCGAATGCAGGAACAGGGGTTGCGGCAGAAGGACCTGGCGCCGCTTCTGGGGGGCAAGAACCGGGCGTCGGAAATCCTGTCCCGCAAGCGCCCGCTCACGCTCGCGATGGTGCGGGCCCTCAGCGACCGGCTCCATATCCCCGCCGAACTGCTGATCCGGGAGCCGGAGCCGGCCCAATACGGTAAGGAGGAAGACGCGGACGAGATCCCGCTGCGGCTTCTCGTGAAGTCCGGGTTGTTTGACGACGAGGAGGCAACCTGGCTCACGACGAGCGTGGTGGTTCAGCGCTACCTCAGGCCCCGGCAGGGGCCGCTTTACCTACGGCGCACGATTACTTACGGCGCGACGCCGGACACCAATAAGACCCGGCTGCGCGTTTGGGTAGGGCGAGTCCGGGAACTCGCGATGAAGTCACGCCGCGAACGTGGCCCCTGGCGCCCGGACGCACTGAACGAGGAATTTCTCAGCTACGTGGCTAGACTCAGTTGGGCGGAAAGGGGTCCGCAGCTCGCCCGGGAGTTTCTTGCGGAAAAAGGCATCGCGCTGATCGTATTGCCCGCACTCCCCCAGACCAAGCTCGACGGTGCGGCCATGCTGGACCCGGATGGCGCTCCCATCATCGGCATCACGATCCGGCATGACCGGCTCGACAGCTTCTGGTTTACCTTAGTGCACGAGCTGGCGCATGCGTGGAAGCATTTGCCCGAGAGGGACATCGCGATCACCGATGAGTGCGTGGAAGACGAGCGCGATGATGACTCGAAGGAAGCAGAAGCAAACCGCCTCGCCCGGGATGCGTTCATTCCGAGATCGCTTTGGAAGCGAAGCGACGCTTTCCTTCGCCCCTCGGTGGAGACGATCAATGCCCTCGCCGATAAGCTGCACATCAGTCCGGCCGTTGTCGCCGGCCGACTGCGCCGGGAAAAAACCGGGTACGCCGCGTTCGGTAAGCTGGTCGGAAACCGGCAGGTCCGAAAACTGTTCCCGGAAGTGAAGTGGAGTTGAGCCGATGCGCGGCGCTTACTGCTATCTGCCGATCCTCCCCGCAAGGGGTGGGGCGTTTCGTGCGGTAGGTTCGCTTTCGTCGGACGCCCGGTCGCGGATGACGCCACTATTCAATATTCCGGCTCCTGCGCCCAAGGACAAAAATGCACTCGACGCTTACCTGTCCTACAGGTGGCTGCAATTTGCGACCACCTCGCCGCGCTCCCGCTACCGGTACTTCCGGAACTGCCCGACCACCACTCCGAAGATCTCCAGGTCGCCTTTCGGCCGGATGACCGGGTAAGCCTTGTTCTCGGGCTTGAGCACGATCCGGCCCTTCTCCCGATCCAGCCGCTTCAGCGTGAACTCGCTGTCCACGATGGCGACCACGATCTCGCCGACGTTGGCGGCGGTCCGCTTCTCGACGATCACCACGTCGCCGGGGTGAATGCCCGCGTCCACCATCGAATCGCCCTTGACGGTGATCAGGACGGTCTTGGAGGGATGCGGCACCAGGTACTCATCGATGGACAGGCCCTCGGGCTGGTTGTCCGCCACGGGGCTGGGCAATCCGGCCCGGACGCTTTCCGCGAGCGGCCGCTCGAAGAAGCGCCTGCCGGGCTTGAGCCGCCGATCCGGGGCGCTTTCCAGGAAGCCTTCCGCCTTCAGCCGGAGCACCAAATCCGCGACCGAAGCCTTCGAGGCGAGACCCACCAGCTCGCCGATGCCGGCATAAGAGGGCAGCACCCGGTGCCGGGCGTAGTAGTCCTGGAGCCGGGCGAGGCATTGACCATCACTTGACATGGGAATACGATACCGAACGATCGTTCGCAGGTCAACGGGGAGCAGAATGCCGGGCGAAATGTAGGCCGATGAGCACACTGACGAAGATCGAGTGGACCGAGCAGACCTGGAACCCGACGGTGGGCTGCACCAAGATTTCACCGGGTTGCAAAAATTGTTATGCGGAAACCATGGCGAAGCGGCTTCAGGCCATGGGGATGCATGGATACGAAAACGGTTTTCGTATTTCTCTCATGCCTGAGCGGCTGGCGGAGCCGCTGGAGCGGCGTAAGCCGACGATCTACTTCGTGAACTCGATGTCCGACTTGTTCCACGAAAAGGTCCCGTTCGATTACGTTCGCCGGGTGTTCGATGTGATGGGCCGGGCGCCGCAGCACACCTTCCAGGTGCTGACCAAGCGCGCCGAGCGCATGGAGGAGTTCTGTCGCGGCCTCGAAGTGCCGCCCAATGTCTGGCTCGGTGTGTCGGTGGAGAATCGCAGACACGGGGTACCCAGAATCGCCGTGCTGCGCAAAGTGGATGCGTTTGTCCGGTTTCTGTCGGTGGAGCCGCTGCTGGAGGATTTGGGGAAGATTGATCTGCGCGGGATCCAGTGGGTAATCGTCGGGGGCGAATCGGGCTCCCGGGCACGACCGATGCGGCCCGAGTGGGTGGACGGCATCAAGCGGCAATGCGACGCCGCCGAGGTTGCATTCTTTTTCAAGCAGTGGGGAACGTGGGGCGCGGACGGCGAGAAGCGCTCGAAAAAGGCCAATGGCCGCAGGTACCGCGGACGCGTTTGGGATGCCATGCCGGCATGAATTGTTGTTTGCCAATTGGTTGGTCGAATATCTAGCCGGTTATAACCAGCATTTTTATTTGTATTTGCCGCCTATAACCGGCATAATGTACTCACAGATGCAGCTTTTGACCTGCGTCGCGGAGTCGAAAATGGCCGATCGATACCACAGCCTGCAACGTGAGCAGCTGGATGAACTGCTCCGCCCTCTCCGCCGCCTGTTGCGGGTATCCGTTCCGCGAGGGGGGTGGGTACGTGCCATTCGCGAGGGGCTTGGCATGTCGGCGAGCCATCTCGCTGCCCGCGTGGGCGTGAGCCGCCAGACGGTAGAGGATTTCGAGCGCAACGAAGCCAGCGGAAAGATCACGCTCGACAGCCTGAACCGGCTCGCGCGGGCAATGAACTGCCGCGTGGTCTATGCGCTTGTTCCGGAAAAGCCCCTCGCCGACTTGCAGCGTGACCGCGCGCGCGCGGTTGCCGAAGCGATGCTGAAACCCGTTTCCCACTCGATGGGTCTCGAAGCACAGTCGCTCTCCGCCAAGGAAGAGCAGCGCCAGCTCCGGCGTCTGATGGACAAGCTGCTCCAGGGCAACCCCAAAAAGCTTTGGAACTGACGTCCGACCCACCACCCGGCGCGACGCCGCTTGACCCCGATGAATCGGCGGGGCTCATTCCCTTGCATATCGTCACCCAGGAGCAGCTTAACGCCTGGGAGCAACAGAACATCCTCGACGCCCGGGAATGGGTCTTTGCGCGAAAACGCAAGGAGGTTCTCTCGCAATCGTTCCTGCGCGAGCTGCACAAGCGCATGTTCGGCAAGACCTGGAAGTGGGCGGGCCATATTCGCACGCGAACGCTATCTCGCTGCGCTCCGCGCTGCTGACGGGCGCGATTACCAGCCGCTTCTCGAGTTCGTCCGGTCCGGGCAATCGCAGGAGCGATGAAACGGGCCGTGTACTGGCCGATTGCAGGCTGGCTCCAAGAGAGGTTGCGGAGGGACGCTTTTTCCAAGGGCGTGAACAGTGAACAGAACCAGCGGTGTTCACCGATCACTCAAATCAGGCTCGTCGCCATCTTCCCGGCCAGCACGAACAGGAATACCGCGAAGATTTTCCTCAGCACGCCCACCTCCGTCTTGTGGGCGACCTTGGCGCCCACCGGCGCGGTGAGCACGCTCGCCGCCACGATTCCCAGCAGGGCCGGCAGATAGACGAAGCCCAGGCTCCAGGCGGGAAGGGTCTCGACCCGGTAGCCGTTCAGGACGTAGCCCACCGCGCCGGCGATGGCGATCGGCAGCCCCACTGCGGCCGAGGTGCCGATGGCATGGTGCATGGGCACGTTGCACAGAGTGAGAAACGGCACCGTCATGAAGGCGCCGCCCGCCGCCAGCAGGCTGGAGACGCCGCCGATGATGCCGCCCGCCACGGACATTCCAGCCTTGCCGGGGAGCGGGCGCGTGGGCCTGGTCCTGGTGCTGCGCCACATCCGGGCCGAGGCGTAAAACACGAAGGCGGTGAAGATCAGCGCCACCCAGCGGCTCGGCAGCGAGCCCACCAGCGCCGTGCCGAGCAGAGTGCCGGCCACGATCCCGGGGGTCATGGCCCGCACGATGTCCCAGCGCACCGCCTGATGAGCGTGGTGGGCGCGCAGGCTGGAGACCGCGGTGAACACGATGGTGGTCATGGCGGTGCCCAGCGCCAGGTGCATCACGTGGTTGGCGGGAAAGTCCTGGGCGCCGAACAGGAACACCAGGATCGGCACCATGGACAGCCCGCCGCCGATGCCGAGCAGGCCGGCGAAGAAGCCCACGAAGGCGCCCGTGGCGAGATAGGCGAGCCACCATTCCATAATCAGTTAAACGTAGGGTGCGTCCCACGCACCAATTCCAGTTTGATCGGTGCGTGGGACGCACCCTACCCGCCGGCGGTCACAGCAGATCGAGGATGAACTTCCACTCCCGGGCGCTGACCGGGGTAATGGAAAGCCGGTTGCCCTTCCTCAGCACCTGCATCCCGGATAGCTCCCGGTGGCGGCGCAGCTCGTCGATGGAAACCAGCCGGGTCTTTTTGACCAGCTTCACGTCCACGTTGAACCAGCGCGGATTTTGCGGCGTGGCCTTGGGGTCGTAGTACTCGCTCTGTTTGTCGAACTGGGTCCGGTCCGGGTAGGCGAGCTTCGCCACCTCGACGATGCCGGCGATGCCGGGCTCATCGCAGCTCGAGTGGTAGAAAAAAGCCCGGTCGCCGACCCGCATGTCGTCGCGCATGAAGTTGCGGGCCTGGTAGTTGCGCACTCCCCACCAGGCGGTGGTCTTTCCGGGGGCCTGCGCCAGGTTGTCGATGCCGAATAGCGAGGGCTCGGATTTCATGAGCCAGAATTTCACAGGGCGTCTCCTGATGTACGAAGGGGCCAGGAGCGAATTCATTCGCGATCGCCGTCGGGGATGAATCCCCTCCTACAACCCCCGTAGGCGTGAATTCATTCGCGACTGCTGTCGGGGATGACCCCTCCTACCACCCCGATGGCACGGGCGGATCGGGACGCGGTGTAGGAGCGAATTCATTCGCGATCGCCGTCGGGGATGAATCCCCTCCCACATTTCCGGCGTGGGTGCGAATTCATCGGTACAAACAAAAAGCCGCGTAGGTTGGGCTTCGCTTGGCGAAGCCCAACGTGCGCCATCGCATTCCATTGTTGGGCTCCGGTCAAAAACGTCCGGAGCCCAACCTACGAAAGCTCCCCTCCCCCATTTCGGGGGAGGGGTCGGGGAGAGGGTCCATTCGCACAAACAAAAAGTGCGGCATAGCCGCACTTTTCATGGATAGGGTCCCCCGCAAATGCCGTCAGGCCGGCATCTTGAACCTGAGGTTCAAGGTGGTCGCTTTCCGAGCACATCAGGCGCTTCCGCTGGGGACGCGCACACCAGTGCTCTGCGGGTCAGCAACCTAGGCTTAAAAAGTGGTTCAAAGAATATGGCCTAGGACAAACACCGCAGGGGACGACTCGCAAAACCGCTGTTCCGGCGGTCGCGCCACGGTCAGAACAATCGGTCCTGCTCCGCCAGCGCTTCGTCTATCACCGCCTGCATGTCGGCTATTCTACGCTTGAGCTCACCCATGTCAAAGCCACCGCCGATGCGCGTGGTGAGGAGTTCGTGGGCGATGTTGAGGGCCGCCATCACGGCGATGCGGTCCGCGCCCACCACCTTGCCGCTGTCCTTGATTTCACGCATCTTGCGGTCCAGGTAACTCACCGCGTCGAGCAGCTGCTGGCGCTCGCCCTCAGCGCAGGCGATGCGGTAATCGCGCCCCAGGATCGTGATGTCCAGGGCCTTGGGATCAGCGCTCATTGATTTCGCCGCCGGGGATGTGGCTCATCAGGTTTTCCAGCCGCGCCCGGGCCACGTTGATTTTTTCCGAAAGGTGCTTGTTGTCGTTGGTGGCGCTCGCCAGTTGCTGCCTCAACTGGTTGTTCTCGACGCGCAGCCGCTGGCACAATTCCGCCAGGTGCCGGATTTTTTCTTCGAGGGTTCGCAGTTCCGCGTCCATAGCCACACTATAGTTTCAAAAATCCTGTTAAGTCAACCGCTAACGCTGCTTTTTGAAGGTTGTTTGGAATTCCCGGACCCATTTCGTTTCTCCCGGTCAGCGAGCCCTTACCCATGAGCCGAACGGCGCTGGACTTCGATGCCCTGAACCCCCTGCGCCCCGATGCGGTCCGGGTGGAAGGCCTGACCCGCAACGGCAAACCCTGCGTGCTGGTGGATAACACCGGAGACCGGCTTCCCCTGGGCGAACTCAGGGACATCCTCCAGGGGCTCATCGCGCAGGAGGCATTCGGTTTCAAGGTGTTGTCCCCCTCGGGGGGTGGAACCCTGGATCTCGACCGCCGTGAATGCGCCCACATCCAGATCGGCGAGCGATTGTACCGCCTCCTGGTCTACCGCTTCGAAGCCCGCATCGAACCCTTCTGAAGGCAAAACCCGGGTCCGGAATCGGCCTGGTTCCGGACGTATCAAGAAAGCCGCTCACGCGTCTTGTAGGAGGGGATTTATCCCCGACCGGAATTTCTTGTCCCCGACTGGAATTTCTTATCCCCGACCGGAATTTCTTATCCCCGACTGGAATTTCACGAATGAATTCGCTCCTGCTCGTGTAAAATAGCGCTCGCGTCTCGGGTGCCCGGTCGGCCATTCGGCTGCCGGGTCAAACGGGAAACAGGTGTGAATCCTGTGCTGCCCCCGCAACGGTAAGCAAGTGTGGGCGCGCCAAAAAAGCCACTGTGAGCACTCACTCATGGGAAGGCGGCGCGTCAAGTCTTGCAAGCCCGTATACCGGCCGGAGACCCCATTTGGAAGCGCCGCGAGGGGCGGTGGCCGACCGATCTCCGATCCCGGTTTCCTCCTCCGCGCAGCGTCTTCTGTGTCGTTAACCACGGCGGGCGGAGGGCCTGCCAGACCGGGAGATCCTGTCTATGAAGTTCCATCCCTTTTTGGGCGGCTGCCTGCTCGCCGCCGCGTTTCCCCTTTACGCTCAAACGGCTCCGGTGACCCGGGGTGAAGAAGTGGTGGTGACCGCCACCCGCTTCGCGGACCGCGAACGGGAGTTGCCCGTCGGCGTCGCGGTGGTGACCCGCGAGGACATCGAAAAGAGCCCTGCGGCCACGCTTCCCGAGCTGCTCGCGCAGCTTCCCGGCATCCGGGCCCGGGACCTCTCGGGAAGTCCGAACCTCAGCATCGACATGCGCGGCTTCGGCATTACCGGCGACCAGAACAGCCTGGTGCTGCTGGACGGCCAGCGGTTGAGCGAAATCGAGCTGGTGCCGGTGAAATGGTCTGCCATCCCGCTGGATGCGGTGGAGCGCATCGAAATCATGCGCGGCAGCGGAGCGGTCCCCTACGGCGGAGGCGCCACCGGCGGCACCATCAATATCATCACCCGGCGTCCCCGCGCCGGGGAAAAAGCGGCGCAGGTGGGTGCCGGCTTCGGCAGCCATGAAAACGCCAGCGTGACGGCGGGCGTGCGGCTCGGCGGCGAAGGGGTGGGCCTGTCGCTTCACGCCAACCAGCAGGACACGGACAACTACCGGGTGAACAACCGCCTGCGCCAGAAAAACCTGGAGGGCGACCTGCGGTTTTCCGGAGAGCGCGGCGCCGTCGCTTTCAAGTTCGGCGCCGACGACCAGGATCTGGGATTGCCGGGATCCATTACCGAGGCCCAGCTCCAGACCGATCGCCGGCAGGCGGCCACCCCCCGCGACTTCTCGAGCCTGAGCGGCTGGCACGCGGGGGTGCTCGCAACCATGCCGCTGGCCGCCGGGGATTTGGCGGCGGACCTCAACTACCGGGAGCGCAAGTCATCCGGCTCGTTCTTCGTCGGCACGCCCTTTTTCAACCAGATCGATACCGATGTCCAGGTCCTGAGCTTCGTGCCGCGGCTGAAGCTGCACCATGACGGCTCCGGGCTGGCCAATACTTTCGTGGCGGGCATCGACTGGGAGGACTGGGATTTGAGCCGCGTCGCCGGTCCCGGCATTCCCGGGCGGCCCGAGGCCACCCAGCGCAACGGCGCGGTCTACCTGCAGGACACCTTGGTGGTCGCCGGCGCCACCGCGCTGTCGGCCGGCGTGCGCTCCCAGCGCAGCGACTACCGGGTCACCGACGCGCTCAATCCCGCCACCGGCGGCACTCGCAGCCGCACGCTCAACGCGTTCCAGCTCGGCGTGCGCCACCACTTCACGCCGGCGTTCTCCGCCTACGGCAAGCTCGGGACCAGTTTCCGGATTCCCACCGTGGACGAGCTCTACAACCTGTTTGCCGCCTCGGTCACGCTGCTGGAACCGCAGCGCTCCCGGGACCGGGAGCTGGGCGTCGATTTCAGCCGCGGCGGCCACCGCTATCGCGCCGCGCTTTACCACATGGAGCTCACCAACGAGCTGCACTTCGACCCGGTGACGTTTTCCAACGAGAACCTTCCGCCGACCCGCCGCTACGGCCTGGAGCTGGAAGGCGCGTGGCGTCTCGGCGCGGGCTGGGACCTGTCGGCGAACTACACCCACGCGATCGCCGAATTCCAGCAGGGCGCCCTGGGCGGCATCGACGTGACCGGCCGGCGCATTCCGCTGGTGCCCCGGCACGCCGCCAATATCGCCGCCGCCTGGGCGGTGGATGCGAAGACCCGGATCGGCGCCTCCCTGGCCTACGTGGGGGAGCAGATCTTCGACGCCGACGAGACCAATACCTTCGGGCGCAAGATGCCCTCCTACACCACCCTCGATGTGAAGGTCGCCAGGCAGGCCGGGGACTGGCTCCTCAGCGGGCTGGTCAAGAACCTGACCAACGAGAAATACTTCACCTACGGCGTGTTCACCGGGTTTCCCACCTTCGCTGCAATTCCGGCGCCGGAGCGCACGCTACTGCTCTCGGCAGAATACCGGTTCCGGTAGGCACCGAAGCCCCGCAACAGGCGGCCGCCCTTGGCTTTTTGAGAAGCCTCTGCCGGAAAGGTCGCGAATGAATTCGCTCCTACGATTCCTCTTGTAGGAGCGGCTTCAGCCGCGATCCGCCTTTTGCATTTCGGAGGGCGTCTGCTATCGTGTGCGCCATGCTGGAAGACGCCGTCGATCTGCAGCAAATACGCCGCGCCCTCGTCATCAAGCTGCGCCACCACGGCGACGTGCTGCTCGCCTCTCCGGTGTTCTCGGTGCTCCGGAATCATGCTCCGCACCTGGAAGTCGACGCCCTGGTGTACGCCGACACCGCCGAGATGCTGTCGGGCCATCCCGCCATTCGCGAGGTCTTTGGCGTCGACCGGCGGTGGAAGCAGCTCGGCGCGCTGGCCCGAATCCGCGTCGAGTGGGACCTCCTGTCCCGCCTGCGCGAGCGCCGCCATGATCTGGTCATTCATCTGACGGACCATCCGCGCGGGGCCTGGATCCGGCGCTTCACCGGCGCCCGCTTCGGGGTCGCGCCCCACTACCGGGACAAGGACCGGTTCTGGCTTTCCAGTTTCACTCACCTTTACCCGATGCCCCGGGGAAGACCGCGGCACGTCGTCGAGACGAACCTGGACGCCCTGCGCCGGATCGGCGTCTACCCGGGGGAAGAGGAACGCCGCCTGGTGCTGGTGCCGGGAGCCGGGGCGGAGGCTGCCGTGGAGCGCCTGCTGGCCGAACACGGCATCGGCCCGAAGCGCTTCATCCATCTGCACCCCGCCTCGCGCTGGAAATTCAAGTGCTGGACGGCGGACAAGACCGCACAGCTCATCGACCGCCTGCAGGAGCGGGGCGAGACCATCGTCGTCACCGCCGCGCCGGATCCCGGGGAGGCCGACCTGGTGCGCGGGATCCTGGCCGGGGTGGCCAAACCCGTCGTGGATCTCTCGGGAACGCTCACGCTGAAACAGCTGGCGGCGCTCACGGCAAGGGCCAAACTGTTCATCGGCGTGGACTCGGCGCCCATGCACATCGCGGCGGCGATGCAGACCCCGGTGCTGGCGCTGTTCGGCCCCAGCGGCGAGCAGGAATGGGGGCCGTGGCGGGTGCCGAGCCGCGTCATCACCTCGGAGCACAGCTGCCGCCCCTGCGGGCTGGACGGCTGCGGCGGGGGAAAGGTGAGCGAGTGTCTCACGACCCTGGAAGTGGAACGGGTTCTCGCCGCCGCCGGGAATCTGCTCGCCGCCATCCCGTGATCCCCGGCCACGGCGCGTTCGGCGATTCGCCCCCCGAATCCCCTGGATAAAGGTCCGGTGAAAATCGCCCTGGTCCGGCAGCGTTACAACCCCTACGGCGGGGCCGAGCGCTTTCTCGCCCGGGCCATGGAGGCGCTGCGCGCCAGGGGCGCCGAGACGGTCCTGGTCACCCGGGAGTGGGCCGGCGCGGCGGACGCGGGCGCCATCGTCTGCAATCCCTTCTACGTCGGCTCCCTGTGGCGCGACTGGAGCTTCGCGCGGTCCGCATGCCGCGCACTGGGGCAACGGCGGTTCGATCTGGTGCAATCCCACGAGCGCATCGCCTGCTGCGACGTGTACCGGGCGGGCGACGGCGTGCACCGGGAGTGGCTGAACCAGCGCGCCCGGGTTCTGGGGCCCCTGCGCCGCCTCGCCACGGAGCTCAATCCCTTTCATCGCTACGTGCTGGCCGCGGAGCGCCGGCTGTTCGCGAGCCCGCGGCTGCGGGCGGTGATCTGCAACTCGCGGATGGTGAGGCAGGAGATCCGGGACCATTTCGGCCTGCCGGAGACGAAGCTGCACGTGGTGTACAGCGGCGTGGACACCCTGGCGTTTCATCCCGATCTGCGGGCCAGGCACCGCCAGGCGCAACGGCAGCGGCTCGGCTTCAAGGACTCCGAGACGGTTTTCCTGCTCGTCGGCTCGGGGTTCGAGCGCAAGGGGGTTGCGGCGTTGCTCGAAGCGTTGTCCCGGCTGCCCGCCGCGGCCCGGGCGGTGGTGGTAGGGGAGGACAAGAACCGGGCCCGCTACCTGGCCCGGGGGGATCGGCTCGGGCTCGGCGATCGGGTCCTGTTTCTCGGCGGGCAGCAGGACGTGAAGCCGTTCTATGGCATGGCCGATGCCCTGGTGCTGCCCACGCTCTACGATCCGTTTCCCAATGTCGCGCTGGAGGCGATGGCGTCGGGGCTTCCGGCGGTGACCAGCACCAAGTGCGGCGCCGCCGAGTTGCTGGAGGAGGGCGTGTCGGGCCATGTATGCGATGCCCTCGACGTGGCAGGGCTGGCCGGCGCGATGACCCGGCTCCTCGACCGGTCGGTGTGCGAGGCCATGGGCGCTCGCGCCCGGAAAGCCGTGGAAGGATTCACGCCGGAGGCCATGGCCGAACGGCTGCTTGCCCTGTACCGCGGGTTGCTGCAAGGGGCGTAGGAGGGAATTTATTCCCGATCTGCTGTTGCCGCGTCGCGGCCACGGACCCCCTGCTCCTGTATAATTCTTGGGTTACCTTCATTTCCTGCGGACGCCGCTTGAAGCCTCATCCCATTGCCCGCGGTCCCGTCGTCCCGGCGCCACGTCCATGAGCAGCCTGAACCAGCTCACCAGCCGGCAGCTTTACTTCCGCCTGCTGCGCTATGTGCTGCCCTACTGGCGGGTGTTCGCCGCCTCTGTCGCCGCGATGGTTGTGGTGGCGGCCACCGAGCCGCTGTTTCCCGCCCTCATGAAGCCCATGCTGGACGGCTCCTTCGTGCACAAGGACATGACCCTGATCCGGCTGTTCCCGCTGGCCATCATCGCGATTTTCCTGGTGCGGGGCATCGCTTCCTACATCTCGGGCTATGCCCTCAACTGGGTGGGCAACAAGCTGGTCACGGACCTGCGGGACGAAATGTTCGCGCGGCTGCTGTCGCTGCCCACCCGCTACTACGACGACCACCCTTCGGGAATTCTCATTTCCAAGGTGGTGTACGACGTGGGCAACGTCACCTCGGCGGCCACCACCGCGGTGACGGTGCTGGTGAAGGACACGCTCGCCATCGCAGGGCTTCTCGGGTGGCTGTTCTACCTCAACTGGAAGCTCACCCTGGTGTCGCTGGCGGTGGCGCCGCTGATGGCCTTCATCTTCCGCGCCTTCAGCACCCGGCTGCGGGACATGAGCCGCGAGAGCCTGCGCGCCACCGGGGAGGTGACCCGCGTGCTGGAGGAAACCATCGAATGCCAGCGGGTGGTGAAGATCTTCGGCGGCCAGGCCTACGAGCAGCGCCGATTCATGGGCGCGAGCAACGCGGTGCGCCGCTTCAACATGAAATATTCGTCGGCCGCCGCTGCCAACGTGCCCCTGATCCAGATGCTGGCGGCGATCGCGCTGGCGGTGATCGTCTATCTTGCCACGCTGCAGACCCAGGCCGACGAGACTACCGTGGGCGGGTTCGTCTCCTTCATCATCGCCATGCTCATGCTGCTGGCGCCCCTCAAGCGCCTCACCGGCGTCAACGAGGCGACGCAGCGGGGGCTGGCGGCGGCCCAGAGCGTATTCGAGCTGATCGACCAGGCCCCCGAGCATGACGACGGCACGGTTGCGATCGGCCGCGCCCGCGGGCGGGTGACGTTCGAGCGGGTGAGCTTCAGCTACGAGGATCCGTCGCGGCTTGCGCTCGTCGACATCAACCTCGATATCCAGCCGGGGGAAACGGTCGCGCTGGTCGGCGCCTCGGGCGGCGGCAAGACCACGCTGGTGAACCTCATCCCGCGTTTTTATCATCCCGGCGCCGGCCGCATCCTGCTCGACGGGCAGGACATCGAAACCCTGAAGCTTGCAAGCGTGCGCGCCAACATCGCGCTGGTGAGCCAGGACGTGGTGCTGTTCAACGATACGGTGGCCGCCAACATCGCTTACGGGCCGCTCAGCAAGACCGGCGAGGCGGACATCATTGCCGCGGCAGAGGCGGCCCATGCCATGGAATTCATCCGTGCGATGCCGGAGGGGCTTCGCACCCTGATCGGGGAAAACGGCGTGCGCCTCTCGGGCGGACAGCGCCAGCGGCTGGCGATCGCCCGGGCGCTGCTCAAGAATGCGCCGGTGCTGGTACTCGACGAAGCCACATCTTCTCTCGACACCGAATCGGAGCGCCACGTGCAGGCGGCGCTGGACGTGTTGATGCGGGGGCGCACTACCATTGTCATCGCCCATCGGCTGTCGACCATCGAAAAGGCCGACCGGATCGTGGTGTTGCAGAAGGGGCGGGTGGTGGAAGTGGGGACCCACGCCGAGTTGCTCGCGCGCGAAGGCATTTACGCCAATCTGCACCGGCTGCAGTTTGCCGTCGAGCCGGTGGCGGCAAGCCCGATACCGCTGCGTGCCAAACTGTAGCGATGCCCGATCGTAGAATTGCCGCCGGGGCGCCCTCCGGCAAAGTTCTGAGCATCATTCATACCGAAGCGTCGCTGGGCTGGGGCGGACAGGAAATTCGCATCCTCACCGAAGCCGCAGGCATGGTACGGCGCGGCCACCGGGTGAGCCTGGTCTGCCCTCCCGAGGCCAGGATATTTTCGGAGGCGCTGCGCCGGAATCTCCCGGTGGCGGCGCTTGCGGTCGGCCGAAAGAATCTCGCGGGCCTCCTTGCGCTGCGCCGGTGGTTAAAGGCCCACCCCGCGGACGTCGTGAATACCCACAGCTCCACCGACAGCTGGCTGGCGGCCCTTGCGCGACTGGGCCTGGCAAAGCCTCCGGCACTGGTGCGCACCCGGCATATTTCCGCACCGATTCCCGATAACGCACCGACCCGCTGGCTGTACCAGAAAGCCGCGGCGCACATCGTCACCACCGGAGAGAATCTCAGGCAACAATTGATCCGGGATAACGGCTACCGGGCAGACACGATTACCTCGGTGCCGACCGGGATCGACACCGATCTGTTCGTTCCGGGAGAACCTCTTGAAGCGCGCAGGCGCCTGGGTATCGAATCCGGCGGGATAATCGTCGGCATCGTGGCCACCCTGCGCAGCTGGAAAGGCCATCGCTACCTGATCGAGGCGTTTGCCGGCATGCCCGACAAGCGCGCCAAATTGCTGATCGTCGGCGACGGCCCCCAGCGGGCAAGCCTTGAGCGGCAGGTGGCGGAGTCGGGATTGACCGGGCGGGTGCTGCTGCCGGGCAACCAGCGGGAGGTGCTGCCCTGGCTGCAGGCCATGGACATTTTCGTGCTGCCGTCCTACGCCAACGAGGGCGTACCGCAGGCCATCCTGCAGGCGATGCTGTGCGCCCTGCCCGTTGTCACCACGCCGGTGGGCAGCATCCCGGAAGCCGTAACGGATGGCGAGACCGCCCTGATCGTGGAACCGAAAAACGCGCCCACCCTGGGTGCAGCGATCGAGCGGCTTGGCAACGATCCGGGCCTGCGTGAGAGCCTTGGCCGGTCGGCGCGCGCCCGGGCGCTGCAACGGTTCGGGCTCGATGCCATGCTGGACAAGATGGAAACCGTGTTCCTGAACGTGGTGGACCATGGCTAGCCGGGTGTCGTCACGCTTGCTCATCCTTGCCCTGGCCGGCTGGAACGGCCTGTGCACTCTGGGCCGGCGCAGGCCGCCGGCAGACCCCGCTCGCATTCTGGTCGCCCACCACCTGCTGCTGGGGGACACCCTGATGCTGACCCCGCTGCTGGCCAAGCTGCGCCGACAATATCCCCTGGCGGAAATCGTCATGACCACGCCCAAGGCCATAGCGCCGCTCTATCACCACCGGCCCTATGGGGTCAAAGCCATGCCGTTCGACCCGCGTGATCCGGAGTCGTTGCGGAATTTGCGGTCGCGTCGGGGATTCGATCTGGCGATCGTGCCCGGCGACAATCGCTATAGCTGGCTGGCGCTGGCCCTGGGTTCGAAATGGAGCGTGGCCTTTGCCGGTGACCGTCCCGCTTACAAGAGCTGGCCGGTGGACAAGCTGGTCCCGTACCCTGCTGCGCCCGCCGCCTGGGGCGACATGGTGGCCGAATTGATCGACGGGCCCCCGGCGCCGCCGTTTGCCCCGGCGGATTGGCGCGAGCCCGAATGCGAACCGTTCGATCCGCCCCGGAAGCCCTACTGTGTGCTCCACGTGGGTGCAAGCAGCGCGCTCAAGCTCTGGGACAATGGCAAATGGATGGCGCTGGCGGAGCATCTGCGCGCCAAAGGATACCAGGTGGTATGGAGCGGCGGCCGGGGCGAAGAGCAGACCGTGGCCGGCATCGATCCACACCGGCGCTATCCCTCCTACGCCGGCAAGCTCGATCTGGCCCAGCTCTGGCGGCTGGTCAGGCACGCGGCGCTGCTGGTTTGCCCCGATACCGGGGTCGCCCATCTGGGCCGCATCGTCGATACGCCCACGGTCACCCTGTTCGGCCCGGGTTCGGCCGTCATTTGCGGCGCGGGCCGGTTCTGGCGCGCGAGTCCTTTCCGGGCCGTGACGGTAGAGGATTTCCCCTGCCGCGACCAGCGCGTGTTGTTCAAGCGCGAGATCGCCTGGGTGCGCCGCTGCGGGCGCAGCCTGCGCGAATGTCCGGCGCCGGCCTGCATGCAGGCGATCGATCTGCAGGCGGTGAAGGCGGGGATTGCGCAAGTGTTGCCACCGGCCGGGACGGCGTTATCCGCGACCGATTTCCAGTGAGCCTGGCATCGAGCCCTCAACCGCAAACGGCAGGACGCCATCGAAGAAATGATGAAATGCCGCGTGACCGCCCGCAAACCGATTCTGCACCGCAGCGTGCTGATCCCGGCAGCGGTATTTCTGTTTATTCTGCCCTTCAATCATACCGTGGCCCTGCGCTTGACCAGCCTGCTCCTCGCCGGCCTGGTCGCCGTTTTTGTCTGGCGCAGGGATCCGCCGCCCCCTGTTCCATTCAAACTGCCCCTGCTCCTGTGGAGCGGCATCGCCGTGGCGTCCCTGTTGTGGACGATCGATCCCGATTATTCGCTGGGGGAAGTCAAGAACGAGATTGGTTATGCGATCGCGGCATTTCTTGTATTTTACGGCCTGGCCGGAAGCGATCTTGAATGGACCCTGTGGAACCGGGTCCTCGTTGCGGGTTTCCTGGCCATGCTCGGTTTGGCGGTCAGCGGGTATGTGTCCCATGGCCGTGAGAGCTGGCTGGTGGAAAGCTTTCACGGCGGCGTTGGAACGTTCAGCACCTACCTGGTCACGATATTTCCTTTCGTGTTCCTGACCGCGATTCGAGGAGTCCGGCGTGGCTTTCCCGGGAATCTCGTGTTATTGGTTATCCCGCTCTTGTTCGGGGCTGCAGCATTGACGCTAAACCGCGCGGTGTGGCCGGCCCTTATCGCCGAGATTTGCGTTTTCGGTTCGTTCTGCCTGATGCGCTCGCCGCTTTCGGCCGGCAGGAAAAAATTGGCGCTTGCCGCCGTCCTGTTGCTCGTGCTGCTGGCAGGCTACCAGTTCATGGGGGTGGTAAGGCAGAAGGCCCCGGCAGGGATGCCCGTGACCGAAGCGCTCGCCGGAATGGCGAAAAACGACGAACGCCTGAAAGTATGGGCTCACGCCTGGGCAAAAATCGCCGATAAGCCTGCTGCCGGCTACGGTTTCGGCCGCGGAATACTGAGAAAGGATTTTCAGTCCGAATTCGATAACAGATTGCTTTGGCATGCCCACAACCTGGTTCTGAATTACGCGTTGGAGCTGGGTATCGGAGGGGTGTTCGTAATCCTGTTTCTGTTTTTCGCCGTCGGCCGGGAATACTGGGGTCTCTCGAACGCAGCCGATCCGGAACTGAGGCTGGTGGGTATCGCCGGGCTGACGCTGGTCGTGGGCGTTTTCCTGAAAAACATGACCGACGATTTCTTTGTGCGCGACAACGCGCTGCTGTTCTGGGCGCTGGTCGGGTTGAGCCTCGGCTATGCCAGGCGCCGCAGCCTTGCCGGGCCGGCAACGGTGTCCGGATGAAAGTGCGCCCGGGAACCGCCCGATGGCCCTGCGCTTCCTGATCATTCGCCGCGACAATATCGGCGACCTCGTCTGTACCACTCCGATGTTGCGGGCGTTGCGCGAACGTTTTCCCGACGCCGAGATTCATGCGCTCGTCAACAGTTACAACCGGCCGGTGCTGGAAAACAATCCCGACGTAGACGGGATCCACGCCTATACCAAGGTCAAGCACCGGCCCGCCGGGAAAACCGCGGCGGCGGTCCTGATTGATCGCGCGCGTCTTGTCATGAATTTGCGGCGCCTGAAATTTGACTACGTGATTCTCGCGGCACCGCGGTTCCAGCCCCGATCGCTTCAACTGGCGCGGCTTTTGAAGCCGCAGCACATCATCGGTTATACCGAGGCGGGCAGACGGGGTGCGGCGTCGATCGACATGCCGGTGCCGTACGCGCTGCCCACGCCAATGCACGAAGTCGATGACGTGTTCCGGCTGCTCGCGCCGCTGGGGGTCGAGGCCGCCCTTCCTCCCCTGCGGGTGTTCCCCGATCCCGGGGAGGCGAAGCGGCTGAGGGAGGCGCTCGCCGCCCGCAACTGGCCGTCCCCGCCCACGCTGGTGGGGCTCCACATCAGCGCGCGCAAACCGAGCCAGCGCTGGCCCGCGCAGCGCTTCGTGGAGCTCGCGCGCCGCCTGCACCGCGAATACCGCGCCGCTTTCATGCTGTTCTGGTCTCCGGGCGACAATTCCAATCCCCTTCATCCCGGGGACGACGCCAAGGCGGGAGAGATCGTCACGGCGCTCGAAGGCGTTCCGGTCCTGCCCTGTCCGAGCGTGGAGCTGAAGCAACTGATCGCGGGGCTGTCCCTGTGCGAACGCGTGGTTTGCAGCGACGGCGGTGCGATGCACATCGCGGCCGCCGCTGGCAAGCCGATCCTGTGCTTTTTCGGCCAATCGGAGGCCACGCGGTGGCACCCCTGGGGCGTGCCCTATGTCCTGTTGCAGTCTCCCGGCAGGGAAGTCGGCGACATCACCGTGGAGCAGGCGTTCGAGGCTTTTCGAGACCTGCTGGCGAAGTCGGAGAGCGGGCGGTGCGGCGCCCCCGAGGCTAGGCCGTAGGGCCGCGGCCCGGCGGACGCCCGGGGTCCCGGCCGAGCAGCATCAGCTTCAGGTACCGGTAATAAGTCGTCTCGGCGTTCGATACGGCCAGCATGAAGCCCTCGCGGCCGTCGAGGAACCCCGCCCTCAGCACGTAGCTGCGGAAGAACGCCCACCCTGCGCGAACCACGGCAGCGGTCAGGCCTGCGTTTTTTCCCTGCCGCCCGAGCATGACGGCTCCGGCCGAAGAATAGCGGTTGAGCTTGTCCAGCATTTCCTCCAGGTCCCGGTAGGTTTCGTGCAGGATCGGGTGCGCCAGCGTGCCGATGCTGCCGTCCACGATCAGGCGCTCGTGGACCAGGTCATCAGAAAAACGGGCCGCGCCACGCTTGAACAGCCGCAGCACGTAATCCGGCCACCAGCCGGAATGGCGCATGAACCGGCCGCAGTAGCTGGAGAGCCGGGGCATGCGGAATGCCGCGTTGCCCTCAGGCCCCGCGAGCGCGGCCCGGATCTCGGCCTTGAGTTCGGGGCCGATCCACTCGTCGGCATCGAGCGACAGTACCCAGTCGCCGGTGGCCAGCTCGAGCGCCCGGTTCTTCTGGGGGCCGAAGCCCGGCCAGTCCCGGATCACATGCACCCGGGCTCCCAGCTCCCGGCACAGGTTTGCGGTGTCGTCCTCGCTGGCGGAGTCCAGCACCACGATCTCGTCGGCCCAGGCCACCGACTCCAGGCAGCGCCGGATCGAGGCCTCCTCGTTGCGGGTGATGACGATGACCGACAGGGTCATGGCGCGCCCCTTCGCTCCAGGGCAACCGCGTTGTCGCTCTGGTACTCGGGCACCCACCGCAGGAGGTCGCGCCGCACCTGCTCGTCGTCCAGGGCCGCCGGCTGGCTGAGCCAGGCTTCCAGCGCGGCCAGCCACTGGGCGTCCACGCGCCGGGCCTGGGCGATACGCAGCTTGGGGTGAGGCGTGGGCAGCGTCCGCTCGTCGTCCGCCAGCACCTCCTCATAGAGCTTCTCGCCAGGGCGCAGGCCCGAGTACTCGATCCTGATCTCGTCCTCCCTCAACCCCGACAACCGGATCAGGTCCCGGGCGAGATCGACGATTTTCACCGGCTCCCCCATGTCCAGCACGAAAATTTCTCCGCCCTGCCCCATGAGCCCCGCCTGCAACACCAGCTGGGCCGCCTCCGGGATCGACATGAAGTAGCGGGTGATCTCGGGATGGGTCACCGTCACCGGGCCGCCGCGCGCGATCTGCTCCCGGAACTTGGGCACCACGCTTCCCGCGCTCCCCAGCACGTTGCCGAAACGCACCATGATGAAACGGGTGCCGATGACATGCCCCGCCCCCCCGCCGCCGGCGACGAGGGCGGGAGCGGGCTGCAGGGCCTGGCACACCATCTCCGCCAGCCGCTTGCTCGCCCCCATCACATTCACCGGGTTCACCGCCTTGTCGGTGGAGATCAGCACGAATTTCCCCACCGCATGATCGATCGCGGCGCGCGCCATCACCAGCGTGCCGGCCACGTTGTTGAGGACCGCCTCCCAGGCGTTTCGCTGCTCCATCAGCGGCACGTGCTTGTAGGCTGCGGAATGGAACACCACTTCCGGCCGGTACTGCTTCAGCACCTGGGCCGCCCGCTCCCGGTTCTTGCAGTCGCCGATGGTGCAGACGATGGAAAGGCCGGGAAACTCGCGGGCGAATTCCTGCTCGATCTGGTATAGGGCGAATTCGCTCGACTCGAACAGCACCAGGGTCCGCGGCTTGAACTTCCCGATCTGACGGCAAAGCTCGGAGCCGATCGAGCCGCCGGCGCCGGTGACGAGAACCACCCGGTCCGAAAGGAATTCGGCCAGCCCGCGGCTATCGAGCTGAACCGGATCCCGGCCCAGAAGATCGTCGAGCTCCACCTGGCGGATGGCCGAAACCGTGACCTTGCCGCCCATCAGATCGTCGAACGACGGGACGGTGAGCGCGCGTATTCCCGCGTCCCGGCAGAGCGCCACCGCCCGGCGCCGGGCACCATGGGTGGCGGAGGGCATGGCGATGATGGCGTTTTTCACGTCGAGTTGTTGCGACCAATGGGGAAGCTCGCCGATCGCCCCCAGCACCTTGGAATCGAGCAGGAAGCGGGCGTGCTTGTCCGGGTCGTCGTCGAGAAGCCCGACTACCCGCCATTCGCTGCTGCGGGCGAGATCCTTGAGCAGACTCACCGCCGCATCTCCCGCGCCGAGGACCAGAACCGGCTCCCCCTTGAGGTGGGTGACGCTGTACAGGCTGTGCTCCTTCCAGGAGCGGAAGGCAAGACGACTGCCGCCCATGATGAGCACCAGCAGCAGCGGATCCATGATCAGCACGGAGCGGGGCACCGCCGCTTCCGCGGCAACGCCGAGCAGCAGCAGGGTGACCGGTGCCGCGGTGGCGCCGAGGCCGACCGCGAGCACGATGCGCTTGAGGTCCGGCAGGCTGGCGTAGCGCCACAGCCCGCGATACAGGCCGAACCGCCAGAAGACAAGGGCCTGCACCGGGATGACCCAGACCAGGCTCCGCAGCATGAGCGCCTGGTAGCCGTCGGGAATGTCAAAGTTGAAACGCAGCAGAAAGGCGAAGCACCAGGCCAGGCCCGAGGCCACCACGTCGTGGGCGAACGCCAGGACGGTGCGCGGGTTCATGGCAGACCCGAATCGCGTTCAATGGCCTGGTGCCGGGACCAGTTGCGGTCCACGAGCGCCATGAGCACCCCGTACAGCACCACCCAGGCGGCGCCGACCCAGAGCTGCAGCACCGGGCCCTGGCCGATGCTCCAGGTGGCGGCGGCGCCGGCCGCCACCATCACGGCGTACTCGGCGAGGGCGGTGTTGCGGTGGCCGAACCCCATTCTGACCAGCCGCTGGTAATAATGCTCGCGGTGTGCGAGCCACGCCTTTTCCCCGCGGGCAAGCCGCCGCAGCAACGTCACGGTGGCGTCCACCACGAAGGGCGAGAATACCAGCGCCGGAAACCACAGGGGCCAGTCTCCCCGCTGCCAGCCGATGATTCCCAGCGCCGCGGCCAGGAATCCGAGGGGCACCGAGCCCGCATCGCCCATGAAAATCCGGGCCGGGTGAAAGTTGAACAGCAGAAAGGCCGCTGCCGCCGCCGCCACGCAAAAGCTTGCCAATGCCAGGGACTGGCTGCCGCCGAGCCACCAGGCCACGCCGTAGAACCCGAAGCCCGCAACCGTCATTCCTCCCGCCAGCCCGTCGGAGCCGTCCATGAAATTATATGCATTGGTCATCCAGACGGTCGCCAGCACAACCAGCGCGGTTACCGCCAGCCCATATTCGTCAAGCAGCAGCGGCATGGCTGCCGCGCCGGCGGCAACAAAATGCGCCAGCAGGCGCCATGGCACGGGCACCCCTTGCAGGTCATCCAAAGCCCCCACCGCCAACAGCATCCCGATCCCGACCCAGAGGCCCACCGGCCATGACGGAGACGCAACGGCGACCCCGGCAAGCGTTCCCGCCAGGATCGCGAGCCCCCCGATGCGCGGGACGGGGGCAGCGTGGAGCGAGCGCCGGTTGGGATGGTCGAGTGCCAGTCGGGAGATCCTGCTGTGCAACAGCCACCAGGACCCCGCGAGGGCGGTCCCGAAGGAAACCAGGGGGGACAGCCATTGAAACCGGGCGGGGTCGGGGACCATTGGCTGGGCCGGGCGTGGAGTTGCCGGGTACGCGCCCTACTTGCGCCAGACCAGGCGGTTAACGTAATCGGTATAGCTCAGGATGATGCGAAGCACTTTTTCCGACACGTTGGGCGCCTGATAATCCTTCACCATTTGCAGAGCGCGCTCGCCGCCCCGGGGCTGATCCGCCAGCACGGCGAGGCCCTGTAACACGCGCTCTTCCTCCAGGCCGGTCATCATCACGGCGCCTTCCTCCATGCCCTCCGGCCGTTCATGGGCCTCCCGGATATTCAATGCCGGAAAGTTCAATATCGAGGATTCCTCGCTGATCGTTCCGCTGTCAGACAATACCGCGAGGGCGTGGCACTGCAGCTGGACGTAATCGAAAAAACCGAAGGGCTTGTGAAGCTCGATCAAGGGGCTGAACCTGGCGTCGAGGGCCTCGATGCGGTTTCGGGTCCGGGGATGGGCGGACACGACTATTCTCCTGCCGTAGATTTCGGCAATCCGGTTCAGAATCGCGGAAAGCTTCCGCAAGTTGGTGCCGGAGTCGATGTTCTCCTCGCGGTGCGCGCTTACCACGAAATACTCCCGGGGCGCCAGGCCAAGCCGCTCCAGCACCGGGGACGCTTCGATCGCAGGCCGGTAATGGAGCAATACCTCATACATGGGGCTGCCGGTCTTGATGACGCGATCGGGCGCCAGGCCCTCCCGCAGCAGGTACTCGCGCGCATGATCGCTGTAAGTGAGGTTGATATCGCTCAGGTGGTCAACGATCTTGCGATTGAGTTCCTCCGGCACCCGCTGATCAAAACAGCGGTTTCCAGCCTCCATGTGAAATACGGGTATCTTGTGCCGCTTTGCCGCGATCACCGCAAGGCAGCTATTGGTATCGCCCAGCACCAGCAACGCATCCGGCCGATCCTTTGCCAGGATCGGGTCCACCTTGATCAGCACGTTGCCCACGGTTTCCGATGGCGAACCTCCCGCGGCATCGAGGTAATAATCCGGCCGCGGAATGCCGAGCTCGTCGAAAAATATGTCGTTGAGCTCGTAATCGTAGTTCTGGCCCGTGTGCACCAGGACGTGGTCCGCGTACCGGGCCAGGCACGCCATCACACGTGACAGGCGGATGATTTCCGGCCGCGTGCCGACGACCGTCATGATCCTGATCCTTTTCATGGTTACACAGGCTCCCCGTAGGTGTCCGGCCGTTCCGGGTCGAAGATCTCGTGAGACCAGAACAGTGTCGTCAGGCTCCCCCCTCCCACGTTGGTGATATTGTGGGTGTGCAGCGTCGGCATGTCGATATACTGTGGAACGTCTCCGCAGACGCGGTACTCGACGGCGTCGCCGGAAAACAGCTTCCGTACCCGTATCAGCGCGTCACCGCCGAGCACCAGAAAGCGCTCGACCTTGCTTACGTGATAGTGATTGCCGCGGGTCACGCCCGGCCGGGTGGTGGAGATGAAGCACTGCCCGCCGTGCAGGCTCTTGACGGCCTCGAACAGGCTGCCGCGGGCATCCTCGCGCAGCGGCAGCGTGACCGGGTAGTGGCGGGGGAACAGGCAGGCGCGGAACGTGTTGAAAAGCTCCAGGTCCAGTCCGTCCACGAACGCGGGAATCAGGTGGTTGCGGTACTGCTGCGCCATGCCCGTGAGCTTGTCCAGCAGTACCCGCACGGTGATCCGTGACCCCGGCACGGGTGCGTCACCACCGCGCGGCTGCCGCAGGTGCGCCAGTATCTCGCGCGCCACGCGCTGGGCGTGGATCAGCTGCAGCTCGACGTCGTCGATGACGCGCGGCGATTCATTGCCGGCCAGCTGGTGGCAGAACGTCGCCACCACGGAGTTGTAGAACGGCCTGCCGCATTCGCCGAACACCTGGGGCAGGATCAGGTTGGTGAAGGTGCCGCCTTCCCGTTGCGACCACTCCCGCAGCAGGTCCGAGCAGGCCCTCTTGGAGCGGCCGTAGGCGGTGTCCCGCAGGAAATGGGTGGACGACGAAAAAATCACGTGCGGCCTGGCGCCGGCGGCCTGGCATGCGGCGATGAGCTGCTGCGTCAACCCGATATTGGTGCTCTCGATCGCGGCCTCGTCTCCCCGGTTCATTCCGGCGAGGTGAACGATCGCGTCGCAGCCGCGCACGAATTCCTCCAGCGTTGCCAGCGCGGCGAATGTTGCGCGCCGCGCCCCGGATATGGCGATGTCCGGGTGGGCGTGCAGCGCACAGCGCAGCTGCCAGCCCATGAATCCGTCAATGCCCGTTATGCCGACTCTGATCACAAGCGAAATCCAGGCTGGGGGAGTCCGGTACCGCGGAAGCGCTACCCGTGAGACGGGTCCGCGGAAGCGCCGCGCGGCTCGCTCAATAGACGTTCGGCGCGGCGTTTGCCCGGGCCGCCCTTATTTCCGGCAGGGTCAGCAGCAATTCCCCGATCTGCTCGACGTTGAGCCGGGTGGCGTTGTGGGACGTGTAGTCCTCCATTTCCGCCTCGTGCACGTCCCCCTCCGTGAAGTATTTGTTATAGTTCAGGTCCCGGTCGTCCATGCATACCCGGTAATAATCGCCCAGGTCCTCCGCTTTTCGCAGCTCCTCGCGGGTGGCGAGGGTCTCGAAGATCTTCTCGCCGTGGCGCATGCCGATGACCTTGACCGGGGCATCGGACTTGAAGATCCCCTTGAGCGCGTCCACCAGTCCGCCGATGGTGCACGCCGGCGCCTTCTTGATGAAGATGTCGCCCTGCCGCGCATGCTGGAACGCAAACATGACCAGCTCGATGGCGTCCGCCAGGGGCAGCAGGAAGCGCGTCATCGCGCGTTCGGTGACGGTGATCGGGCGGCGTTCCTGGATCTGCCGGACGAACAGCGGGATCACCGAGCCCCGGGAGTACATGACGTTCCCGTAGCGCACGGCGGCGATCACGGTGCCGTTATCGGCGATGTTGCGGGATGCGGCCTGCGCCAGCTTCTCCATCAGCGCCTTGGTCATTCCCATCGCGTTTATCGGGTAGACCGCCTTGTCGGTGCTGAGGCAGATCACCCGTGCGACCTTGTGGGCGATCGCCGATTCGATGACGTTGTGGCTGCCGACCACGTTGGTGTAGACCGCCTGCATGGGAAAGAAGTCGCACGACGGGACCTGTTTAAGGGCCGCCGCGTGAAAAACGATGTCCACGCCGTGCATCGCCTGGTCCACGCTGTCGCGGCTTCTGACGTCCCCGATGAGGAACTTCACCCTGGGACAGTCGATTTCGATGCGCATCATTTCCTGCTTCAGCTCGTCCCGGCTGAAGATGCGCACCTCCCTGAAATTGTGCTTGAGGAGGCGCGACAGCACGGCGTGGCCGAACGAGCCGGTGCCGCCGGTGATCAGGATGGTCTTGCCTTCGAATGGGTCCTTCAATGGGGCCTTTCCGCCGGTGTCCGCGTCGGACGCTTCATAAAGCGCGAATTATCGGACCTTCATGCCGGTTTGGGCAAATCCCGCATCCATCGCTCCAGGCGGTCCAGAAGCCGGTCGCGCTCAAAATTCTCCCGGTAATAGGCGAGCGCGCTGCGTCCCATCTGTTCGCGCTCGGCCCGGGATTTGCGGTACAGGGTGAGCACCGCCTGGGCGAGCGCCGCGGGATTTTCCGCCGGGCAGGCAAGCCCGGCGCCCGATTCCTCGACGATGCGCGCGCCCTCCCCGTCCAGCATCGCCACGATAGGCCGTCCGCAGGCCAGGTACGACTGGATCTTGCCGGGGATGGTCAGCGCGAATACGGGATCGCGCCTGAGGGTGACCAGCATCGCTTCCGCCAGGGCGAAATAGCGGGGCATGGTTTCCACCGGCCGGCTCCCGAGCAAGTGCACGGTGGGGGATAGCCCCCTCTGTGCGACCTGTGTCTCCACCCACTTGAATCTCCGGCCGTCGCCGAGGATGATCCAGTGGATGTCGGAAACGTTGCGCAGCCGCTCCGCCGCGGCGAGGATGCTGTCGAAGTCCTGCGCGGCGCCGATGTTTCCCGCGAACATGACCCGGAATCCGTCGGGCATGGCCTGCATTTCGGCGGCGGCCCCGTCGCGCTCCAGCGGACGGTACAGCCTTTCGGCCCAGCTCGGAAAATACAGGATCTTGCCCGCCGGAGCACCCATGCTTTCCACCTTGGCGATGAACCCCCGCGACTGGACCAGGACGCGGTCGCAGTGGCGGTAAATGAAGCGCACCAGCCGGCCGACCGCCCGCAGCGCCGGGCCGGGCCGCATGGCCCCGGTGGCGGAAATGCTCTCCGGCCACAAGTCGAGCACCCAGAACAGCAGCGGCGCCTTCTTGAAGGCCTTCATGACCAGCGCCGGTATCCCCACGGTGATCGGCGACGGTTCGTGAACGAAGATCACGTCATAGCGGCTCCGGCAGCGCAGCGGGCCCAGGATGCTGGCGCAGAGCGCGAAGGAAACATAATTCAGCGCGAGCCGCAGCCGCCCGGACCCGCCGCGGGGGATGAGGGGACTGCGCACCACCTCGACCCCGCCCCAGTTTTCACGCAGCCGCCGGAAGTACCCGTACCCCGGGAACAGGCGCCCGCCGGGATAATTGGGGATGCCGGTCAGCACCGTGACCGCGTGCCCGCGCTCGACCAGGCCCTGGGCCAGGTCATTGACGCGGAAGTTCTCCGGCCAGAAATACTGGGTGACAATCAGGATGTTCAAGACCGGGCGGCGCTGTCAAAGAGTTTCCGAAGGCCGCGCGCAAAAGATGCTTCGGGCAGGTCGCCCAGCAGGGCGCGCAGCCGCCCGGTGCTCGCGACCGAGTGGCGAACATCGCCGTCGCGGGGTTTTTCGTGCTGCACCTGCAGTTCGCGCCCGGCCAGCGCCTTCAAGGCTGCAATTACCTCGACCAGGGCCTGTTGCCGGCCGGTGCCGACGTTGATGGTCTGGCCGGACAGGCCGCCCTTAGCGAGGGAGCCGGCGATGAGCTCCGCGACGTCCTCCACGTATACGAAATCCCGCGACTGCATCCCGTCCCCATGCACGGTTATGGGCCGGCCCGCCAGGACGCAGTCAACGAACCGGCTGATGACTCCGGAATAAGGGGAGCGGGGGTCCTGGCGCGGCCCAAAGACGTTGAACAGCCTGAATATGGTGGTATCGAGGCCGAACTGCCTGTGATAGAACGCTACATAGAGCTCGCACCCGAGTTTGTCGAAGGCATAGGGCGTCAACGGGTTGGGGGCCGCGTCTTCGGCCAGCGGCAGGGATGCCGGATCGCCGTAGACCGCCGCGGAGGATGCGAACATGAACTTGTTGACGCCCTGCTTGCGGCAGGCCTCCAGCAGATGCAGCGTGCCGTCGCAATTTATTCGGTGCGTGGCGAGCGGATCCTCAATCGAGGCCTGCACCGAGCTGACCGCGGCGAGGTGTATGACGAGCCCGGCGCCCCCCATTGCCTGGCCAACGGATTCGGGGTCCGTGATGCTTCCCTCGACAAAGCGGATGTTACGCTCGCCGCGCGGGAGGTTTTCCAGCCTGCCGCTGGACAGGTCATCCAGCACCGTCAGCTCGTATCCGCGGCGCAACAGGGCCTCCACCAGGTGGGAGCCGATAAACCCGCAGCCTCCGGTCACCAGGACTCTAGCCATCGGTGCGCCGCACGCTCAGGTTGATCACCCGGGCGATAAATGAGAAGGTTTCGTCGGCACAACGCGCCCATGAATAAGAGCGTGCCGCGGCGAAAGCCGCGCTGCCCAGCCTGCGTCGCAGGTCGGGATCGCGGTACAGCGTTGTCAGGGCTGACGCGATGTCGTCGGCATTTTCAGGATCGAAATAGATCCCGGCCTCCCCGAGAATCTCAGGCATTGGCCCCTTGCCTGAGCAGGCGATCGGCAGCTGCGCGGCCATCGCTTCCAGCAGGATATTCGGCAGATTCTCGCAGCTCGACGCAAACACGAACGCATCGCCCCGCCGGTACACCTGGTGCAGGATGTGGAACGGCGTCGCGCCCGCATAGCGGATGAATCTCGCTTCCCGGTCTTCCTCATCCATCACGCGCCGCAGCCGCTCCAATGCCTTGGGGCGGGCAGGCCCGACGAACTCCACCGTCACGGGCATGCCCTGCTTCCTGAGCGTGGCAATCGCCCTGGCGACCTGCCATTGATGCTTGTAAACGTCCACGATCGAGACATACAGGAACCGGAAAGGGCGTGACGCTGAAAACGCGGACGGCGGCAGCTCGTCCCTGGCCTCGGCGAAAAAACGTGATTCGATTCCATGCGCAATGACAGCCTGCTGCTGCAAGCGGCCCCCCAACGCCGCCGCCACCCGCGCTCTGGCGTACCGGGTCAGAAAGATGAGACCGTCGGCGCGCCTGAACGACCTCGACTGAACGGCCTTCAGGAGCTTCATCTTCAGCCACATCAGGCTTGGGACGCCGAACCGGGCCGCTTCCTCCGCCTCGAATGGCAACAGGTTTTGCGACATTGTAACCGCCGGTACCGGGGTGTGGAACGGGAGCGATCCGCCGGGGGAGAACAGCGCGTCGCAGCGATGTTCCAGCAGCCGCATGGGCAACACGAATTGCTGCCAGAAGAACCTCCCCGGGAGGGAGCGGTCAAGAATCGCCACCGGCGCCTTCTCCAGCCATTCCCGCTCCGGAATCCGCTCCAGGCTGGCCCGCCCGCCCCAGATCACGACGCGCTCGAAACCGCTGCCCCGGGGGCGAGCCGCGCTCAGCATGTCACATAGATGGGTGAGCCCGCCTCCCGCCCGGATGTTCGAAGCGTCAATGCCCAAACGGAATTTCATGGATTGATTCCAAGGCGGCTGGCGATGCGGCCCGCGAGGCCTCGCGGGTTGCGCCGGGAACGGGCATCCGTCGCTATCGCTCCGTGGGCTCCGTAGCCAACGGAAGTATTTCAGGATTCATGACCGGAATGCCGTTCCGGACCGGGTAGCGGGCGTCGCAGTCGGCGCATTGCAGGCCGGTCTGCGCTCGCCGCAACGCCGGTCCGTGGCAGGCGGAGCAGCGCATCAGGCTCAGCAGGTCCACGTTGCGGTTGCGGGACCGTTGTGAGAGCCAGGGGCGCAGCAGATCCAGCAGGCGCTGCTTTATTCCGAACGAGGCGCCCTGTCGCGCGCCATCCGCGGGAGTCTCGCGCGCCGGCGTCCAGCCGGCGTCCTGCTCCGGGTTCAGCACGGTGAACTCGATTTTCCCCTCCCAGTAATAGCGCACGTGGAACGCGAATGGATGAGCCGGAATGAGTTTCCCGGCGATCAGGGCCTTGGCCCGCTCTTCGTAGAGTTCCAGCAGGGTTTCGTCCACGACCCAACGGGGTTTTTTGCGTATGATGAGCCGCCCCTCGCGGCAAGCGATCTCCAGCCGATGGTCGCGATAGGGGTTCATCCGCTCCATCAGCGCGTGGGGGACCTCGATGTAGCCCGCCGCCGCCACCCGCTGCAGCTCCGCCAGAAACGACTGCGGGTGGGCGGAATGCTCCAGCACGTGGGAGGCGATGACGAAGTCGAAGGCCTGGTCCCGAAACGGCAGGTTCTCCGCGAAGCCGAGCACCGTGGGCCGGTCGGTCTTCAACGGCACCCAGTGGCGCTCCCGCGTGTTCTCATAGGCATCGAGCAGCACGTTGGCCCGAGGGTAAGGGTTGCCGCCGGAGCCCACTTCCAGCACCAGCGCGCTCCGCGCCACCGGGCAGTGCAGGCGGCGCAACGACCATGCGAGGCCTTCCATGCCGATGGCGCGGCACAGGCGCATGGCGCCGGATTCGTGCTCAAGCACCGGCGTCGCTCCTTGCCTCGGCGCTCCACTCCAGCACGCGCTGCATGCGCGAGACCACGTCGTGCCCGTCGGCGATCACCCGGCGGAGCCCCGCCAGGGCCACCGATTGCCGCAGCGCGTCGTCGCTCACGTACCGGTCGAGCTTTTGGATCAGCTCATCCCCAGACCTGAAGTAAGCGGCCTCCGCGCCTTCCTCGAACAGCATTGCGGCGTCCTCCGAGTATTCGGACAGCATGAAGGTTCCGGTGGCCGGTATTTCAAAGCAGCGCCGCGTATAGGTGTCCCGGTTCAGCTTCGAAAAAAAACATAGCGCCACCTTGGCGCCGCACAGGGCCCTGTTGTACTCCTCGCCCCACACCGTCCTTACCGGCCTCTGGGAGCGCAACTCCGGGGATCTGCCGATGGCGGGATCCCACGCGTACCCGTGCCCGAACAGGCGCAGCCTGAAGCCGCGCCGCACCACTTCCTCCAGCAGCTCCTTGCGCCCGTCCGGCTCGTAGTGTCCGACGAACACCACATCGCAGCCGTAGCGTGCCTGGTCTTCGGGAGTCAGGCTGACGGGGTGATTGCGCTCGGGAATGAACCACGAACGCAGCAGGCGCACCCGCTTCGCGCCGGCGCGGGTGAAATCCGCCAGGTTGCTCTGGCGGTAGGCGAGCATCAGGTCGTAGCCGGGGATGGCCGAGAGAAAATGGCGCCACAACCATCCCGGGTGACCTTGGGCGAACGGGTCGTCGTTATTATAGCCAACCAGCACGGCGCCCGGACAGCGCCGCCTGATCTCCCGCAGCGTGGCCGCGGTGATGTGGGTGCCGCGGTAAATGAAGACCAGGTCGGGCCGGATGTCGCCGGCCGTGGCGACCAGGTCGCGGTTGATGCGGCCGATCAGCGGACCGACCAGAAATTTGTTCTGGAACTTCCGAACGAAAAGCTCGATCCCGCGCGCGCGACCCGCGCGCGCGGGGTCCGCCTTGAAGTACTGGTGCCAGGAAAACCGGAACGGCTCATGCCCCAGCTTCTCGAACGCCCGGTATACCGGTTCCTCGTGCAGTTCCGAATGCCAGTCACCGGCGACGAGGATTCTCATGCCGAGCGTCCCTTGTAGATATCCCCGATGGCGGGTGTGTAGCCCAGGCGCCGCTTGATGAAGCGGATGATCCGTTCCACCCGCGCCCGGCCAAGGATGACGAGCGAAAGGAAGTACAGATAGAACAGCTTGTTGTTCCAGAAGCCGAGTCGGGCAAGCCGGTAGCAGTATTTCACGAATACCGGAAACGGCTTGTCGGACTGGACCGCCAGCACCGGATAGGAGTAATTGCCGACGTCCCGCAGGATGCGCCGGTAAATCCGCACCCCCCGGGTCCTCTCCACGTACCCGGCGATCTCGAGCATTCCCTTCATGAAGTGCAGCGACGATTCGGGAGTCTGCTGCTTCGGGACAAACTTGCCGCGCTCGGCCTCGCTGGCGCCGAACTCGGGGACTCCGCCGCTGCGGTAAAGCACCAGGATGTCGGGCAGGAAAACTGCGTTCATGGTGGTGAGCACGCACGCGACCAGGTACAGCTGGTAGAGCAGCGTTCCGTCGAAGCGGTCGGTGGCGTGGCTGCGCGCCGCCTCGCGCTGGATCACCATGCCCGAAATCACCACCGAGCGGCGGTAGATGGTGGTGATCGCGTCCTCGCCCGCCCGGAACAGCTTCTCGGACGGGAAGTAGCGGAACTCCTCGCTGATGCTTTCCGGAACGCCGTCGAAGGAGGCGTAGCTGCGGAGCACCACGCCCACGTTGTCGTAGCGTTCGACGGCCGAGCTCACCGCGCCCAGCGCGCCGGGACACATCAGATCGTCATTGCCCATGAACAGGCAATACCGGCCCCTTGCCCGTTCCACGAGATTTCTCAGGTTGGCGTCATAGCCCAGGTTCTCGGCATTCTCGATGTATCGGATGAGGCCGGGATGCCGGGCGCGGTAGCCGGCGACGATGCGGGCGATTTCAGCCCTTTGCGGCGACCTGTCTTCGCAGATCACGACCTCGAAGTCCCGGGAGTCCTGGGACAGGATCGAGTCGAGCAGGGCGGGCAGCACCGGCGCGCGGTTATAGGCCGGGATGCAAACGGAGATGCTCGGGATCATGGTTCGGCCAGCCTGAGGTTCCTGATCGCGATGGCGAGGGCGAGCAAGGCGTAAAGCCGGGCCCCGTTGGCCCGCCCGCTCCGGAGTCCGCGGACCAGGGCGTTCACTTCCCGGCGGTTGATGCAGCGCGGAAGATATTGCGCGCACTCCGCGACCATTGCGCAGTTGTCGGCCCGCAGCAGGTCGTCGATGGGGATGGAAAAGCCCTGCTTGCGCTGGAACTCCATCCCGGGCGGCAGGAGCCGTCGCGCCAGGATTTTCTGGATTCTGCGGGTTTCCCCGTCCGCGACCTTCCAGCGGCCGGGAATCGCGGAGAAGCAGAATTCTACCAGACGGTGATCCAGAAAAGGCGACCGTATTTCGAGGCTAGCGGCCATTCCGGCGCGGTCCACCTTCACCAGGAAATCGTCCGGCAGGATGCTTCCGAAATGGGTGCGCGTCATGCAGTCCACCGGGTCCCGCCCGCGCTCGAACAGCGCCAGCAGGAAGCGCTCCGGAGCCTCCAGATTCTCGCCCAGCTGCTGAAGCTGGTCGCGGGTGAAAATCCGCCTGCGCAGGGTGACATCGAAGTAGGGCGAGCCCCAGATCATCTGCTGCAGCGCGCCGCCGCGCCAGGAGGCGACGCGGTTTCGCCCGCGAACGCCCGCCGGCAGCAGCCCCGCTGCCCGGCTCGCCGCCCGCAGCAGGCGGGGAGGAAGCCAGCCAAGCCGGCGCTCGTCGGCGAGCGAAACGGGATAGTCAAGATAGCCCCCGAACAGCTCATCGCCGCCGTCGCCCCCCAGGGCCACGGTCACGTGCTCGCGGGTGAGCTTCGACACCAGGAACGTGGGGATGAGGGAGGAGTCGGCGATGGGCTCGTCAATGAACGGGGCGAGCGCGTGCATGACCTCCAGCGAGGGGGCTTCCAGCGCCAGCACGTGGTGCTCGGTGCCGAAGTGCTGCGCCACCGCCCGGGCCCGGGGCGCCTCGTCGAGCGGCGAGCCGGGTACCGAGACCGTGAACGTCTTGACCGGCAGTGGGCTTTGCCGGGCGGCGGCTGCCACGATCAGGCCCGAGTCCAGCCCGCCGCTCAGCAACACGCCCAGGGGTACGTCGCTCTCCAGCCTGAGCCTCACCGCATCCATGAGGAGCGAGTGAACCTGGTCGGCGAGGGCTTCGCCGTCCGTCCCAGGGTCGGCGTCGTTGGGCGGCAGCTCCCAGTAGCGCCAGGTCTTGAACCGGAGCGTGTTCAGATCCAGGCGGGCGGCATGGGCCGGCGGCAGCTTGCGCACGCCCGCCGCCAGGCACATCGCGTCCGGAACGTAGCCCAGCGCAAGATAGTGGTTCAGGGCAAAGGCATCGATCCCGCCGGGCATTCCGAGGGCCTTCAACTCGGACCCGAACTCGAAGCGCCGGTTGCCGGCGGCGTAATACAGGGGTTTCTTTCCGGCCCGGTCGCGGGCGAAAAAAATGGAGGGCGCGGTCGCGGGGTCGCCTGCATCGTAAATGGCCAGTGCGAACATGCCGTTGAAGCGCTCGATGCAGCGCTCGCCCCATTCCCGGTAGGCGGCCAGCACCACCTCGGTGTCGCTGTGGCCAAGGAAGCGGTGACCAAGGCGTTCCAGCTCGGCGCGCAGCGCCTTGAAGTTGTACACCTCCCCGTTGTACACGATGACGTGCCGCCGGTCGGGGCTCGCCATGGGCTGGTGTCCGGCGGAGGACAGGTCGACGACCGATAGTCTGCGATGCGCCAGCCCCACGCGGCCATCGCCCGAGACCCACCACCCGGCGTCGTCCGGGCCGCGGTGGCGCATCAGGTCGCGCCGCGCGTTGAGCGCCTCCCGATCGACCGGGGCGTCAGTGCTGGCGATGCCGTAGATGCCGCACATGGCCGCCTACCTGAACAGCCGCAGCGCGAACCCGTCGAGCGGATCGCACAGGAGCTCGAGCAGCCAGGGTGTCATGTCCGGATCATCAAGCGCGTGGGGAAACCGGCGTCGGTCACGGGGGCGCGCTGGACGCCGCCGCGCCCATGAGCAGTGACACGAGGTCCCCGAAGCGCCGGTCCCACGTGTGATCGCGCACCGCCCGCTCGCGTCCGTCGCGGGCGATGCGCTCGCGCGCAGCCTCATCGCCGAGAAAGGCGCGGACCTTGTCAACGCATTCGGCGATGGAGCGGTAGGTTTCGATCTCGCGGCCCACTTCGTAGACGGCGCGCAGGTCCGGATTGTCGTGGGTCAGGTAAAAGCTCCCGGACATGGGCGCGTCGAAGTCGCGCAGCTTCAGCGCATAGAAATCCTCGCAGTGGCCGATGGTGCCCACGCCGAGAACGATCTTCGACTGGGCAAACAGCCGGGGCACCTGGTCGTTCCCGAGGCGCCCGCGGCGCCAGCCGGTGCCGCAGGCGGTGACCCTGATCCCCGCTTCGCCGAGCGCCGTCACGATTTGCTCGCGCACGCCGTAGCGCGCGCCGACGAAACTCACGTCGTGGACCTTGGGCAGCTCAGGCATGGGGTGAAAGATGTCCGGATCGCTCGCCTCCGGGAAGAAGATCGCGGGGCAGCCCTCCTTCAGGTACCACTCGACGCACTCCGGCGCCGCGGTCAGGGCGAGGTCAATGTGGGGAATCAGACCGCGCGTTCCCCACCATTCGCCGTTGACCTTGCGCCCCTGGTACTGGTGGCGATCGTCGAGGGCGATGTTGACCACGACGGTACCGTAGGCCTCCCGTATTCGCGTCAGCGCTCCGGGTTCGACGAAACCGGCCCAGGTCTGGGCGATCAGCAGGTCGGGAACCTCGTGCCGGGCATGCAGTTCGGCGAACAGGGCGAGCAGCCGCTGCGTGTTGGTTGCGCGGCGCTCCGCCTCCGGGCCGGGGTGGTTCTGGCCGTAGCTGCCATCGGCGCGGGTGAAAGCGGTGAGCTTGCCGCGGCGCTCCAGCGCCTGCAGGATGCCGCCCCGGTCCTGCAACTCGTCGGTGCCGAGGAAGAAGATGCTCGGCCTCCCGGCCAGGGGCAGCCGTGGCAGTCGCTCCCCGGCGCGCTGGACCAGGAGCTGCCGCAACTCGCCCGCCGGCGCCTTGCCGGCGTAGTGCGCCCGAATGGCAGCGTATTCCCGCTTGAGCGCATTGGACTTCCAGCGCGCGTTGAGGCGGTAGGCCCAGGGCAGGCCCTTCAGCCGGTTCTTGAGCGGCGCGAGCCCCATTCAGTCTTTCCGCGCGCGAACGAAATAGCCGACCGTGAAATCGGGCTGCCGGTCGAGCTTGTCGAGGAAGTGGCAGACCACGGGCAGCAGCAGCCGGAACCAGAGCGCGAGCACCGCCTTCAGGGGCAGGAACAGCAGGCGCGGCACCGGCCTTGCCGGGGTGAGCAGGGCCAGGAAGCGTTGCGATTCCTGGCCGTAGAGCTTGAAGAAGCCGCCATTGGGTCTGATTGACTCGATGCTGAAGCCGGAGGCCGAAAGGAAATGGCGATACCAGAAAGGGGTGAAGCCGCCGTAGTAGTGATAGGGTGCCATGTGGATGCCGGCTCCCAGGGGGGCGGTGATCACCAGCTCGCCTCCCTTGCGCAGCAGGCGGGCGAACTCCCGTAGCGCCAGGTCAGGCCTGGGGACGTGCTCGAGCACCTCGGTGCACAGGATGAAATCGCAATCGCCATCGGGCGCGGGAATGGCGGTTATGTCGCACACGTAGTCCAACTCCCCGTAGGAATGTTCCTCGCCGGTGTATTTCCCGAAATCCTGGGCCCGATACTCGCAATGGGAAAACAAGGGCTTGTAGCGGCAGGGCCCGGCACCCGCATCCAGTACCCGGGTGCCGGCGGGCAGGGATCCGGCGACTTCGGCCACGAACCGGTCGCGGTTATAGTCATTGAAGGCGAATACGGATTTCACGGCAATGTCCCGGGTCAGGGCAGGAACAACAGGTCTTTGTAGGTCTCGTTCGCCTGTTCCAGGCTGCCCGGCCAGGGGCCGAGATTCCCGGCAGAGTCGGCCACATGGGGGCGATAGCCGAGCCGGGCCAGAATCCGGCCCGCCTGCAGCGAGCTCGATGAACCGGTTTCCATCAGCACCACTTCCATTTCCTCACCGAAGAACAGCCGGGTTTTCCGGGCCATGCCGCCCTTCCGTGCGCGGGCCCAGCGCCGCATCAGGAATTTATGGGCGCCGGGCGCGACCAGCTTGAACAGCGCCGGCTGCCGCATGCGACGCAGCGCCTGGCTGAATTGTTCCAGAATCGATTGCGTCATTTCCCGGGCGCCGCAAAAACGAACATCCCCAGGCCGTAGTCCAGGCCGTGACCTTCCTGCAGGGTGACTTCGTTGGCGGGAACGTTTTCGACCAACATCCCGCCGGGGTCGACGAAAGACAATTCCACCAGCCGGAGGCCGTCAAACAGCGCCAGCGCATCGCTGACGGAAAACACGCGCTGGCTATTGAACTGCACCCGGGTTCTGCGCCCGACGGGTAGGGAAAGGTAGAGTCGTCCTGCGGGCGCCAGAACCCGCGCCAGTTCGGCGCAGGCCTTGCGCGTCCCATCGGGGTCGATGGGGTCGCCATAGCGGCCCAATCCCACGTGTTCAACCACGTGGAGGCTGGAAAGGGAGGCAAGCGAGCGGTCCGGGTAGGGCAGCGCAAGAATCGAACCGGCCCTGCCCTGGTAGCGCTCCAGGTTCAGTCGCAGGGGCCGGATGTCGATGAACGTGACCTCGGTGATGCAGGTCAGCATGCCCACGAAGCGCACGTCGGAGCCGACGTCCACATGGGAGGACGCGCCGCTGGCAAGAATGCGCTTGAAGGCCCAGATGGCCTGGTAGAAATAGTGGCTGTCGATGCCGGTGGCCGCGGTCTTGTCGAACAGGCAGGGGTAAAACTCCAGTAGCTCCGCCTGTCCACCGGCCCGCCTGAATCGCCGCCAGTCGGCGAGGAAACCCAGGTAGCGCGGAATGGCGAACAGGGCCAGAACACCGCCTAGGGGCGAGAAAAACCGGAATGCGAACAACGCCATCCTTCTGACAGGAGGATGGCGCTTAACCCAGGCGCGAATCCACTGAAGCAAGACTCCTCCCGAGTTTTACGTTCACTCCGCCGACCCAGGCGAAATACAGCAGTGAGGACAGCAGCAAGGCCGATGCCATGCCCGGGATGGCCCACTCCTGCACCAGGAAATAACCCGCGATCAGAAGGCCGGCCGCCTGACCGAGCTTCGGCCAGAAGTAGATCCTGGAGCGGTTGAGGCTGAGCCCCGACGCCACCATCAGCTGCGCGAGGTTGAAAAACGATAGCGCCAGCACGATGATCCAGAGGACGTCGCCGTGGGCAGCGAAGGCCGGGTTGGTGAACCAGGCCACCAGCCATTCGCCCCAGACATACGCGAACAGGGTGATCGCCAGGAATGCCAGCCCCAGTGCCACCAGGGTGTGGGACAAAAGGCGCCGGCCGCTGGAAAGGCGCGCCTTTTCGGTAAGTCCGCCCGCTCTCGCGAACACCACCGGAATGATCAACTGGGAGACCACCCCCATGGTGAGAATCAGCGGCGCCGAGGCGACCTGGTACAGGGCGGCGTAGATGCCGACCTGCTGTTCGCTCCAGAAGGCCTGCAGCAGCCACCGGTCCGCGTACTGGCTGATGGCGGCGAGCCCGGCGAAGGATACGAATGGAAGGCCGTAGGCCAGGAATTCCGCCTCCAGTTCCTTGATCCGGCCCGGTTTCTCTCCTGATTTCCCGGCGTTTGGCGAATGCCGGCCGCGCACGGCCGCAATCTGCAGGGCCACGACCGCCACCGCGCCCAACAGGTAACCGGCCATCGCCCAGTATCCGCGGGTCCCCGCCCAGCGGATGATGAGCAGGGCGAACGCTAGCCGCAGCCACACGTCGGCGGCCTGGAACAGGGCGCAGGCCTTGCGCTCGCGCATCGCGCTGAACAGGGATTGCAGAGAGCCCTGGAGCCCGGAGACCACGCCGAACAGGATGGCGGCGCCGGCCAACCAGGCCCAGCTTGCGCCGGACATTGCGTACGTGGCGGCTGCGACCGGTACGCAGGCAATCATCAGCAGGGCCAGGGCCTGCAAATGCAGCCGCTGCAGGACCTGGAAGTACGGCGCCAGGTGGCCTCTGTCCAGGCAAACGGAATAAAACCGCAACACCACCTGTCCCAGGGGCCCGAACAGGAACATGGTGATCAGCCCGGCGATGGACAACCCCAGGGCCAGTTCGCCATAGCTCTCCGGGGGCATGACGTTGGTCAGCACCTTGACCGCCGCCAGGCTTCCGGCAAAGGCGAGAACCTGTCCGGCGACCACCCATCCCGCTTCCTTCCTGACGTGCGCGAACCTGCGATAGATCCGGCTGGCGGCCGAAACGAGGTTAACCGGCAACGTACGGCCTTTCTTCGGGATGGGCACGATGCTTGAGATAGTCGGCATAGGCCAGGCGCAACCCCTGGTCGAGAGGGATTGCCGCCTTCCAGCCCAGTTGCGCCAGTCTGCTGGTGTCCATCAGCTTGCGCGGGGCGCCGTCCGGTTTGCTGGAATCGAAAACGATCTGCCCTCCGAACCCGACGATTTTCCCGATCGCTTCCGCCAGCTCCCGTATGGTGAGATCCTCGCCGCAGCCGATGTTGAACAGCGGGAGGCTCGCCGGTTCGAGCGCGGCCGGAAAGCGCTCGTCGGAAAGCGACATGAGAAACATACAGGCGTCCGCCATGTCGTCGCTCAGCAGGAATTCCCGGCGCGGCGTGCCGGTCCCCCACACCACCGCCTGCCGCTCCCCGCGCACCTTCGCTTCGTGCATTTTGCGGATCAGCGCCGGAATCACGTGCGACGCCTGCAGGTCGTAGTTGTCGCCCGGCCCGTAGAGATTGGTGGGCATCACCGCCAGATAGCGGGTGCCGTACTGGCGGTTGTAGGACCGGCACATTTCGATTCCCGCGATCTTGGCCACCGCGTAGGGCCGGTTGGTGGGCTCGAGCGGGCCGGTCAGCAGGTATTCCTCCTTCATCGGCTGCGGGCAGTCGCGGGGATAGATGCACGAGGATCCGAGGAATATCAGCCGCCTGACCCCGGCGCGCCAGCATTCATGGATGACGTTGGTCTGGATCGCCAGGTTGGCGTAGATGAAGTCCGCGGGATAGGTGTCGTTGGCCAGAATGCCGCCCACCTTGGCCGCTGCCAGAAAAACGTATTCCGGCCGCTGCTGCTCGAAGTAGGCCCGCACCCCCCGCTGGTCGGTCAGGTCGAGATCGGGGTGGCTGCGGGTCAGGATAGTGCGGTAGCCGGCGGACTCCAGACGGCGCACCAGCGCCGATCCCGCCAGACCCCGGTGCCCCGCGACGTAAATCCGGGAATCCCTGTCGGGTGGCCCGGAGTATTCCAGGTTGCTACTCATGAAAGTTAAAGGCGGAGTAGCCGTGGCGCGTGACCAGCTCGTCGCGCTCGGCCGCCTTCAGGTCCTCGCGCACCATTTCCGCGACCAGCTCCCTGAAGCTCACCCGCGGCGACCAGCCCAGCCTGGCCCGGGCCTTGGTCGCGTCCCCGACCAGGGATTCCACTTCAGTGGGACGGAAATAGCGCGGGTCGACGGCGACAATGCGCTTTCCGGCCTCGTCAAAGCCCTTTTCATCGGCGCCGGCGCCCTCCCAGCGCACCCTGATCCCGAGCTCCTCGGCGGCCGCATTGACGAAGTCCCGGACGCTGCGCTGGGCGCCGGTGGCGATCACGAAATCCTCGGGTTTCTCCTGCTGCAGCATGAGCCATTGGGCCTCGACGAAATCCCGGGCGTGGCCCCAGTCGCGGCGGGCATTCAGATTCCCCAGGTAGAGGCATTCCTGAAGGCCCAGCTTGATTCGCGCCAGCGCGCGGGTGATCTTGCGCGTGACGAAGGTCTCGCCGCGGATCGGGCTCTCGTGATTGAAAAGGATGCCGTTGCAGGCGTACAGGCCATACGCTTCGCGGTAGTTCACGGTGATCCAGTAGGCGTACAGCTTGGCCACCGCGTACGGCGAGCGCGGATAAAAGGGGGTGGTCTCCTTCTGGGGCGTCTCCTGCACCAGCCCGTACAGTTCGGAGCTCGAGGCCTGGTAGAAGCGGGTTTTCTTCTCCAGGCCGAGGATCCGGATTGCCTCCAGCAGCCGCAGCGCCCCCAGGGCGTCCGAATCGGCCGTGTACTCCGGCTCCTCGAACGAAACCGCCACGTGGCTCTGGGCCGCCAGGTTGTAGATTTCGTCGGGCTGCACCTGCTGGATGATCCGCACCAGGCTGCTGGAGTCGGTCATGTCGCCGTAATGGAGAATGAAGCGCCGGTCCCTGACGTGGGGATCCTGGTACAGGTGGTCGATGCGGTCGGTATTGAACAGCGAGGTGCGGCGCTTGACGCCGTGCACCACGTATCCCTTGCCGAGCAGGAACTCGGCCAGGTAGGCCCCGTCCTGCCCGGTCACCCCGGTGATGAGCGCGACTTTTTTCATGGTTCAGTCCTCGGGAGTAGGTAGGGTGCGTCCCACGCACCATTCACACGCCGGATTCGGTGCGCAGGGCGCACCCTACCTGAGGGGAGCCGGCGGCGCCTAGCCCTTTTTCGGTTCGTCGGTGCGGCCATAGCGGTCGTCGAAGCGCTCGATATCGTCCTCGCCCACGTAATCCCCCACCTGGACCTCGATGATCTGCAGCGGGATCTGTCCCCGGTTCTCCAGCCGATGCTTGACCCCGATGGGAATGTAGGTGCTCTCGTTCTTGGCCACCGTGTAGGTTTCCCGGTCGCGGGTGACGGTGGCGGTCCCCGATACCACCACCCAGTGCTCGGAGCGGTGCCGGTGGCGCTGCAGGCTCAGGGAAGCGCCGGGGTCGACCTCGATGCGCTTGATCTTGAAGCCGGCGGCGCTGTCCTCCAGCACCGTATAATAACCCCACGGACGGCGCACGGTCAGGTGGCTGAGATACTCCGGCGAGCCCTTGCACTGCAGCGCGTCCACCACCTCTTTCACCCGCTGGCTCTGGTCGCGGCGCGCCACCAGGACCGCGTCGGCGGTTTCCACCACGCACAGGTTTTCCACGCCGATGGCGGCCACCAGCCGCTTTTCGCTGCGCACCAGGGAATCCCTGCAGTCGAGGGCGATGACGTTGCCGCCGATGCTGTTGCCCTGACCGTCCTTGGGCGCGATCTCGTGAACCGCCTGCCAGCTGCCCACGTCGCTCCAGCCGATGTCCGCGGGAATCAGCATCACCCGGTCCGAGCGCTCCAGCACGCCGTGATCGATGGAGATGGACGGCGCGCGGGCGAAATGGAGCTTGATCACCTCCGGCCACGCGGCGCCCTGCCGGCGCAGGGCCTGCATCTCCTCCAGCACCCGCTGCAGCTCGGGCAGGTGCCTCGCGATCTCCTCGAGAATGACCGAGGCCCGCCACACGAACATGCCCGAGTTCCAGTAGTAGCCACCCTCCCGCAGGAATCGCTCGGCATCGGCCAGGGGGGGCTTTTCCACGAACCGCTCCACCGGCCGGGCCGCCGGGCTGGCACCGGCGGCCCGCAGGTACCCGAAGCCCGTATCGGGGCGGGTGGGGCGGATACCGAAGGTCACCAGGCTGCCGCGGGCCGCCACCTCGAGGGCCTCCTCCAGGTGCGCGTGAAACTGCCCGACGTCGCGGATGATGTGGTCGGCCGGAAGCACCACCATCAGGGGATCGTCCTGCTCTTCCCGGAGCATCATCGCCGCCAGACCGATGGCGGGGGCGGTGTTGCGGGCCACCGGCTCGAGCAGAGTCCGGTACGGCAGCAGCGTATGGTAGGCCTCGCCCCTGGCGTGGGTCTCGCTGGTCACCACCAGCACCCGGGAGGCCGCAATCAGGGGCTGCAGGCGCTCGATCGTTTCCTGCAGCAGGGACACGGCGCCGTTCAGCGCCAGGTACTGCTTGGGAAGCTGCTGCCGCGACAGGGGCCAGAGGCGGCTGCCGCTGCCCCCGGCCAGGATCACTGCGAACACCGGCCTGTTCGGTAGGGCATCTCCGGGTTTTGGCATGGGGTGTCGCCTGCTGTGCTATCCGTGAAGTCCGGGTCCGCGCCGCGTCTGCGCCGTTACAGCCGCCAGACCGACACGCCGGCGCGGGCCAGCGCCTGCCGATCGAACCGGGACTTGATATCGATGAAACAGCCGCCGCTGCTGACCTTTTCGACATACTCGGCGATCGGTTTTTCCAGCAGTTGCCGATGGGCCACAGCCACGACCAGTGCGTCGGCAACGGGCAGCGCCTGCCAGGGGGTCAGCGCAAGGCCGTACTCCGCGCGGGCCTCCTCGGGCAGGGCGATCGGGTCGTGGACGAAGACCTCGATTCCGTAGCTTTCCAGCTCGTGAATGACATCCACCACCTTGGAATTGCGGATGTCGGGGCAGTTTTCCTTGAAGGTGAGGCCGAGCACGCTGACCTTCGCGCCCCTGACCGGGTTTCCTGCGGCGATCATCCGCTTCACCGTCTGCTCGGCGACATACTTTCCCATGCCGTCGTTGATGCGCCTTCCCGCCAGGATGACCTGGGGGTGGTAACCGGTGGTTTCCGCCTTGTGGGTCAGGTAGTAGGGGTCGACGCCGATGCAATGGCCGCCCACCAGGCCGGGCCGGAACGGCAGGAAGTTCCACTTGGTTCCGGCTGCCTCCAGCACTTCCAGGGTGTCGATCCCGAGGCGGTGGCAGATGATGGCGAGCTCGTTCATGAGGGCGATGTTGAGATCGCGCTGGGTGTTTTCGATCACCTTGGCGGCCTCGGCGACCCTGATGCCGGACGCCTTGTGAACGCCCGCGCTGACGACCGCCTGGTAGAGACTTGCGACGCGCTCCAGCGTCTCCGGGCCGTCGCCCGCGACGACTTTCACGATGGCGGACAGCCGGTGCTCATCGTCGCCGGGATTGATGCGCTCCGGCGAGTAGCCGACATGGAACTCCCGCCGCCATTTCATCCCGGAGCGGTTCTCCAGGACCGGGACGCAGACCTCCTCGGTGGCGCCGGGATAAACGGTGGACTCGTAAACCACCACCGCGCCCTTCTTCATGTGGCGCCCCACGGTCTCGCTGGCCGACACCAGCGGCCCGAGATCGGGCCGACGGGCGGCGTCCACCGGGGTGGGCACGGCCACGATGACGAAATCCGCCATGGACAGCGCCGCAGGATCGGTCGTTACCTGCAGCCTGGCCGCCTCCCTGAATTCATCGCCGGAGACTTCCCCGGTGGGGTCCACGCGCTGCCGGTGGCGTTCCACCTTGCCGGAGGAAAGATCGTAGCCGACGGTATCGAATTTTTTTCCGAACGCGACGGCGAGGGGGAGCCCGACATATCCCAGGCCCACCACGGCAACCTTGGTCATGGGGAAGGAAAAAACGAGAAAGTTTGCATTATTTCATAACCCGCAGCATGAGGCGAATCCCGGGACGGCCCCATTTACGCCTCGGGTATAATCCGCGTTTTCCGTCCGTTTGCGCATCATGAGCATCCTGATTACGGGGGTTGCGGGCTTCATCGGTTTTCAGGTTGCCGGGCGCCTGCTGGAGCAGGGCGAGGCGGTATTCGGCATCGACAACCTGAACGACTACTACGACGTCACCCTGAAGGAAGCCCGTCTCGCGCGTCTCCGGACACACCCCGGGTTTACCTTCCGCAAGCTCGACATCGTGGACCGGCAAGACGTCGCAGGCCTGTTTGCCGGCCGGCGCTTCGATCGCGTCCTGCATCTCGCCGCCCAGGCCGGCGTGCGCTATTCGATCCGGAATCCGCACGCCTACGTCGATGCCAACCTCGCCGGCTTCGTCAACATCCTGGAAGGCTGCCGCCATTCGCAAGTGGGTCACCTGGTTTTCGCCTCGTCGAGTTCGGTCTACGGAGCGAACACCCGGCTGCCCTTTTCCGAGCGCGACAACGTGGACCATCCGGTGTCCCTCTACGCCGCCACCAAGAAGGCGAACGAGTTGATGGCCCACAGCTACGCCCACCTCTACGGCCTGCCGTGCACCGGCCTACGGTTTTTCACCGTGTATGGCCCCTGGGGCCGGCCCGACATGGCGCTGTTCAGGTTCACCGAAGGCATCCTCGCCGGGAAGCCCATCCCGGTATTCAACCGGGGAGAGATGATCCGCGACTTCACCTACATCGACGACATCGTCGAGGGCATCGTCCGGGTGATGGACCGGCCGGCGGCGGCCAATCCCGACTGGAGCGGAAATTCGCCCGACCCGGCGACCAGCTACGCCCCGTACCGCATCTACAACATCGGCAACAACCGCCCGGTGAAGCTCATGCGCTACATCGAGGTGCTGGAGCGGTGTCTCGGAAGAAAAGCCGTCCTGGACCTGCTTCCGCTGCAGCCGGGGGACGTGCCGGCCACCACGGCGGACGTCACGGCGCTCGGGGCGGCCGTGGGCTTTCAGCCCGGGACCACGGTGGAGGACGGGGTTGCCCGGTTCGTCGAGTGGTACAAAGCCTATTACCGGGTGGGCGGGGCGTAAGAGCCGGCGAGCTCGTAGGGCGGAACCACGCAGTGGGTTCCGCCGGGCATTGATTGGTGGAACCCGCATTCGCGGTTCCACCCTACGGGCTGCTCCCTCTTGCGCGAAGGCTGATCGAAGCCGTAGGGCGGAACCACGCAGTGGGTTCCGCCGGGCATTGATTGGTGGAACCCGCGTTCGCGGTTCCACCCTACGGGCTGCTCCCCCTTGCGCGAAGGCTGATCGAAGCCGTAGGGCGGAACCACGCAGTGGGTTCCGCCGGGCATTGATTGGTGGAACCCGCGTTTGCGGTTCCACCCTACGAGCTCCCCGCGGTTGCCGGGTCGCGGCGCTTTCCGGGATGGGGATCGACGCTGCGGGGAAACTCGAATTTCCGCGGAGCAAAACCGAAATCGCGGGTGGCGGCGAGGTGGTCGAAATCGAGATCCAGGTTGATCCGCGCCACCATCTCCGGATTGAGATGGCGGTAGCCAGGAAGCACCGAGGCCGCTTTCACCAGCAGGGCGTAGGCCGCCAGCGGAATCCTGATGATCCGGGGCTTCTTCCCCAGACCGGCGAAAATCGCCTCCACCATTTGCCGGTAAGTCAGCGTCTCGCCGCCGCTCAGGTTGTAGGCCCGGTTGCGGGTGGCCGGGCAATCGAGCGCCGCCAGGCAGGCGGCTGCGAGATCGTCGGCGTGCACCGGCCGGCGCAGCCCTGTGCCCTCTCCCACGATCGGAAAGAAATGGAACCGGCGTATGAAGTTCGCGATGGTGGTGACGTTCTTGTCCATCCCGCAGCCGTAAATCAGGGTGGGGCGGAACACGGTCCAGGCGATGCCGTTTTCAGGGCACTTCGTCGCCAGCAGCTCCTCCCCGTGAATCAGCTCCCGCACAAACGTCTGCTCCTTGGGATCGGCGGATGCGAGCTTGCTGTAGCGGCTGGTGGAACCGAAGGCCACGATCCGCCTCACCCCCATCCGGACCAGCGTATCCATCATAGGGGGAAGCGTTCCGAGGGGAGCGAGGTGGATCAGAACCTGCGCGCCGACGAGCTGTTCCATGGACTTTGCGTCGTGCGCGATATCGATTTGATGCCAGGCGACGCCATCCCCGGCGGCGCACACCGCGGCCGGCGGCCGGCGGCTGACGGCGTGAACCCGGTAACCCGCGTCCCGCAGCCTCGGGATCAGGAAGTGGCCGATCTGGCTGGTGGCCCCGGTGACGACGACCCCCGGCAGGGAAGCCGGCGGCCGATCCGCAGCGGCCACGGGCAAGGCGGGGAGCGGCGCCGTTGCGGCCTGTCCGGTTCCGGGGAAAAACAATTTCCTGACGGCCAGGCATGCGGCGATGTACGCGAACCGGACCCAGACCGCCACGATGACCATGAACATCAGCGCCGTCGGATAGCGGTGCCGGAAAAATTTCCGGTAAAACCGGATCATGCCCCTGTGCTTGTGCCATTCCACGCGAATCGGCCGGCCCGCGCTTCCCACCCCCTTGGCGTGAGAGATTTCAACGTCGGGAACGAACAGGATCGTGAGTCCGGCCCGGCGGAAACGCATGCACCAGTCCAGGTCCTCGCAGTGCAGGAAGTAACCGTCGTCCATCGGGCCGACCTTGAGCAGCGCGCTCCGGCGCACGAACATGAAGGCGCCGGAGATCGCCTCCACCGGGGCCGGGCCGTCGGGAAGCGGCTGGCCGGTGAGAATGAAGCTGCTGAAGCGGGGATGGTTGCGGAAAATCCGCGACAGCCGGAAAACCCGCACGAACGCGCGCCAGGGGGTGGGCACGTAGCGCCGGCACCCGGGCTGCTCGCTGCCGTCGGGGTTGCAGATCAGGCATCCCGCCATGCCGGCATCCGGCCGGGCCTCCATCACCGCGCGCATGCGCTCCACGGCGTCGGGCCGGATGATGCAGTCGGGGTTGAGGAACAGCAGGTAATCGCCGCCCGCCATGGGCAGCACCGCGTTGTTGGCCCGGGCGAAGCCGAGATTCGCCCCGTTTTCCACAATGCGGACCCGGGGGTCGTTTGCGAGAACGCGCCGCAAAAGGCCGATGCTGCCGTCGCTGGAGCCGTTGTCCGAGACGATCACCTCGACCGGCACGCTCGAGGCCAGCACCGAGCGCACGCAGTGCGCCAGCAGCTCGCCGCCGTTGAAGTTGACGACGATGACGGATACCAGGCGACCCGCGCCTGCGGGCGCCGGCCGCGGCTCAGAGTCTTCCGGTCCGGCCCTGGATGCCATCGACGAGGCCCCGCAACATCATGCGCGCCTGGCGCAGCCTGGGCGGCGCGGCGAGCGAATAGAACACGAACATTCCGATCAGCCGGAGCAGGTCATTGACCACCCATTGTAGCGGCGCGTAGCGGCGTTTGTAGAGCAGCACGCTGTTGCGGAAGATGTAATAGTGCCGCAGCGGGCTGTGCAGCGGAAGGTGGCGCCACCGCCCCAGCCACAGATTGAAGGTGTCGTCGCCGAGACAGTGGGCCATGACCGCGTCGCGCACGCCGTAGGCCCGGTATCCCCTGGCGCGGGCCCTCAGCAGCCATTCCGTGTCCACGTGGTCGATGAACAGGCTCTCGTCCATGATTCCGACCTGCTCGACGGTGGCGAGCGAGATCAGCGAGCCCGAGGAGATCAGAAAATCCACCGGGATGATCCGCTCCGGCAAGGTCTCGGGCCGCATCCGCCTGAGCCCGAACGGGCCGAAGCGCACAAAAAACGACGAATGGCCCGATGACGGGTCCACGTACCTCGGCCCGACCGCGGCCACCCGGGTTCCCGAGGATACCAGCGCGGCGTGCGCATCGAGCAGCGTGGCGACCATGCCGGGCGCCGGCACGCTGTCCTGATCCAGCAGCAGCACGTAGCCGAAACCCTGCGCCGCGGCCCACTCGATGCCCCTGTTGTGGGCTGCCGCCGGCCCGCGGTTTTCCCCCAGCGGCAGGAAGCGCGTGGTGGCGTCGGCGAGCGCCTGCAACCGGTCGCGGGCGCTCGGGACGGAACCGTTGTCCACGATCAGGATCTGTTCCACCTGTGCGCGAAGGGCCTCCAGGCCCTCCCGCAGCCGCGAAACGTCGGGCTGGTGGGTGACGACGACGGCGCAGGTTTTTCCGGTAGAAGGGATCGTCATCGCGCGATCGGATCCTGTCTAGCTGCAGCCGGAGAGGGAGCGCTGCTTCCACCATTCGATGGTCTGTCGCAGCCCGCCCTCCAGATCGTAGCGGGGCAAAAATCCGATTTTCTCCCGCAGGATGGTCACATCCGCGGCCAGCCGGTCGGGCTCGCCGGGATCGCTCGGGCGCGCCCCCAGTTGCACCAGTTCCGGCCGGCCCATCAGCCTGCCGAGGGTGCGCGCCACCTCGGCCACGGGGACGGCCTCGCCGGAGGCGATATTGACCGGTCCCTCCCAGGCACTTTCCATGACCTTCACGAATCCCTCGGCGGCGTCCGCCACATGCATGAAATCGCGCAGTTGCCGGCCGTGGGTGCAGGCCACCGGCTGCCCGGCGAGCAGCCCCGAAATGATGGAAGGCACCAGCCGGCCGGCGGGCTCGTGGGGACCGTACAGGAAGAATATCCGGCCCCAGGCGGCGCCCGCGCCGGACTGCCGGGCGGCGCTCTCGATGATGCGGCGCAGGCCGTCCTTGGCGGCTCCGTAGAGGGTCCGCGGCGCCACCGGGGTGCCGGCCTCGGAAAGGGTCTCGTGGGACCAGTCGTACTCGGCGCAGGTGCCCGCGAGCACTGCGCGCCGCCCGCCGCATTCGGCGAATCGCCGGAACAGCCGCAGGCTGGCCGCCACCCAGTCCAGGTTTTCCATCGCCGACCAGAACCTGCCCGGCTCCACGTACCATGCGAAATGCATGAGGTGGGTGGGAGCCACCTCCCGCATGAGGGCGGCAGCCGCGGCCTCCGACAGCAGGTTGCAGGCATGGCGGAATACCCTGCCCTGGGCCGGTTCCGGCGCCGGCTCCCGGCGCGACACCGCATGCACTTCGTAGCCGCGCTGCGCCAGCAGCGGCACCACCTGCCGCCCGATGAAACCGCTCGCGCCGGTGACGAGGACCCGGGTCACGGCGCGAAATCGGGAAAGCCGGCGTCGCGGTCCGACAGGGTCGGCGGGCTGAGGGGCCATTCGATGCCGAACGCGGGGTCGTTCCAGCGCACGCCCCGCGCCAGCTCGGGGACGTAGGACTCGGTCATCTGGTAGAACACCTCCGCATCGGGCTCCAGGGTCTGGAAGCCGTGGGCGAAGCCGGGCGGGGCATAGACCGCCCGCCGGTTGTCCTGCGAGAGAAACACCGACACCCACTGGCGGAAGGTGGGCGAGCCGGGGCGCAGATCGATGATCACGTCGTAGATCGAGCCGCGGGTGCAGCGCACCAGCTTGCCTTCCGCCTTCGGCGCGGCCTGGAAATGCATGCCGCGCAGGGTGCCGCGGTGGCGGTTGAAGGAGGTATTGCACTGGGCGAACCCGGCGGGCAGGCCGTGGCGGCCGAACTCGTCGCGGCAGAAGGTGCGGGCGAACATCCCGCGGTCATCCTCCCGGGATTCGATGTCCACCACCAACGCGCCTTGCAGCCGGGTCTCGGTGAAGACCATCAGAACTCCTGGATGCGCGGAATCGGCACCACGAATCGGGCGCCCCAGGAGCGCACCTCGGCCATCTGCTCCATGATTTCGTCCTTGAGGTTCCAGGGCAGGATGAACACGTAATCCGGCGTCGCCGCCAGCAGCGCTTCCGGAGGGCGGATCGGGATGTGGGTGCCGGGAAGGTGCAGTCCCTGCTTGTGGGGGCTGCGGTCCACCGTGAACTCCATCAACTCGCGGCCGATGCCGCAATAGTTGAGCAGCGTGTTGCCCTTGGCGGGGGCGCCGTAGCCGATCACCTTCCTGCCGGCCCGCTTCGCCTGGACGAAGAACTCCATCACCTCGCACTTGGTTCTCACCACGTCCCCGGCGAAGCCGCGGTAAGCGGCGATGCTGCTGAGGCCGGCCTGCAGCTCGCGCTGCCGCAGCTCCCCGACCCGGGGCTCCGGCCGCCTGCCGGCGTCGTCGGCATGGGCGGCGAACACCCGCAGCGACCCGCCGTGGGTGGGCAGCTCCTCCACGTCGAAGATTTTCAGGCCGTGGCGGCCGAAGATTTTCTCCACCACCATGAACGACAGGTAGGAAAAATGCTCGTGGTAGATGGTGTCGAACTGGTTTTCCGCCATCAGCCGCAGAAGATGGGGAAATTCGACCGTGATGCAGCCGCCGGGCTTGAGCAGCACCTTGAAGCCGGCGACGAAATCATTGATGTCGGGGACATGCGCCAGCACGTTGTTGGCGGCGATGAGATCGGCGGCCTTTCCCCCCGCCCTCAGCGCCGAGGCCGTGTCGGTGCCGAAGAACCGGACTTCGGTGGGGATGCCCTTCTGCAGCGCCATCGCCGCGACGTTGGCGGCGGGCTCGACCCCCAGCACCTGGACGCCCTTCGCCTTGAAATACTGGAGCAGGTAGCCGTCGTTGCTCGCGATTTCCACCACCCGCGAATCGCGGGTCAGGCCGAGGCGGCGGACCATGGCTTCGGCATAGGCCTGGGCGTGCCTGAGCCAGCTGTCCGAGTAGGACGAAAAGTAGGCGTAGTCGCTGAAGATGTTCTGCGGGCTCTCGAACTCGCGGAGCTGCACCAGGAAGCACGCGCCGCACACGTAGGCGTGCAGCGGATAGAACGGCTCCATTTGCTGCAGGCGCTCGGCCCGGAGGAAGGAATTGGACAGGGGAGACATGCCGAGATCGGCAAACGTCTCGGACAGCTCGGCGTCACAGAATCTGCAGCGGTTGGTGGTCACAAGGTCACTTTCAATCACACGGCTTTGCGCCGCGCCCGGTCCGAGGCCCCGGGCCGGGCAGCGCCTCGTAGCGCCCGATCTGGCCGAGGGTGAAATCCCGCATATCGTCTCCCGCGTGATACCGGCGATACCAGTCCACCGTCCAGCGCAGCGCATCGGCCAGCGCCAGCCGCGGCCGCCAACCCAGCTTGATCCGCGCCTTGGTCGAGTCGACCCTGAGGGTGTGCGCCTCGTGGGGGTGGTCGCCCTCCTGCTGCTGCCAGCGCGCCCCCTCGCCCCACATTTCGACGATGCGGTCGGCGATCCAGCCGACGGGGCGGGAATCCTCGTCGGCGGGGCCGAAGTTCCAGCCTTCCGCGAACTCCATGCCGTGCTCCCACAGCCGCTCGGCCAGCGCGAGATAACCCGCCAGCGGCTCCAGCACGTGCTGCCAGGGCCGGATGGCGTTGGGGTTGCGGATCGGCACCGGGCGCCCGGCCAGCAGCGCGCGCATGCAGTCGGGAAGGAGCCGGTCCTCGGCCCAGTCCCCGCCGCCGATCACGTTGCCGGCGCGGCCCGACGCCACCGCGGCGGATTGCCGCGGCGCCTGGAAAAACGAGCGGCGGTAGGCGGCGGTCACCAGCTCGGCGCAGCCCTTGCTGCTGCTGTAGGGATCGTGTCCGCCCATCGGCTCGTTTTCCCGGTAAGCCCAGACCCACTCCCGGTTTTCGTAGCACTTGTCGCTGGTGATGCTGACCACGGCCCGCACCGACCCGGTCTGGCGCGCCGCCTCCAGCACGTGGACCGTGCCCATCACGTTGGTGGCGTAGGTCTCGACCGGCTGGGCGTAGGAGCGCCGCACCAGGGACTGGGCGGCCAGGTGGATGACGATGTCCGGGTTGGCCCGCCGCATCGCCGCGAGCAGGGTCTGATACTCCCGGATATCCCCGGTGCCGGAATCCATGCCCTGCGCCAGGCCGGTCAGGGAAAACAGGCTGGGATCGGTTTCCGCGGGAAGCGAGAACCCCGTCACCGTCGCGCCCAGGCGCAGCAGCCAATGGCAAAGCCAGGCGCCCTTGAAGCCGGTATGCCCGGTGACGAAGACCCGCCTGCGATTCCAGAACTGCGGGGACGGCATCACCAGGTCTTCCAGGGCGCGTCCCCGGACGCCCAGAGGGATTCCAGGTGCTTCTTGTCGCGCAACGTGTCCATGGGGTGCCAGAAGCCCTCGTGATGGTAGGCCGCCAGCTGCCTCTCGCGGGTGAGGCGCTCCAGGGGCTCCCGCTCCCAGACCGTGCTGTCGCCCTCGATGTAGTCGAGCACCTTCGGGGAGAGCACGAAGAAGCCGCCGTTGATCCAGCTGCCGCCGCCCAGCGGCTTTTCCTGGAACGCGTGCACCATGTGCCCTTGAATGTCGAGGGCGCCGAAGCGGGCCGGGGGCCGCACCGCGGTCACCGTGGCCAGGCGCCCGCCCTGCCGGTGGTGAGCGACCAGCTTGGCGATGTCGATGTCGGCGACCCCGTCGCCGTAGGTCATGCAGAACGGCTCGTCCCCCAGGTACTCGCGCACCCGCCGCAACCTTCCGCCGGTCATCGTGTCAACCCCGGTCTCGACCAGGCTGATGCGCCACGGCTCGGAGCGGATATGGTGAACTTCCATCGAGTTCTTCGCGACATCCAGGGTCACATCGGACATGTGCAAATAATAGTTGGCGAAATATTCCTTGATCATGTAGCCCTTGTAGCCCAGGCAAATGATGAACTCGTTGATGCCGAAGGAGGAATAGATCTTCATGATGTGCCAGAGGATGGGCTTCTCCCCGATTTCCACCATCGGCTTCGGCTTGGCCTCGGTCTCTTCCGACAACCGGGTGCCCATGCCCCCAGCCAGGATTATTGCCTTCTTGATCATCCTTCAGTCCTTTGCAGGTCTCAAACCCATGACATCGGGACAGCCGGCGCCGCAGTCCGCGCCCGCGGCTTCCCGGAACGGCAAATGAACCGCCCCATGTCGGCGGGCGCGCGGCAATACCGGGCCTCCGGAAGCGAGTCCGGCGCCTGCGTTTCGGGCGGCTGTCCCTGAAGGCTGCCGGGCGCGACGCGTTCTGCCCGAAACGCCTTTCTCTTGCCTTCCTCGAACCGCGTTATTATAAAGGCCTTTTGCCCGGGGCTTAAGCGCCGTTCGGCGCGCGCGTGGCGCGCCGCCGGGACGGGCCCGCGCGGGAAATCCGGCCGCAATTCCCGCGCGCTGGGCAGGTTTTCCCGCCGGAGCTTCCCGAACACGGCGTCATTCAGCGGCTTGTCCGGAGTCATGTACCAGATCGTTTATCCGACCGATTGGCAGATCGTGGGGCCCAGCCCCGAAATCACGCTGCGCGCCGAGGGCGAGACGCGCGCTCTTTCGCTGTCGGTGCTGCGGCAGGACGAGTTCAGGGATTACGGGGCGGAGCGGGCCCCGGTCGTCGCCGAGCTCACCCCGGTAAAGGGAGAATCCGCGGCGCTGCTCGCGGCAACGGTGACGCCGCCGCTCCCCGACGGCAATTATGTCCTTGTCCTGCGGCGGCGCGGCGCGGCCACGGCGCTGGCGGTCTCCGGGATCCGGGTCAGGGCCGGGGCGCCCGCGTGGGAGGGCATTTTCCGCGGGATGCTGGAGCGGCGCGCGCAGATGCTGCGCCTGGCCCGTTCGCGGCCGGCTGCCGGCCGCGGCGAGGCGCCGCTGTTTTCCCTGATCACCACCGTGTACGACACCGATCCGGCCTACTTCAACGAATTGACCGGCCTCGTCATCGGCCAGAGCTTCCCCGATTTCGAATGGCTGCTGCTCGACAACGGGTCGCAGCGGCCGGAGACCGTCGCGGCGGTGAAGTCGGCCGCGGAGCGCGATCCGCGCATCCGCTATCACCGGGTGGAGCGCAACATCCACATCATTCCCGGCAACCGCTATCTGCTGGAGCGCGCCCGCGGACGCTACGTCATCCCGCTGGATTCCGACGACCTGCTGTATCCCGACGCGCTCGAGATCCTCTCCCTGCATTGCCTTTCGGATGCTCCGGCGGACCTGTATTTCAGCGACGAGCAGAAGGTGACCTGGGCGGGCGCCCCGGCGGAATTCATCTGGCGTCCCGACTGGTCTCCCCTCTACTCGCTGTCGGTCTGTCCCGCCGCCCACGTCATGGCCTACCGGCGCGAGCTGGCCCTGGAGGCCGGCGCCTACAGCGGCGACTATGCCCAGGGGAGCCACGACTGGGACACTTTCCTGCGGCTCACCGACGCCGGGGCGACGGCGCGGCACGTCGCCGAAGTCCTCTACGGCTGGCGCATGCACCCTGCGTCCTCGGCGCTCAGCGAGAGTTCGAAGGATTACCTGGAGCGCTCCCAGCTCGAGGTGCTGCGCCACAGCCTGCGCCGGCGCGGGATCGAGGATCGCTTTGCGGTCCGGCGCGCCCGGGAGCACATGGGCTACTATCACCTGGCCCGCGCCCGCCGCGCCCCGCCCCGGGTGGCCGTGGACCTGATCCTGCGCTCCGGCGGGGCGGAGGCCTTCCGCAACCTGCTCCACAATCTCAGGCATCTCAGCTATCCCGACCCCCGGGTCCGGGTCCTGCATCTCGGGGGCCGGCTGGGGGGCCTCAGGCGCTGGGCGCTGAAGGCCGCGGCGCTTGGCGGCGCCGGCAGCGTGAGCCTGGTGACGGCGGCCGACGAGCATGATCTCGCCCGTCTCGCCTCGGAGGAGGAAGAGGGGGTTTTCGCGAAGGCGATCATCGACTGCAGTATCCGCATCGCCGATCCCGACTGGCTGTGGGACGCCGTGGGCACGCTGGAGCTCGACGCGGGCACGGGCATCGTGAGCGGGCCCGTGCTGAGCGAACGGCGGGCCATTCATAGCATCGGATACACGGCAGGAATCGACGGCTTTTTCGCCACGCCGCGTCCCGCCCAGGAGCTTTATTCCGTCAGTGGGACGCTGGGCTATCTGCGGCGCCATGTGACCGCCGTCTACGGCGGCTTTGTGGTGCTGCGGGGCGGCGTCTGCCGCCAGGCCGGTCCCCTGATCGGAGTGGACGGGGGCGACGCCCTCTACGGCATCGAATTCTGCCTGCGCTGCAGCCGGCTCGGCATCCGCGCCGCCTATACCCCGCGCATGCGCGGCGAGCGCCGCGCTCCCCTCGCCGCGCCGGTGGGCGTCACCGATCCCGGGCTGCGGCACAGGATAATTTCCGATTACGCCGACAGCATTTCCAGCGACCGCTACTACAGCCCCCATCTCGACCGCAGTTCCGCACGCTGGGGCGAGCTCCCGCTCGACGCCGTGGCGGCCCCGGGCCGGGACCCCGACTATGTCATCGGTTCCGACCCCGGCGCGCCCGCGCTGCGGCTGCTGTCGCCGGCGCTCCCGCTCAACCTGGACCTGCGCAACGAGCCGGCCGCCGCGCCCCGGCTCAACGTGCTGATTCCGGGACTGGCCATGCGCTGCATGTCCGGCGGTCCCAACACCGCCCTCAACCTGACCTACCGCATGGCGGCGCAGGGTGTGGCGATCCGCTACATCGCAACCGATGTGCCTCCGGATCCCGACCTGGCGCCGCTGTGGCGCCACCTGGAGACGCTCTCGGGCATCGGCCGGCGCCTGCCGAACGTGGAGATCGTGAGCGGCCATGACCGCGGCAAGCCCCTGCGCATCGGGCCGGAGGACGTGTTTTTCGCCACCGCGTGGTGGACGGCGCAGATGGTCAAGGACGCCCTGCCGCGGATGAGCCGGAAAAAATTCATCTACCTGATCCAGGACTACGAGCCTGGCCTGCACCAGTATTCGACCCGGTATGCCATGGCCCTGGAGACCTATGGCCTCGACTTCGTTCCCATCGTGAACCATCCCCTCCTGTTCGACTATTTTGCGGCGAACCGGGTGGGCAGGTTCCGGGATCCCGGGTTCTGCCGCAGGGCCGGGGTTCTCAATCCGGCCATCGACCGTACGCGGTTTTATTGGGAGGGCGCCCGGCCGGGCCGCGCCAGGAAGCTGCTGTTCTATGCGCGGCCCCACTCGGCGGACCGCAACCTGTTCGAGCTGGGCGTGGCGGCGCTGCACGTGGCGCTCCGGCGCGGTGTGTTCGACGGCGCCGCCTGGGAGTTTCACGGCATCGGCGATTCCTTCGAGCCGGTTCCACTGGACGCAGCCCGCGTCATGGCGCCGCTGCCGTGGATGGATTTCGACGCGTATGCGCGCGAGCTGCGCTCGGCCGACATCCTGCTGTCCCTGATGCTTTCGCCGCACCCCAGCTATCCTCCCCTGGAGATGGCGGCCTGCGGCGGAATAGCGGTCACCAATTCGTTCGACTGCAAGACGCCGGAGCGCCTGGTGCAGATCTCGCGAAACATCGTGGCGGCGGAACCGGCCATCGACGCGATCGTCGCCGCGCTGTCCGAGGCGGTCAAAATGGCCGAAGACTGCCAGGCGCGTGAACGCCATAGCGCCATATCCGCGCCGGGGAGCTGGGACGAGAGCCTCTCGGAGATCCTGCCGTTCGCCATGGAGGCATGGCGCGAATGCCGCGGGGCCGGGGGCGGGCCCCAGGGACTGGAGCAGGCGGCCGCCTCGTAGGGCGCCGCGGCGACGCCGGTTGCGCCGGTGGGGTCATCCCGGGGGAAGCGGCGTTGCGGTTGGTGTGGTGGAACCCACTTCGTGGTTCCGCCCTACACGTGCGTGGTTGGTCCGGGGGAAATGGCGGAACCCGCTTCGTGGTTCCGCCCTACACGTGCATGGTTGGTCCGGGGGAAATGGCGGAACCCGCTTCGTGGTTCCGCCCTACGCGCCGTGTCGTCGTAGGGCGCAACGGCAACGCCGGTTGCGCCGGTCCGATCAGCTACGGCAACGCCGGTTGCGCCGGTCGGGCTACCGCAAGGGATCGTCCGGGGCGCCCGATAACCGGATGAAGGACAGAAGCTGCGGCTTGATCCTGCCGCCGTAGGCGCGCCGGAACGCCGCCACCTCGTCCCCGGCTTCGCCGGCGCCGAAATCCGCCGTCAGCAGCCGGCCCTTCACCACGCCGCCGATGAGCGGCGAAAACGCCACCCGGCGTCCGTGATCGAGGGCCGCGCCGCCCAGCCAGAGGGCGGCGGCGCCGAGGCTCGCGTTTTCCGGCAGCGCCGCCAGGGCCGCGACCAGGAATTCCCGGTCCGCCACCATCAGGTCCAGCCCCGGGGCGCTGACGGTGTGGGGCTTCAGGGCCAGGGCAAATGCGCCGCCGTCGTCGAGGCGCCGGCCCCGGAACGGATCCACCGGGACCCCGTCATCGCCGAAGACGATTCCGCCCTCGCGGATTTTCCCCGAGCCGTCCGCCAGGCGGCCGCAGGCCATCGCGATGTCCGGAAAGAACTCCATCAGCTTGAGCGCTTCCCAGGGACCTTCCCCGGCCGCGAGCTCCACCGCGTCCGAGCATAGCAGGACCAGGGGCGCCGTCGCGCTCCCGAGGGCAACCCCCAGCCCGGCGACGCCGTCCTTCTGCACGAATTTCACGTCGGGCGCAGCGGGCGCCGCCGCCTTTCCCTCCTGGCACAAGGGGGCGGCGAAGGCGGCGAGCCGGCGGAACGCGGCGGCATCCGCGTCCTCGGGAATGCACAGCACCACCGAGCGGAACGGGTAGTCCGAGCGTTTCCCGATGGAAGCCAGCGTGAGCAGCGCCCGGTTCGGGCTTCTTGCCAGCAGCACGACGTCCATCGGCGTCGCGCCGGCGCGGCGCCGGCCGATGTGCCATTCCGCCATCCCGCGGTAAATCGGGAACGGGCTTACTTGGTACCAGTCGGGGCGGCGCTGCCTGGCGATCTGTTGCTCGAGCAGATGCCGCGTCGAGTCCAGGGAGCCCTTTTCCGGGCTCGCCCGGTTGGTGCTCGAGGCGGCGTGATGCCGCCAGTGATAGAGAATTTCCGGGACGTGGACCGGCGCATGGCCCGCATTGGCGAAGCGCGTGATCGTGTCCCAGTCGTGGCACCAGTTGCAGCCGGAATCGGAATAGACGCCCCGCGCCAGGGCCTCCTCGCGCCGGAACGCGCACAGATGCCAGATGTAGGAGCTCGCGAGATTGAGGACCGGGTCCCAGTCCGGCCGCCAGTAGGGGACCGAAGGCACGCCGCCGACCAGAATGTCCTCGTCGGAATAGAGCAACGCCGGGCCGCCGTGGCTCGCGATGGCCGAATCGAAAACCTGGAGCGCGTCCGGCGTCAGCAGGTCATCCGCGTCCACCGGAACCGCGTAGTCGCCGGTGGCCGCTTCCAGGCAGAACCGCATTCCTCCCGCGATGCCCAGGTTTTCCGGAAGGCGGTGAGTACGGACGCGCACATCCGCCGCCAGCTCGTCGAGCAGCCGGTCGAGGCCTTCCGGAACCGGCCCGTGGGCGAGAACGATCCATTCGTGGAACGGCAGGCTCTGCCCCCGCAGGCAGAGCGCGGTTTCGCGCAGCAGCCCGGCATCGGTGCGTTCGTACACCGTGGTGAGCAGGGAAAATCGCACCGGCGCGGCGGAGGCCGGATAGCGCGCCGCGCGCGCCGCAATCCGCCGCGCCAGCCATTCGGGGTAGGTCCGCGACCCCGCCCCGTGCCCGCCCCGCGTCCTGCGCCAGGCGCGGCGCAGGGCTCCCAGGAAACGGCGCAGCGTGGGCCCTGCGAAGCCGGGCGGGGCATTCATGTCCGCGCTCGCCGGTGCCCGCGCTGCGGCCTGTCCATCAGGCGGCCTCGGCGCGGGAGGTTGCGCCGGCCCGCGCCAGGCTGAGCAGGTGGCGCCGGCGCTCGTCTTCGGCGACCGGGGCATAGGCAGTCTCGGGAGTGAGGCCGAGGTGGGCCGAGAGGAAGCGGGTGTCGGGCATGAGATCCAGGTTCGCCCGCAGGAACGCCAATCTTTCGGTTTCCGGCACCAGGGCATCCCAGTCCCGGGCGCACTCGCCCTGAACGAAGGGCGTGTACACCACGCGCAGGTTGCGGCGCCGGGCATGGGCGCCGGCCCAGGCCCCCAGGTAGGGATAGCTCAGCGGCTGCTGCTGGTTGAGCAGATCGAGCAGGAAGGCCGCATCGACCACCGCGTGCTGCGAAGAGACGGCGCTCACCGAGTGCTGTTTCCACATCTGCGCAAAATAGCCCGGGTCCGCGGCGGCCCGGCCCCGGTCGGGGCAGTCGCAGCCCCGGCCGAATCCCAGGTAGCTCCCCGCAGCCAGTATGCGCTGGTCGGGACCGGCGATGCGCCCTCCCACCATGACCGTGTCCGGGAACAACTCCATCAGCGCCAGCGCCTCCCACGGCCACGCCGCGCCCTCGGGGCGCACCTCCTCCCACAGCAGGTGGATGAGCCCTCCCTCCTGCGCCACCGCCTGGGCGACGGCACGCAATTCCCCGATCGATGCCGCGAGCGGGAGCACCAGGCTGTGGTGGCCCGGGTAGCCGTCGAGGGTGAAGCGCGCCCGCGCCCCGCCCTGCGGGGATTCCGTGAGGATCACCGTGGTCAGGGGCCGCGGCTCGGCGGACTTGCGGCGGAACCAGCGGTCCGGAGTGCCCTGGAACAGGGGACTGAGTTCCAGCCAGTAGCGGTCCGGCCTGGGCTGCGCGGCGATGAACTTGGCGAGCAGCGCGTGATGGGAATCGTGGATGTAGCTCTTGGAGCCGATGTTGGCCGAGGTGGATTGCTGGTGCATGCGCCAGCCGTACAGCACCTCCGGGACGTGGGCCGGCGCCTTGCCGGCCAGGAAGAACCTCATGAAGGTGTCCCAGTCATGGCAGCCCTCGGCCGCGGCGTCGGTGTAGGCCCCGAGCTGCAGCGCGAGCTCCCGGTCGATGGCGCAGAGATGGGCGATGTAGCACGAGTTGACGAACAGCACCGGGTCCCAGTCGGGCTTGAGATAGGCCTCGGTGAAAGCGCCGCCGGCGAGCTTGTCCTCGTCGGTGTACAGCAGCGGCGGGCGGCCCCCTGCCGCGATGTGCCAGATGAGGATCCTCGCGCAGTCGGGATAGAGATAATCGTCGGAATCGAGGGGCAGGACGTAGCGGCCGGTGGCGCGCTCCAGGCAGTGGCGCATGCCGCCGATGATGCCCAGGTTGCGCTCCACCCGGGACAGACGCACGCAGGGGTGCCTGGCGATTTTCCCGAGGCGGGCCAGCGTCGCGGGCGCGGTCGAGCCGTTGTCCAGGATCACCCATTCGAAGTCCGTTCCGCCTTCCTGGCCGAACACGCTGCGGGCCAGCGCCTCCAGGTAGCCGGCGTCGGTGTTCCACACGGTGGTGACGAACGACAGCAGCCCCGGCTCCAGCCGGCACGAGTACGCCGCCCGGCGCCGCAGCAGGCTTTCCTGGCGGAATTTCTGGTACCCGGAGCCGCCCGCGCCTGCTTCGGCGGGCAACGCCGCGAGACGCCGCTTCAGGAGCGGGTGAACCAGCGCCCGCAGGAGGCGGAAACGCCGCAGGAAACCGTACAGCCGCCGTGCCAGTGAGCGCAGGGTATTCATCATCGCCGCATGATCCGGTGCAGGACGCCGCTAGCCCGCGGACGCCCGGCAGTCGTGGAACATCTCCACCGCCTTCGGAACGACGCCGGCGAACGCCTCGTCCCAGGAGCGCGGCATGTTGATCCCGTCGAGGGAGCGCCGGTCGTCGCGCACCCGCCTCACCGCCTCCTCCAGTCCCGCCGCGATGCCCTCCGCCGTCGGCGGCACCGCGACGATATTGGGGGAAATTCCCCGCATCCTGTCCGCGGTCTTGCCGGCGAAGGAAGTGGTGACCGCGATGCCGCCGCAGGCCGCCTGCTCCAGCGGCGGATAGCTGGTATGGGGCGAGAGCATCATCGACAGCAGGATGTCGGAGTGCCGCATCAGGTCCGCGTAATCGTCGTAGCCCATCCACGGCGCCGAGCGCGCCGTGATGCCGTGGCCCAGGGCAATATCGGGAATCGTCTCGCCGATGAACAGCATTTCCCACGCTTCCCCGGAAAAAACTCCCCCCTCCACGGCCTGCCGCAGCGCGTACAGGCTGATCTCGAACAGGTTGCGCCGGCCGATGGTGGGGCGCGCGTAGAACAGCAGCCGGCGCTGCCGGCCGGCGCGCGCGCCGCCCTCCGCGTAGAAGCGCCGCCCGTCTATGGCGGGCTCGAACACTGCGCAGCGCTCGATGAAGGAAGGGTCCGCAAAGCGCCCCACCCGCTCCGCGCACAGGTATTCCGCCAGCAGGCTTTCGTTGATCAGGGCGCGGAAGTTCATGCCGTAGGTTTCCAGCGCCAGAGCGTACTCCGTGGACCAGGGGTAGAACCCGGGCTCGAAGTCCTGGATCAGGTAAATGAACTGGCGGGGGCGGGTCAGGGCCAGGGCGTGCTTGATCATGCGTACCGTCCACCACGCGGTGCCCATGAACACGTCGTTCTCCCCGATGGCCACCGCGCGCGAGCGGTCGTGGCCGCAGGCGAATTCCACCTCGGGCGAGGATTCGGAAATTCCCGACAGGGCCGCCAGGTGGGCGCGCAGCGGCTCCGGGTCCTGCTCCAGGGGAACGTCGGTGGAAATGAGCCGCACCGGCACGCCGTGGCCGGCCATGCGGCGCGCGAGATTGAGGGCGGTGTTGGGCCCGCCCGACATGGACTGCATCGTGATCCCCGGCACCAGCACGTTGAGCCGGGCGCGGGCGGCCAGCGCGGGGTCCGTGCGCAGGTTGAGCGGCGCCGGGCCCGGGAGCCGGTGCAGAAACTGAAAGTGGCCGGCAGACGGGACCTGGCGCTCGAGATACCCGGCCGCGTCGGCGAGGAAGCGGCCGGGCCGCTGCGCCAGCAGCCGCAGCGCCTTGCCCGCAAGCCGGACTGCCTGCAGGCCGCGCCTCAAGGGCGAGAGGGCTTGCCGCATGATGGTCGGGACGCGCGCGACCGCGCCGCTGCGCTCATCGCCCCTTCCCCAGGAGCGCGCGCGCCACTCCGATGGCCCAGTCCGCGAGCTTTCCCGCAAGCGAGCCGGCGGGCGCGAGACGGCCCCGCAGCCGGGTGAGCACCCTGCCGATTTGCGCGCCGAAGGTGGACCGCTCCAGCATCAGGACGGCGAGCTGGGCGTCGCGCTGGGCGAGCGCCTGCTCCAGGGCGTCGGCCTCGGCCCGCTTGGCTTCCAGGGCCGCCGTCATTTCTACCGCGTGTTCGCGCACCTGCTGCAGCTGGCCGCTGACCTCCTCCAGCTCCGCCCGCGTCGCCGCCAGCTCGCCGCGCGTGGCAGCGAGGGCCTGCTCGGCGATGTCGGTTCTTTTCTCGAATGAATTGGCGGTCTGGATCACCTGGTCCAGATACCGGCAGACCGGCGCCAGGGAATACAGGCCGGCGCGGATGTTCCCGGCGAGAGACTCGATTTCCTCAGCCGGCGCGCGGTCAAGCGCGGCCTGGCGCAGCAGCTGATAGCCGTTGCGGGCGAGCTCGAACGCGTTCGGATCGAGGTTCAGGTCGCCGGAAAAAAAGGCGCTGTGGCGCAATGCCGAATCGAGGAACTCCTCGGTGTATTCGGCCAGGCCCGCCTCGCCCGCCCCGTCGCAGGGGAGGTCCAGCGCCCGGCCGATGCGCCGCAGTTGGGCGTCCGGGTCGCCGATCAGCTCGTCGTAATCCACCACCACCCGCGGTTTCCCCCGGGTGTAGGTGATCGCGTCCACCAGGTGCTCGAGCCACAGCAGGTACGACCGCTCGGGAGCGAACCCGTCGCGCGTCGCGAGCGATCGCGCCACGCTCAGCGGATTGCGGACGGCGATCACGTAGGCGTCGTCCAGCCCGAGATGTTCGAAGACGCCCTGCCAGAACGGCAGAACGCGGCAGGTGCGCGGGTCCTTGAATCCCCACAGCCGGTTGCCGCCGAAACGCCTGCGCAGGGTCTCGACCGCCTTGAGCCGCAGCGGGCGCAGCGGCTCGCCCTGCCACTTGTCGTCCGGGACCAGGCCGACGCTGCTCCACTCCAGGCCGACGGCCTGCAGCACCTCCTTGTTCAGCTCGGTGATGTCCCAGTCCTCGAAATAGCCCTTGGCGTTCTCCTGCGGGGCGGTGGGAATCAGGTTGTCGCCGAGTTCGATGCCCAGGGCCTGCAGTCCGCGGGTGACTGCGCTGGTGCCGGAGCGGTGCATCCCGAGCACGACGATCACCCGCTGTCCGCTCATGTCGTTTGCCATACTCCTGAAGAGCCGTTTTCCGGGCTCATGCTGTCGTAGGGGGATGAAGGGTTTGCCGCGGCGGCCCGCCTGCCAATCGTGCTTTCCGGGCCGGTTCCGGGCGGGTGACGGATCGAGGGGTCAGGGAGCCTGGGCTGCCGCTGCCTGCCCTGTGCTCGCCTCGCGTATTTTAAGATGAAGGAAAGCATCCATCAAACTTTTGTGCCCTTGGCAGAACGTCTGGCGGAACCCGCATTCGCGGTTCGGGGTTGGCGGAACCCGCATTCGCGGTTCCGCCCTACGGGCGGCGTCGGGTGTCGGGAATCTTGGCGGAACCCGCATTCGCAGTTCCGCCCTACGTGATGCGGTAGCGCCCCACCGGCTCCGGCGTCCTCGTAGGGCGGAAGGGCAACGCCCGTTCCGCCGGACCGGATCGGCAACGCCCCTTCCGCCGGTCGGGTCGTTCGGCGGGACCTGCAAACCCGGTTGATTTGGCGGAACCCGCATTCGCGGTTCGGGGTTGGCGGAACCCGCTGCGCGGTTCCGCCCTACGGGCGGCGTCGGGTGTCGGGAATCTTGGCGGAACCCGCATTCGCGGTTCCGCCCTACGGGCGGCGTCGGGTGTCGGGAATCTTGGCGGAACCCGCATTCGCGGTTCCGCCCTACGGCATCCATCAATTGTAGGGCGGAAGGGCAACGCCCGTTCCGCCGGTCCGGCGCAGGTGGTCCGCGATGGCGGGCCACAGGTAAAAGCCGGGCCTGATCGCGTAGCGCACGGTGGCAAGGCCGGTCCACGCCACCGGGTGCCGTGCGCAGGCGATGGAACACGCGCCGGTCGGCGGTGACCCGGGAGCCGCCCACCGGCAGCGACCACAACTGCAGCACGCCTTCCGCCCGCGATTTGTCGATCATCAGGCAGTTCGGGTCCACGAAGCCGCCGAGCGGGGTGTCCCGCTTGTTGCCCTTCCCTGGTCCCACCGAGTCCCAGATGTCCATGCACAGGTCGCGCCCGTTGCGGCCGTCGAAAAAAGTTCTCAGGGAGTACGCCCAGTCGAAGCCGCGGATCGCCGCGGCCAGGCTGCCCAGGTGATTGGGCAGCCACAGGTTGTCGTCGTCCAGGTAGGCCAGCAGGCGGCTGTTGGCCAGGTAACTGAGGATCACCCGCATGGCGCCGCCGTCGAAGGCGTGGTGCAGGCCGCCGTGGCGCACTGACGTCGAGTAGCCGGGGTTCAATACCAGCGCCCCGACGTGCGCCGGGCGCTCTTCGAGGAGCTGCAGCAGCGGCTCCATGGGGCCGTGGGCCTTGTCGATGCCGATCAGCACCTGGATCGAGCCGGGGAAGTCCTGCCGGTACACCGAGCGCAGCGCCTCCTGCAGCGACGGCCGCAGCACGGTCGTGATGATGACCGCCGCATCCGCCGGCGCCTGGGAATCCCTGCCCCGGATGCCGAAAAAGTATCCGATGTCCTGGTGTGCGCCGCTCACAGCCTGCATTTTACCCACCCGGCGGGCAAGGCGGTGGGCGCGCTGCGGGCTGCGCCGCGCCGGGAGTAAATTTGGAATCGCGCCGCTTACGGGGCGAAAACCCGCTGGGGTATAATGGCCGCCGCCCTGCGATTCCGGAACATCCCGATCATCCGCCGCACATCCCGCCGGCCGGCGACGAGCTTTCCGCCCGCCGCATTCCCGCAACCATGCGCCCCCTGGCACGAGCCATCAGCGAATTTCCCGTATTCGCCAGCTTCTGGAAGCACCGCGAGCTGATCTGGCAGATGACCCGGCGCGACGTGGTGGGGCGCTACCGCGGCTCGATGATGGGGCTGCTGTGGTCCTTCCTCAATCCGGTGGTGATGCTGGTGGTGTACACCTTCTTCTTCACCGTCATTTTCAATTTCCGCTGGGGCAGCGGCGCCGACAGCAAGACCGACTTCGCCCTCATGCTGTTCGCGGGCATGACCATCCACGCCCTGTTCGCCGAATGCCTGAACCGCTCCCCGGGGCTGATCCTGGGCAACGTCAACTACGTGAAGAAGGTGGTGTTCCCGCTGGAGATCCTGTGCTGGGTGGCGATGGGCTCGGCCCTGTTCCACGCCGCCGTCAGCATCGCGGTCCTGCTGGGGTTCTTCGCGCTGGTCAACCATTCCCTCAACTGGACGCTGATCTTCCTGCCGCTGCTCTTGCTGCCGTACCTGCTGCTCATCATGGGGCTGTCCTGGTGGCTCGCCGCGACCGGGGTCTACCTGCGCGACGTCGGCCAGACCACCGGCATCATCACCACCATCCTGATGTTCCTGAGCCCCGTGTTCTACCCGGTCTCGGCCCTGCCCGAAGGCTATCGCTTTCTCATGCACCTGAACCCGCTGACCTTCATGATCGAGCAGACGCGGGGCATCCTGATCTGGGGACAGCTTCCGAGCTGGGGGGGGCTGGCGGCCTATTTCGCCGCCGGGCTGGCAGTGGCCTGGGGTGGCCTGCTCTGGTTCCAGAAGGCGCGCCGGGGGTTTGCCGATGTCCTCTGAACCCGCGATCCGCGTCAGCAACCTCTCCAAGTGCTACCAGATCTACGACCGGCCCCAGGACCGGCTGAAGCAGAGCCTGTGGCGCGGCAGAAAGCAGTTCTACCGGGAGTTCCGGGCGCTGCACGATGTGTCGTTCGAGGTCATGCGCGGCCAGACCGTCGGTATCGTCGGGCGCAACGGCTCGGGCAAGAGCACGCTGCTGCAGTTGATCGCCGGGACCCTCACCCCCACCTCCGGGAGCGTCGCGGTGGGGGGGCGGATCGCGGCGCTGCTGGAGCTGGGCAGCGGCTTCAACCCGGATTTCACCGGGCGCGAAAACGTGTACATGAACGGCGCCATCCTGGGACTGGGCCGCGCGGAAATTGACCGCCGTTTCGACGACATCACCGCCTTTGCCGACATCGGCGAGTTCATCGATCAGCCGGTCAAGACCTATTCGAGCGGGATGATGGTGCGCCTGGCGTTCTCGGTCTCGGTCAATGTCGAGCCCGACATCCTCATCGTCGACGAGGCGCTCGCGGTCGGCGACGCGGCGTTCCAGTTCAAGTGCCTGGAGCGGCTCGAGCGGCTGACCGCCTCCGGGACCACCCTGCTGTTCGCCTCCCACAGCATGGACATGATCAAGAACTTTTGCGACCACGCCATTTATCTGCGGCAGGGGGTCAAGAAGGCCTCGGGCTCGCCCGAGGAGATCGGGGAGCTCTACCTGCTCGAGGCGTGGCAGGAACAGACCCGTTCCCAGGCCGGGGAGGAGCGGGTGGCCCTGAAGCCTTCGCTGAAGGGCGCCGAGGGCATGGCGTTCGGGACCGAGGAGGGACGGGTGCTGCGGGCCGGGTTCGCCGCGGACGGCGGGCTGTTTGCGGTCTGCGCGCTCGGGCAGCGGATCGCCTTCGAGACCGAGGTCGAATTCCAGGAGTCGGTCGCGAATCCCCACCTGAGCGTGATCGTCCAGGACCGCAGAACCCTGCAGGTGGGCGGCCAGACCTTCGCCATCCCGCGCCGGCCGGCGCAGGCGGGCCTGTGCCGCGCCAGCGTGCGCTGCGATTTCGAGGGCCATCTCGCCGCCGGGCGCTATTTCGTGACGCTGCGGCTGGAGGATCGCCGCGCCCGGGACGTCTTTTACCTCATCGACAAGCAGGTGGGCCTGCTCTCGTTCGAGATCGTCGCGCCGGAGCGCAAGCCGTTTCTGGGGCTGGTGGACCTCGGAATCAGCTTCGCCGAGGTGGAGGGGAAGCGGGCCGGATGGGACTGACCGCCCGCGGCGGAGGCGCCGCCCGCAGCCGGCGCAGCATGCTGTTCTACCGGGACTTCCGCCAGTTCGGCGGCGGGCACCTCAAGGTCTGGGACTATTTTCAGCACGTGGGCTGCTCGCGCCGGTACGCGCCGTCCATATTTTTTTCCGAAGAGACGCTGTGGGACGACTCCAATCCCTGGCGCGCGCTGCGCGGCGCGGTGCTCGGGGAGTGGCGGCCGGAGCGCGCCGACAGCCTGTTCGTGGCGGGGGTGGACTGGCTGATGCTGCCCGGGCGCCTGCGCGAATCCTCCGCCGCCCCCATCGTCAACCTGGTGCAGGGCATCGGCCACGCTTCTCCGGATGACCCGCGCTTTTCCTTTCTCCGGCACAAGGCCATCCGCATCTGTGTCAGCCCGGAAGTGAAGGCGGCGCTGGAAGAAACCAAAAGAGTGAACGGCCCGCTGTACCTGATTCCCGACGGCATCGATCTCGGGATCGTGCCGCCGGGCGGGGGGAAGCGCGACATCGACGTGCTGGTGGCGGGGCTGAAGCGGCCCGGGCTCGCCGCGGAGCTGGAGGCGAGGCTGCGCCGCCCGGGCCTGGGGGTGGTGACGGCGGCGGCGCTGCTGCCGCGGCCCGAATTCCTCGGACTGCTGGCGCGGGCGCGGATCACGGTATTTCTCCCCACCGAAGCCGAGGGGTTTTATCTGCCGGCGCTGGAGGGAATGGCGCTGGGGACCCTGGTGATCTGCCCCGACTGCATCGGCAACCGCTCGTTCTGCCTGAACGGCTACAATTGCTATCGGCCGCAGTCCACGCTTGAAGCCTTGCTCCAATCCGTGGGGGAAGCCCTGTCGCTTTCTGCGGAGGAAATCGATTCGATGCTCGCGAATGCGCAGCGGACCGCCCGCGGGCACGACATTCTGGAAGAAAGAAAACGGTTTCTCGACATTCTCGGCAACATCGACCAGCTATGGTGAGCCAGGCCAACCCCGACGACGTGATCCTGACCGGCCTTCCGCGGTCGGGAACCACCCTCACCTGCCACCTCCTGAACCGGCTTCCCGGCGCCGTGGCGCTGCACGAGCCGATGAACCTGGAGCAGCTCGTCGGACTGGACCCGGCCCGGCGCATGGACCACATCGCGGCCTTCTTTTCGGCGCAGCGGGCCTCCCTCCTGGCTCACGGCACCGCCGCCGGCAAATCCGTCGGCGGGCGTTCGATCCACAATTCGTTCGCGGACCAAGCCTCGCCGCAGGGGTTGCGCCAGACCATCATCGATACCTTCTCGGTCACGGTGGACAAGCCGCTGGCTCCGGATTTTCTCCTCGCCATCAAGCATCCCAACGCCTTCACCGCCCTGCTCGAGCCCCTGGCCGCGCGCTTCCGCTGCTTCGCGGTGATCCGCAATCCCCTGAGCGTCCTCGGCTCCTGGAACAGCACCGCCGTCCCGGTGCGGGAAGGGCGCGCGCCCTTCGCCGAGGCCTTCGACCGCAAGCTCGCGGAGCGGCTGGCGGCGGAACCGGACCGGCTCGCGCGCCAGCTCATCCTCGTTTCCTGGTATTTCGAAAAATACCGGACGCTGCTCCCGGACAGCCACATCCTGCGCTACGAGGACATCGTCGCTTCCGGCGGCCGGGCGCTGGCCCCCGTCACCGCGGGCGCCCTGGACCTGCACGAGGACCTGCAAAGCAAGAACCGCAGCGCGCTGTATGACGGGAAACTGATCCGCGAGGTGGCGGACCGCCTGCTAGGCGGAGACGGGGCGTGGCGGGATTTTTATTCACCGCAGCAGGTGGAAGAATTATCGAGGGGCGGATAGGTTGAATTGGCGGAACCCGCGTTCGCGGTTCGGGGTTGGCGGAACCCGCTCCGCGGTTCCGCCCTACGTGGTTTCGCCCAACGCAACCATCGGTCGTAGGGCGGAAGGGCAACGCCCGTTCCGCCGGTCCGGATCGGCAACGCCGGTTGCGCCGGTGAATGATGTGGCGGAACCCGCATTCGCGGTTCCGCCTTACGCGGTTCCGACCAATGCAACCATCGGTCGTAGGGCGGAAGGGCAACGCCCGTTCCGCCGGTCCGGATCGGCGACGCTGGTTGCGCCGGTGAATGATGTGGCGGAACCCGCATTCGCGGTTCCGCCCTACGTGGTTCCGACCAATGCAACCATCGGTCGTAGGGCGGAAGGGCAACGCCCGTTCCGCCGGTCCGGATCGGCGACGCCGGTTGCGCCGGTGAATGATGTGGCGGAACCCGCATTCGCGGTTCCGCCCTACGCGGTTCCGACCAATGCAACCATCGGTCGTAGGGCGGAAGGGCAACGCCCGTTCCGCCGGTCCGGATCGGCGACGCCGGTTGCGCCGGTCGGGAACGGCGACGTCCGTTGCGCTGGTCGGGAACGCTTATTTTACTGATGACACCCATGCCATCGCTGGAACGTTTCGAACCGGAGCAGCCCGCGGGCGGCGACGCCCCGGGCGGCTTCGAGGGCGGCCTCGCCGCCACGACATCGCCGGTGGCGATGGATCTGGCCGCGGACAGCCGCACCCTGCTGGTCGCCTTCGGCGGTATCGCCGGCGCCCTGGGCATGCCGCCGTTCGAGTTCTTCAATCTCTGCCGCGAGGTCGACACCAAGAAGATCTTCGTGCGGGACCTGAGACAGGCCTGGTATCACCAGGGGCTGCCCGGGATCGCGGACGACATCGGGGGCATCGCCGCCTTCCTGCGGGAGAAAATCGCCGGTGCGGGCGTGGACCGGGTGGTGCTGGTGGGCAACTCCATGGGGGGATATGCCGCGATCGTGTTCGGCCTGCTGCTGGAGGCCGACGAGGTGCACGCCTTCGGGCCCCAGACCTTCATCGACCGGCTGAACCGGCTCTGGCACCGCGACGCCCGCTGGCCGGAGCAGATGCGGCGGGTGCACCGCGCCCGCGGCGGCAGGAAATATTTCGATTTGAAAAAGCTGCTTCAGGCCAGGCGCGGCTCCCGCTGCCGGATCAACGTCTACTACAGCCCGGCGCACCCGCTGGACAAGCGGCACGCGGAACGGCTGGGAAATTTCCCCAACGTGAGCCTTCACCCGTTCGCCGAGGGCGGGCACGTGGTCATCCGGCACCTCCGGGACAGCGGGGCATTGAAGCGCATCATCCTCGGTTCCCTGCGCCGTGGCTCCTGACGGGCGGCAGGGTGGCGTGTAAGCTTGCCACGCCGTTTTACGAATCTCGATAAAAGAATACCGGCCAATGCGCCTGTCCATCATCATCCCGACGCGCCTCGCCCGCCATCCGCTGACGGGGCGCTATTACCTGGAACGGGCGCTGCGCTCCGTCGCGGGGCAGAATGCGCTCAAGGCGGCCAGCGCCCCACAGGTCGAGATCATCGTCGGCACCGACGCCGGCGCGGACCTCCCGCCGGAAGCGGTGTCCCGCGCGCCCTGCCGCGTGATTCACGCCGCGGGCGCCCAAAGCCAGACGGCCGCGATCAATGCCGCGCTGGCGAAAGCCTCGGGCGAGGTGATCGCGTTTCTCGAGGACGACGACTTCTGGGCCCCGCGCTATCTCGCGGTTGCGCTGAAGCGGCTCGGCCAGTACCCCTTCGTCTCGTCCAACCAGGCCGAGGTGTTTCCGGAGGGCCTGTTCTTCCGGCTCAACGACTTTCCCACACCCTCGGGCTGGATCATGCGGCGCAAGGTGCTGGAGCGCATCGGGGGATTCGACGACGAATACCGCTACCACCTCGACAACGAATGGCTGGGCCGGCTGAACCAGGCCCGCGTCCCGCGCCTGCACCTGATCGAGAGCCGGATTCCGCTGGAACCGGAGTACCTCGCCCGCTATCGCCCCCACCTTGCGCATTACCTGGAAATCACCGCGGGCCGGGGCGCGCTGGCGCTCAACGGCGGGCCCCATCCCCTGGTCACGCGCACCCTCAATCCCCGGGGCGGAATGGCCCGGCTCTCCCTGCGCGGCGACGCCAAGGCCCGCAGCAACCGGGAATATGAGCTCATCCGCCGGCGCTTCGGCAACATTCCCACCTGACGCCGCCATGGATCTCATCGTCGAGGGCTGGAGGTTCGTTCCCCATTCCTACTCGATCGTCAATTCCTTCCAGATGCTTGAGCTGCTGAAGCGCCCGGGCATCCGGCTGTTTCACCGCGACCGGTTCTTCCGCAAGCGCTGGAAGCAGGTTTCCGGAATGTTTGCGCCGGAGCAGGAAGCCCTGCTGCGGGCGGTCCCCGCCCCCGGCGCGGACCAGGCCGGCGACGTCACCCTGCGCATGTACGGGCCGTTCGATTTCGGGGAATCCCGCTCCCGGCGCACCGGCGTGTTCGCGGCGACCGAATGGGGCAGGATCAGCGGCGCGATGCTGCAACACATGAAGCGCGACGCGGAGGGAAGGCCCGTCATCGCTCCCGGGGTGGTGGTGGTCACGCCCTCGCGCTGGTCCCTGGAGGGACTGGTCCACAGCGGCATCGACCGGGACGCGATCCGCGTCGTCCCCCACGGCGTGGACCCGGAGATCTTCCGGCCGGCCAGCGACGACCGGCGCGAGGCGCTGCGGCGGCGGCTGCGCCTCGACGGGCGCTTCACCTTCCTCAACGTCGGCCTGATGAGCAACCGCAAGGGCATCGGGATTCTGCTCAAGGCCTTCTCCCGCGTCATCCAGCGCCATCCCGATTGCCGGCTCGTCCTCAAGGGCCGCGAGGCCATGTACGGCTCGCGCGAGTCCGTGGCCGAGTGCGCCCGCGCCGTCCTCACCCCGGCCGAGACGGGGCCGGTGATGTCACGCTGCGTTTATATCGGTCGCACCATGTCCTTTGCCCGGGTCGCCGCCCTGTACCGGGCCGCCGACGCCTATGTCGCGCCCTATGTGGCCGAGGGATTCAACATGCCCGTGCTGGAGGCGGGCGCCTGCGGACTGCCGGTGATCTGCACCCGCGGCGGCCCCACCGACGACTTCACCGCGGCGGATTTCGCGCTGCATATCGAAAGCCGCCGGCAGTCCATGGTCATCGAGGGCGAGGAGCGGGACTTCCTGGCCCCGGACCTCGACCACCTCACCAGCCTGATGCTCGAAGTGGTCGAAAACCCGTCCCTCATTGCCCGCGCCCGCTGCGAGGGCCCGCCGTTCGTCCACGGCCGCTTCACCTGGAAGCACGTGGTGGATCGCCTGCTGGCCGCCGTCGCGTAGGGCGGAACCGCGAACGCGGGTTCCGCCAAATCCACCGCGAATACGGGTTCCATCAAATGATTCGACCGGCGGAACGGGCGTTGCCCTTCCGCCCTACGGGGGACAATCGAACACGCGCGAAATTGCCGGAGCCGTGGACCGGCGGAACGGGCGTTGCCCTTCCGCCCTACGGGGGACAATCGAACACGCGCGAAATTGCCGGGGCCGTGGACCGGCGGAACGGGCGTTGCCCTTCCGCCCCACGGTGGACGATCGAACACGCGCGAAATTGCCGGAGCCGTGGACCGGCGGAACGGGCGTTGCCCTTCCGCCCTACGGTGGACAATCGAACACGCGCGAAATTGCCGGAGCCGTGGACCGGCGGAACCGCGCAGCGGGTTCCGCCAGGAATCCCCACATCGAGGCACCCCGGGTAGGGCGGAACCGCGCAGCGGGTTCCGCCGGTCCACGAACCGCGAACGCGGGTTCCGCCAAAGCGCCAGGCGAGCCGGCTCCCGTCAGGGCAGCCAGTTCCCGGTGATCTCCAGCATCTTGCGCTTGTTGTCGAGCCCCACCGTGAAATTGGCGTGGAATATCGCGTGCTGGATGCGGGCGTCGAACAATTTCCCCAGTTCGGGATCCTGCCGCGTGAAAAACCGCGCCAGCAGGCCGTTGGGGAACACTGCCTCCGACAGCGGAAAGATATTTTTCATCAGCTTGAGGTTACGCGACACCAGCGCGTTGAATACCTGCTGGTCGTGAATCTCCGGCTTGGCCTTCAGCATCGTCATGTGAACCTTCACCAGGCTCTGCAGCAGGGCATGGGTGAAGGGCGAGTTCCGGAGGCTCATGAACCCGGTGCAGAAGTGCGGGGGAAACGTCGGCTGGCATTCGGTCTGCAGCGCCACGTCGAACACCTTGGCGATGCTGAGCAGCAGCGGAATCGGGTTCCTGCGCCACGCGATATCCACGTCGGTGTAGATCACCTGCTTCGCGCCGGCCTCCATCAGCCACTGTATCGCCTTCCACTTGTTGAAGGTGAAGCGGCCGAAGTCGGCGGTGCCGTAGTCGGAGTAGGCCTCGCCATTGGCCGGTTCCCGGGATTCGACCACGTCCTCCAGGACCAGCAGCTTCGACGGTCCCAGCACCGGGAACAGCGGCTCGATCTCCGGTTTCGCGGCGGCGGAGCAGAACAGGCAGATGCTCTGCGGCGGAACGCCCACCCGCCGGAGGCTCTTCAGGGTGTTGGCGGTGAACTGGTTCAATCCCCCCGATATGACCAGCAGCACGACGAACGGCGCCCCCGCAAAGGCGGCCTTGGGATCGGGTGCCGGCTCGCGGCTTTCAATCATGGCAATCTCCTCTCAAGCTTCGGCCAAATGATTCGGACCGGTGCAACCGGCGTTGCCGTTGTGCCCTGCGTCAACGCCCACCGGCGGAACGGGCGTTGCCCTTCCGCCCTACGGCCGCATCGCGTAGGGCGAAACCGCGAAGCGGGTTCGGCCAGGAATCCCCACGTCGACGTACCCCGCGTAGGGCGGAACCGCGCAGCGGGTTCCGCCGGTCCACGAACCACGCCGCGGGTTCCGCCGGTCCACGAACCACGCCGCGGGTTCCGCCGAATGACCCGACCGGCGCAACCGGCGTTGCCGTTGCGCCCTGCGAAATCATCCATAACCGAACAACTCCACGAAGTTTCCGAATTTCGCCCGATACGCCTTTTCGATGTCCTCGCCGATGCCCGCCAGGGACTGTCCCATTTTTCCATCCCCGACAAAGGGCTCATCGCCCTTGGATCCGAAGAACAGGCTGGCGCGGCCCTGTTTCCTGTCTTCGATCTCCGCTTCGCGGGCCCGTTCGAGCGCGCAACGCTCGACCGCCATCCGGATCTTCGAATCATCCGGCTTCAATCCCAGGAAGCGCACCATGCGTTTCAGCGTATTCGGCGTGTCGGACCGCAAGTCCTCATACCTTACGAAAAGATGCGGCATCCTGGGCGTCGCGGCCATCCAGCTTGCAAGGTGCTCAGGCCAGCTCCCCAATCCCATTTCCCGCCAGCGCGGCACCCCCATGTTGCTGATGAACGCCCTCGAAAACTTCTCCAGCCGGCCCTCGGAGGCGGCCCCGAGGTATCGCGCGTTGCTCAGCAGGACATCCCGGGGATCGCGCAGGACGTAGATGAAGCCCGCCGTTTCTCTCGCGTGGGGATGCTAGCCCGAAAAGCAAAAATGGGTTTTCACGATTCCCGCCTTGTCGCCCATCGCGGGCAGCTTGGATTTCTGGGCCAGGATGACAGGGATATCGGGTATTCGCCGCCCCACCACGGCGCTTCTTTCCGCCGGGCCGAACAGGTAATCGTGCAGCAGCATGCGCGCGAAAGTGTTGCCGGACTTGGGATACGACGCAAGCCAAACGACCTTCATGCCAGCTCCCTGGAAAATGACTTGCCGGCCGGCGCAACCGGCGTTGCCGTTGCGCCCTACGGCCACACGACACGTAGGGCGGAAACGCGTAGTGGGTTCCGCCAGATTATCCCAACCACGAATGCGGATTCTGCCGAATGACCCAACCGGCGCAACCGGCGTTGCCGTTGCGCCTACCTGATCAACAAACCCTGCCCGGTCGGCAACTCGAGAATCTGGTGGCCGCGCTTCCCCATGAACGCGTCCTCGGCCAGCTTCTGCTGCAGGTAGCCGCTCCAGCCGTAGTCGTCGAACACGACGATTCCGCCCGGGGTCACCTTGTCGAACAGCGCCTCCAGCGCGCCGATCTCCGATTTCGACGAGTTCATGTCCAGGTGCAGGAATGCGACCGCCTCGGGGCAGGCTTCTCTCAATGAGTGCGGCACGATCCCCCTCACGATCCTCACATTGGGGTACTTCACGAACGTGTTTTGCACCTGCCGGTACAGGGCATCCCGGTCGCCGGCGTTTTCCCGCTTGTATATGGCGTTCGAGCGGTTCTCCGAGTTGAACTCCTCGGGAATGCCCTCGAAGGTGTCGTACAGGTAGAGGGTCTTGCTGACGTTCTCGAAGCCCAGGTAGTCCGCAACCACGGCCATGGAGAAGCCCCGGAACACGCCGCATTCGACGAAATCCCCGGCGACGCCCAGGCAATGGTTCGCGGCCCAGGTCAGGGTGTGCAGCCGCCAGGCGAGGGATTTTTCCTGCAGGGTCTTGGCGTGGCGGGTGAACGCGGCGTGAAACCGCGGGTCCCGCAGAAAGCCCGCGCTGCGCTGCAACGCGATCAGGTTGTCGCGGGCGTACACCTGTCCGAAGACCCGGCGGAAGGTCCGCAGCGTCTCCTGGAAATCCTTGCGGCTGTACGCGTCGAAGTTGCCGTAGAACATGTTTTCCTCCCGGTTCGACGCCTGTGCGCCCCGCGTATGGCGGAACCGCAAACGGCTCCGCCGAATGATTGGACCGGCGCAACCGGCGTCGCCGTTGCGCCCTACGGTGGACAAACGGTTGCCCGCGAAATGGCCGAAACCGTAGGGCGGAACCACGCAGCGGGTTCCGCCAAATTCAGCCGCAAACGCAATACGTAGGGCGGAACCGCGAATGCGGGTTCCGTGAAATTGGTTACGACGCGATGATCTTCCGGAAATAGGCGATGGTCTCCTTCAGCCCGTCCTCCAGCGCGACCCTGGGCGCCCAGCCGAGATCGGAGCGCGCGAGGCCGATGTCGGGCTGGCGCTGGCGCGGGTCGTCCTGGGGCAGGGGCCCGAACACCAGCTTCGACTTCGACCCTGTCAGCGCGATGGTCTTTTCCGCCAGCTCGCGGATGGTGTATTCGCCGGGGTTGCCCAGGTTGAGGGGCCCGTAGAAGCCGCGCGGGCTTTCCATCATGCGCAGCATCCCCTCGATGAGATCGTCCACGTAGCAGAACGAGCGGGTCTGCGCGCCGTCGCCGTAGATCGTGATGTCCTCTCCCTTGAGCGCCTGCACGATGAAGTTGCTCACCACCCGCCCGTCGTTGGGATGCATGCGCGGCCCGTAGGTGTTGAAAATGCGCACCACCTTGATGTCCAGGTCGTGCTGGCGCTGGTAATCGAAGAACAGCGTCTCGGCGCAGCGCTTGCCCTCGTCGTAGCAGCTGCGCGGGCCGATGGGGTTGACGCGGCCCCAGTAGTCCTCGGTCTGGGGGTGGACCTCCGGGTCGCCGTACACCTCCGAGGTGGAGGCCTGCAGGATGCGCGCCTTCAGGCGCTTGGCGAGCCCCAGCATGTTGATCGCCCCGTGCACGCTGGTCTTGGTGGTCTGCACCGGGTCGAACTGGTAATGGATTGGCGAGGCCGGGCACGCCAGGTTGTAGATCCGGCTCGCCTCCACGTACAGCGGAAAAGTGATGTCGTGGCGCAGCAGCTCGAACAGAGGGTTTCCCAGCAGGTGCACCACGTTGCGCTTGGTGCCAGTGAAATAATTGTCCACGCATAATACGTCATGGCCGTCCTTGAGCAGGCGCTCGCACAGGTGCGAGCCGAGAAAGCCGGCGCCGCCGGTCACCAGGATTCGTTGGGACAATTCAGGGCCTCTTGTCGGGTATGGGTCGGGGGAACGGTCCGGAACGCGCGCAGTTTATCAGAGTGGCCGTAGGGCGGAACCGCGAAGCGGGTTCCGCCATGTTTGGTGGAACCCATATTTGTGGTTCGGTGGACCGGCGGAACCCGCATCCGCGGTTCGTGGACCGGCGGAACCCACATCCGTGGTTCCGCCCTACGTGATCCATCGGGGCTCGCGTTGGCCGGGCGGCTGAATTGGCGGAACCCGCTGCGCGGTTCCGCCCTACGCGATCCGTCGGGAATCCCATGGGCCGGGTGTTTGAATTGGCCACGGGTCCATCGGCCGTAGGGCGGAAGGGCAACGCCCGTTCCGCCAGTGTGCGTTTACGTTTACGTAGGACGCAACGGCAACGCCCGTTCCGCCGGACCGAATCGGCAGCGCCCGTTGCGCCGCAACCCAAAGGCAATACCCATCCCATCCCATGTGACCATTTGCGTAACTATTTTCCGAAACGCGCCACGCGCGGGAATCGGCCACCGGAGGCGGCCCGCACCGCGCGCCCTGCCACGCTCCGCGCCCGCGAACGGCCGGCCTGGGTTTCCGCGGTGAGCCGCAAATCCGAAACGGAACAAGTCCATACCCATGCCGCATCGGCACAAAACTTGCTTCACCATTTCCCTTGTAATTCTGCAATCCGGCATTGCAAAGTCCGCAGCGAAAAATTCATTTGGCCGTTTCTGCGGGGGGATACTAGAATGGTCCAAAGGGGAATCCGAAAAAAGAGTCAATAACAGTTGACGCATCTCGACATCGCTCACCAGCCGGGAGACTTGCGGAAATTCTTTAGCCTCGTAAAAAAGTCCCTTGATTTGAATTTTGGAATTGTGTAGGGTTGCGCTGCACAATTCCAAAGTTCATGTCGGCACGGCGTCGGCGCGAACCCGAAATCGAACGTGCTTTGGATTTTGCAGTTCCTGATTCAATAAACTTCAAATAAGCAAGGAGCAGATCATGGCCGCCAGTTTCGATGATTTCATCCAGGGGAACGACACCGTCAACGACAGTATCACCACCGACGGTGGTAACGACTCGATACTGGGATTGGGAGGCGACGACAGCATCACCGGGCCGGGCGGCGAGGTCACCGTCTTTGGCGGCGATGGCGCCGACACCATCCTCTTCTACGGTAGCGACAACTCGCTCCTCGACGGCGGCGCCGGCGACGACTCCATCGCCACCAGCGGCGACAATAACACCCTCATCGGCGGCGAAGGCAGCGACTCCCTGAGCAACTGGGGCACCAATAGCAACTTCGGCACCCTCGACGGCGGCAACGGCGACGATTCCATTTCCCTGAGCGGCAGCTTCAACTCCATCACCGGCGGCCTCGGCGACGACACCGTCCGGGTCTGGAATAGCGGCACCAACAACACCGTCGTGGCCGGGGACGGCGACGACTCCGTGTATTTCGACGACGCCATGGCCAACAACAACGTTGACCTCGGCGCCGGCAACGACAGCCTGTACACCAACGGCAATGCCGACAGCAACATCATCGTGGCGGGCGACGGCGATGACTCCGTGTACCTCGAGGACGGCGCCGGCAGCAACGACATCGACCTCGGCGCCGGCAACGACTCCCTGTACGTGGCCTCCACCGCCAACAGCAACACCATCGTGGCGGGCGACGGCGACGATTCCATCTACCTGGGTTCCCAGGCCCTCAACAACAACATCGACCTGGGCGCCGGCGACGACACCCTGTTCATTGGCGGCACCGCCAGCAACAACACCCTGACCGGCGGCGCCGGCGACGACTCCATCTTCCTCGCCAGCACGGGCGTCCACAACACCATCGATCTCGGCGCCGGCAACGACACCCTGTACATCGACTCCAGCGCCGACAGCAACACCATCGTGGCCGGCGATGGCGACGACTCGGTGTACCTGGGCACCTGGGCCGCGGCCAACAACATTGATCTGGGCGCCGGCGACGACACCTTGCGCATTTCCTGGACCGTCAGCAACAACACCATCGTGGCCGGCGACGGCGATGACTCCGTCTATTTCAATTCCGAAGCCCACGGGAACTTCATCGACCTGGGCGCCGGCAACGACACCCTGTTCATCGACGACACCACCAGCGGCAACACCGTGCTGGGCGGCGACGGCAACGACTCCCTCTACTTCGGCGGCTGGGGCCCCTTCGGCGACAGCATCGTCGCGGGCGCCGGTGACGACACCATCTATTTGGCGAGCATCGCGGTCAGCACCACCATCCTCGGCGGCGACGGCGACGACTCGGTCTTTGGCGATGAGGACATCCACGCCAGCCTGGTCAACTTGGGGGCCGGCAACGATACCCTGTACTTCGACAGCACAGTGGCCGGCAACACCATCACCGGCGGCGACGGCGACGACTCCATCTACCTGGGCTCCGACGCCTTCGGCAACGTCATTGACCTGGACGACGCCAGCGACAGCCTGGTGGCGGGCGGCAACGACACCCTGTACATCGCCAGCACTGCGGTCAGCAACACCATCGTGGCCGGCGGCGGCGACGACTCGGTGTATATGGAGGACTACGCCTACACCAACAACATCGACCTCGGCGCCGGCAACGACACCCTGTACGTCGGCAGCACCGCGAGCAGCAACACCATCGTGGCCGGCGACGGCGACGACTCGGTATATCTCGCCTCCGACGCCTGGGGCAACAGCATCGATCTGGGCGCCGGCAACGACACCCTGTTCATCGACGACTATGTGCTTGGCAACACCATTACCGGCGGCGACGGCGATGACTCGATCTACCTCGGCTCCTACGCCTTCGGCAACCTGATCAGCCTCAACCAGGGCAACGACAGCCTGTACATCGCGTCCACCGCCGGCGGCAACACCATCACCGGCGGCGGCGGCAACGACTCGATCTACTTCGAGGACTACGCCTACAGCAACAACATCGGCCTGGGAATCGGCAACGACACCCTGTACTTCTCCAGCACCGCCTCGGGGAACACGGTCCGCGGCGGCGCCGGCGACGACTCGGTGTACTTCGGCAACGACGCCCACGGCAACCTGGTCGGGATGGCCGGCGGCAACGACACCATCTCCTTCAACGACGGCGACGCCGTCGGCAACACCGTCATCGGCGGCGGCGGCGACGACTCGGTGTACTTCGACAGCTCGGCCTGGGCGCTGGGCAACAACATTGACCTCGGCGCCGGCAACGACACGCTGCACAGCGGGAGCAGCGGCGTCGACAACACCATCACCGGCGGCGACGGCGACGACTCCATCTACTTCTACAGCGGCGGCGACGGCAACCTGGTGGACCTCGGCGCCGGCAACGACACGTTCCTCTTCGGCAACAGCGGCAACGACAACACCATCATCGGCGGCGACGGGGACGATTCCATCAACATGTACTCCGGCGACCGGGATTCGGTGCTGGGCGGCGCCGGCAACGACAGTATCTATGTCTACGGCGACAGCAACACCGTCAACGGCGGCGACGGCGACGACTCCCTCGACCTCGGCAGCGGGGACTTCAACTTCCTCGAGGGCGGGACCGGCAACGACACGATTGTCGCCGATAGCGGCACCGGCAACACCATCCGCGGCTCGGACGGCGACGACTCGATCTACATCTCCAGCCAGGACGAGGCCTCGATCCGCGGCGGCGCCGGCAACGACACCATCACTGCGGGGACCTTTGTGGGCGACGACGCCACCATCGTGGGTGGTCTCGGAGACGACCTGATCAACCTCGGTGACGGCGGCAGCAGCGGCGTGCTGGTGAAGGCGGGCGGCGGGGCCGACACCGTGTCGGGCAGCAACGGTGACGACATGCTGTTCGGCGCCGGCGGCGACGACTCCATCTACGGCGGCGCCGGCGACGACACCGTCAGCGGCGGCTTCGGCAACGACACCCTCGACGGCGGGACCGGCCAGGACGTGCTCGACATGAGCGCGGCCGTGACCGGCTTCACCCTCGACCTCGACTCGGGCACGGTCACCAGCGCCGAGCTGGGCACCGACCTGTTCCAGAACTTCGAGGGGGCGATCGGCGGCGCCGGCGACGACGTGCTGATGGGCACCGACAGCGTCGACATGTTCTTCGCCGGGGCGCTGGGGGCTGACAGCATCTCCTCCGGCTCGGGCAACGACACGCTGCGCGGCGGCCAGGGCAACGACACCCTGAACGGCAACGACGGCGATGACCTGCTGGTCGGCGGCGCCGGCCGCGACCTGCTCAACGGCGGGGATGGCGATGACACCCTCGTGGGCGGCACCGGCGGCGACACCATCAACGGCGGCGCGGGGGTGGACAGCATCCTCGGCGGCAACGGCGCCGACCTCATCGATGCCGGCAACGGCGGCAGCACCATCGTCGGCGGGCTGGGCAACGACACGATGAGCGGCGGGTTCGGCACCGATGTCTTCCGCTACGACGCGGTGGACCTCGCGAACGGCGACCTGCAGCCCGGCGGCGCGGACTCCATCGGCCTTGCGGATACCACCGACGTGATCGACTTCACCGCGGCGGTGGAGGGCCTGCTCGACATCGGCGGAGTGCTCCTGTCCGCCCTTACCGCAGATACCGCGCTGGGCACGGCGATCGACGCGACCAACAGCGTGGCGTTCAGCGGAGGCGTGCTGCAGGTGGACCTGGATCTCGACGGCAACTTCGACGCGGGCCTCGACTTCCAGATCGACCTGAGCGGGGTCGGCGTCACCACCGTGACCTACGACTACGTGAACGATGTCTTCACGCTAGCGTAACCGGCGACGGGGGCGGGCGGCCTCGCCCCCCGCGTCAAATGCAAAGCGGCCACACGCAACGTGTGGCCGCTTTTTTTTGTGGGGGCGCGCAACCGGCTTCGCCGTTGCGCTCGACGTCAATGCATTCGCGGCTCCGGGACCGGCGGAACGGGCGTTGCCCTTCCGCCCTACGGTGAAATGAATCCGAAACGGTGAAATGGCCGTAGGGCGGAACCGCGAATGCGGGTTCCGCCGGTCCACGGTTCCGCGAATGCGGGTTCCGCCCATTCATTCGCCGACATCGATATCCGCCACCGCGTCGCCACCCCAATCGTGGGGATACGTACCCGCCGCCACCCACCGGCCAAACGTCGAATAGGGCCACGCCGCCGCCGTCTTCGCCCACCCGTGTTTCACCGGATTGAAATGGACGTAATCCAGATGCCGGGCGAAATCCTCCTCGTCGCGGATGGCGTGCTCCCAGAAGCGGTGCTGCCATATTCCCCGCTCGCCGCGGGCGACCTGTGCGGGCGAGCGGTGCTCCACCGCAGGGAGAGCCTGGACAAATCGGATCTTGATGGCTTTCCAGCGGTTGGAGAAATCGGCGTCCCCCGGCGGCAGGGTCCAGATGCAATGCAGGTGCTCCGGAAGCACCACCCAGCCATCCACGTGAAACGGGCGCAGGCGGCGGGTTTCCGTGACGGCCCGGCGTAACGCCGCGACCTGCCGCACCAGCAGATCGGACCGCCGGTCCGCCAGGCACACGGTGAAGAAATAGGTGCCGCCGGGAAACCTGAAGCGCCGATAATCGGACATTTGCGTAGGGCGGAACCGCGAAGCGGGTTCCGCCAATACCCGAAACGCAAAACGGCGTCCCGTGGATGACGCGACCGGCGCGATCGGCGTCGCCGATTTGGACCGGCGGAACGGGCGTTGCCCTTCCGCCCTACGGTGGAATGAATCCGAAACGGTGGAATGAATCCGAAACGGTGGAATGGCCGTAGGGCGGAACCGCGAATGCGGGTTCCGCCAGATTCCACCACGGCCACCCGTAGGGCGGAACCACGCAGTGGGTTCCGCCGATCCACGGAACCGCGAATGCGGATTCCACCGGTCCATTCCACCGGTCCATCACGATCCCTCCAGCCACGCCTTGCGCCGCTCCAGCACCGCCCGCCCCGGATTCTCCCGGAACGCGAGGACGCAGGTATCGAGCTCCGGCGCTTTGAACACGAGGGTCGCGGCCATCAGCTCGTCGCGGCGGAAGAAGTGGAGCTGGGCGCTGTCGCCCGGCCGGTAGCGCCGCAGCAGCCGCTCCAGGTTCTTGGGGGTCACGCGGATCCCGTCCAGGGCCAGCAGCGTGTCGCCGGCCGCGAGTCCCGCGCCCCGGGCGGTCCCGCCATCCAGCACGTGGGTGAGCCTCAGGTCCCCGCCCCGGACGGCGGTGCGGGCCCCCAGGGTCGCGCGCCGGGCCAGGGCTGCGGCGCTCCGGGCGGAAGGCTTGCCGCCCTTGTCCTCCGCCGACTCGGCGGGGCGGACCCGGCAGGCCACCCCCACGCTCCTCAATAACTGCGGGAGCGGCAGGTCCCCGGTTCCCCGCAGCGCGTCGCTGAAAAATGCCGCCAGCCTGATCCCCGAAACCTCGGCGGCCACCCGCTCCACCTCGCCTTCCTCCAGGGGAATGCCGGGCTTGCCGTGGCGCTCCCACAGAGCCCGCATCACGTCGTCCAGGGAGCGCTTTCCGCCGCTGCGGCGCCGGATCATCAGGTCCAGCGCCAGCGCCACCAGCTCCCCCTTGGTGTAGTAGCTCACCAGGGCGTTGGGCGCGTTCTCGTCGGCGCGGTAGAACTTGATCCAGGCATCGAAGCTCGCTTCCTCCACTGTCTGCCGGTGGCGGCCGCCGGCCCGCAGCAATTTGGTGACGGTCTGCCCCAGCATTTCCAGATAGGCGGCGGGCGAAACGAGCCCGGAGCGCGCCAGCAGCAGGTCGCCGTAGTAGGAAGTCATGCCTTCGAACGCCCACAACTGGCGGGTGTAGTTTTCCCGGTCCAGATCGTGTGGCGCGAACACCCGGGGCCGGATGCGGGTGACGTTCCAGGTGTGGAAATACTCGTGGCTGCACAGGCGCAGGAAACTGCGGTAGCCCTCCGAGACCTTCTTTTCCCCCGGCGCCGGCAGGTCGTCGCGGCTCAGCAGCAGGGCGCAGGAGGCGCGGTGCTCGAGGCCGCCATGGCCCTCGTCCACCACGGTCGCGAGGAACAGGTAGCGCGCCATGGGCGCGGGCTCGCCGAAGAAGCGGATATGCGCCTCGCACAGGGTCTTCAGGTCCCGCTGCAGGCGCTCGGCGTCGGCCCGGTGGCGCCCGGTGATGACCAGGTCGTGGGGAACGCCGCAGGCGCGGAAGCTCGCCACGGCGAACTCTCCCATCTCCACCGGGTGATCGATCAGCTCCGCGTAATCCTTCGCCCGGTAGGCGCCGAAGCCCCAGGCCGCGGCGCCGGCCCGGGGGAGGGTCGTGGCCACCCGCCAGCGCTGGTAGCCGTCCCCCGCGGGAGGAAGGATTTCGACGGCGCAGGGGCGGTCCTCCCGCCCCGGCGCCCGCAGGAACACGCTGGTGCCGTTGAAAAAGCCGTGGGTGGTGTCGAGATGGGCGCCGCGCACCGCCGGATCGCCCGCGTACACCTCGCAGATGACGGTGAGGGGCTTGCGCGCCGGCGCAGCGCGCCAGGTGTGCTTGTCGAGTTTTTCCAGCGCCACCGGCTTGCCGTCGCTTTCGCCGCGGACGGTGACGATGTTGCGCGCGAATTCCCGGATCAGGTAGCTGCCGGGAATCCACGCCGGCAGGGCGAAGCGCTGCCCGGCGGGATCGGGATCGTCCACGGTGCAGGAGACTTCGAACAGGTGGGCGGTGGGGTCCTTGGGATCGATGCGATAGCGGATCGGATTCATGCGCGCATTGTATCCGCAAAAAAACCGGCCGGCGGAACCCGCGTTCGCGTTCCGTGGTCCGGCGGAACCCGCGTTGCGGTTCCGCCCTACGCGGTGAACATCGTCCCGACGGCCGGGCGCACGTAGGGTGCAACCGCGCAGCGGGTTGCACCAGGACAACCACGCGGCGGGTTGCACGCAACAACAACCGGCGGAACCCGCGTTGCGGTTCCGCCCTACGCGATGGACATCGCCCCGACGGCCGGGCGCACGTAGGGTGCAACCGCGAAGCGGGTTGCACCACCAACCGGCGGAACCCCAATGCGTGGTTCCACCCTACGCGATCGTTGGAGCCAAACCACCGGCGTGGGCCGGACCGGCGGAACCCACTGCGTGGTTCCGTCCTACATGGTTCCGCCCTTGCGATGGGCGGCGGGGCCAAACCACAGGCGTCGGCCGGGGCTTCGTAGGGCGGAACGGCGAAGCCGGTTCCGCCGTAGGGTGCAACCGCGAAGCCGGTTGCACCGGGACAACCCGGCGTCCGTCAGCCCGATGCGCCGAGCCGCGTTATACTGTGATCGGCCGAACATTCCCCGCCATCTCCTCCATGGCCACCCCCACCTCTCCCGGCGTCGTCACCGACGTTGCAATCAGCGGCAACATCGCCATCGACAGCCTGCTCGACGGGCCCGTGCAGGGCGGCCAGTTGCTGAATGGCACGAAATGGGGCGGGGACCTCGGCACCAGCGCGACCATTACCTACAGCTTTCAGTCGCCCGATTCCGCCTGGTCCACCGACGACGCCACGGGCTACGGATCGCCCTCCGGCACCGGCGAGCCTTGGAACCCCGGCCCGGCCCTGACCGACGCCCAGAAGGCCGCCTTCGCTGCGGCCCTCAGCGCCTGGGCCGAGGTGGCGAACCTCACCTTCCAGGAGGTGACCGACAGCTCCACGGTGGCGGGCGACATCCGTTTCGGCTCCACCACCGAATCCGATTTCGCTCACGCCTACACGCCGGCGCCCACTGCCTACGCCGGAGACATCTGGATCGACGGCGCCAGCAGCACTTTCGACAGCCCCGCGCCGGGCAACTACGGCTACCACACCTTCATGCACGAGATCGGCCACGCGCTGGGCTTCGACCATCCCCACGACGGGCTCAGGGCGCCCACTTCCATCGATGCCCACCCGTTCACGATCATGAGCTACAAGCAGCGGGTCGGCGAATCGCTCGATGCCCCCGTCAATGCCAGTCTCTTTCCCCAGACCCCGATGCTCCACGACGTGTTGGCGATGCAATACCTCTACGGCGCCAACATGGAGACCCGCAAGTTCGACGACACCTACACCTGGGCGGTGGACGAGAAGATCTACATGACCATCTGGGACGCCGGCGGCAACGACACCATCGACTGGTCCAACCAGTCCTCCGCCGCGCTCATCAATTTGAATTCCGGGCAGTGGAGCTACATCGGGCCGCTGCGCTTCAACGGCCAGTCCCAGGTCAACCAGAACCTCACCATTGCCTATGGCGCAACGATCGAAAACGCGAAAGGCGGCTCCGGCAACGACACCCTGGTGGGCAACGCCGCCGACAACGATCTCGACGGCGGTCCCGGTTTCGACGTCGCCAGCTTCGAGACGGCCTCGGCCGCCGTGACCGTGAGCCTCATTTCCAATGCGGCGACCGGCGCCGGCAGCGACACCCTGGTAAGCGTCGAAGGCTTGATCGGCGGCCCCGGCAACGACACCCTCACCGGCAGCGACGGCGACAACAGCCTCGACGGCGGCGCCGGGGCCGACTCCCTCATCGGCGGGGCAGGCAACGACACCTACGGGATCGATGACCCGGGGGACGTCATTGTCGAAACCTCCGGCACCGACACGGTGCGCAGCACGATGAGCTTCACCCTCGCCCCCGCGCTGGAGCACCTCGTGTTGCTGGGAAGCGCCAGCCTCCAGGGCACCGGCAACGATCTCGCCAATACCATTACCGGAAACACCGCCGCCAACCTGCTGCGGGGCGCCGGGGGCAATGACACCCTCGCCGGCAGCTCCGGCAACGACACCCTGGACGGCGGCGCCGGCAACGACCGCCTCGACGGCGGCACCGGCTTCGACCTGGCGAGCTTCGAAACCGCCTCTGCCGGCGTCACCGTGAGCCTCATTTCCAACACGGCCACCGGCGCCGGCAGCGACACCCTGGTGGGCATCGAGGGGGTGATCGGCGGCCTTGGTCCCGACACCCTGATCGGCGCGGGTGGCGGCGACCGGCTGCTGGGCGGTCCGGGAAACGACAGCATCCTGGGCGGGGCCGGCGGCGACACCCTGTATGGCCAGGACGGCAGCGACACCCTTCGGGGCGGCGACGGCAACGATGATTCCCGCGGCCAGGCGGGCGACGACCTGCTCTACGGGGACGCGGGCAACGACACGCTGCGCGGCGCCGGAGGCAACGACGAGAGCCGCGGCCAGGCAGGCGACGACCTGCTCTACGGGGGCGCGGGCAACGATACGCTGCGCGGGGCCGGTGGCAACGACGAGGCCCACGGCGCCGGGGGCGATGACGTGCTCTATGGAGGAGCCTTCAACGACACCCTGTTCGGCGGCGCGGGCAACGATGTCCTGCGCGGAGCGGGCAATGACGACTCCATTCAGGGGGGCGAGGCGGACGACGTGCTCTACGGCGGAGCGGGCAACGACGTGCTCGACGGGGGCGAAGGCAATGACACCCTGTTCGGCAGCGACGGCGCCGACCTGTTCCGCTACGCCGCGGCCGCTCCGGGCACCGGCGATCTCTCCCCGGGCGGGGCGGACGTGATCGTGGCGGACGTGCTCGATGTCCTCGATTTCACGCCGGGCGTGGAGGCCGGGCTCATGCTGGGCGGCGTCAGTCTCGCCGCCCTCGGCGCCGATGCCGGTGTGGGCGCCGCGCTGGCGGCCGGCAGCGACAACATTGCATTCGTTTCCGGCAGCCTGCTGATCGATCTGAACGGCGACGGGATTTTCGATCCGGGAGCGGATTTCCGGATCGACGTGAGCGGCAGCGTCATCGGCGCCGTGAGCTACAATGCGGCAGCCGATTGGTTTAGCTTTGCGTAATGATTCGACCGGCGGAACGGGCGTTGCCCTTCCGCCCTACGGTGGGATGAATCCGAAACGGTGAAATGGTCGTAGGGCGGAACCGCGCAGCGGGTTCCGCCGGTGCACGGAACCGCGAAACGGGTTCCACCAAATCGATTGACCGGCGCAACCGGCGTTGCCGTTGCGCCCGACGATGACCGCATGGACCATGCCCTGCGACCGGCGGAACGGGCGTTGCCCTTCCGCCCTACGATGACCGATGGATGCCGTAGGGCGGAACCGCGCAGCGGGTTCCGCCGGTCCACGGAACCGCGCATTGGGTTCCGCCGGTCCACGGAACCGCGCAGCGGGTTCCGCCGGTGCACGGAACCGCGAAACGGGTTCCGCCAGATATTGGGGAGATAAGTTTGAACCACGCCAACGCCGCGATCTATTACGAGCCGGAAGGCTACACGACCACGGGCCCGAAGCTCATGGGACGGCAGGCCGCCGGGGAGGGCTTCCTGCGGGGATTCATCCGGCATGCCCGGCTCGAGGCGTTTTTCTGCTACGCGGCGCGGCGCTCCGCGCTGCAATCCTTCACCCGCGCCTGCGAGGAAAACTCGCCCGCGCCGCGGCCGGTGAAATGGATTCCGTACCAGCGGCTGGAGCAGCTCGCGGAGCCGGGCACCCTGTATCTTCCCGGTCCCGGACTTGGCGGCTTCGCCTGGCGCCGGCGCCGCGTCGGCGCCGCCCGCTACAGCCTGTGCGGGGTGACTCACACCACCGCCTCCCACACCGCCATGGACGCGATCGCCGAAATGCTGACCTCGCCCGTCGAGCCCTGGGACGCGCTGATCTGCACCTCCCAGGTGGTGCTGGAATCGGTGCGCCGGCTACTGGATCTGGAAGCGGAATTTCTCAGGGAGCGCCTCAAGGCGCAGGCCTTTCCGCGCCCCACCCTTTCCCTCATTCCCCTGGGCGCGGACTGCGAGGCACTGGCGCCGCGCGAGGCCGCCCGCGGCGCATGGCGTCAGCGCCTCGGGATCGGGCCCGACGACGTGGTGTTCCTGTTCCTGGGGCGGTTGAGCTTCCACGCCAAGGCCAACCCCCTGCCCATGTACCTCGCCCTCGAGGCTGCCGCCGCCCGCACCCGCGCCAGGCTGCACCTGATCCAGGCCGGGTGGTTTGCCAACGAGTTCGTCGAGGGCCAGTTCCGGGACGGCGCGCGCCAGTTCTGTCCCTCGGTCAACGCGATCTTCCTCGACGGCCGCGACCCGGAAGTGCGGCGCGACATCTGGCAGGCTGCCGACGTGTTCACCTCGCTGGTGGACAACATCCAGGAAACCTTCGGCCTCACTCCCGTGGAAGCCATGTCCGCCGCGCTGCCCGGCGTGGTGAGCGACTGGGACGGCTACCGCGGCACCGTGCGCGAGGGCATTGATGGCTTCCGCATTCCGACCTGCATGGCGCCGGCGCCCCTCGGCGCCGATCTCGCGGCTTTGCATGAGGACGGACGGGCAACCTACGACCACTACATCGGGCACGCCAGCCAGTTCATCAGCGTGGACGTGGCGTCCTGCGCCGAGGCCTACGCCCGGCTCGCCAACGACCCGGATCTGCGCAGGAAAATGGGGGCCGCGGCCCGTGAGCGGGCGCTCGCCGAGTTCGACTGGCCGGTGGTGATCGCCCGTTACCAGGCCCTGTGGCACGAGCTTGCGGAAAAGCGCCGCGGCGCTACGCCGTCTGCCCCCGCCCGCCCGGGACTCGCCAACCCGCGGCGCACCGACCCGTTCTGGCTGTTCTCCGGCTATCCTTCGACGATCCTGGGACCAGGCCACAGGCTCGCCCTGAGCCCGGAGGCGAGCCGGGAGCGGGTAGAGCTGCTGCGCGCTCTGCCGATGATGGAGTACGCCCGCCCGATTCTCCCGGGAGAAGAGCTGTGCGCGCTGATCCTGAACTGGGTCGCGCAGCAGCCCGGGTCCACGCTGGCCAAGCTGCTGGAGAGCCTCCCGCCCGCCCAGCATGGGGCGGCGATGCGCGCCGTAATGTGGCTCGGCAAGGTGGACGTGCTGCGGATCAGCGCCTGACCCGCCTCGTAGGGCGGAACCGCAACGCGGGTTCCGCCGATTGTTTTTGCGTCCGACCCGGTGCGGATGATTTGGTGCAACCCGCTGCGCGGTTGCACCCTACGGCCCCCGGCGTGCGGCGGAACCGGCTTCGCCGTTCCGCCCTACCCGTTGCGCATCCGCATGGGGTGGAACCGCAGCGTGGGTTCCGCCGATTTTTTCGGCGCAGTCCGATGCGCGGTTGTCGTGGTGCAACCCGCTCCGCGGTTGCACCCTACGTTCACGCGCGCATGCCGACGGATTGGCCGCTCACCGCGTAGGGCGGAACGGCGAAGCCGGTTCCGCCGGTCCACGGAACCGCAACGCCGGTTCCGCCGGTTGTTTTTGCGTCCAATCCACCGCGGATGATTTGGTGCAACCCGCTGCGCGGTTGCACCCTACGGGCGCCGCACCAGGCGGAACGCGACGCCGGATGGCGTCCCCTCGCCCGCCTCCGCCGGGAGCGGTACCGACCGCGCTTTCACGAGCTCGAAAGTCGATTCGAACAACTGCCGGACATTGCGTATGCGCTCCCGCAGTTGTTCCGGCGGCACCGGCATCAGCAGCAGGAATCGGGCCCCCGGCGCGGCGGCCGCGGCGATGTTGGCGGCGTAGGCCGCCCGCGCGCCGGGATCCAGCCGGTGCAGGTAGCCGTGATCCAGCACCGCGTCGAACCGCCGGTCGAAGGCCACGGGCCGGCGCAGGTCCGCCACCCGGAACCTGAGCCGCCGCAGCCCGCGGAAACAGGTCCGCGCGCGCTCGATGTTCCCGGGCTCGGGATCGACGCCGACCACCTTCAGTCCCATCTCCGCCAGCCACGCCGCGATCATCCCGTCGCCGCAACCCACGGCAAGCAGTTTCGTGTCCCGGGGCCACCATCGCGACCTGATCGCCTGGCGCACCGGGGCCGGGTAGGCGCTGCCGGTCCATCCGTCCCGGTCCGCAGCCGCCCCGGCGTCCGCGGCGTGGCCATATATCTCCGTTTCGGGGTGGAACGCCGCCCAGATGTAGAACTCCTCGACCCCCGAGTGCACATAGCGCAATTGGCGGCCCTGCAGCGGTCCGGAACCGGCGACGCCGGAAATTTCCCAGCGGCTGCCGGTTTCCTCGTCCACCACCGACTCGCCCTCGCTGCGGAAGGTGAGAGTGCGCCCGTCCAGCTGGCGGCGGTAGGCGCTGGCCATCCAGGTGCCGGGGCGCCAGAAGACAGCGATGTCCTCTCCCCCGAGGGTATCGTTGAGAACGCGGCCGGCTCCCGCCAGCGCCGCCAGGGGGTAGCAGCGGGCGGCGGCGCCGGCGAGCACGCCCAGCACCAGCTCGTAATGGGGGAGGCGCAGGTCGGCATGCTGCAGCATCCCGCGCATGTCCGGCCCCACCATCGGGCTGCCCGGCACATGGCCCGCGCCGTGGCCCTCGCGGGATTCTCCCTCGCCGTCGGGCACCAGGGTGTCCGGGCGCAGCTCCATCCATTCTGCCCACGTGCTCTGGAGCGCCGGCAGGCGCTCCATGACCCGCCCTTCCATCGCCCCTTCGAATGCCGCCCCCGTCACGCCGCTCCACAGGCTCCCGGTTTCGTAATCCTTCAGCATGATGGTGCCGTTGTACAGGCCCTCGAGCCGGAAGGTGTGGCGGCGCCCCTCGATGACCGGGTCGAAGGCCGCAGCGCTGCTGCACACCTCGCACAGCGCAACCAGCGCCGCCCTGCCGTTCAGCACCAGGTTGGCGACGTGATGGTTCTTCATGATCCACCACGGCAGCGCCCACGAGCCGCCGTCGAATTCCAGGCCGATGACCGGGTCGTCGGGACGCATGTGCAGCGCCTCCCGCGCGCTCACCCAGCGCGGATCCGCGAGCGGGTAGCACCAGTGGTGCAGGGGATCGCCATGCTCGTCGGTGTGGCGCAGCATCTGTGCGCCCGGGGCATACACCGCGTGCTTCATGGCGCCGCGATCGCGTAGGGCGGAACGGCGAAGCCGGTTCCGCCGGTCCACTCCCGGGGCGGGGCTCATGATGCCGCCGGGGGATAGGCCAGATGGCGCTTCATCTGGAACCACGGTATGTCGGCAGGATGTTCGCGCCAGCGCCGGGAGAGGTGCTCCACGTACTCCCGCACCAGCCCCTCGACCCGCTGCGCCAAGTCGCGGCCGGCGGGCTGGTCGCCGAACGGCGATCCGATCTCGATGGCGATCCCGCCGTCTGCGGCGAGGCTCACATCCACCGGAATGACCTGTGCATTCGCCCCCAGCGCCAGCTCGGCGAACGCCGGCCGGAACGGCCGCTGGCGGTTCCACAACGGCAGCACGATCTGCTGGGCGCCGCCCCATTGGCCGTCGGCCATGACGTGGACCAGTCCGCCGTCGCGCAACGCCTTGCGGGCTCCATGCAGCTCGCGGGCGCCCTCCAGCGCCATCACCCGCGGGTCCTTGACCTCCTTGCGCTTGCGTCCCCAGGTCCATTGCCAGAGCGTCACCCCCGGGGCGATGCCCTCGTGCTCGAGCCAGGCCCAGAACATCTGGCTGAACAGCGAGTGGGAATGGGTCAATACGATTCCGCGGCCCGCGGCCCGCGCCGAGCGCAGGTTTTCCGCGCCCCTCACGCTGCACACCGACTCGAATTTTCCGCGCGGCAGATTGAGCAGGATCGCGGTCCAGGTCGGCGGCCACGAATTGCCCATCAGGCTGTGTTGCACGACCGCATCCGGGTTGCGGGCCGGCAGTCCCGTTTCCGCCAGGAAACGCCGCACCAGCGCGGTTTCGCCGGGGAAGATCGTGGACCGGGCCCAGGGCTCGCCGCACAGACGGTGGATCATCTCTGCGCAGGAGCGGTAGACCGCGAGGCCGCCCCCCCCGTTTTTTTCCGCGATCAGGTAGCTGCGCCGCAGCAGCTTGAAGAAATTTTCCCGCAGCGGGTCCAGGGTTCTGACGCGCGCCGTGTCGCGTGCCGGTCCGACGGCCATGGCCCGTCAGTCCGCCTCGGGACCGGCCGGCGCCGGGGTGTCGTCCATCAGCGCCTGCACGTGCTGGGAGCGTGCCGTGAGCTGCGATGCCGCGCGGATCAGGGCCCGGGCGTTGGCGTCGGCGAACTGCATCGCCTTCTTCGCCTCGCCGGTAGCGGCGCTGCCGACCTCGTACTGCGGCAGCGCCAGCGCCCGCGCCAGCTCCACCCGGGATTGCAGCTGCTTGGTGTAAATCGCCTGGTGCTCGGCGGCACGCCCCGGCGCGCGGAAGCTGCGGTCGATGGCCCACGCCGCCGCCCGCGCCGAGTACATGGCCAGCACCACGCCCACCGAGAAAATCGGATCGACGAAGCCGGCGGCGTCCCCGATCAGGAAGAAGCCGGGTCCCGCCAGCCGGGTCGAGCGATAGGAATAATCGCGGATCACGCGCACCGAGCCAGGGCGGAGCTGCGCGTCGGCGAGCAGCGCGCCGAGCCGCGGCAGCGCGCGGCACTGCCGGTCCAGGTAGTTTTCCCACGATTGCTGGCCGTCCTTGACGCTCTTCATGGCGTCGATCGGCAGCACCAGCCCCACGCTGGTGGACTCGCGCAGCAGGATGTGCCAGCACCACCCCCAGTCGCCGGTGCCCGGCACCGAGGTTACATAGGTCGTGGGCGGCACGTTGCGCGCGGATTCGGCCGGATGCATCTCGCCGTCGGCGGCCAGGTATCGGGAGCCGGTGTAGTAGCCCCACACACTCATGAAGCGGAACGCCTCGTCCATCGCCCGCAGCCCGAGCTGGCGCCCGATCACCGCGTTCTGGCCGCTGGCGTCCACCACGACGCGGCAGGCGATCTGCGCCGACTCCTCGCCGCCCACCGCCCGGCAGGCGACGCGCGCGCCCGGCGCCACACCGAGCTCGGCGCCCTGGGCCGCCACGTCCTCGAACACCTGCACGCCCTGCTCCCGGGCATGCTCCAGCAGCAGGTGATCGAAGCGATCGCGCTCCACGTGCAGCGCGGGCCGGGTGTAGCCGAAATCCTTGAACGCCAGGCGGCGCGTCGCCCCGTGCCAGTCAACGATGCCGCCAGCCTTGCGGATGAATCCGTCGGCGGCGATCTTGTCGCTGACCCCCGCCTCGTCGCAGTATTTCCAGAAATCGGGGATCAGGCTTTCGCCCACCACGTTGCGCGGGTGCTTCTGCTTTTCCAGCAGCACCGCGTGGTAGCCGGCCTGGCTCAGGTAGGTCGCAGCCAGGCTTCCCGCCGGGCCGCCGCCGATTACGACCACATCACATGTTTTGGGAACGGCCATATATCGGCTCAGAAAACGATCTCTTCCAGAACCCGATACTTATTGACGGCGATTCTTTCTTTGTCCGCCGGGTTAACCACTTTCAGGAGATTCTCGGCCCGGCCGGCCATGGTTAACGCGACATACATCAATTCCCGTTCTCTGGAACTGTCAAATTGTATTGAATTCCTGGCAACATCACTCACCTTGGCCGAAGCGCCGTAGCTGGTAAGCATCAACGCATGGCCGAGTTCATATCGGCCCGCAAACTGGTTGGTGAAGAAGGCCTGACTTTCCGCGACACGCCCTGGATCCTTGAAAGAGCGATCGATTGCCCAGGCCGCAAGGTACGCAGAATACATGGCCAGAAGACATCCTTCCGACAGAACCGGATCGATGAACGCGGCCGCATCTCCGATGAGGTAGAAGCCGGGACCACACAGTTGCTTGGGGCGATGGGAGTAAGGGCGAATCACATGCATGCTGCCCTCGCAGTACCTGGCGGTTTCCAACAGGCGATTCAGATAAGGTATCTCGGAGCACCTGCGGAGGAAGTACCCCTCCAATGCTTCGTCTGCCGCCCTGACCGACTTCATTTGCTCGATCGGGACAACCAGGCCAACGCTGGTAGTCTCCCTGAGCGGAATATGCCAACTCCACCCCCATCCTTCCGTGGAGGAAATGAAAGTGGTCGGCGGTACGGTCCGGAGCATTTCGAAGGGATAGGCCTTTCCATCCAGGGCCACATACTTCGATCCGGTGAAGTATCCCCAAACGCTCATGAAGGGGTACTCTTTGTCAGCGACACGGATTCCCAGCTGTCGGGCAATCACGGCATTCTGGCCGCTGGCGTCAATGATGAACCGGCAGGAAATCTGGCTGAGGGTTTTCTCGCCGGCCGGGCGGTAAGTCACGCTCACCTGCTCGCCCTGGTTCAGATCGGCGTTTACCACCGAAACCTGTTCAAAGACCTGGGCGCCCTGCGCCCGGGCGTGTTCCAGCAGGATCTGGTCGAATCGGTCCCGTTCGACGTGCAGCGCGGGGCGGGTGTACCCAAAGTCCTTGAACGCCGCCTGGCGAATCACCCCATCCCAGACCACCGTCCCGCCTTGCTTCTGGATAAAACCCTCCGCTTGAATCTTGTCGGAAACCTTGCCGATATCACAATACTTCCAGAATTGGGGGATGAGGCTCTCGCCGACCATGTAGCGAGGGTGCTTTTGCTTCTCGAAGAGCACCGTGTCGTAGCCCTTCTGCCTGAGGAAGGTGGCAGCCATGCTGCCGGCCGGACCGCCACCGATAATGACGACATCGCACCGTTTCGGTATGTTCATGTTCTCCTCCCCTTGTTCCCGAATGCAAGGCCATTGCGGGAAAATCTACGAAATCATGTTCCCGCGGCACCCGGCGCCGACTGCTTGGCCCGGACCAATTTCGTGATCGCATTGATGGTGGCGAAGTTCTCGAACAGGATTTCATCCGGCTCGACGTTCACCCGGAACTGTTCCTCGATGAAGGCGACGAGCTTGAAGATGCCCAGGGAGTCCACCAGCCCGGCCTCGATGATGGGAAAATCCGGCGCCGGCGCGTCGCCCCCGGAACGGGCGGCCATCTCGGTTGTGATGAAGTTCGTCAGCAGCTGGGTGATGTCGTGGTTGGGCGTTGGCATGTTGACTCCGGAAATTGTCCTTTACGTACGTGGGGCAGGCGCGCGAAAACGCCGTGAACCATTATAGCCGGATGCCGCAAACGCGTCTCGGCACGGCCGCGCGGCGACCTTCGAAATCCGCCATGGGGGATAAAGCCCGGGTCAGGAGCGAACCCTGTCGGCGATCTGCTCCAGCCCCTTGCCCCGCGTTTCCAGTCCGGCGTAGCACAGCACCAGCGCGGCGAAACCGATCGGGATGCCCATCGCCAGGATGGGAATCATCGGGGTCCCGGAAGTCGTCAGCAGCAAGCCCATCAACGGAGGACCCACCATCCCCCCCAGCTTGCTGCTTCCCGCCGCGATGCCGCTGCCGGTGCCCCGCAGCGGCGTCGGATAGACCTCGGCCGCATACGGCGAAAGCATCGAGATCACCGCGGTGCACGATACCATCAGGACCATGCCCAGCAGCACGATGGCGGGCTGGCTCAGGCTGCCGAGCCCGGGACTCAGGACGGCAAAGCCGATCATCACGGCCGAGGTCAGGGCAGCGAAGGTGATCATGGTCTTGCGGCTGCTCCACCGTCCGTACAGAAACGCGACAAGCAGCGTCCCGGGAATCGCCGCGAGCGAGGAATAGAACAGGAGCGCGCTGGCGGTGCCGACCTTGAACCCCGCATCGCGCAACACGGTGGGAAGGAAGGTGATGAATCCCCAGTTGACCAGTCCCCAGCCCAGCCCGTAGAGCACGATGGTCATTGAATGCAGCGCGTAGGGCCGCCTGAACAGCGCCAGGACCCGGTTTTTCGCGCCGGCGCCGGAGGGCGCGGCAGCGGGAACCCTGGCCTCCCCGGCCCGGCGCTTCTCGACGACGATCCCGAAGCGGCTCATCACCGCCCGCGCCGCGCTCTCGTTTCCCCGCTGAAGCAGGAACCGCGGCGACTCCGGGATCCAGCGGTTCAGCAGGATGATGATCAGGCCGGTGGGCAGTCCGAAAAACCACAGGATGCGCCAGGTGTAGGTCGGCTCGAACAGGGTGGCCAGGCCGCTGGCGACCAGGTAGCCGCAGGCCGTGGCCAGGCCGCCGTGCAGGATCACCAGCCAGCCGCGCATCCGCGCCGGCACGGTCTCGGCCATCAGCGCGTAGACGATCGGCAGCATGCCGCCGGCCGAAAGCCCCATGAGGAAGCACATGAACAGGTTCCACTGGAAGGAAGGCATGAATCCGCAGATCGAGGTGCCGATGAAGAACAGGGACGCGAGCAGGATGGTGGCCCGGCGGCCCAGCCGGTCGCCCATCACCCCCCACAGAATCGAGCCGATGGTGGTCCCGGTCAGGGCCACGAAGGGAAAGAATGCGACCTGCGCCGTGGTGAATCCGTATTCCTGGCGCATGCCCGGAAGAACGAAACCGAGCGTGGCCGGCTTCATCACGTCGATGACGAGCGCGATGCCGAGCACGAACAGCAGCCACCAGTGGGCGCCGGTGAGCCCGGCGTTGTCCATGCCGTGGATATGGAGCTCGGCGTCGACGTCCCGGCGCGGCGCAAGCGCGGACAGCCGCGGCACCACGCCGTAGGTCGCGAGCCCCAGGCCGGCGAGGATCGCGGCCATGCCTCCGAGCATCTCCATGGACATCGGCATCCCGGCCATCCGGTAGCCCATCCCTTCCATCGACAGGAACTCGGGGAGATGGAGCAGGACCCCTCCCGTCAGCAGCAGTACGCCGATCCAGAAGGCGACCGGATGATGAAGCTCGATGCCAGTGTGCGGGCCCGGTGAATCGGGAGCATGACTGCCCTCGTCGCGGCTTATCTTGTTCTCGTCGTTTCCGGATTTTCCAGCCGTGCTCGAACTCATGGGCGCTCCTTTCAAGAGTACGCCGCCACATACCGCGGTCGATGGTGCGTGTTCCAGACCACGCGGGCCCGGTCGAAACCTCAGTTTCTATGCCTGCTGCAACGCCTTGCGGTCCAGCTTGCCGCTGGATGTCTTGGGCAACGCGGCGCGGAATTGAAATTCCGCCGGGATCATGTAAGGAGGCAGCAGTTCCGCGCACAATGCCTCGAGGTCGCCGCGGTCTATGTTATGCCCTTCGCGCGCCACGATCACCCCGCGCAGCGTGCAACCGAACTCCTCGTGGGGCACCGCGATGACCGCCGCCTCCGCGACCGCCGGATGCCGGTACAGGGCCGCCTCGATCTCGCCGAGCTCGATGCGATAGCCGCGGCTCTTGACCTGGGCATCGCGCCGCCCCAGGAAGTGGTAGTCGCCCGCCTGGTCGAGCCGCACCAGGTCGCCGGTGCGATAGACCCGCTCCGGGCGCTCGGGATGCAGCGGGTGGGGCAGGAGCACCGCCTGGGTTTGCTCCGGCCGTTCCCAGTAGCCCTGCATCAGGCTCGGCCCGCGCACGAACAGCTCGCCGCTCTCTCCCGGAGCGGCGGGCCGCCCCTGTTCGTCCAGGGCGAAGACCTCGGTGTTGGCGCAGGCCCGGCCGACGGGCAGCGGGGCGCTGCCCATCGGCAACGGCGCCGGAACCGGGTGTACCGTGCATACGTTGGTTTCGGTGGGGCCGTACAGGTTGAAATACGCGGCGCGGGGGATCTGGCCGGTGAGCCGGCGCAGGTGCTCTACCGGGAACACTTCCCCCGCGAACAGCACCAGCCGCAGCCGGCCGTAGGCATGGCGCTCCGGGGCGCCGTGCAGGGCGAGCTGCGTTAGCGCGGAGGGCACCGAGTACCACACCGTGATCCGCGACTCCTCGATCCAATCCGCCAGGTTGCGCGGGAAAATCGCCACTGCCGGCGGCACCAGGGCCACGCTCGCGCCCACGGCGGCGGCGGCGAACAGGTCGAAGATGGAAAGATCGAAATGCAGCGGCGCATGGTTGGCGAACCGGTCGCCGGGGCGCAGCCCGAAATAATCCACCGCCCAGTTCACGAAAGTGAGCGCCGCGCGATGGCTGATCATGACGCCCTTGGGCTCGCCGGTGGAGCCGGAGGTGTAAAGAATGTAGGCCAGGTCCTGCTCGACGAGCCCGGGATCCGGCGGCGGAGCGGCCGGCGCATCCTCCAGCGCCGCAGCGTCGCCGGGCGCATCGGCCTCCAGCAGGATCACGCAGGGCGGAACGGCGGTCAGCGCCGGCTCCAGGCGGGCCAGCCGGTCGCCGCTCGTGACGAGCCCGCGCATGCGGCAGTTTTCGACGATGAACGCCGCGCGCCGGGCCGGAGCCCGGGGATCGAGGGGCACGTAGGCCGCCCCCGCCTTCAGGATGCCGTAAATCGCGATCACGGCCTCCGGCGACTTGTCGAGATCGATGCCGACCCGATCGCCCATCGCGATGCCACGCTGGCGCAACCGATGCGCCAGCCGGTTCGAGGCTTGGTCCAGCTCCCGGTAGCTCAGGCTGCGTTTTCGGCCGAGCACGGCGATGCGGTCGGGCGAGCCCGCCGCCCCCGGCGCGAGGAGCTGGTGCAGCAGGTAGGGGGTCATGGCAGCCCGAGCCAGTGGGCGATGACCTGGCGCTGGATTTCAGAGGTGCCGGAGAACAGGCGGCTCGCCAGCGCGTCCCGCAGATCGCGCTCCACCTCGGATTCGGTCAGGTAACCGTAGCCGCCGTGAATCTGCATCGCGTCCTGGCACGACTGCACCCAGGCTTCGCTGATGAACAGCTTCGCCTGGGATGCCTCCATCAGGGCCGGCCGCTTGTGGGACTTGAGCCACGCCACCTTGTACAGCAGCAGGCGCGCCGCCTCCAGCCGCAGCTGCATGTCCACCAGCTTGCTGGAGACCAGCTGGAACGCGCCGATCGGCTGCCCGAACTGGCGCCGGGTCCGCGCATGCTGGCGGCATTGCTCGAGCTGGCGCTGCATGGCGCCCACGGCGCCCGCCAGGATGAACCCGCGCTCCCACTCCATGGCGTGGTTGAACAGGGCGAGCCCGGCCCCCTCGGCGCCGATCCGGTTCTCCACCGGCACCGCGCAGCTCTCCAGCGTGAGCTCCCCCATGGGCACGGTGCGCAGCCCCATCTTCTCGATGGTCGGGCCTGCCCGCAGGCCCGGCGTGCCTTTCTCGACCAGGAATCCGGTGATGCCGTGGGCGCCCTTCGCCGGGTCCACGGTGGCGAACACCAGGATCAGGTCGGCCACCGGGCCGTTGGTCACGAACATCTTGCTCCCGGTGAGCAGGTAGCGGTCGCCGTCGCGCGCGGCGCGGGTCTTCAGGCTGTAGGCGTCGGAGCCCGCTTCCCGTTCGCTCACCGCCAGCGCGCCGATCCACTCGCCGGAGCACAGCCGGGGCAGAAAGCGTTCCTTCTGGCTTTCGCTGCCGAAGGTGAGGATCGGCTGAACGCAGCCCCACAGGTGGGCATTGATGGCGAAGCACAGGCCGTTGTCCCGGCAGCCGTAGCCGAGTCCTTCCAGAGCCGCGCTGGTCGTGAGCGGGTCGGCCTCCTGGCCGCCGTAGCGGCGCGGGACCGGCAGGCCCTGGATCCCCGTTTCCGCGCAGCGCTGCCAGCCGGCCCGGTTGAATGCCTGTTCCCGGTCCCGCTGCGGCAGGTCCTGGTTCAGCTCCGACTGGGCAAACCGGGCAACCGACTCTTTCAGTTGGGCCTGCTCTGGGGTGAGTGCAAAATCCATTTGTTTGCTCGCGTTTAATTGGCGGAACCCGCTGCGCGGTTCCGGGATCGGCGGAACCCACTGCGTGGTTCCGGGATCGGCGGAACCCACTGCGTGGTTCCGTGGACCGGCGGAACCCACTCCGTGGTTCCGCCCTACGGCATTCCGGAACCCACTGCGTGGTTCCGCCCTACGGCATTCATCTCGCGCCGCGCCGATTATTTGCCGCAGGGCGCAACGTCCGCACCGATTGCGCCGGCCGGATAATTTGGCGGAACCGGCTACGCCGTTCCGCCCTACCCGTAGCGCATCCGCATGGGGTGGAACCGCAATGCCGGTTCCGCCGGTCCACGGAACCACAACTCGGGTTCCGCCGATTTTGTTGGTGCAACCCGCTGCGCGGTTGCACCCTACGTTCACGCGCGCATGCCGACGGATTGGCCGATGCTCACCGCGTAGGGCGGAACGGCGAAGCCGGTTCCGCCGGTCCACGCAGTGGGTTCCGCCGGTTCTCCTCAGCCCGCCTCGTACTCCGCGACGATGTCGGCGAGCCCGGTGCGCAGCGGGCCGATGTACGGATCGTACGCCTTGTAGCGCTCCACCGAGCGGGTGTAGATGGGCTTGCGCACCTGGTAGTAGCTCAGCGTGTCCACGTAGCGCTTGTTCTCGGTGAACGCGAGGCAGGCGTCGTTCCACTCCAGCCCGCAGAACTCGATGAGCCTGCGGGTCATCTCCTCCGGCTTCGCCACCATGTCCTCGTAGCGCAGGTTGAAGATCGGGATCGACAGCACCTGCTGCCAGTAGCGCATGAGTTCCCAGTAGTTGCGGTAGTAGCCGGCCAGGCTGGGCTGGTCGTGGTTCATGGTGAAATTGGAGATCTCGTTGAAGTACACCGACACGCAGGTGTCCAGCGGGTGGCGCATGCAGTGGATCACCCGCGCCCGCGGAAACAGCGTCTCGATCAGCCCCAGGTGGCTGAAGTTGAACGGCATCTTGTCGGTGACGCGAAGCGCGCCCGGCGCCAGGGACCGCAGGTGGGCCAGGTATTCCGCGGCCGTCTGCTCCACGTCCTGCTGTGTGATCTGGTCGAGGCACTGGGGATAGGGCGCCCGGCGCCCCAGCGCCACCGCGAATTTCGCCATGTCCTTGAGCTCCCCGGCGCCGAACACCTGGGGATGGCTGGAGACGATCTGTTCGGTGAGCGTGGTGCCGGTGCGCGGCATGCCGACGATGAATACCGGCAGCTCGGAGCCGTGGCGCGCGCGCGGCAGGCGCGCCAGCCGCTCCGCGCTGTAGGCCTTCTCCGAGTCCGTGATGATCTGCTTCACCTCCCCGCGCTTGCCGCCGGTTTCCAGCGTATCCAGGTCATGGGCCCGCTCGTAGTAGCGGAACGCCTCGTCGAAGCGGCCCAGCACGTCGCACAGCTGCGCCAGGCCGATGAAAATCTTGCGCCGCACCGCGTCCTCGAGACCGGTGCGGTCCGCGTGCCGGAGCAAAAGCGGCACCGCGTCCTCCGGGGGAGGCTCCATGCGGTGGCACACGATGGCGTAGGCGCTCACCACCGCGACGTCGTCGTTGCCGGCGTCGATCAGCGGCCGCAGCAGGTGGTAGGCTTCCTTCACCTTGCCGGTGCGCTCATAAACCGCCGTCAGGTTGAGGACGCCGTCCAGGGAGCCGGGCTCGAGTTCCAGCCGCTTCTGGAAGGCTGCCTCGGCTTCCTCGAAGCGGCGCTCATCCTTGCACAGGCGCCCCAGCATCGCGTAGGCCCTGGGTTCGCCGGGCTGGAGGGCAACGGCCTGCCTGAGGAAATCGATGGCCATCTCGGAGCGCTTGAGCTTCGGCAGCACGAGACCCAGGTTCATGTAGGCAGGGAAGCATTTGGGATCGATCGAAACCGCCTTGCGCCAGTAGTTGGCGGCCTGGTGATTCTTGCCCGCCTTGAACAGCACGCCGCCGAGGGCGAGGTGGGACTGCAGGTCCCCGGGATTGAGGGCGATGGCCTTGTGGTATTCCGCGATCGCCTCTTCGGTCTTGTTCTGCCGCCGCAGCGCGTCGGCACGGGCCCGCTGGGCACCCGCGATCCGTTGCAGGCCGGCGCGGGCGCCGTCGGCCTCCGGGCGGATCTGCAGCATCTTGCGGTAGATCTGCGCCGCCCGGTCCAGATTCCCGAGCTGGGCGAAGATCCGGGCGAGCTTCCCGTAGGGCCTTACGTCGTCGGGCTGGCGGGAGATCGCTTCCCGGCAGGCCGCGATTTCCGCCGCCACCTGGGCGGGAATCTTCGCTGCCGTCATCCGTTTTGCGTTTTCCATGGTTTCAGATTTTCTTGATCCATCATCGAGTTGGAAATTCTAGCGCGCAGGCCCGCCGAAAGCGAGGGTTGCACCGGCTGTTCGGCGGGATCCGCTTTCGCGATTTCGGCGATTTGGTGGAACCCGCTTCGCGGTTCCGGGACCGGCGGAACCCACTTCGTGGTTCCGCCCTACGGCATTTCTTTCGCGCAGGACCGATTGTCCGCCGTAGGGCGCAACGGCGAAGCCGGTTGCGCCGGTCAGGTCATTCCGGCGTATTCGCATTCAACGTTGCGGCGATTTGGTGGAACCCGCTTCGCGGTCTTGTGCACCGGTGGAACCCGCTTCGCGGTTCCACCCTACGCGTCCAATGCGCGTCCCGGAAAATTGCGGCGCAATGCCGATTACCGCCGTAGGGCGCAACGGCAACGCCGGTTGCGCCGGTCCGAATCGGCAACGCCGGTTGCGCCGGTCGGGTCATTGTTGTAGCGGATACCCGGCACGCTCCGGCACATCCCCGAGACCTGCCTTGAGCGGTCCCAGAAAACGCTCATAGGGCCGATAGCGGTTCACCGAGCCCTGGTAGATCGGCTTGTGCACCTGGTGATAGCTGGAAGTGTGAACGAGGCGCCCGGTCTCGTAAAACCGCAGGCAGGCGTCGTCCCATTCCAGGCCGCAGAAGGCGACCAGCTCCCGGATCTGGCGCTCGGGCTCCGCCACCAGCCCCTCGTAGCGCAGAGGAAACACCGGGATGCTCAGAACTTTCTGCCAATGCTCCATCAGCTCCCAGTAGCCGCGGTAATACCTTCCCAGCGTTGCGAAATCGCGCGTGATGCTGAGCCCGTCGGGGAATTCGTTGAAGTAGCAGGACAGGCAGGTGTCCAGGGGATGGCGGATGCAGTGGATGACCCTGGCCCCGGGGAACAGGATTTCGATCAGGCCCAGGTGCACGAAATTGAAGGGCATCTTGTCGGTGATGCGGGCTGCGCCCGGTGCGAGCGCCCGCAGCCGGCCCAGGTAGTCCGCCGCCAGCGCGTTCACCCGCTCCGGGGTCAGCGCGTCCAGGCGCGGCCCATAGGCCTGCCCTTCCGCCAGGTTGCGCGCATACCGGATGATGTGGGTCAGCTCGCCCGCGCCGTGGACCCGGGGATGGCTGGAGAGGATTTGCTCGGTCAGGGTCGTGGCCGAGCGCGGCATGCCGACGATGAATACCGGCAGCTCGGAGCCGTGGCTGGCCCGGGGAAGCCGTGCCAGGCGCTCCGGGGTGTAGGCGCGCGCGGTGGCGTCGAGCATCCGGAAAAATTGCCCGGAGTCGCTGCCGAATTCCCGCGACTGCAGCGCCTTGACCTCATTCAGGCAGGCGAGGGCCTCCTCGCACCTTCCCAGAGCGTCGCAAAGGCGTCCGAGCCCGCGCAGGATCTTGATGCGGCCCAGGGCGCGCAGGCCGGGCCGCGCCAGGTGTTTCCGCAGCAGCGGGATGGCCTCGGGCGGGGGCGGGTCGAGCCGGTTGCTCACGCCGGCGAACTCGGTGACTGCGGCGATGCGGCAATTTTCTGACCCGATGAGGGGCAGCAGCAGGTCGTAGGCCCCGCGGATGTCCCCGCGCCGCTTGAGGATTCCCGCCAGGCCCACCCGCGGCAGGGGCGACGCGGGATGCCGTTCCATGGCGCGCCGGTACGCGTTCACCGCCTCGTCGGTTCGGCCCTGCTGCAGAAGACGCGCCGCGCGGCGGGCTTCGGCCCGGATGGCTTCCGGCCCCTTGCCGGGGGCGCCGGGACCGGCCGCCCGCGCTGCTCCCGCGCTTTTGCCGTTCACGGGATTTTCGTCCATCGCAACCGGGCGGCGGTGAATGTCACGCCTTGGCCGCCCCGGCGGAGACGTTCACTGCTGTTCCTGCGCCAGATCCCCCAGGGCGGATTTCAGGGGACCCAGGAACGGTTCGTAGGGCTTGTAGCGCCCGACGGAGCGGGTGTACACGGGCTTGCGCACCTGGTGGTAGCTGGGGGTCGCCACCATGCGCTTCGATTCGTGGAATCTCAGGCAGGCGTCGTCCCATTCCAGGCCGCAGAAATCCACCAGCGCCCGGGAAACCCGCTCCGGCTCCGCCACCAGTTCCTCGTAGCGCAGGTCGAAAATCGGAATGCCGAGCACCTGCTTCCAGTACTGCATGAGCTTCCAGTACTCGCGGTAATAGGCGCCCAGCGTCGGCAGGTCCCGGGTGAAGGCGAGGGCTTTGGAGAAATCGTTGAAGTAGACGGACAGGCAGGTATCCAGGGGATGGCGGATGCAGTGCACGACGCGCGCCTTCGGAAACAGGACCTGGATCAGGCCCAGATGCAGGAAATTGAGGGGCATCTTGTCGATGACGCGGTCTGCCGTGGGAGAGAGCTCCCGCAGCCGGTCGAGATAGCCCTGGGCGTGGCGGTCGGCCTGGTCCCGGGTCAGCACGTCGAGGCAATGGGGAAACGGCAGTTCCGTATCCAGGGTCCCGGTGGCGAGCTTGCCGATATGGGTCAGCTCGCCGGCGCCGAACACCCGGGGATGGCTGGAAAGGATCTGCTCGGTGAGGGTGGTGCCGGAACGGGGCATGCCCACGATGAACAGCGGCAGCTCCGACTGGTTGCCGGCCCGCGGCAGCCGCGCCAGCCGCTCGGGCGCGTAGGTCGCGGCCATCCTGGCGACGACCCCGATATTTCCCCGCTTCTGGGCCTCGGCGTCGGCTTCCAGCACGTGAAGCTGCTGGAAATACCCGAAAGCCGCTTCGTGCCGGTTGAGGGCGTCGCACAGGTTGCCCAAGCCCCGCAGGATGGTGCGCCGGTCGCCGGATCCGAGGTCGCTGCGCCGGAGCTGCTCCTCGAGCAGCGCCACCGCGCTCTCGGGCGGAGGATCCTGGCGCGCGCTCACCGTGGCATAGGCCGCCATGACCGGCGGCGTCCGCACCCCGGCCTCGACCAGGGGCGGCAACAGCTCCCACGCCTCCCTGATTCTGCCCTTGCTCTCGTGGGCCATGGCGACTCCGGCCACGGCCTCGGGCAGTCCCGGCTTGACCGCCAGCAGCCTCTGGTAGGTGTCGATCGCCTCCTCCATCCGGCGCAAGTCCCGGTACATGGCGGCGAGGGTCAGGTAGGGCTCCACGCGTTTGGGGTTGACGGATATCGCTTTTTCCAGCGCCGCCGCCGCGTCGTCGAACCTGCCCTGCTTGCGCAGGGCGACCCCGATGTTGGTGTAGGCGGCCTCGGAATCGGGCTGGATCTCGGCCGCCTTGCGCCAGTAGCCCAGCGCCTGCGGAATCCGTTCCTGGTCGAACAGCAGGCAGCCCGCCTCGATGTAGGCGTTGACGTTGCCCCGGGGATCGACCGCAATCGCCTTGCGGTAATCGCTCAGGGCGCCCGCCGCATTCTTCTGCCGCTTGAGGGCGGCGCCCCGCGCCCGGTAGGCCGCCGCGACCCGCTCCAGCCCGGCAACCGCCTCCGCAAGACCCGGCCGCATCCGCAGCATTCGTTGAAAAAGCCGGGCGGCCTCGTCGAGCTTTCCCGAGTCGAGGTAGAGGCGGGCCAGGTTGCTGCAGGCGGCGAGATTTCCCGGCTGGGCGGCGAGAATTTTCTGATGTCTGGCGATGGCCGGGGCCAGATCCTTGTCCGGAAGCGTTGACATGACGGTTGTTGTGTCCCCTGCAGTGGGAAGCGATCGGGGGCGAAGCGCCGGCGCTGCCGGAACGGGCCGCGATCCCGCCGCGTCCCCGGAGCGCTGAAGCAGACTATTCTCTCAAAATCGGGTCAGCGGCGCCACGCGGAAAGGTCGCGGCCCAGCAGGTCCTCGAGCGCGTCGATGTCCGCGCGGAAATGTTCCCGGTAGAGCCGCTGCTCCAGGTCGTCCGGAACCGGCTGCCCCAGGCTGTCCGCCATTTTCCGGAAATATTCCGCGGTCTCCCGGGACGGGTGGAAAATGGCCCGGTCGAGTCCCCGGTTCCCGGTCCTGAACACGATCGCTCCCGCCGGCAGGCGCACCGGGCCGCGCTCGGTCTTGATCTGCACCGCGTCGTTTTTCCCCACGAACTGGATCTGCGGCACGCCGAGCGAGGTGCTCGGGACCTCCAGGTTGACCGCCGGGTCCCGGCCCACGCCGAGAAAATCGAACAGCCGGCCGATGGTGGCGTCGCGGTTTTTCTGGAAGTCCTGCTCCAGGATCATGAAGAACATGTTCTCCCGCGGGAAGTGCTCCAGGAACCTTCGTATCTGGCCCGCATACAGGCTGCCGCCGAGATAGGAGCGGCGGGTGCCGTTGTAATAATCCTGCGCCACGCGCTCCTTCTCGAGCGCGATCGCGTCCGGATAGGGCTCGTTTTCCTCGAGGATGCGCACGCACTGCAGATAATGGGAATAGGCGCGCTTGACGGGGTCGCGCAGGCAGAAAATCAGCTTGACGCCGGGAGACAGCATTTCCTTCATGCGCCCGGGCACTTCCGCGAACCGCATGTAGTCCGGCGTCAGCTCGCCGACCGCCTTTTCCCCGGCGTGGGACTTGAAGAAATAGGTTTCGTAGAACACCGGGCCGGAACGGTGGTAGTGGCGGGTGAAAAAATGGGTTTCCTTCACCGGGGTCACGAACACGTCCCGGTGCTGACCGATCACTCTCCACAGGGGCGTCGTCCCTCCTTTTTCCGCGCCGACGCAGATGAACGTGGGAAGGGTCATGATTTCCTCTTGGTTGCCGGCCGATTGGCCCGGATGATCCGTCGCGGCGCCCGGCTGCGACAATGCCCGCGCCGAAAGGCGCCAAGGATAGCACAGGGCCCCCGGCGCCCGCGCGCGGACGCGTTGCGCGTTGTATCATAGGCAGCCTGGCCGAGCCGGCGGGCGCAAAATCATTCCAGGAACGCGTTTCATGGTCACCACCTCCGAGTTGATCCAAGCCGTGAAGGGGCAGCACCCGGGAATCTCGCCGATCGTGATCATGGCGCCCACCCCGCGTTCCGGCTCGACCCTGCTGCAGCGGGCCATCAACCAGGGCGGGCAGGCGGTCATCTATGGCGAGAATTTCGTCCTGATGGAGCAGCTGCCGAAACTGGTCGTCGCCAACGTCGGCGACCTGGCGAAGAAAATCCAGATCACCGGGGAAACCGCGCGCCGCTTCCTGGAGGGGAACCGCGGCCTCGATGCCTCGGCCCTGTTCCCGGATTACCTGGTGTACCGCCGCACCCTGCTCGCGTTTTTCTTCCAGCTCTGCGAGTTCTACCGGGAGCAGGCCGGCCGGGACGGCTTTGGCCGATGGGGGCTGAAGCACCAGCTGCGGGACTTTTCCAGCTTCAGGCATTTCGTTTCCCTGGTCCCCGGCTGGCGCGGCATCGTGCTATACCGGGACGCAGTGGCCGTGGCGAGCTCGATCCGCGCGCGCTGGCCCAGGAACCTCCAGACCGGCGCCCAGTTCCACCAGCTCGGCATGCGCTGGCAGAACAACCTGCGCTATCTTCTGAAGCTCGAGGGCCCGAACATTCTGGTCGTGAAATACGAGGACCTGGTGGCGTCGAAGGAGGAGCAGGTCACGAGGATCGAGACCCACCTTGGGATTGCGCTGGCCAGGGAGGCATTCGCCAAGCGGGTGAACGCCCACGTTTTCGATGCCAGGACCGGCAAGACCGGCGAAACCTACGTTGCGCCGGCCACGCTGCCCGAACCGCTGGTGCGCACCCTGCTGCAGGGCGCCGAGCCCCTGTATGGCCAGCTGGGCTACTGCTACAGCCCGGCGCGCCCGCAAGCCTGATCCCGGGCGTGGGGCACCGGGCGGAAAGCCTGCAATGAACGCCGCGGTGAAGATTTACGGGGAGCGCAACACCGGAACCAACTACCTGCAGCGCCTGGTCGCCCTGAATTTCGACGCCGCCCTTCTGCCCGGGGAGGCGCCGGCGGACTGGCTCAGGCAGTTCGGAAACGGCGAGCGCTCGCGGGACCGCTACTTCGAGCTGACCTTCGCCCAGAACCTGGGGTGGAAGCACGGCATGGCGCCCGACCCCGACGCGCTGGCCTACCTCGACTGCTGCGCCGCGCCGGGGATCGTGTTCCTCACGCTCACCAAGAACCCCTATTCCTGGCTGCTCTCGCTGTTCAACCGCCCCTATCACGCGAAGACGCGGCGCCCGGGCTTCGAGGAATTTCTTGCGCTGCCGTGGGAAACCGTCCGGCGCGAGAACGCGCCCGAGCCGTTCGCCAATCCGGTGGCGCTGTGGAACCGGAAGAACGCCGCATACCTCGAGCTGAAACGCCGCTGGCCCACCCTCAACCTGAGATACGAGGACCTGCTGCGGGAGCCGTTCGCGGTCCTGGAGCGGATCGCGGCCCTGCCGGGAATGCGGAAGAAGCGCCCGCAGCCGGTGAACGTCGAGCGCTCCACCAAGGAGCACGGCAAGACCTTCGAGTATTACCGCGACTATTACCTGCAGGAAAGGTGGCGCGGGAAGCTCACGGACGCCAGCGTCGCCCTCATCAACGCGCGCCTGGACCGGGAGCTGATGCGGGATTTCGGCTACGAGATGCTGCCCTGAGCCGGACGGCTTGCCGGCGCCCCCCGCGCCTTCACCCGGCCGGGATTTCGATCGCTTGCGGGGCGCTGCCCGAGCAATAGCGCTCCCACATCGCCCGGTAGGCCGCCTCCAGATGGCGCGTGAATCGCTCGCTGTCGAACAGCGGCGCGCTCAGGCGGTTGCGCCCGAGCTTTTCCCGGATCGCCGCCAGTTCCTGCGGATGGGTCGCCAGGTGCAGCGCCCGCGCCTCGTACTCGCCGAGGGAGCCGGTGACCATTTCCGGCAGCCCCACGGCATGGAGCAGGCTGCCGGCGACCCGCGACGAGAAGGTGTTCCCCGCGCAGGTGAGCAGCGGCACGCCGGCCCACAGCGCGTCGCTCGCCGTGGCGTGGGCATTGTACGGGAGCGTGTCCAGGAACAGGTCCGCCAGCCCGATCCGCGCCAGGTGCTGGTCGAGCCCGGCGAGCTTCGGCGCGAACACCAGGCGCGCCGCCGCCACCCCGCGCTTCCCGGCCTCCCGCTGCAGGTTCTCCGACGCCCAGGGATTGGACCGGGACAGCCACAGCACGCTTTCCGGCAGCGCCCGGAGCAGGCGCATCCAGACCTCGAAAACCTCCGGCAGGATCTTGAAGGACTGGTTGAAGCAGGAGAACACGAAGGCCTTCTCCGGCAGCCCGTGCTCGCTGCGCGCGGGCTGCGCGGCGGCCGGCCGCTGGCGGTCGTTGGCCTGGTAGACCAGGAGATACACCGGCTTTTCTGCATAGAACGGCGCCTGGTCGGGTGGCGACACGAACTTGTCGGTGATGAGATAGTCGACGAAGTCCGCTCCCAGGGTGCCGGGATAGCCGAGATAGTTGACCTGCACCGGCGCCGGGCGCAGCGCCAGGATCGCCGGGCGGCAGTATTGGGTGTAGCCGGTGAGGTCCACCAGAACGTCTATGCGGTCCGCATGGATCTGCCTTGCCGCATCCTCGATGGACAGCGCGCGGATGTCGCTGAAGCGGTCGAACGCGCCCGCCAGCCGGGCCCGGATCGGGCTGCCGTCGTCGGGGCCGTAGGAATAGCCGAAGATCTCGAAGCGGCTGCGGTCATGCAGTTCGAACAGCTCGGCCGTCTGGTGCGCCACCGGGTGGATCCGGAAGTCCGCGGACAGGTAGCCGACGCGAAGCCTGGGCTTGCGCGCCGCCTCGAACGCGAAGCCGAGCCGCTCGCGCATCCGCGCGTACGGCTCCAGGGAATTGAGCACCCAGTTGCGCGCGCCCCGCAGCTGCTCGGCCGCATCGCCCCCGGCCGCGACGATCACCAGCGGCGTGATCCTGGCCTCGGGCCTGGCATGGACCGCCTGCAGCAGTTCCCGCGACAGCGCGCCAATCTCCGGCCAGTCGCAGACGTGCTGCAACTGGTGCAGCAGGCTGGCGCGGGCCTCCACATGGTCCGGCCTGAGTTCGAGAGTGCGGCGGTAGCAGCGGATCGCCTCGTCCGGCCGGCGCAGCTCGAAAAACACGTGGCCCAGGTTGAAGTGGGCGTCGGGAAAATCCGGCTTGAGCTCCAGCGCGCGCCGGTAGCACCCGATCGCCTCCTGGAATTTTCCCTGTTCCCGGAGAACGTTGCCGAGATTGTTGTGGGCCTCCGGGAAGTCTGCCCTGGCTTCCAGGGCCCGCCCGTACCACTGGACCGCCTGATCCAGTTCACCCTCGTCGCGCAGGACGTTGGCCAGATTGTTGCGCGCTTCCGGATGGTCCGGCTTCAGCTCCAGGGCGCGGCGGAAGCATTGGGCGGCCTCGTCGAACCTGCCCTGGGCCTTCAGGACATTCCCCAGGTTGTTGTGGGCCTCGGCAGAATCCGGATTGGCTGCGAGCGCCCGCCGGTAGCTTTCGATGGCCTCGTCGAGCCGCGATTGCTCCTGGTACACGTTGCCCAGGTTGTAGTGGGCCTGGCCGTCGTCCGGCTTGAAGCCGAAAATCCGCTGAAAGCACTGGATCGCCTCCTCGAGCCTTCCCTGCTGCTGCAGGAGGGCGCCCAGGTTGTTGCCGGCCTCCGCGAAATCGGGCTTGAGCTCGAGCGCCTGCCGGTAGCAGGCCATGGCCTCGTCGTATTTCTTCTGCTCCTTGAAAACGTTGCCCAGGTTGTACCGCACCTGGGCGTCGTTCGGCTCCAGTTCCAGCGCCTGCTCGAAGCATTCCCGCGCCTCCTCGAGCTGGCCGCCTTCCTGGAGCGCGTTGCCCAGATTGTTGTAGGCTGCGGCATAATCCGGCTTCAGCTCGAGCGCCCTGCGATAGCTCTGGATCGCCTCCTCCAGCTTTCCCGACTTCTGCAGCACCGCCCCCAGATTGCTGAAGGCCTGCGGCGAGTTCGGATTCGCGGCGATGGACCTGCGGATCAGCTCGGCCGCCGCGTCGTGCTTGTTGACGCGGTGGGCGATGACCCCGAGAAAGTGGAGCGCGGCCGCGTGATTGGGTTCCTTGCTGAGCACCTGGCGCAGAATGGCTTCGGCCTGGGGCAGCCGTCCTTCCTGAAGGTGCCGGGTCGCGATCTCGATCGCCTGGGTGATGGAAACGGTCTGGGGAGTCGAATTCATGAAAAATGATCTTCTGCGGAAAGCGTCAGGCCGCATATTATCGCCCAAAACCGGGGCTGTCGCGCCCGGGGGATCGCCCCGGCACTGATCGCCGGGAAACGGTGCGCAGCGGAAACGCAGTCCGGACCAGTCCCGGCCCAGGGACCGGCGATGCAACTTTCCTCTCCGGCAGGAGAATGTTGTCCCCGTGGAACATTCCGGATCTTGGTTCCGTGTGCCAGTCGAGGGCGCGGAGCTGCGGTTCGGTCGGGTATGCTATCGTTATGGCTGTGAGCTGATGGTTCTTTGGTCTCCAGTCCACGAAGTTACGCGGGGCTCGGCCACAGCAGGAGGACAGCAGGAGGGCGTAGTCGGAGTCGGCGTGCCCCCTCATTTCTATGCCGGTAATTGGTATGCAGGCCCAAAGCGGTGATGTGATCGAGCACTCCGGCCGGAGATATTTCCTCGGGGCGGAGATCCGCCGGCGCGCCAACGCCATCTTCGAGTGTACTGATGAATGGGGCAATCTGCTGGTCGCAAAACTTGTCTTGCCTCGTGGCAGAAACGCTGAGGAGGTCAGGCAGGAGTGGCAGGCCGAAGCCACATCTGTCCGGTAGATTTTGAGGTCACTTGGCGGTAACCCAACAATGGTGCGACTTTTGGCGTGATTCCTGATTCCGACGATTTGAAATCGCAAGCGGTTTTTGTCCCGTATCGTTGCCAGTTTTCTTGGCAAACGAG
>JACPEG010000015.1 GCA_016183615.1 Betaproteobacteria bacterium
CTTTCTTGCCCACTCGTTTCCTGCTACCTTCCTTCATGGCGGTTCTCCTTTCGTGAGTTTCACGTTTTGGCGAACTCGATTCTCTCGAATCCACCGGGGAACCGCCACCTCAACTTTCAACTACGCGCGGGACACTGCCGTTCACGCCCACAGTGATAGGCATCGGAGCAGACGATGTAGTACATGTAAAAAAGACTCGAATTGACCAAGCAGCATGCGACCGATGCGTATTCCTTACGAGCGAGTATGAATACCTTGTAGTCTTCCGACCGCTTTACCCCGTCGCGTTCGTTAGAGAAACGCGGTACAAACGTTAAGGCCTTCACGAAATACGAAGCAATGCGATGCGCGTACATCGCATTGTCACCGCCCGATACCACATAGTGCGCCAGCGTCTTTCCGTTGCTAACAGCCTCGAGTTTCGAAAGAACTGCTTCGTCCGTACCAAAGCCGATCTTTCGGAAATAGTTTGGATTTCGCGAAAAGCCAGCTACCCCAACGTATGCAGTTGTGTCGAACAAGGTTGGGCGGGCCGAAGAGGCCCATCTTCTGAAATCGGTCGAGAAGCTCTTTGGCTCGACTTGCTCATCTCGTTGTCCTAGCGTCTTCGTTAGCGCGATGGTCAAGCGCATTTCCACACCCTCAAAGAGAACCGAAGGATTCCGGTTCCCCGAATAGTGGCTGAGGTGAACCAGCTCTGACCGTGCTGCGATCTCATCTCTTACAGATTTCATCCTTGGGGTAGCCACTAGGCTCATTGGCAGAATCATTCCAAGCCTGGAAGACTCGCCGAGCAACTCTTGCGCAACTTCTACCACCATGCCGTAGAGATTCCCCGAGGCCGTCGTAGCCAAACCTCTCGGCTGGTATACGTCACGAATCTTCGCGTACTCCACGTAGGGCGGGTTCCCAATGCAGATATCGAAGCCACCTCGGCTGTGCACGATTCCGTAGAACTCCACGAACCAATGAAAAGGCTGATGTGACTTCAGCCATTTCGCGTACGCGTCTTTCTTCGAGGGCGAAACACCATACTCGCCCGCCAGCGTCCAGTTCAGTTCCTCGCCGAGTGCACTAAGGCGCTTGCGCAATTCCTGCTTGTCCTCGGTCGGAACGGAGCCGTCGCCCTCGACTTGCCGGGCGCGGAAGGCGTCGAACGCCTGCTGCAGGTCGGCGGCTTTGACGGAAATCTTCTCCAGAGCGTCGTCGAACGCGAGCTTGCTACTGAGCGCGCGCTTGACTTCGTCGTAGGTGGCGTAGCCCACCAGGGTGTTGCCGGCGCGGATGTTGAAGTCGATGTCGGGCAGCGGCTCGATGCCGAGATTGTCGCGCGCGGTGTCGGGCTCGACCTGGGCGGCGAGCTTGAGGAACAGGCGCAGTTTGCAGATCTCGACCGCCTCTTCCATGATGTCCACGCCGAAGAGGTTGTTGAGGATGATGCTCTTGAAGATGAAGTAGCGCCGGTTCGGGTGCGCGGCGACGTTGGCCAACACCTTGCGGAAGTCGGAGTACTTCTCGGGCCGGTGCTTTTCGCCGGAGCGCTCGAGGTCGCCGACGAACGCTTCCATGCGGTCCAGGCAGGCCTCGTACAGGGGCTCGAGGATGTTGAGCGCGGCGAACAGGAACGCGCCCGAGCCGCAGGTCGGATCGAGGACGGTGACTTTTTCGATGGCGTGCCAGAACGCGCGCAGCAGGTCCGGCCCTTCGCAGCTTTCGACGGCGTCCTGGACGAACTGGCGGATGTCGAGGTTGAGAGTGATGAGATCGCTCACCTCCCTCACCTCCCCTGCGCCGAGCTTCGCCCTGACTTCTTCGTAGCGCTTGCGCCGCGCGATGAGCTCGCGCCAGGTTTCGGTCGGCAAGGCATGCGTCGGCGGCGCAGGGCGGTTCCAGCCCTTGCGCAGTTCCAGGGTCTTCACCGGACCTTCGCCGACCGGCTGGTGCAGGGTGGGCGGATTCAGGGCGGCGGCGATGTCCGGAGGCAGGGCGCGTGGTGAGTCGAGGGCCGCTCCTTTGCCCTCATTTGCGTAGATGTCCCACGAGACGCCATGGCGGACCGCCGGGTAGATATAGCGGTCGGGATCGCTCTTCAGCAGATCCCAGACAGTAGGACCCTTGGGATTCTCAAACGCGACCTTGCACTTGGAACGTGCGGCATCGAGCAGGAACGGCAGCACGGTGTTCTTGCCGATGTACTCGGTGATGTCCTCCTTCGTGTAGTACGCCCCCATCTGCTTCTGGTTGATGTACTTCTCGAAGATATAGCCGAGCACGTCCGGGTTGATCTCGTCGTCCTTCCGGAGCGGCCGTTCATCGAGATGCCACTGGTACGCGTCGAAGAAGTCGAAAATGCGCTCGAAGGCCTTGTCGGGAATTTCGATGGCCTTGCCGTACCGGTCGTCTTTTTCAAGCTCGTGCACGTCGAACAAACCGCCGTTGAGGTACGGAATCCGGCCTACGAGCTTTTCCAGCTCGGCGCTGCGCTTGCGCCCGCCCAGGCCTTCGTGGAAAAGGCGCAGCAGGAAGTAGCGGTAGAAGGAATAGAACTTGTCCTTGCCGTGCTCCTCGCGCATGCGCTTCAGCCGGTTGCGCAGGTAGTCGGAGTCGCCGTCGAGAAAGCCCTTGCGCTGGATGAAGTAGACGAACATCAGCCGGTTGAGCATCACCGAGGCGTACCACTCGTGATCGGCGCGTTCAGTGATCCCCGCGATGAACTTCAGGAACGCGGCGTGCTCCTTCTGGAAGCGGTCGTAGAAGCGCTTGGTGACGCGCTCGACGTCGAACCCCGAGCGCGCGCGGCGCGTGACGTCCGGGAGCGAAAGCTGCTCCTCCTCTTCCAGCGTGAAGGCGATCGCCTGGAGCTTCTGCAGCAGCCCGTCGCCGGACTGGGACTTGTGGAACGCGTGTTCGCGGCAGGCGGCCGGCTTGCCCGGCTCGCGCTTCACCCATTGCCAGATCTGCGTTTCGGCATGGGCGTCGGTGAACACGATCAGGTGCTCGTGAACTGATTTCGCAACCTGGTGCTCGATCTTGCGGCGCTCGGCATAGTCCGGCAGGCGCCCGCCCTCCGGCGCCGCCCACTGGTACGCCACCATGCCGCGTTTATGCGCGAGTGCCGCGAGGGTCAGGCTCGAACCGCCCACCGTGACCTGCAGCGGAGCGGAATGCCAGTCCCAGCCGAGTTCCTCGACGAACAGGCTGCGCAAATCCCCTTTGGCGAGGAGTTGTCTCGCGCGCGCGACGTTCAAGGTCACTTCTGCGCCCCGGCCAGCCCGAGCGAGCAGATGATCTGCGGCTCGTCCGATTGCTCGTCTTCCTGGACAACGCAAAGCCGGTCATCGTCGCGCAGGGCCATCACCAGTTCGGCCAGCTTGTCGTCGGTGATACCGGCGCGCAATTGCCGGTTGAGCGTATCCGTGGCGGATTGGCGGAGCGGAAACCGGTAGATCTCCTCAATGGCCTTGGCCAGTTGCGGCAGGTCGAACAACGTGCCCTTTGCGTGTTCGGCGTAGCGCTTCAGGCGCTCGTAGGTGCGAAAGCGCGCGCCGGAGGGCCGGCCCAACTGTCCGCCTACGGATTTTTCCTCTGCGACGATGAAATCGACGCCTTTGCGCACCAGGTCATGGTGGTTCGCCTGGCGCGGTAGCGCGGGCGCCTCGGGCGCGCATTCCGCGGCCTTGAGAATCTCGAACTGCGATTCGGTGATGTTGTTGCCGTCCTTATCCACCCAGGCAAGAGCGTCATTTCCTTCGGCGGTGCGCAGATAGACGAGCACGCCGTGGGGCTTGCCCTCGGTCTGCGCATGCGCCTTCGTGGAAAAGACCACAGGCGGCAGCGCGGGAATCGTCTTCTGCAATTCGGGCTGGCGGTCGGTCGCGTTCTTCCAGATCTGGTACGCGTACGAGGCCAGATCGACCTCGGTCTCGGCTTCGCCATCGAGAATTCCCGCTTTCTCGTGATAGAGGTCGAGCAGCTTCTGGCGTTCCTTCTCGTCTTCGAAGAACGCCTCATCCGTGCCGACGACTTCGGCGTTCTCGTGCAGGCGCTGCCGGACGCGGGCACGCAGGCGGATCAGGTTCTCGACCCCGTCGGCCGGGAGAAACGAATAGCAGAGAATCTTCTCGGACTTCTGGCCGATGCGGTCCACGCGGCCGGCGCGCTGCACGAGCCGAATGATCGCCCAGGGCAGGTCGAAGCTGACGACGATCGCCCCGTCCTGAAGGTTCTGCCCTTCGCTCAACACGTCCGTTGCGATCAGGACCCGCAGCTCCTCGCCGGGCGCGACCTGCTCCCGCTTGTTGTTGCTCTCCGGACTGAAGCGCCAGGCGAAGCGGGTCGGATCGTCGGCGTCGCCCGTCACGCCCGCCAGCCGTCTCACGCCCCGGGCCTGTAATTGCGCTTCGAGATAGCGGACGGTGTCGGCGAACTGCGTAAACACGATCACCTTTTCTTTCGGATGTGTTTTCGTGAGCAGCGCGTACAACGCGTCGAGCTTTGTGTCCTTTGCCGGGTCCCAGTCGCCGCAGCGCCTCAACACGTCCAGAAGGCTCGCGGCATCGTCCGCCAGGTCCTTTGCGAGCGACTTGACGAACAGGTCCGGCCGCAGCCATTTGAAGCGGCTCCTGAACTGCGTGGCGTACGCTTCGTACGTTTCGGCCGCGCGCTTCGCGAAGTCAGCCGTTGACCGCAGGCGCAGCGCGGGGGCCGCGGCTTTCTTGCCATCGTCATCGTCCTCGAACAGCTCGGCGCCGGCGGCTTCGTCGTCCGGGTCCTCGTCGTAATTGCCGCTGTCGAGCAGCCCGGAGTCCTGCGTGCCGAGCGGCAGCGGCAGATCGCGCTCGATGGCATGCAGGTAGGTGTAATTGCGCAGGACGTGGCGTTCGAGCGATTCCTGGAATGCCGCGCCGCTGCTCTCCAGCCGTTTGAAAAGGTTCGTCCGGCAGAAACCCATGAGGCGCTTGCCCGCGCGCGAGAGGTCGTCCAGTTGTTTCGCCTCGGCGGGCGTCGGCGGCTTGTGCGGGCTCGCGGCGACGTAGTTGGCAAGGCCATAGCGCGGCAGGTTCAGCGCATTGATCGCGCTGACGACATCTGTCGCGTACAGGCGCGCGTACGGATCGGCAGGACTCCCCTCGTCGATGCGGAACTTGACCGTCTTCGGAACCCGTTCGGGGAAATAAGAGCGCGTGCCGTCCTCGAAGGTGAGGTACTTGCGGCCGTTCGCAGGGTCGGTGTCGGCGTAGTTGTCCTGGATGAAGCTGCGCGTGCGCCTTACCATGTAGAGCCGCATCAGCTCGCGCCAGTCGTCGGCGTGCGGGCTCTTCTCGAAGGCCGCCAGCGAGTGCACCGGGCACTGGTGGCGCCGGATGAACTCGGTTTCGCCCAGCTCTTTGAGCAGCCGTTCCGGGCGTGTCCCGAGATCCCTGTCCTCGGGTACGAACAGTCGAAGCTGGCTCGACAGATCGACGTAGGATTTGTTGTAGGGCGTCGCGGAGAGCAGGATGCACTTGCTCTCGTTCTCCTGCAGGTACTCCTGGATCGCGCGGTAGCGCTTGCCCTCGCGATTGCGCAGGTTGTGGCTTTCGTCGATCAACACCACGCGGTAACGCCGGAGTTCCTGCAGCTCCCGGGCCGCCTTGGTTACCGACAGAACCTTGGCGAGCAGCCGATACTCGGCGACGTAGTCCTCCCACATCTTCACCAGGTTCTTCGGGCAGATGATGAGCGTTTCGGTGAAGTGATCGTCCTGGAAGATCTTCGCCAGTGCCGTCGCCATGAGCGTCTTGCCGAGACCGACGACATCGCCGATCAGCACCCCGCCGCGCTTGTTCAGGTGATGCGCCGCGATCTTGACGGCCGCGACCTGATAGTCGAACAGGCGATTGCCGAACTCGGGCGGAATGCGGAATTCCGACAGGCCCGCACGCGCCTCTTGCGCGAGGTGGTAGGCCATCTTCACGTAGATGTGGTACGGCGGTAGCGCTTCCTCGCGCGCCCAGCTCTCCTCGATGGCCTGGATCAGCTCCGCCGTGATGTCCACGCACCAGCGGTCGGCCCAGCGGTCTTCGAACCATTTGGCAAGCTTGAGCGTGGCATCGTGATCGAGCACGTCCACGTTCAGCTCGCCTTGGTGCGCGAGCCCGGACAGCGTCAGGTTGCTGCTGCCGACGTAGCCTACGATCGGATTCACCGGGTCGGCGCGGAACATCAGGTACAGCTTCGCGTGCAGCGTATGCCGCAGGAAAAGCTTGACGACAAGCTTTCCGGAGCGCAGTTGTGCGGCCAAGCGCCGAAGCCCTGCCTCATCGGCATTGGTCGGTACGCCGAACGCGAGTTGGTTTCGGAATTCCTCCGCCAACCGCTTCTTCAACCGCAACGCAGCCTGGTTGTCCAGTTGGGTCTGACCGCCGGCGACGCTGAACGCTTCCCGCAGCTCATCCTGCGGCAGGCGCTGCATGCCGACCAGAAGCCTGCACTGATTTCCAGCGCCGCCCGGCCACGCTTCAACGAGATCGTCGATGGATTTCCATCCACGCAGATTGAAGTAGCCGACGCAGAAGTCCGAGCGATTGGCGACGTTGAGCGTCGCGCGCAACGCCGGAAGGAGGTCAAGCTCGATATTGTCGAAGATGCGCGGCATCAGCTTCCGCCCACGGCCTCCAGCCCGTGCACCGCGAGGTTCATGCGGCACAGGCGTCTGGTTTCATCGATCCTCTCAACTCCGAACATCGAGAGCTCGGACAAGGGGTTCTTCTTGGTCTTGGCGACGAAGCGGCTTTCGGCGAAGCGAAGGAAGATGAGGCCGAGGACGGGCGTCGAGTATTGCCCCGCTTTAAGTCCGGAGTTCGCCCGGAACTGGTCGACGGCGTCCCGGAGGCGCTTTTCAAGCAGGTGATTAGCGACGTCTTTTTCGGTTGGCGTGACCCAGCGCATCTTGCTCCTCCCGGCGTTTCTTCGTTCTGACAACTCTCCGTTTCCGGCAACAAGGGATGCCGGAGGCGGCATCAGAATGTTTCGCCGCTATTCTCGGCAAGTCCTAGAGGCATGGCAATAGCCCGATGGCTTCGGGTTTTATCACCACCCCGTCGCCTGACGGCGCCACCCCTCCTTGTCAAGGAGGGGGAAAGGCTTCACGTTCCGAGCAACCGCCGCATCCGTTCAAGGAATTCCCGCGCCGCCGGATCGCCCTCCGCCGGCGCCCAGGGCGCTTTCTCTTCCTCGGTGATGGGCCGATAGGGACCGGCCTTTGCTTCGAAGAAAATCGATCCCGGCTCCAGCGCGAGCACCGTGTGATAGACGCCGTCGGGAATGTCAGCGCCGATCGCCTCGCCCTCAGGGGAAATCACCGCGTGACCGGTGACGTTCCCTGCCTCGTCGAAGAACACCACACCGAGACGCCCGCGCACCGCGATCAGGGTTTCGTCCTTGGTGGACTCCAGGTGCCGGTGGGGCCGCACGTAGGAATCGGGCTCGATGGCATTGAGCAGCCGGCTGCTGGCGTGGGCCTCGGTCGGGTGGAAGTTGCGGTTCTTGCGGCGCCGCGGGCTCTCGCGGGCGGCCTTGCTCACCCGGTCGAGCAGCGCCCGGTCGATGACGGTAGGTCTTTTCACGGGTAGATGATCTGGACGTTTTCTTCCCGGAGGGTGGCCGCCAGCGACTGCAGCAGGCCGTCCTGGAGGGTGACCCGCCAGTTCTCCCCCAGGTCCATCTCGCAGGCTGCGGCGTCGTTGCGGTACACCACCCATACCGGGCAGGTCCCCTCGCTGCGATAGGGCTCGAGCAGGGCCTTGAGCTTCTGGGCGTTCGACTGGCCGTTACAGGTGAGGCGGATCGCCCGCGCGAATTTCGATCGGGCCTCCGCCAGGGTGTACACCCGCTCGACAATCACCCGCAGGAAGCTGGAGCTCGCCTCCTCCTCGCCGTAGCCGCCGCGGGAAATCAGCCGCACCTTGGCCTCCACCACCAGCATCTCGTCCTCCTTGAGCTTGGCGCGGCACTGCTCGAACAGCTCGTTGTACACCGAGACTTCCACTTTCGCGGTGCCGTCGTCGAGCACCACCGCCGCCATCTTGCCGTTGCGGGTCATCTGGGTGCGCACGCCGGCGACGATCCCGGCCAGCACCGAGCTCCTGCCGTTGCCCTCGCCGCTCTCGGTCGGCGAGAGATTTTTCAGATTCGATTTTGCGAAGCGTTGCGCTTCCCGGCGATAAGCCTCGAAGGGATGCCCGCTCAGGTAAAACCCCAGCGCCTGTTTCTCGTTCTGCAACTGCTCCTTGGGCGACCACCGCGGCACCTCGACCGGCGTGGGCGCTTCCGCCGCCGCTTCCCCGAACAGGCTGGTCTGGTGCACCGCCAGGCTCAGGCGCTCGGCGGCATCGAGCGCCAGGCCCACGGAAGCGAGCAGGCTCGCCCGGTGATCGCTCAGCTCATCGAAGGCGCCGCCGCGGATCAGCGATTCCACCACCCGCCGGTTCACCACCCGCTTGTCCACCCGGTTGCACAGATCGAACAGGCTCTTGAAGGCGCCGCCCTCGGCGCGCGCCTTCAGGATCGTGGAGATCGCCGACTCGCCGGTGCCCTTGATGGCGCCCAGCCCGTAGCGGATGCGCCTGTCGTCCACCGGCGTGAAGCGATAATCGGAGCGATTGATGTCGGGCGGCAGGACGGTGAGCCCGTTGGCGATGGCATCCTCGTGGAAGTTGTGCACCTTGTCGGTGTCGTCCATCACCGCCGACAGGTTGGCCGCCATGAACGCCGCCGGATAATGGGCCTTGAGGTAAGCGGTGTGGTAGGCCACCAGCGCGTAGGCCGCGGCGTGGGACTTGTTGAAGCCGTAGCCGGCGAACTTCTCCATCAAGTCGAAGAGCTGGGTCGCTTTGGACTTCGACACCCCGTTCTTCTGGGCCCCGACGATGAAGACGTCCCGGTGCTGGGCCATTTCCTCGGGCTTCTTCTTGCCCATGGCTCGGCGCAGCAGGTCCGCTCCGCCCAAGGTGTAGCCGCCGATCTCCTGGGCGATCTGCATCACCTGCTCCTGGTACACCATCACGCCGTAGGTGGGCCCGAGAATGGGCTTGAGGCGCGGATCCAGGTATTCCACCCGCTGGCGGCCGTGCTTGCGGTCGGTGAAATCGGGAATCAGGTCCATGGGTCCCGGCCGGTAGAGGGCCACCAGCGCGATCACGTCCTCGAAGCGGTCGGGCCGGGCGCGCTTGATGAGGTCCTTCATGCCGCGGGATTCCAGCTGGAACACCGAGGTGGTGTTGCCGCCGGCGAGGAGCGCGTAGGTCCCCGCATCGTCCAGCGGAATCGCCTCCAGCGTGAAGTCTTCGTCGCCGGGCCTGAGCTTCATGGCCCGGAGGTAGCGCACCGCCCAGTCGAGAATGGTGAGGGTGGTGAGCCCGAGGAAGTCGAACTTCACCAGCCCCACCTGCTCCACGTCGTCCTTGTCGAACTGGGAGATCACGCTGTCGGTGCCGTCGGCGCAGTACAGCGGGCAGAAGTCGGTGAGCTTGCCGGGCGCGATCAGCACGCCGCCCGCATGCATCCCCACGTTGCGGGTGAGGTCCTCCAGCTTCTCGGCCAGACCGAACAGCTCCCGGACCTCCTCCTCGCTCCTGTAGCGCTCCTTCAACTGGGGCTCCATCTCCAGCGCCTTCTTCAGCGACACCGGCTTCACGCCCTCCAGGGGAATGAGCTTCGAGAGCTGGTCGCAGAAGTTGTAGCCCAGGTCCAGCACCCGGCCCACGTCCCGCACCACGGCCTTCGCCGCCATGGTGCCGAAGGTGGCGATCTGGGACACACTCTCGGCGCCGTAGCGCCGCTTCACGTAGTCGATCACCCGCTCCCGGCCGTCCTGGCAGAAGTCGATGTCGAAGTCGGGCATGGACACCCGCTCCGGATTGAGGAAGCGCTCGAACAGCAGGTCGTAGCGCAGGGGATCGAGGTCGGTGATCCCCAGCGAATAGGCCACCAGCGATCCGGCGCCCGAGCCGCGACCCGGCCCCACCGGCACGCCGTTGTGCTTGGCCCAGTTGATGAAGTCGGCGACGATCAGGAAGTAGCCGGCGAAGCCCATCTGCACGATGGTTTTCGTCTCGAACTCGAGGCGCGCCCGGTAGCGCGGCTCCGCCTCCGCCCGCTTCGCCGCGTCGGGGAAGAGCTGCTCGAGGCGCGCGTCGAGCCCCGCCGTTGCCTGCTGCGCGAGATACTCCTCGAGGCTCATGCCGTCGGGCGTGGGGAACAGCGGCAGCCGGCTCTTGCCCAGCTCGACCTTCAGGTTGCAGCGCTTGGCGATTTCCACGCTGTTGGCGAGCGCCGAGGGCAGGTCGGCGAACAGCTCGCCCATTTCCGCCTGGGTCCGGAAATACTGGGCCTCGGTGAAGTTGCGGGGCCGGCGGCGGTCGGCGAGCACGTAGCCCTCGGCGATGCAGACCCGCGCCTCGTGGGCCTTGAAATCGCCGGGCGAAAGGAACTGCACCGGGTGGGTCGCCACCACCGGGAGCTTGAGCTTCGCCGCGAGCACGACGGCACGCTGCACCTGGGCCTCGGCCTCCGGATGGCCGGAGCGCTGCAGCTCCAGGTAGAAGCGGCCGGGGAAGCGCGCCGCCCACTGGCGCGCGAGCTTCTCCGACTCGGCCGCGCGTTCCTGCAGCAGGGCCACGCCCACGTCGCCCAGATGCGCGCCCGAAAGCGCAATCAGGCCCTCGCTGCCCCACTCGTCGAACCAGCTTCTGCGGATCTCGGCGCGGCCGCGGTGCTGGTTGGAGAGGTAAGCACGGGTGACGAGGCGGCACAGCAGCAGATAGCCTTCGTGGCTCTGGGCCAGGAACAGGGCGCGGAACGGCTTGTCCCGGTCCGACTCGTTGGAAATCCAGAGATCGCAGCCGATGACGGGCTTCACGCCCTTGCTGCGCGCGGCCTGGTAGAACTTCACCATGCCGAACAGGTTGCCGAGGTCGGTCAGCGCCAGCGCCGGCATGCGGTCGGCGACGGCCTTCGCCACCGCGTCCTCGATCCGCACGATCCCATCCACGATGGAGTACTCGCTGTGGAGCCGCAGGTGGACGAAGGACGGATCGGGCATGGTGGTAAGATTCAGTCCTGAAGTCCGGGTCTCGCGGGCGGCCAACGCACCCGTTCAGGACCCAGAGTTCACAACCAAAAAACGCGATTCATTCTAGCACCATGGCCGCCGCCCAAGTACCTCTTGACGGCGGCGAAAATCCATCCCCATGCGCACCGCCTTTTTCGCGCTCATCGCCGGCGCCGTCGCCATCGCCTTCGCGCCCATCCTGGTGCGGTTTTCCGAGGCGGGGCCGGTGTCCACCGCCTTCTGGCGGGTGCTGCTGTCGCTGCCGGTGGCCTGGGGCTGGATGGCCTGGGAGCGCAGGGCCAATCCCGACGCGACTCACGTCACGGACCTGAAGCGGCTGGCGCTTTCGGGTCTGTTCTTCGCCGGCGACCTGGGAATCTGGCACCTGTCCATCGTGCTGACCTCGGTCGCCAATTCCACGCTGCTGGTCAACATGGCGCCGATTTTCGTGACGCTGGGCGCCTGGATGCTGTTCCGGGAGCGCATCACCCCGGTGTTTCTCGCGGGGATGGCCCTGGCGCTGGCGGGAAGCGGGCTGCTGGTGCAGGCGAGCTTTGCCTTGAGCGCGAAGCAGCTTGCGGGCGACACCCTGGCGCTGGTGGCGGCGCTGTGCTACGCGGGCTACCTGCTGGCCATCAAGCACCTGCGGGACCGGGGTTCCACCGCCACCATCATGGCCTGGAGCGGCACCTTCACGTCCATCGCATTGCTGCCGGCCATGCTGCTTTCCGGGGAGGTAATGCTGCCGCAGAGCGCGGGGGGATGGCTGGTGCTCGTCGCGCTCGCGCTGGTGTGCCAGATCGGCGGCCAGAGCCTCATCACCTATGCGCTCGCCCACCTGCCGGCGTCGTTCTCTTCCGTGAGCCTCCTCACCCAGCCGGTGGTCGCGGCGTTCCTGGCGTGGGCGCTGCTGGCGGAAGCCATTAGCCCGGTGCAGGCGCTGGGAGGAATTGCGGTGCTGGCGGGAATCTACCTGGCGCGGAGCGGAACGCGGTAGCGAGCGGCGCGGAACGCCGCCGTTGTAGGAGGGGATTTATCCCCGACAAGGGGCGGGAATGAGTCCCGGGGGGCGCGAATGAGTCCCAGGGGTCGCGAATAAATTCGCTCCTACGAGGCGGTTGGGGAATCGCGGGGTTGTTGTAGGAGGGGATTTATCCCCGACAAGGGGCGGGAATGAGTCCCGGGGGGGCGCGAATGAGTCCCGGGGGTCGCGAATAAATTCGCTCCTACGAGGCGGTTGGGGAATCGCGGGGTTGTTGTAGGAGGGGATTTATCCCCGACAAGGGGCGGGAAATGAGTCCCGGGGGGGCGCGAATGAATCCCAGGGGTCGCGAATAAATTCGCTCCTACGAGGCGGTTGGGGAATCGCGGGGTTGTTGTAGGAGGGGATTTATCCCCGACCGGACCGCGAATGAGTCCCGGGGGGCGCGAATGAGTCCCAGGGCTCGCGAATGAATTCGCTCCCGCTAGTAAACCCGCGTCACCCGGTAGCCCTCCCGCGCCAGCAGGTTGAGCACGCCGTTCTCCCCGTAGAGATGCAGCGCCCCGACCGCGATGAACGCGGACCCGTCGCGCATGCGTGCCTGCATGCGGTGGGCCATGACCACGCTGCGGCCGTGGATGACGCGCTTGACGAAATACTGGTTGTAGGGGGTCATGACCCCCTCCTTTTCCATGAAACGGGCGTTGATGCGCCAGATTCCGGCGAGATCCCGGGCCAGGTAGGCGGCGATCAGGTTCTCGTTCACCTGGTTCGCCTGCTCGTAGCGTTCCACCGCGTGGCGCAGCAGGGCCACCTGGATCTCCATGGGCATTTCATCGAACAGGAAGATCTGCTCCTCGACGCCCTCCAGCTGGTAGATCGGCTTGCGCCGCAGCATCGCCGCATGCAGCAGCTCGTGGTCCAGGGTGGCGCCGGGATCGGCCGTGGGCTCGGTCAGATTCAGCAGTGCGCCCCACGGCTTCAGCCGATTGGCGACGTCGGAGGAAATCCGGTTCCTGGCCAGCAGCCGGTTCACCTTGCCGTAGAGGTCCTCGCCCAGCAGCGAGCGCAAGTCCTCGTTGCCGGGGAGCTGCATCGCCTCGGTGAACACCATGCGGCCCATGTCGTCCACCATGATTTCCATGGTGAAGCTCCTGGCGCCGTCCAGCGCCTCCCGTACCGGCGCGGGCACGGCCACCACCCGCTGATCGGCGAGATGAATCGTCCCGAACACATAGCTCGGCGTAAGCCCCGGCTTGTCCACCCGCCACAACAGCCCTTCGCCGAAGGCCTCCAGGGGCATCGGCCCGTAGCCCATCCCGGCCGCCACGCCCGCCATCGCCATGGCCGCGACGAATGCGGCGATTTTCAACATGTTAATCATGCGCCCGGCGCATGCGAACCCGATTGCCCCGGAAGGGAGATTTGTTTAGAGTGCCACACGATTCCAGTTTAGACAGAATTCCACCACCCGCCGGAGGGAATTTCCGGTCCCCCATGATATCCAGCCAATCGGCCTACCACACCATCCGCGGCCTCCGCTACCACGTGCGCAGTTGGGGCAAGCCCGGCTGGCCCCGGATCTTTCTTCTGCACGGCTGGATGGACGTGTCGGCCTCGTTCCAGTTCCTGGTGGATGCGCTGCAGCAGGAATGGCATGTCATCGCGCCCGACTGGCGCGGCTTCGGGCTCACCGGGTGGAACCAGGGCGTGTACTGGTTTCCGGATTATCTGGCGGACCTGGATGCGCTCCTCGCGCTCTACAGCCCCGGGGAGCCGGCCCGCCTGGCGGGCCACAGCATGGGCGGCAACGTGGCGCTGCTCTACGCCGGGGTGCGGCCGGACCGCGTGCGGCGGGTGGCGAGCCTCGAGGGATTCGGCATTCCCCGCACCACCCCCGACATGGCGCCGGCGAAATTCGCCGAATGGCTGCAGCAGCTCGCCAACCCGCCCGGGTTCCAGCCCTATGCCTCGTTCGACCAGGTGGCCGAGCGGCTGAAGAAGAACAATCCGCGGCTGAGCGACGAGAAGGCGCGGTTCCTGGCCACCCACTGGGCGCGCCGGACCGACTCCGGCGAAGTGGTGCTGAGGAGCGATCCGGCCCACAAGATCACCAACGCCACCCTCTACCGCCTGGAGGAGGCGATGGCCTGCTGGCGGCGGGTGGAGTGCCCGGTGCTGTGGGTGGCGGGCGCCGACCGCTCCATAGAGAAATGGACCAAGGACACCCCGGGCCAGTTTGCCGAGCGCAAGGCCTGCTTCCGGAATTTTGCCGAAACGGAAATTAGCGATGCCGGCCACATGATGCATCATGACCAGCCCGAGGCCCTCGCCCGGTTGATCGAGGCGTTCTTCGGATGATGCGGGTCGCGAATGAATTCGCTCCTACCGGGTGGTAGGAGGGGATTTATCCCCGACAAAGCGGGTCGCGAATAAATTCGCTCCTACCAGGCGATGGGAAATCGTTGGGTGGTAGGAGAGGATTTATCTCCGACAAAGTTCGTGAATAATTTTGCTCATGCACCGAAAGACATGACGGGGTCACCACCATGAAAACCGCCGACTGGTATTTCGATTTTGTCTCCCCCTTCTCCTACCTGCAGCTGGAGAGCTTTCACCGGCTGCCGAAGGACCTGCAGGTCCGCTGCAAGCCGATCCTGTTTGCGGGCCTGCTCGACGCCTACGGCCACAAGGGACCGGCGGAGATTCCGCCCAAGCGCCGCTTCACCTACCGCCACGTGCAGTGGATCGCGCAACACCATGGGATCCCGCTGCGCTTTCCGCCGGCGCATCCCTTCAATCCCATCAAGGTGCTGCGTCTCGCGGTCGCGCTCAATAACGATATGGAAAAGATCCGCACCATCTTCCGCTTCATCTGGCGCGAAGGGCGCACGGTGGACGACCCCGGGGAATGGCGCCGGCTGCTGGAAGCGCTGGAGGCGCCGAACGCCGATGAGTGCGTGGCCGCGCCCCAGGTCAAGGAGGCGCTGAAGAAAAACGGCGAGGAGGCGCTGGCCGCCGGGGTGTTCGGCGTGCCGAGCTTCGTGGTGGGCGGGGAAGTGTTCTGGGGTTTCGACGCCACCGACATGCTGCTCGAGTACCTGGCGAATCCCGCGCTGCTCGGGAGCGACGAGATGCGGCGGGTCTCCGACCTGCCGGCGGCGATTCAGCGCAAAGTGTAGGCTGGGCTCCGCTGCACGGAGCCCAGCGCTCGCGCGGAAACCGCCTCCCGTTGGACTCTATAACGCCGGACCCAACACCCGCGCCATCAGTATTCCCAGTAGATGCGCTGCAGCTCCTTGCTGTCCTGGGTCCGGGTCAGCGCTACTGCAGCCAGGATGCGCGCCTTCTGCGGGTTGAGATCGTGGGCGACGATCCAGTCATACTTGTCGTCCGGCTGCTCGGCGTTGCGGATGACGAAGCCGTCGGCCGACATGGCGGTGCCAGGTCGCATGGCTCCCACCAGCACGATCGGCTTGTCGGAATGGATGACCAGGTTCAGGAAATAGGCGCTCTCCTCCAAGGTGTCGGTGCCGTGGGTGATGACGATGCCGTCCACCTCATCCTGCTTTGCCAGCGCGGCCACCCGCCTGCCCAGCTGCATCAGGTGGTCGTTGGTGAAGCTCTCGGAAGCGATCTGGAGCACCTGTTCCCCGCGCACGTTGGCGACATCCTTCAGCTCCGGAACGCCGGCGATGAGCTTGTCCACCGGCACCTTGGCCGCCTGGTAGGTGGCGCTGGCGGCCGCGCCGGCGCCGGCGATGGTGCCGCCGGTGGCCAGGATGACCACGTTGGAGAGCTTGGCTGCGGGCGCCTGCTCGCGGGCCTGGGCGGCGGTGAGGAACAGCGCGCAGACGACGAACAGGAAGTAGTGGTGAATCCGATGGCGATACATGGGATCTCCTTTCTGTAGGAATGACGTTTATGAAATCGGCGGATCGGTAGACGATTCCCGGACACAGGTCCGGGCGGCGCGCTATTCCCGGGCCGACGCCAGCGGCCGCGGCCGGGTGAGCACCTCGGGCCGCAGGATGTCGTCCAGCTGCTCCCGGGACAGCAGGCCCTTTTCCAGCACCAGCTGGTAGACGCTGCGGCCGCTGGCCAGCGCCTCCCGGGCGACCGCCGTGGCGTTGCTGTAGCCGATGTAGGGGTTGAGCGCGGTGACCACGCCGATCGAATGTTCGACCAGTTCCTGCAGCCGGTCGCGGTTGGCGCTGATGCCCTTCACGCAGCGCTCGGCCAGCGTAAGGCACCCGTTGCGCAGGTGCGTAACGCTCTTGAACAGGCTGTGGGCGATGATGGGCTCGAAGGCGTTCAACTGGAGCTGGCCGGCCTCGGCGGCGAAGCTCACGGTGAGGTCGTTGCCGATCACCTCGAAGGCGATCTGGTTCACCACTTCCGGAATCACCGGATTCACCTTGCCCGGCATGATGGAGGAACCGGCCTGCATCGGCGGCAGGTTGATCTCCCCCAGCCCGGCCCGCGGCCCGCTGGAGAGCAGACGCAAATCGTTGCAGGTCTTGGAGAGCTTGACCGCCACCCGCTTCAGCACCCCCGAGAGCTGGACGAAGGCGCCGCAGTCCTGGGTCGCCTCCACCAGGTTGGGGGCGGTGAGGAGCGGGATGCCGGTGATCTCGGAAAGCCGGCGGCACACCCGCTCCGCGTACTCGGGATGGGCGTTGATGCCGGTGCCGATGGCGGTGGCGCCCAGGTTGATCTCGCGGATCAGGCTCGCCGCCTCCTTCAGCCGCTCCTCGTCCTCGGAGAGCATGACCGCGTAGGTGGAGAATTCCTGGCCGAGGGTCATGGGAACCGCATCCTGGAGCTGGGTGCGGCCCATTTTCAGCACCTCCCGGAACTCCAGCGCCTTGGCCTCGAAGGCGCGGCGCAGCACCGCCATGGCGTCCACCAGGCGGAAAATGCCGAAGTAGGCCGCCACCTTGAGGGCCGTCGGATACACGTCATTGGTGCTCTGGCTCAGGTTGACGTGCTCGTTGGGATGCAGGTGCCGGTACTCGCCCCGCCGGTGCCCCAGGATCTCCAGCGCCCGGTTGGCGATCACCTCGTTGGCATTCATGTTGGTGGAGGTGCCGGCGCCGCCCTGGATCACGTCCACCACGAACTGCTGGTGGAGCTTGCCGGCGCGGATTTCCTCGCAGGCCCGGACGATGGCGCCGGTCCTCTCCGCGTCGAGCAGCCCCAGCTCGTGGTTGGCGAGCGCCGCCGCCTGCTTGACGCAGGCCAGCGCCCGCACCAGGTCCGGGTAAATGGAGATCGGGGTCCCGGTGATGGGAAAGTTCTCCATCGCCCGCAGGGTGTGCACGCCGTAATAGGCCGCGGCGGGCACCGGCCGCTCTCCCAGCAGATCGTGCTCCTGTCTCATCGGTACCGGATTCATTGCGTCGTCTCCTTCCTTTTCGCTCGGGCCGTGGTGCATGGAGGCGGATTCTGGTTGGCGCGGCCCGGCGCGTCCAATGCTGAATACGTATTGCCGGCAAACAAATCGGCATTGCCGGGAATCGGGCAGGGGGTAAAATCTCCGACACACCACGAAACGGCATGCCATGGAAATCAAGTGGCTTGAAGACTTCCTGAGCCTGGCCGAGACCGGCAGCTTCTCCCGCTCGGCCGAGGAGCGCCACGTCACCCAGCCGGCCTTCAGCCGCCGCATCAAGGCGCTGGAGGCCTGGCTCGGCGTGGAGCTGGTGGACCGCAGCGCCTACCCGGCCACCCTCACGCCCGCCGGCATCGCGTTCCGGGAGGCGGCCAAGGAAATGCTGCACGACCTGTACGAGACCCGGGCCACGCTGCGCGGGCAACAGCCGCTTCCGGACAACACCGTCCAGTTCGCGGTGGCCCACACGCTGTCCATCACCTATTTCCCCAAGTGGCTGAAGCAGCTCGAGCAGGAGTTCAACCCGGTGATCTCGCGGGTGGTCGCCACCAACGTGCACGACGGGGTCACGGCGCTGGTGGAGGGCGGATGCGACCTGCTCCTCGCCTATCACCATCCGCACCTGCCGCTGCAGCTCGACGAGAGCCGGTTCGCCTTCGTGCCCCTGGGCGCGGAACGGGTCCTGCCCTATTCGGCCTGCGACAGGGACGGCAACCCGCTATTCCGGCTGCCCGGCAAGACGGGCCGACCGGTGCCCTTCCTCGCCTACGCAGCGGGGGCGTTTCTGGCGCACGTGGTGGAAATGATTTTGCAGAATGCGCCCGAGCGCTACAGCCTGCAGCGCTGCTTCGAAACTCACATGTCGGAGGCCCTCAAGGCCATGGTGGTGGAGGGCCACGGGCTCGCCTGGCTGCCCGAAAGCTCCGTCACCCGCGAAGTCGCCAGCCGGCGGCTGGCCTGCGCCGGGAGTGAAGCCTGGTCCGCCCAGCTCGACATCCGGATCTATCGCGCGCTGGACAACCGCAAGCCCGCCGTCGAAAAGCTCTGGACCTTCGTGAACAAGCAGTTAACGGGACGGGCGGCATAGCAAAACCGCCTATGCGCTTTCTGCATGAGGGAATGAAAACTCGGCATTTGATACCGTAAAATCAACGATATATAGTGCTGGACAAAGCTTGGCCAACGGGCTAGATTGAAAATGCGATTCGAAAATCAATGCCGTTTGCCTAAGCAGAAAAACTTTTTTCACCAACGAGGAGACCAAGATGATTTCCCTTTCCCGCTTGCTCGTGGCCGCCGCGGTTTCCGCCGCCTTCGTGGCCCCGGCCGCCGCCCAGGAACTCACCGGCACCATGAAGAAGATCAAGGACAGCGGCGCCATCACCATGGGCATCCGCGAAGCGTCCTATCCCCTGTCCTACCTGGACGACAAGCAGCAGCCCATCGGCTACCACATCGACGTCTGCAACAAGATCGTGGACGCGATCAAGGCCCAGCTGAAGCTGCCCGCCCTCAAGGTGCAGCACCAGCCCGTGACTTCCCAGAACCGCATCCCGCTGGTCACCAACGGCACGGTGGACATCGAGTGCGGCTCCACCACCAACAACGAGGCGCGCCAGAGGCAGGTCGCCTTCGGCCTCACCACCTTCGTCACCAACGTGCGCATGACGGTGAAGAAGGCCTCCGGCATCAAGAGCCTGTCCGAGCTCGGCGGCAAGCCGGTGGCGACGACGACCGGCACCACCTCGGTCCAGCTGATGCGGGCCCACGAAAAGGGCAAGGGCATCGACTTCAAGGAGGTGTACGGCAAGGACCACGCCGACTCCTTCCTGCTGCTGGAGACCGACCGGGCGGTGGCCTTCGTGATGGATGACAACCTGCTCGCCGGACTGATTTCGACCTCGAAGGCGCCGAACGACTACGCGATCGTGGGCGAAGTGCTCAACGTCGAGCCCATCGCCATCATGCTGCGCAAGGAGGATACCCAGTTCAAGAAGGCGGTGGACGACACCATCCGCGGCCTGATGAAGAGCGGGGAGCTGGAGAAGCTCTACGCCAAGTGGTTCATGTCGCCCATTCCCCCCAAGAACGTGAACATGAACTTCCCCATGAGCGACCTGCTGAAGCAGCTCATCAAGAGCCCGGCTGACGCACCGGCCGAGGCCTACAACAAGAAGAGCTGACCGGGGCCGCCGGTCACCGGGGCGGCCCTGCGCCGGGTCGCCCCCCTTCCGAACCCTGCCATCCCTTTACCGGACCCGAGGCTGCCCGGCAATGAACTACCACTGGAACTGGGGCATTTTTTTCGAGCAGATCAAGGGCGGGGACGAAACCTACCTGGACTGGCTGATCACCGGCTTCGGCTGGACCGTTTCCGTGTCGCTCTCCGCCTGGGTGATCGCGCTGCTGCTGGGCTTCCTGGTGGGAACCATCCGCACCGCGCCCAGCCCGTGGCTGGTGCGGCTGGGAACCGCCTACGTGGAGCTGTTCCGCAACGTCCCGCTGCTGGTGCAGATGTTCCTGTGGTTCTTCGTGGTGCCGGAGCTACTGCCCAGGGACCTCGCCCTGTGGGTCAAGCAGGACATGCCGGCCAAGGAATTCATCACCGCGACCGTCTGCCTCGGGCTGTTCACATCGGCGCGCATCGCCGAGCAGGTGCGCGCCGGCATCGGCAGCCTGCCCCGGGGCCAGAGCATGGCGGGACTCGCCATGGGCTTCACGCTGGCCCAGACCTACCGCTACGTGATCCTGCCCATGGCCTTCCGCATCGTCATCCCGCCGCTCACCTCCGAGTTCATGAACATCTTCAAGAACTCCTCGGTGGCATTCGCGATCGGCGTGCTGGAGCTCACGTTCCAGGCGCGCCAGATGCAGGAGGACTCGGAACAGGGGATCGAGACCTATCTCGCGGTCACGGTCCTGTACTTCGCCTGTGCCTTCATCGCCAACCGCGTCATGGCCTTCATCGAGAAGCGGACGCAGGTGCCCGGCTATATCACCTCGGCGAAATAGGGAACGGCGATGCTCAGCGGATTCGACTTCAGCGTCATCACGGCGAGCCTGCCCTTCATCCGGGAGGGGCTGCTGTTCAGCGTCAAGCTCACGGTGATCGCCATGACCGGCGGCATCATCTTCGGCACCCTGCTCGCCATGGCCCGGCTCGCCAACCTGGGGCCACTGTCCCTGGCCGCCACCTGGTACGTGAACCTGATGCGCTCGATCCCGCTGCTGATGGTGATCCTGTGGTTTTTCCTGGTGATTCCGCTCATCACCGGCACCCCCATCGGCGCCGAGAACTCCGCCATCGTCACCTTCACCGCGTTCGAAGCGGCCTACTACAGCGAGATCATGCGCGCCGGCATCCAGAGCATTCCCAAGGGCCAGGTGTGGGCCGGCTACGCCATCGGCATGAACTACTGGCAGACCATGGGCAATGTGGTGCTGCCCCAGGCGTTCCGCAACATGCTGCCGATCCTGCTCACCCAGACCATCATCCTGTTCCAGGACACCTCGCTGGTTTACGCCATCGGCGCCAAGGACCTGCTGAAGGCCGCCGAGATCGCCGGCAAGAACTACAACCGGCCGGTGGAAATGTACGTCTTCGCCGCCATCATCTATTTCGTGATCTGCTTCGGCCTGTCCTACATCGTCAAGCGGCTGCAGCAGCGCATCGCCATCATTCGCTAGCACGGAGCCCCCCATGGCCATGATTGAAATCAAGAGCATCTCCAAGTGGTTCGGCCAGTTCCAGGCCCTGAAGGAATGCACCACCCAGGTCGACAAGGGCGAGGTGGTGGTGGTGTGCGGTCCGTCCGGGTCCGGCAAGTCCACCCTCATCAAGTGCGTGAACGCCCTGGAGCCGATCCAGCAGGGCGAGATCATCGTCGACGGCATCAGGGTCAACGACCCCAAGACCGACCTGCCCAAACTCCGGTCGCTGGTGGGCATGGTGTTTCAGCACTTCGAGCTGTTTCCCCATATGACGGTGCTGGACAACGTGAGCCTGGGGCAGGTCAAGGTGCTGGGAAGGAAACCCGACGAGGCGGCCGAGAACTCCAAGAAGCTGCTGCACCGGGTCGGGCTGTCCCACCACGCGCACAAGCACCCGGGACAACTCTCCGGCGGCCAGCAGCAGCGCGTCGCCATCGCCCGGGCGCTGGCCATGAACCCCATCTGCATGCTGTTCGACGAGCCTACCTCGGCCCTCGACCCGGAGATGATCAACGAGGTGCTGGACGTGATGGTGGAGCTCGCCCAGGAAGGCATGACCATGATGGTGGTCACCCACGAGATGGGGTTCGCGAAAAAGGTCGCCCACCGGGTGATTTTCATGGATGCCGGCGCCATCGTCGAGGACGACAAGAAGGAAGAGTTCTTCGGCTCCCCGCGCAGCGAGCGCGCCCAGCAGTTCCTGTCCAAGATCCTGCATCACTGACCTCCCCCAGTAGGTTGGGCACACGTGCCCAACCTACCACCCTCGCCGGAATGGTCAGGCGGGGTGGTAACATTTATTTGTTACGTACCCTCGCGCCGCGCCGGATTGCCATGCCCGCCCGCCTGCTCCCCTCCCGCCTTGCCTTCGCCCCCGGCGGCACACCCTGGTCCGAAGTGTTCGGCGATGTCTATCACTCCGCCGACGGCGGCCCCGGCCAGGCGCGGCACGTGTTCCTTGGGGGCAACGAGATTCCCTCCCGCTGGCGCGGACGCGAACGCTTCGTGATTCTGGAAACCGGCTTCGGGCTGGGCCTCAACTTTCTCGCCACCTGGGCCGAATGGCGCGCCGACCCGGATCGCTGCGGCCGGCTGCATTTCGTCTCGGCCGAGAAGCATCCGTTTTCGGCGACCGATCTTGCAACCCTCCATTCCCGCCACCCGGAATTCGTCGCACCCTCACAGGAACTTCTGAACGTCTGGCCGGTGCTGACGCCGGGATTTCATCGCCTCCATTTCGACGCCGGGCGCGTAACGCTCACTCTTCTCCTCGGCGATGCGTTCCATTGCCTGCGGCAACTGAACGCCGCCGCCGACGCGGTGTACCTGGACGGCTTCGCGCCGGAGAAAAACCCGGAAATGTGGTCCCATCAGTTGTTCCGGGCGCTTTCGCGGCTCGTGAAGCCCGGCGCCTCCCTGGCCACCTGGACCGTGGCGACCGCCGTGCGCGAGGCGCTGGCGGCGACCGGCTTCGCCACCGAAAAGCGCCCGGGCTTCGGACGCAAGCGGGAAATGCTCGCAGGACGCTACCAGCCCTCGCCCCGCGTTCCCCGGATTGGCCAGCCGCCGGAAATTCCCGAGCGCCGGGCCGTTATCATCGGCGCCGGCCCGGCGGGCGCCGCGGCCGGCGAGCGGCTCGCCTCCCGCGGCTGGGAAGTGGAGCTCATCGAGCGCCGCCCGGCGCCAAGGCCGGAGGACAGCGCGCAGCTCGCGGGCATCATTCATCCCGTCGTCTCCCGCGACGACAACATTGTCTCGCGGCTTTCCCGCGCGGGCCACCTTTACGCCCTGCGCCTGTGGTGCGCCCTCGCCGCCGAGGGACTGCCCCTGCGCTGGTCCGATTGCGGTGTGCTGCAGGTGGCGCGAAACCCGGATCAGCAGCACCTGTACCTGGAGAGCACCGAGGAACTGGGCTTCCCCAAGGATTACGTGTCCTGCATCTCCACGGAGGAAGCGGGCCCCATCGTGGGCCACCACATGGCGGCAGGGGGCCTGCTGTTTCCCGCAGCGGGCTGGGTGAATCCGCCCAGCCTGTGCCGGGCGCTGGCCGAACGCCATAAGGACCGGGTACGCGTGCGCTTCGGAATCGGCGCGGCAACGCTGGAACGGGGGGACGGCGCCTGGATCGTACGCGACGCACGAGGAGCGGCGATCGCCGAGGCCCCGGTCGCGGTGCTCGCCAACGCATTCGACGCCACCGCGTTTGCCCAGGCGAGCAATCTTCCGTTCCGGCGCATCCGCGGCCAGGTGAGCTTCATTCCGGTGTCCGACCTCACGCCGCCGCGCCTCGTGCTGTGCGGAAACGGCTATCTGACTCCCGCGCTGGAAGGCGCGAGCACGCTGGGCGCCACCTACGACTTCGATGACGACGATCCCGGGCCGCGGGTTTCCGGCCACGAATCCAACCTGGCCCGCCTCGAAAGCCTGCTGCCGGGCGGCTCCGCCGGAATCGACGCGGCAACCCTCACGGGGCGCGTGGGCTTCCGCTGCGCCACGCCCGACCGCCTGCCCCTCGCGGGCTCATTGGCAGTCGAGGAGGAAACCTTGCGCCTGCGTCCCGGGCAGTTGCGCGACATCCCGCGCTGGCCGGGGCTTCATGCGCTGCTGGGCTATGGGTCGCGGGGTCTGGTGTGGGCGGCCATCGCGGCGGAACTGCTCGCCTCGCAGCTCGAAGGCGATCCGCTGCCGCTGGAATCGGACCTGGTGGACGCCGTGGATCCGGCGCGGTTCCTGCTGCGGGCCATTCGCCGGGGGCGTTTGTAGGAGGGGATTCATCCCCGACCGTCCCGGACGTTCCCGCCGCAGGTCGCGAATGAATTCGCTCCTACAAAACCAGGGGCGGCGGCACGCCGTAATCACGGGCCCTGTCCGATCAGATCGGTTGTAGGAGGGGATTCATCCCCGACCGTCCCGGGCATTCCGCTGGAGGTCGCGAATGAATTCGCTCCTACAAAACCCGCCGAAGGTCGCGAATGAATTCGCTCCTACGAACCGGGAGACGCACATCGCGGTTGGATTCGGCGCCCCGCGGGGGCGCCCCCCATCCGCACCATCCGTTCTTCCCGCCTCCGTGCCCCTGCGTTTCATCAAGGCGAAACGTTGGCATGCCATGCTGTCGCCACAAACCGGGCGCAATTTATCACCGGTTAAAAAGGAGGCAACATGCTGGACCGCCGACAGATCGAAGACATGTTTCTGGACTGGATGAACGAGGGATTCCCGCCGAGGGCCGCCGCGACTCCCCCGCCCTGCCCCAGCCGCTCCCGGGGCCGCAGACCCCGCCGGAGGACGAGGAGGACGAGTCGGCGATGCTGGGTGCACTGGGGGGCGACTAGCAGTTTGTTGAAATTCCGCACTGCCGCCCCTCGGGGCGTCATTCCGGGCCGCGAGTGAGCCGAAGCCCCGGACTTGATCCGGGGGGAACCCGGAATCCAGAACATCAACAGCTTCCCGGATTCCGGCTTTCGCCGGAATGACGACACAGCTGATCCCGCCGCATTTTTCAACCAACGGCCAACACCGTGGCTCCGGCCTGGCGGCCCGCCGGCGACCGGCGTTCCCCGCCACCTCAGATGACGCCGGCTGCCCTGAGCTCCCGCTGCCGGGCCTCATCGTAGCCCAGCGTCGAGAGCACTTCCGCCGTGTGCTCGCCGAGCGCCGGGCCCACCCACCCGGTTTCACCCGGGGTTTCCGACAGCCTGGGCACGATGGCCGGGAGCTTGAGGTCCTGGCCGTCGGGGAGCTTCAGCTGCTCGATCATGCCCCGCGCCCGGTAGTGGGGATCGGCCACGATGTCGGCGATGTCGTAGATCTTGCCCACCGGCACTTCCGCCTTTTCCAGCACCTTCAGCACCTCATCCAGGCCGTGGCTCCCAGTCCAGCCGGCGATCACGCCGTCGATTTCCCCGGTGCGCTTCACCCGGCCGTCGTTTCTCGCGAGCTCCGGGTCGTCGGCCAGATCGTCGCGGCCGATGGCCTTCATCATGCGCTTGAAAATGGAATCGGCGTTGGCCCCGATCACCACGTACTTGCCGTCCTGGCAGAGGTAGGTGTTGGAGGGCACGATGCCCGGCAGCGACGCGCCGCTCCGGTTGCGGATGAAGCCGAACAGGTCGTACTCCGGGAGCAGGCTCTCCATCAGGTTGAACACCGCCTCGTAGAGGGCCACGTCCACCACCTGCCCTTTGCCGCCGTTCACCTTCCGATGGTAGAGCGCCATCATGGCGCCGTTGACCGCGTGCAGCGCGGCGATGGAATCGCCGATGGACACCCCCACCCGCACCGGCGCCATGTCGGGGTAGCCGGTGAGGTGCCGCAGCCCCCCCATGGATTCGGCGATGGCGCCGAATCCCGGCCGGTCCTTGTAGGGCCCGGTCTGGCCGTAGCCCGAGATGCGCACCATGATGAGCCCGGGGTTCACGGCGCAGAGCTGCTCCCAGCCCAGGCTCCAGCCCTCCATGGCGCCGGGGCGGAAGTTTTCGATCACGATGTCGGCGTCCTTGGCGAGGCGCCGCACGATTTCCTGGCCCTCCGGGTGCTTGAGGTTCACCGTCACCGATTTCTTGTTCCGGGCCTGAACGTACCACCAGAGGGAGGTGCCCTGGTGCAGCTTGCGCCAGGTGCGCAACGGATCACCCCCCTCGGGGGACTCGATCTTGATCACCTCGGCCCCGAATTCGGCCATCAGCCGCGCCGCGAACGGGCCCGCGATGAGGGTTCCCATTTCGATGACTTTCACGCCCTTGAGCGGCCCCTGGGTCATGCTGGCTCCGTTGGTTTCGAGAGGCGGTCAGTGTACCGCCCTGCCCCCGTAAGGAAAACGCTGCGCCGGCGACAAAGGTCCGAAAGCCATCGCTTAGATGAAAATAAGCGCGTTCGGAATACCCCTCCGCCCATGTCGTTACTCATCGGTCCTGACGTGAATGCCCGCGCCGCCCGGGTGCTGCGGGTGGTCGCGCTCGGAGAGCGGCTGGCGGAGGAAGGCGCCCGGCTCCAGGCGACGCTCGCCCGTCACCCCAGGATGGCCCGATTCCTCCGGCACCAGGCGAGCCAAGAGCAGCTCCACGCCTTCGCCTTCGAGGCCGGCATCCGGTACCTTGCACCGAAAGCCGATCCCGCGGAACTTCCCGGCATAAAGGCTCTGAACCAGTTTCGGGAGCGCCTGCTGGCGGATCTGGAGCAGGGTCGCCTGGCGGAATCCCTGGTGGGGCTGCAAATGGTGCTCGAAGGGATCGCAATGGAGGTCCTGTCCCGCCTGCGGCTCGACCTCGCCCGCAACGGCGCCCGCTTCGAACCCCTGCGCCGGCGACTGCTCCGGCAGGAGGAATCCCATCACGCCTTCGGGGCGGTGTGGCTGCCGCGCATGGCAGCCGAGGGCCGGACCGACCGCGAGCGGCTGCGCGCCGCGACCGGAGAATACCTTCTGCTGGGAAACGCGGTGCTGGAGGGCTGCGGCGAGCTGTTTGCGGACTTCGGCGCGCCCCTCGCCCGTTATCGGGAGGCGCTGCGGCAAGCGCTCCCGGAGTGGCTGCGGGAGGGGACGGCATGAGCAGGAAGCAGGGGCCCCATGGTTTTAAGGGGATGCGACCGGCCGCTCTTGCCGCCGGCCGCCGACGCCCACGGACCTGGCATAGGCACCACGGATCGGAGGCGGCGCCGTGATTTCGGTGGTGATTCCCGCCTATAACGAGGAGCGGGCGCTCCCCGGAACCCTCGCCGGCGTCCATGGGCAGCCCGGCGACTACGAAGTAATCGTGGTGGATGGCGGCAGCACCGACCGCACGCGGGAGATCGCGCTGGGCGCGCCGCCCACGCGGCTGGTCGCCGCCCCCAAGGGCCGGGCGTCCCAGATGAATGCCGGCGCCCGGATGGCCCGCGGCGAGTGGCTGCTGTTCCTGCACGCGGACACCCTGCTGCCCAAAAACGCCCTGACCCGGCTCGGGCGGCTCGCCGCCGACGGCTGCCTCGCCGCCGGGTTCCGCCACCGCTTCTCCGGCGACGACTGGCGGCTCCGGTTCATTTCCCGGGTCGACAACCTGCGGGCGGCCCATACCCGGGTCATCTACGGCGACCAGGGGCTGTTCATCCAGCGCCGGCTGTTCTGGGAGCTGGATGGCTTCCCCCCGGTGCCGATGCTGGAGGACGTGATGTTCTGCGAGAAGCTGCTCAAGGTGGCGCGCCCGGCACTGCTTCCCGACTACGTGGTGACGGATTCCCGAAAATTCCTCAAGATGGGCGTATGGAAGAGCCTGTTCCGGGTGGCGGCGATCCTCATCGCCCATCGCCTGCACCGCCCTCTTCCGTCCCGGATTTTTTTCGGTGACGTGCGTTGACCCGTTCGGAGATGCCCATGGACAAGAAAAAGCTGACCGTGCTCCTCGCGATCGCCGCCCTGGTGGCGGCGTTCTTCGCCTTCGATCTTTCCCGTTATCTCACCCTCGACTACTTCAAATCCCAGCAGGCTGCGATCGACGCCTACACCCAGGCCCGTCCCCTGACCGCGGCCGCCCTCTATTTTGCCCTCTACATTGCCGTGACCGGCCTGTCGCTCCCGGGCGCGGCGTTGATGACGCTGGCGGGCGGGGCGATCTTCGGGCTGCTGTGGGGCACGATCATCGTTTCCTTCGCTTCCTCGATCGGCGCGACGCTGGCCTTCCTCGCCTCGCGCTTTCTGCTGCGGGACCTGGTGCAGACCCGCTTCGGCGACAGTCTCCGGGCGGTGAACCGGGGCATCGAGAAGGACGGCGCGTTCTATCTTTTCACCCTGCGCCTGGTGCCGGCCTTCCCGTTCTTCGTCATCAACCTGGCCATGGGCCTCACGCCCATCCGCACCTGGACCTTCTATCTGGTGAGCCAGGCGGGGATGCTGGCGGGCACGCTGGTGTACGTGAACGCCGGGACCCAGATCGCGAAAATCGAGTCCCTGTCCGGGATCCTTTCCCCCGGGCTCATCATTTCCTTCACCCTGCTCGGCATCTTCCCCCTGATCGCCAGGAAAGCGGTGGACTTTGCCAAGGCGCGCAAGGTCTATGCGCGCTGGAGCAAACCCTCCCGCTTCGACCGCAACCTGGTGGTGATCGGCGCCGGCTCCGCCGGGCTGGTGTCCTCCTACATCGCCGCCGCGGTGAAGGCGAAGGTAACGCTCATCGAGAAGCACCGCATGGGCGGCGACTGCCTCAACACCGGCTGTGTGCCGTCGAAGGCGCTGCTGCGCTCCGCGAAATTCCTGTCCCACCTGAAGCGCTCGCAGGATTTCGGCATCCGCCAGGCCCGGGCCGATTTCGATTTCGCCGACGTGATGGATCGGGTGCAGCGGGTGATCCGCCAGGTGGAGCCCCACGACTCGGTGGAGCGCTACACCGGGCTCGGCGTGGAATGCATCCGGGGCGAGGCCAAGATCACCTCGCCCTGGACGGTGCAGGTGAACGGCCGCACGCTCACCACCCGCGCCATCGTGATCGCCGCCGGCGCCCGCCCCTTCGTCCCGCCGATTCCGGGAATCGAGGACACGGGCTACACCACCTCCGACACGGTGTGGGAATTGCGCAAGCTCCCGCCGCGGCTGGTGGTGCTGGGGGGCGGACCCATCGGCTGCGAGCTGACCCAGGCCTTCGCCCGCTTCGGCGCCCAGGTCACCCAGGTGGAAATGCTGCCGCGGCTGCTGATCCGCGAAGACCCGGAAGTGTCGGACCTGGTGGCCGCCCGGTTCCGGGAAGAGGGCATCGACGTGCGCCTCGGCCACACCGCGAAGCAATTCCGCGTTGCCAACGGGGTCAAGACCCTGGTCTGCGAGCACCAGGGGCGGAACGTGGAGATCGAGTTCGACGAGCTGCTGGTGGCGGTGGGCCGGGTCGCCAACACCACGGGCTACGGGCTGGAGGAACTGGGCATCCCGGTCTCCAGGGCCCGCACCATCGAGTCCAACGAATTCCTCCAGACCATTTATCCCAACATCTTCGTCTGCGGCGACGTGGCGGGGCCGTTCCAGTTCACCCACACCGCGGCCCACCAGGCCTGGTATGCGGCAGTCAACGCCCTGTTCGGAAACTTCAGGAAGTTCAAGGCGGACTACTCGGTGATTCCGTGGGCCACTTTCACCGAACCGGAAGTGGCCCGGGTGGGTCTTAACGAGACGGACGCGAAGGACCGGGGCGTCCCCTGCGAAGTGACCACCTACGGCATCGACGATCTGGACCGGGCCATCGCCGACGGCGAGGCCCACGGGTTCGTGAAGGTGCTCACGGTACCGGGCAAGGACCGGATTCTCGGGGTCACCATCGTGGGCGAGCATGCCGGGGACCTGATCGCGGAATACGTGCTCGCCATGAAGCAGGGCGTGGGGCTGAACCGGATTCTCGGCACCATCCACATCTACCCGACGCTGGCCGAGGCCAACAAGTACGCGGCCGGCCAGTGGAAGAAGGCCCACGCACCGCAGAAGCTGCTGGAATGGGTGGCGCGCTACCATGCGTGGCAACTGGGATAGCCGGGATGGTGCGGGGGACGCACAGAGGTCGCGAATAAATTCGCTCCTACAGCGCCGTTGACGGACCCGTCGCGAATGAATTCGCTCCTGCGCGGGGGTTTGTAGGAGGGGATTTATCCCCGATCCTCCGGCATCTCCGGCCGGGGTCGCGAGTGAATTCGCTCCTGCGCGGGGGTTTGTAGGAGGGGATTTATCCCCGACAGAACGCTGTTTTCTGGAGCTTGAAATGAAACGGGTTTGGATCGCAATACTGGCTCTCGGAGCGCTGCTCGCGGCGCCGGCGTTTGGCGCCTTCGACCAGCAGCACCGCGCCTGGGACACGCTGCTGAAGAAACACGTGGTGTGGGTCAACGGCGGCACCGCCTCGCGGGTGAACTACGCCGCGTTCGAAAAGGACCGCATCGAGCTCAAGCGCTACCTCGACAGCCTGTCGGCGGTCACCCCGCCGGAATTCGACGGCTGGACCAGGAGCCAGCAGCTCGCCTTCCTGCTCAACGCCTACAACGCCTTCACCGTGGAGCTGATCCTCGGCGAGTATCCGAAGATCAAGTCCATCCGCGACATCGGGGGCGTCTTCGGCAGCCCCTGGAAGAAGCGCTTCTTCATGCTGCTGGGAAAATCCCGCCACCTGGATGACATCGAGCACGGCATGATCCGCGCCCGCGGGGTCTATGACGACCCGCGCATCCACATGGCGGCGGTGTGCGCCTCCATCGGCTGTCCGGGGATACGCACCGAGGCCTTCACCGCCGCCCGGCTCGACGCCCAGCTGGAGGACAGCGTGGTGCGCTTCCTGTCGGACCGCAGCCGCAACCGGTACAATCCCGGCAACAATACCCTCGAGGTCTCCTCCATTTTCGACTGGTACGAGCGGGACTTTTCCTCCGGCTTCAAGGGATACACGTCGGTGGACGCCTTCCTGGCGAAATACGCCGATGCGCTGGCCGATGCGCCCGAGAGCCGGGCAAGAATCCGCAACGCCCAGGCGGTCCTGCGCCACCTGGACTACGACTGGGCCCTGAACGACACCGCAACCCTTTCCACGGCCGCTTCGCCGAAGGACCGCTGACCGACATGCACGCCACGCTGCCCCTGCTCTCCGCCACCGATTTCCCGGCGATCCGCCGCCGCAGGCTCGAAACCCTGCAGGTCAATCTGGGCTACCGCTGCAACCAGGCCTGCCTGCACTGCCACGTCAACGCCAGTCCCAACCGCAAGGAAATGATGTCGCCCGCGGTGCTTGCCGAGGTGGTTGCGTTTCTCGACGCCTCCCGTGTGGCGACCCTCGACATCACCGGCGGCGCGCCGGAGATGCATCCGCAATTCCGGGAGCTGGTGCGCGCCGGACGCAGCCGCAATCTCCATGTCATGGACCGCTGCAACCTCACCATCCTGGAGGAGCCCGGGCACGAGGACCTGGCGGAATTCCTGGCCCGCGAAAAGGTCGAGGTGGTCGCCTCCCTGCCCTGCTACCTGGAGGAGAACGTGGACCGGCAGCGGGGCAAGGGCACGTTCAGAGCCAGCATCCGGGCGCTGCGGCGCCTCAACGCCCTGGGCTACGGCATCCCCGGCTCCGGGCTCACGCTCAACCTGGTGTACAACCCCCAGGGCCCGACCCTGCCGCCGCCCCAGGAGAAGCTGGAGGCCGATTACCGCCAGCGCCTCTCCGAGGGCTTCGGCGTCGCCTTCAACCAGCTCTTCACCATGGCCAACATGCCGATCAAGCGCTTCGGCAGCACCCTCATCACCCGGGGCCAGTTCGTGCCCTACATGACGCTGCTGAAGGGCGCCCACCGCGACGCCAACCTCGATGGCGTCATGTGCCGCAACCTGCTGTCGGTGGACTGGGAAGGGTACGCCTACGACTGCGACTTCAACCAGATGCTCGGACTGCCCATGGGCTGGAAGGGCCGGCCGCGGGTGCATCTGCGGGACCTGATGGGCGCGGACCTGGCGGGCAATCCCATCGCGGTGGCCGATCACTGCTACGGCTGCACCGCCGGCCAGGGTTCGAGCTGCGGCGGCGCCCTGGAGGCAGTGGCGCACCCGGAGGAAATGGCAACGTGACCCCGAATTCGCCGGGCCGGATCTGCCCCGCTCCCTATCGCTACTCGCCCGCGCTGCTCGCCGGGCCGGCGACGCTGGCCACGCGCACGCTGTACGTGATCGGCGGGCTCTACGGCAACCCCCAGGCGCTGGAGGCGGTGCAGCGCCTGCGGGAGCTGGAGGACAACGAGCCGGTCCTGGTGTTCAACGGCGACTTCAACTGGTTCGACGTGGACGAGCCCGGGTTTGTCGCCGTCAACCAGGCGGTGCTGGAGCACGTGGCGCTGCGGGGCAACGTGGAAACCGAGCTCGCCTCCGACGATGAATCGGCGGGCTGCGGCTGCGCCTATCCCGAATGGGTGGGCGACGGCGAAGTGGAACGCTCCAACGAAATCATGCAGCGCCTGAAGGCAGTGGGGCGGCGCTTCCCGGTGCTGCGGGAGCGGCTGGCGGCGTTGCCCATGGCACTCACCGCCGAGGTGGGGGACACACGCATCGGCATCGTGCACGGGGACGCCGAGTCGCTCGCGGGCTGGCGCTTTTCCCAGGAGAGTCTGGCGAGCGCCCGGCACCACGCGCGCATCGCCGCCTGGTTCGAGGACGCCCGGGTGCGCGCCTTCGCCTGCTCCCATACCTGCCTGCCGGTGCTCAAGGAGTTCGGGCTCGCCGCAGGCAAAGGCATCGTCATCAACAACGGCGCGGCCGGAATGCCCAATTTCCGCGGCCGCCGCCACGGTGTCATCAGCCGCATCTCCGTCACGCCCTGCCGCGAAGTGCGCCCCCTGTACCAGGCCCGGCTCGACGGCCTGTGGGTTTCCGCGCTGCCGGTGCGCTACGACCACGTGGCCTGGCGCAAGACATTTCTTGCGAACTGGCCGGCGGGCTCCCCCGCCCATGAGTCCTACCACCGCAGGATCGTGTCCGGCCCCGATTACCAGCCGCGGCAGGCGCTGCGGTTGATTTCGACCGAGGAGAGCCGAATCGATTCGGCCCAGCCGGCATGCGGCGCGGGGTAGGAGCGAATTCATTCGCGACCCCGGTCGGGGATGCCGGGAGGTCGGGGATGCCGGGAGGTCGGGGATGCCGGGAGGTCGGGGATGAATCCCCTCCTACAAACCTCCCGCGTAGGAGCGAATTCATTCGCGACCCTTACAGACCATCCTTGGCGAGTCCTGCCGTGAGCCGGATTTCCATCATCATCCCGACCCTCGACGAGGCGGAGCGCATCGGCGACACGCTGGCGCGGTTGGCCCCTTTCCGGGCCCGCGGCTGCGAAGTGATCGTCGCCGACGGCGGGAGCCGCGACGAGACGCGCTCCATTGCCGCGCCTCTCGCGGACCGGCTGGTCGTCGCTCCGCGGGGGCGCGCGACGCAGATGAACGCCGGGGCCCGCGCCGCCTCCGGCACGGCGCTGCTGTTTCTCCACGCCGATTCCGCTCTTCCCGCCGATGCCGATCGCCTCATCCTCGACGGTCTCGCGACCGGCGGCAAGAGCTGGGGGCGCTTCGACGTGCGCCTGACCGGCCGGCATCCCCTGCTTCGCGTGGTGGAGCGGCTCATGAACTGGCGCTCCCGGGCAACGGGCATCTGCACCGGCGACCAGGGCCTGTTCGTGACACGGGCGAGGTTCGAGGCGGCGGGCGGATTCCCGGAGATCGCGCTGATGGAGGACGTGGCCTTGAGCCGCGCGCTGAAATGCTTCGGCCGGCCCCTGTGCCTCGCCCAGCCCATCATCACCTCGAGCCGGCGCTGGGAGCGGAACGGCGTGCTGCGCACGGTGCTCCTCATGTGGCGGCTGCGGCTCGCCTACTTCTTCGGCGCGAATCCCGAGCGGCTGGCCAGGACCTATGAAAATCCTCCCCATCCCCCCTTTGAAAAGGGGGGAGCGAGGGGGGATTTCGACCAGCTTCGCCCTTGGTGATCGTCTGCAGGTGAAGATCACGTGACCTCCCCCATTCTCGTCTTCGCCAAGGCCCCCGAACCGGGGAAGGTGAAGACCCGCCTCGTCCCGCTGCTGGGCGCCGACGGCGCCGCGGCGCTGCATCGCGACCTGGTGCGCCATGCCCTCGCTACAGCAAATTCCGCCGGCCTCGGCCCGGTTGAGCTATGGTGCGCGCCCGACGAGCGCCACCCGTTCTTCGCCGCCTGCGCGCAGGAATTCGGCATCGCGCTGAAACCCCAGGGAGAAGGGGACCTGGGGGCCCGCATGCTGCGCGCCTTCGAGGCGACGCTGGGCCAGACACCGCGGGCGTTGCTGATCGGCAGCGATTGTCCTTCCCTCACCTCCGAAGACCTGCGTAACGCCGCCTGCGCCCTGGAAACGGGAAACGACGCGGTGTTCACGCCGGCCGAGGATGGCGGTTACATGCTGGTGGGACTCACTCGTGCCGCACCGGAGCTTTTCGAGGGCGTCGCCTGGGGCACGCCGATGGTGATGGCGGAAACGCGCAAGCACCTTTCGGAGCTGGGATGGCACTGGCAGGAACTCCCGACGCGGTGGGACGTGGACCGGCCGGAGGATTATGCGCGGCTGGTGCGCGAAGGGCTGTTGCCCGGTCTCGTTCCGTTCGCCGAGGCAGGAAACGCGTAGGGTGCAACCGCGAAGCGGGTTGCACCAAAACCAACCGGCGGAACCTACTCCGTGATTCCGCCCTACGAAAACACAAATTCGGTGACCGGTGCGTGGGACGCAGCCGCCACAATATTCCGCAGGAGCGGCTTCAGCCGCGCAATAACAGAGGAAAAAAATGAACGAACAACGCCAGATGGTCCAGTTCACCGGGTCCCACGGAACCCCCCTCGCCGCGCGGCTCGACCTGCCGCGGGAGAAACCCAGAGCCTTCGCCCTCTTCGCCCACTGCTTCACCTGCTCCAAAGACACGCTCGCGTCGTCGCGCATTTCCGCCGCCCTGATGGAACAGGGCATCGCGGTGCTGCGCTTCGACTTCACGGGACTCGGCGGCAGCGGCGGCGATTTCGCCAACACCAATTTTTCTTCCAACGTGGGCGACCTGGTCGCCGCGGCGGATTACCTGCGCGGGAACTTCGAGGCGCCGAAGCTGCTGGTGGGTCACAGCCTGGGCGGCGCCGCGGTACTCGCCGCCGCGCCGAAAATTCCCGAGGCGGTAGCGGTGGCCACCGTCAACGCGCCCTACGATCCGGGGCACGTGCGCCATCTCATCCAGCACGCCGCGCCGGAGATCGAGGCGACGGGCGAAGCGGAGGTGGATCTCGCGGGGCGCCGCTTCCGCATCAGGAAGCAGTTCCTCGACGATCTGGCCAGCCTCGACAGTGCCCAGACGATCGCCAGCCTGCGCAAGGCGCTGCTGGTGTTCCACACCCCGCGCGATACGGTGGTTTCCATCGACAACGCCGCGAAAATTTTCATGGCAGCCAAGCACCCCAAGAGCTTCGTGTCCCTGGACGATGCCGACCACCTCATCAGCCGCAAGGAGGATGCGCTCTACATCGGGCAGGTGCTCACGGCGTGGGCCAGCCGCTACGTGGGCTCCCTCACGGCTGCTGCCGAGGATGCGGCGCCGCCCGAGGGCGTGGTGCGGGTATCCGAATCCGGAATCGGGAAATTCGCCAACTGGATCCGGGTGGGCCGCCATCGCCTCCGGGCCGACGAGCCCGCCTCCGTGGGCGGCGACGACGCGGGGCCCGCGCCCTACGACCTGCTGCTGGCAGGGCTCGGCGCCTGCACCTCCATGACGCTACGAATGTACGCGGCCCAGAAGCAGTGGCCCCTGGAGCGGGTCACGGTGGACCTGCGGCACGAGAAAATCCATGCCGCCGATTGCGAGACCTGCGAAACCAAGGAAGGAAAAGTGGACCGGATCGAGCGGGTGGTGCAGCTGGAGGGGAACCTGGACCAGGCGCAGCGCCAGCGGCTGCTGGAAATCGCCAACAAGTGCCCGGTGCACCGGACGCTGCATTCGGAGGTCGCGATTCCGACGCGGCTGGCGGATTCGGGCGCGTAGGGTGCGCCCTGCACACCAGTTCAGGCCTGTGACCGGTGCGTGGGACGTACCCTACGGGTCGGTGGAATGGTCCCCGCGGGGGAAAACCCGGGCGCGTAGGGTGCGCCCTGCGCACCATTCCAGCCTGTCACTTCCCCTGCTTTCGCCGGGCGGTCACCGATTCGCCGCCGACGCCCCAGTTGTCCGTATCCACCTCGTCGATGATGACCATGGTGGTGGCCGGGTTCTTCCCCAGCACGTCCACCAGCAATTGCGTGGCGCCGCGGATCAGTTCCGCCTTTTTTTCGGGGGTGACGCCTTCCCGGGTGATCTTGATGTTGACGTAGGGCATGGGCTCTCCTTCAGGTCGGGTTTTTCTTCAGCCAGGCGATCACGTCTGCCGCATTCCGGTCCGGCGGGAACACGGGATAGAACACCTTTTCGATGCGGCCATCGCGGAGGATCAGCGTCAGCCGCCGGATGAGAGTCATCCCCTCCACGGGGAAAGTGGGCAGGTGCATCTCCCGGGTAAACGCGAGATTCGCGTCGCTCAGCAGCTCGAAGGGCAGTTGCAGCCGCTCCGCCGCCTCCCGCTGGTAGTCCGTGTCCTGGGTGCTGAGTCCGAACACCCGCGCCCCCAGCGCCTGCAGCTCCGAGTGATGGTCGCGGAAGGCGCAGGACTGGGGCGTGCAGCCCCGGGCGCCGGGGATCAGGTTCCAGCCGGCGGGCAGCTCCTGGTCGGGCCGGCCGGTGCGGGGGTAGCAATAGACCACGGTAGTCCCGGCAAACGCCGACAGGTCCACCCGGCGCGCATTGGTGGAGAGAAGCCAGACACCGGCGACCGCCATGCCCGCAAGGTGATCGCAGGCGCCGTCGTCCCCGGGAACCGGCAGGTCGTCGGGAAGCCGGTGAATGTCGTCGGAGCGCATGGCTCCTATTCTATTGGGAATCGCAAAATCGCGGGACCATAGCGCAGCGCGTCGGGCGAGGGGACCGCATGTCGCAGTTGCGCCCATGTGCCCGACCCATCGCCGATGGGCATCGGCGGGCATGCGGCCGCAGCTACTTCAGCGGATAGGGAATCAGCACGTAGTCCTTCCCCGGGGCGTGGCAACCGACGCAGAGGGGCACACCGTGAGCCGCCGCCACGGTGCGGTCGGCATTGGCGGGGCTCAGCACTTCATACCAATACCACCCCTTGCCGCCGTCGCTCTGCGCCTGAGTCTTCACGCTCACCGCCCAGCCGCGGATTTTGTCGTCGGCGCTGTACAGTTCCTTCACCGCCGCGGCGTTGACCGGGTGCGACTTGTTGCCCGCCTTGAGGGAAAGGTCGAGCACCGGGTTCAGGAAGGCGATGACCTCCACCGGGTGAGGACCCGCGGAGGGATGGGATTTCGACTCGTGCACCCAGGACTTATAGCTTCCCGCCTTGAGCCAGGCGAAAAGCGCCTTGGACTCCACCGGCGGCAGCGCGCCATCCGCACTCTGGGCCAACGCCGCTCCGGACAGGGCGGAAAACCCGATAAGGAAAATGGGGATCGAACAGGCGGCGATGGAGCGACGGTTCGGCATGGGAGGCTCCTCCATGGTTATTCCGGCCCCGGTTGGTCGGGGAAACCGGCCCCGCCCTTACGTTACCCGCCGCCGCTCAGACCGGCTTCAGCTCGGCCGGCGAGATCAGCACCCCGAAATGCTCGCACCAGATCACCACGCTGCCGAACTTCGAGAGATCCACGCCTTCCGGCACCGGGTAGTTCTGGCTGCCCTTGAAGGCCTTGAGCCGCCCCAGGTCCACGTACATGGTCTTGGCCACCGGGGTGGAGGGCGTCACGTTCTTCTCGGGGACCAGGTAGACGTGAAACTTCGGCCCCGGTCCCACCTGGAAGTCGCCCTCCAGGTGCACCAGTCCCTGGTACACGGTGACCTTGCCTTTCCCGTAATGAATCGGATCGGAGGGATTGGCGTGAATGAAGGTGCCCTTTGCCACCACCAGCCGGGAGCCGGGGTTCTCCACCCGCTCCATGGCCACGATGTCCGAGAGGAAGATGAAGGGATAGACGAAGATGCCCGCCGCGAAGCCGCCCGCGGCGCCGAGCACCCCGCCCACCAGGAACACGATTACGGATTTCGACATGGCAGCTCCCGCTGGCCTGTTTTGCGCTTGATTGGAACTGGTCCTGAATCCTTACCTGGGGCGGGGACAAAAAGCCGACCCGCTTCCCCGGTTCTCACCACAGCGGTCTGGTCAGATTCTCCGTAAACGAAGAGAACATGAGATTGAAGCTCACGCTGATTCGCTCCGCCTCGCCTTGGTTCGCGTCCACCGAGTGCTCCAGGTAGGAGGGAAACATCAAGAGCGTGCCGTTGCTCACCCGGACCACGACCTGGTCGGTATTCTCGGCCGTGAGCGCCGTCACCGGCGGGCGGATGACGCCGGTCTGGGCTCTGGGATCGTGGAAGTTGATGGTGTCCGAGCCCGGGTGCGTTCGAATGTAATAGACGCCGCTCAGGTAGTTGTTGGGATGGCGATGGGCCCGGTGGGAAGCGCCCCTGGCGAGAACCGTCGCCCAGCAGCCGGTGATTTCGATCGCATCGTATCCGATTTGCAGGAAACGCAGCACGCTCTTCGCCGCCCGCTCGACGCAGGAAACGAGTTCCCGAAAGTCCTCGCGCTTGTGCAGCGTCTGCTCTGACTGCCACCCCTCCCCCGGCGCAAGCGGCGGCGCCTCGCGCCTCATGCCGTCCAGCACCGCCAGGATCTTCGCTTCGATTGCGTCGCGCAGCTCCGGCCTGAGCTGAAGCTTCCAGACCAGGGTGGGAAACATCGGAATGACCTCCGATGCTTCAAACCACGGGGCGTCGTCCTTGACCATGGGTTGATCCGGGCCATTCCTCCGGCCTGAGGAAATTCTACTCCGGTCCCCGGGCCCTACTGTGCCTTCATTTCTTCCCGATACAGCGGCAGCCGTGGATCGGGCAACTCTCCAGGAATTGCTGGCGGGCGAGGGAGCCGTCGGTGAGGTCCTCGGCGTAGATGAATTCCTCCCTTTCCGCGTCGTGATCCTCGTGTTCTTGCGCCAGAGGTCATCATAAGCACCGGCGGAATGAACCATCCGCGACTCGGACCAGCAATCGGGAGGCAGGCCCGGCCGGTCGCCGGCGGCAAGCGCGCGGCACGGGGCCGCACTGATCAGAAAAAGGATGGCTCTCGTCGCCGGGATCCGCATCGAATCAAGGGGCCCCTCGACCCACGAGCCCGGGGAGCCACGGCTTCATCGCGGTTCCCCCTCGGCGCCGGATGCGGCTATCTCTTGTACTGCTTCCACTGCTCATGAACCGACGCGGCTGCCCGCTTCCATGCATCGAAAATGAGACCGGGGGCCACGATGTACACCATCAATCCCAATAGCCCGGCTCCGGCGATCAGCGAACCGAACAGGATAAACGGCCACCCGCCCTCGATTTCCCGATCGTTATACTCTTTCGCGGTTCTGTACTGGATTACACCGTATCGGGCGGCCAGGGCCTGCCCCGTGACAACGCTGAAATGAGCATACCCCTTGTTCCTGGTCTTGTGGTCGGAATGAATGTGCGCCATGCCTGCCGGAGTCCTGACATTATTCCGCCCGGGATTATGCGGGATCAGCCTTGCCCCGCACGCGCTGGAGAATGGGCGCGATCTCACGCTGGTGCTGGAATTCGGCGGCATGCATCTGCGCGGTTTCGTCGCTTGAGTCAACGGCGTCATGACGGGCGCCGCGCAATAACAGAAATTCAACCATCCCGGAATGGCCCGCGCGGGCAGCGCCCATGAGCGGGGTGAACCCGCTTGAATCCGGACGATTGACATCCGCGCCCGCCCCGATGAGAAGGGTTACGATCTCCAGCCACGGCTCTCCGCCGGCATAGGCGAGAACCTCCATGAGCATGGTTCGCCGGCTCTCATCAACGGGCACGTCAACGTCTGGCATCTCGCGCACCGTATCCCGAAAGGAGCCGACATATCCTCGCTCGATGTATGTCGCCCAATCATGCCGTCCCCGTGGGCCATGTGACGGCCAGCCAATCGGCACAAATCTCTCCTTTCTTTGTCGATCCCGCCCTTTTTTTGCCTCACGAGTCTGCAGAAAAGCCCCGGGCGGCTCTTAGCCGAACCAATGGGTTATGCCATACGATTACCCAAAAAACAGTCCGAATCCGCCAAGTTCGGCTAAGACGCCCTACGCCGCGGCGCCGAAGGGGAATGCGGGCTTCGCCGAGCCAAAATCTGACAAAGTGTCAGGTTTCGGCTTGCCAACCATGAACCGGCGGCGACTCCGGGTTGACAGCCGCGGCATTCGCCACTAGCATG
>JACPEG010000016.1 GCA_016183615.1 Betaproteobacteria bacterium
GGGCGGCATCCTGGACATGTTCAACATGTTCTCGGGCGGCGCGCTGGGGCGCTTCACCATTTTTGCCCTGGGCATCATGCCCTACATCTCCTCCTCGATCATCATGCAGCTCGCGACCGTGGTGCTGCCCCAGCTCGAGCAACTGAAGAAGGAAGGGGAGGCCGGGCGCCGCAAGATCACCCAGTACACCCGCTATGGGACCCTGGCGCTGGCGCTGTTCCAGAGCCTGGGGATCTCGGTCGCGCTGGAGGCGCAGCAGGGACTGGTCCCCGAACCCGGGTTCATGTTCCGGCTGACCACGGTGGTGACCCTGGTGACGGGGACCCTGTTCCTGATGTGGCTGGGAGAGCAGATCACCGAGCGCGGCATCGGCAACGGCATCTCGCTGATCATTTTCGCCGGCATTGCCGCGGGGCTGCCCCAGGCTATCGGCGGGACCCTGGAGCTGGCTCGTACCGGGGCGTTCTCGATTCCGCTGGTGCTGCTGCTGTTCCTGGGGGCGATAGCGGTGACGGGGCTGGTGGTGTTCGTGGAGCGGGGGCAGCGCAAGATTCTGGTGAATTACGCCAAGCGCCAGGTGGGCAGGCGCATCTACGGCGGCCAGAGCTCGCACCTGCCCTTGAAGCTCAACATGTCGGGGGTGATCCCGCCCATTTTCGCCTCCTCGATCATCCTGTTCCCGGCGACGCTGGCGGGGTGGTTCGGCGCGGGAGAAGCCATGGTCTGGCTCCGGGATGTTGCTTCCGCCCTTGCGCCGGGACAGCCCGTTTACATGGTTTTGTATGCGAGCGCGATCGCGTTCTTCTGCTTCTTCTATACGGCGCTGGTGTTCAATCCCAAGGAGACCGCGGACAACCTGAAGAAAAGCGGGGCGTTCGTGCCGGGAATCCGGCCCGGGGACCAGACCGCCCGCTACATCGAGAAGATCATGATGCGGCTGACGCTGGCCGGGGCAATCTACCTGATCGCGGTGAGCCTGCTCCCCGATTTCCTGATTGTCTGGAAGAACGTGCCGTTCTACTTCGGTGGCACTTCGCTGCTGATCGTGGTGGTGGTGACCATGGACTTCATGTCCCAGGTCCAGGCCTACGTCATGTCGCACCAGTATGAAAGCCTGCTCAAGAAGGCGAGCTTCAAGGGTGGAGGTCTTCCGGCGCGATGACGGAACACGGCGGCAGAAGACTCTGGATGGCGAAGAACGAGATCGATGATCGCCGCAGAAGGTTTCTGGTTGCGGCCACCACGGCCGCGGGCGGCGTCGCGACCGTTGTCGCGGCAATTCCATTTGTGACCAGCATGCTGCCCAGCGCGAAGGCCCGGGCCGGCGGCGCGCCGGTAGCGGTAGATATCAGCAAACTCGATCCCGGCATGCTGCTCACCGTCGAGTGGCGCGGCAAGCCGATATGGATCCTTCACCGCACCGAGGACATGCTCGGGTTGCTGGGCAAGCAGGACGAGAAACTGCGCGACCCCCTGTCGCAGAAGCCCCAGCAGCCCGAATACTGCAGGAATGCGACCCGCTCCATCAGGCCGGAATATCTGGTGGCAATCGGCCTCTGCACACACCTCGGATGCATACCGACCTACCGCCCGGGCGTGGCGCCGGCCGACCTGGGATCGGATTGGCAAGGCGGATTCTTCTGCCCCTGCCACGGGTCGAAATTCGATCTGGCGGGACGCGTGTTCAAGAACGTGCCGGCCCCGCTCAACCTGGAGATTCCGCCGCATAGGTACCCGACGGACGTCGAGTTGCTGATCGGAGAAGAAACCAGAAAGGCATGACAACCCGGGGAATCCCCTCTCCCGCACCGGAGATGAAAAAATGAGATTTCGCCAAATCATCGCAGCGCTCTGCTGCCTGCTCGCGGCGGCAGCGGCCCCCGCCTTCGCCGAAGAGTATCCGAGAGCGATCCGGGGGGCCATTGACCAGGGGATGAAGCTCGAAAAACGCTTCCCCGCGGCCTCCGGGCTCACCGGGTGGGTTCTGGCGGACAAGGGGGAATACATCATCGTCTTCACGACTCCGGACCGGAAGACGCTCGTCTCCGGCGCGCTGTACGACGAGGCCGGCCGAAACCTCATGGCCGATTACCGCAACGCGCATGTGCCCCGCCCCGAGCTCGAAGGCCTGTTCAAGGAACTGGAAACCGCGCCTTACGTTCCGGAAGGGCCGCTGGCCGGGCCGGGAAACCTGCTGTACGTCATTTACGATCCCAACTGCCCCTACTGCCATCTGGCCTGGAAGATGCTGCAGCCCTACGAAACGGCCGGCCTGCAGGTGCGATGGGTGCCGGTGGCCTTCCTTGCTCCCAGCAGCATGCCCAAGGCCATCGAGACCCTGGCCGCGCCCGATCAAACCAGGGCGTTGCGGCGCATCATGCAGAAATTCGGACAGAGCTATACACCGCCGGCACAGTACGACGCCAAGGCCAAGCCGGAGATCGCGGAAAAGATCGGGAAGAACCTCGAACTGATGCGCAAGTTCGGTCTGAATGGTACGCCGGGTATCATATGGAAAGACCGGAACGGCAAGATCCTGGTGAAGGGCGGGCTGCCGCGCCTGTCCGAGCTTCCCGCCATGACGGGCCTGCCGGAGCAGAAGGTGGACGACCCGGAACTGGCCAAGTATCGTTGACCGAAATCGGCAGCGCGGCAGGGGGAGGGATACGGGACTATGGAACCGGATGCGAATGCGCAGGACTCTGCGGTCAGGGACATAGGGGAGAAGCAGGCATGACGGCGCAACCGACGGTCGCCGCAGCCCGCCCCGCCTGGCACCGCTCGCCGGAGGCCTGGCGCTTCATGCTCCTGCGCTACCTGCCGTTCATGGCGCTGGCGAACCTGGCCTGGGAAATCGTCCAGCTCCCGCTGTACACCATCTGGACTTCCGCGAGTGCCCGGGAAATCGCCTTCGCGGTCGTTCACTGCACCGCGGGGGACGTGCTGATCGCTGCCGGAACCCTGTTCCTTGCCCTGATGGTCACGGACGCCCGGGCGCCCCGGACCTGGCCCCTCGCGCGGATCGCCGCCATCACCATCGTCTCGGCGATGGCCTTCACCATTCTCAGCGAGTGGATCGCCACGCAAGTCCGCCAGAGCTGGACCTACTCGGAACTGATGCCGGTGGTCCCGGTGATCGGCGTCGGCCTCTCGCCCCTGCTGCAATGGATCGCCATTCCGGCGGCCGCGTTCTGGCGGGAGCAGCGGAGGCGATCGCGCCCGGCGCCGCCGGTTGTTTGACCCAGATCAAAACGGCGAAAAATCCGGGTGCAACAATTCCTCATCACGATTCGCTTTTGTCAGAAGCGTAGGTTGGGCATTTATGCCCAACAACACGCTTGTGCTTCGTTGGTAATCAGGATTCGCTTTTGTCAGCCCGAAGAAAGGAGAAACCGATGAAATCCAGATTGCGCATGGTGCTTGCAGCGGCCGCCCTGGCGGCCGGCGTTGCCCTCCCCGCCGCGGCCCAGCCCTACGGCTACGGCATGGGCGGCCCGGGAATGATGGGCCCGGGGATGGGTGGTGGAATGATGGGACCGGGGATGGGTGGTGGAATGATGGGACCGGGGATGATGGGGGGCTATGGCCCCGGGGGCTACGGCCCCGGCGGTTCCGGAGGTTATGGGCCCGGGATGATGGGTCCGGGCATGGGTGGTGGAATGATGGGCCCCGGAATGATGGGCGGCGGCATGATGGGCCAGGGTATGATGGGCCCGGGGATGATGGGCGGCGGCATGATGGGCCCCGGAATGATGGGCCAGGGCATGATGGGCGGCATGGGGCCGGGCATGCGCGGCTTCGCCATGATGGGCCCCCTCGGCGCCCTGGACCTCAGCAGCGAGCAGCGCCAGAAGATCGACCGGATCAGCGACGAGCTGCAGAAGAAGCGCTGGGAGATCGGCGGCAGGATGATGGAGGAAACGTCGAAGCTTCGGGAGCTGCTGCTTACCGACAAGCGCGACTCCGGCGCCATCAAGAACGCCTACCGCAAGCTCGCCGAACTGCGCCAGCAGCGCTTCGAGGCGGCGCTCGACACCCACGACAAGATGGAAGCGGTGCTCACCAAGGAGCAGAGGGAGCGCATGAAGCGCTTCGGCCCCTGGTGGCTGCCCGATGAGGAATAGGCGCAGCGAATTCAAGAAGCCGGGAATAACGTGAATACAGCCTCGGGCGGGGACCTCCCCGCCCATTTTTTTGGCTTTCGGAATCGGCGGGACTTTTCTGACCCGATCCAGGCGCTCGGGTGCGGACGCGGCCGGTTCAGGCCGGGGGTGAACTGCAAACTGCGCGGGAATCCAGAAGCCAATGCGGTTGGCCTTGCCATGCAGCGCCCGTGTCCACAACGCATTGAATCTGAGGTAGGATGACGTGCAACCATAAATTGGGTCTTCGGGAAATCGAGTGGGTGATTATGGGTCATTTTAGAGCACGGGCAGCATGCAAGTCAGAATCTTGAGCCGCAGGTATTCTTCGTCGCGCAGTCCGTATGCACGTCGCTGGATGACACGAATCTTGTTGTTCA
>JACPEG010000014.1 GCA_016183615.1 Betaproteobacteria bacterium
CTCATGGCCCTGCGCCTCATGCAGCAGGCGGACGTGGTGCTCTACGACCACCTGGTGTCGCCGGAGATCGTGGCCATGGTGCGCAAGGAGGCCGAGCGCATCTACGTCGGCAAGGAGCGCAGCAATCACGCGCTGCCCCAGGACGAGATCAACGCGCTGCTGGTGAAGCTGGCGAAGGCGGGCAAGAAGGTGCTGCGGCTGAAGGGGGGCGACCCGTTCATCTTCGGGCGCGGCGGAGAGGAAATCCAGACCCTGTCGGCCCAGGGCATTCCGTTCCAGGTGGTGCCGGGGGTGACCGCCGCCTCGGGCGTGGCGGCCTTCGCCGGGATTCCGCTCACCCACCGCGATTACGCCCAGTCCTGCGTGTTCGTCACCGGGCATCTCAAGGACGGCAGCATGAACCTCGATTGGGACGCGCTCGCCCGCCCGCGCCAGACCGTGGTGATCTACATGGGTCTCCAGGGGCTCGCCGTGCTGTGCCGGGAGCTCGCGGCCCACGGGTTGCCGGCGACCACTCCCGCGGCGGTCGTCCAGCAGGGTACGACCCGCAAGCAGCGGGTGGTGACGGGAACGCTCGAGACCCTCGCGGGACTTGCCAGGGAGGCCCACGTCAAGCCGCCCACCCTGATCATCGTGGGGGAGGTGGTGAAGCTGCGCGAGCAGCTCGGCTGGTTCGAGCCGGGCAGGGACGAGGCAAAGCGCACGGCCTCGTCCGGCGATTCCTGATCAGGATCCGCGCGCCGCGTCCGGGATGGCCCCGGCAGTCTCGCGCGCGAGCGCGGCGAGAGTGCTGCGATAGATCCGGCGGCAGGACATCAGGTTCGCCCACAGCCACGCCGACGACACCGCCAGCGCAATGCCGGCGGGATAGGCGAACGGCTCGGGCCATGCCGCGGCGGCGATCAGCAGTCCGCCGGCCGCCCAGTAGGCCCACAACTGGCGCAGGGCCGCCGCGTCCGGCAGGATTTCCTTCACGTTGGGTATGGTGCTCCGGCCCGGGGCCATGCTCTGCAAATGAAACCAGGCGAGGAACGGCACAATCTTGTAGAGCATGCCGTTGATGACGGCGAAGCCGAACCCGTACAGCGCCACCACCCCGAGCAGCAGCGAATAGGCGCGATCCTCGGCCAGCGCCGGCGCCAGCCGGGCGGCGGACCAGAGCAGCGCGCAGGCGATGATGCTCGCCATGCCGGTGCGCCAGAACAGGGTCGTGGCGTCGGTCTGCCGCCGCTTGCGCTGCCGCTGGAGCCGCAGGGTCGCCAGGGCAAACAGGACAAACCCGGCAGCGGCCAGGAACTCCAGGCCGAGGGCAACCCAGGGCACGCTGTCGCCGAGCAGGATCCCGGCCGCCGACCACAGGGCGAGAAGGGCGAACAGCGTCTTCGCGAGCCAATTCGCCATGATCCTGGGATAGGGCGGCGTCATCTGGAACATGGGCACCACCTGGTAGGCAACGCCGATCACCAGCAGCCCCACCCAGCCCAGCAGTCCCCAGCCCAGATGGAGGTCGGTCATGCGCGGGATCGAAATCGACAGGCCTGCTCCTCCCAGCGCCGATGCGAGCATGACACCCAGGCCAACGGTGACGGCAAGGGCCGCCAGTGCGAGGGCCATGGCAATGACCGTGGCGCTTCCTGCCGGGGCCTTCGCCACGCTGTAGCCGGCCGCGACGATGAAAACCAGGAAGCAGGCGCCGAGAACGACGGCCGCGATCCGGAGCAACGGGGGGCTGAGCAGCAACAGGCCGAAGGCGAGGGCCAGGGCGCCGGCCGTGAGCGTGGCGTGCACGGCAGAAGCGACCAGCAGGGGTTTCGGCACGCGGGAACCGGCGACCACCGGCAGCATCTGCAGCATGGCGCCCATCATCACCATGGCCATGAAACCGAGGGTGAGCAGGTGGGTGAGGGCCAGCGCGGGCGGCGCCCAGCGCGAAGCCAGGGCCTGAGGGCCTTCGTAGAGCAGGAGCAGCGCGGCCAGAATCGCGAACAGGGGCGCCGTCAGGAAGAATCGCAGCGGCGCCGAAAACGGCGGCGCCTGCTCGAACGAGAGACCCGGCTGCATCGGTTCGGGATCAGGCCTTGAGCGAGATCAGGATTTCGAAAACGCCGTCGTCGCGGGCCGTGGTCTGCCAGGCGTAGCCGTTCTGCTGGAGGATGCGGTACAGAGGATGGGGTTCCCGCTCGAGGAGCATCAGGACCCGCTCGTCGCGGCCCAGGCCGGAAACGGCTTCCAGCACCCGCTCCAGGGGTTCCGGCGGCTCGAGGCCCCGGCAATCGAGAACGATGTCCTTCGCCATCTCTGCATTTTAGGCCGCCTTGCTCATCTCAGCCATTCTGCCGATCAACTCGCCCGAGCGGCTTCCCAGCGACTGGTCGGTCATGGGGTACAGCACGCTCTCTTCCTTGATGTTGTGCTGCTGCATCAGGATCAGCAGGGTCTCGGAATTGCCGAGGTAGGCGTTGGCGTTCTTCTGCGCCACGGCATCGGCCAGGCGCTTCAGCACGCCGCGCATCTGGGCGTGCTCGCTGCGCATGACTTCGGTCGGGCCCATGGTCATGCCGGTCTGCTGCTCGAAGGCCGGAAACAGCACCGTCTCCTCCATGCCGAAGTGGTGCTCCATGGCGTCGGCGAATTTTCTGAACTGCCCGGCGCAGGCCGCCCAGTCGCCGTCGCCTGCCGCATTCTCGGCGGCGGCGAACAGGTCGTCGCAATGGTGGTGGTTGTCCGTCATGAACTGGCTGATGGTGGCCATGGGTCGTCTCCGCTCCTCGATCAAGGCTTGTCCGATGCGCTGCCATTTTCCCGGCCGCGCGCGGTGACGGTCCTTGATATTTGTCAAAAATTTTCCGGCGCCACGCCGGGCATGCCGGATCAGTCGCGGCGCAGCCGCAGTTCGTGGTTGACCCAGAGGACGGCGGTGAACAGGGCGAGGGCCCCCGCCTGGTGGGCGGCGGCGAGGGGAATCGGTACCACCAGCAGCAGGGTGCTGATGCCCAGAGCAATCTGAATCACCAGGGCAGCAAGCAGGATGTCGGCAGCGACCCTGGTCCGGGGCGGCAGATCCGCGTTGCGGGCTCGCCACCAGAACCAGGGCACCAGGACGGCGAGCAGCCACGCGATCAACCGATGATCGAATTGGACTGTGGCCATATTGTTGAAGAAGTTCAGGTACCAGGGGTCGATCATCAGGATTTCGGGCGGAATGACGTGCCCGTTCATGAGCGGAAAGGTGTTGTACGCGAACCCGGCGCGGATTCCCGCGACGAACCCGCCGGTCAGCACCATCACGAAAACGAGGGCGGTCAGCGCGAGGGAGAACCGGCGCAGGCGCACCCGGGAGGGCGCGAAGCTGCCGGTGGCGCGCGGGTTGAGCAGGCCGAGGGCGACCCGGAACATGGCCGCGTAGATCACGAAGGCGATCCCCAGGTGGGCGGTGAGGCGGTATTGGCTGACCCGGGGGTCGTCCACCAGGCCGCTTGCCACCATGTACCAGCCCATGGCGCCCTGAAGGCCTCCCAGCACGAATATCCCGGCGAGTTTCCAGGCCAGGGGCCCGTCTACCCTGCGCCGGGCCAGGAAATACAGGAAGGGCAGGAAGAAGGCGAGGCCGATGGCCCGGCCCAGCAGCCGGTGGAAGAATTCCAGCCAGAAGATGCCCTTGAACGCCTCGACGCTCATGCCGAGGTTCACCTTCCGGTATTCGGGCGTCAGCTTGTATTTCTCGAACGTCTCCTGCCACTGGGCGTCATTGAGCGGCGGCAGGGTGCCCACGAGGGGCTGCCATTCCACGATCGACAACCCGGAATGGGTGAGCCGGGTGACGCCCCCCACCACCACCATGGTGAACACCAGGGCGCAGCAGACGAGCAGCCACGCCGCCACCTGGTTGCGGGAGGTCTGATCCATGGCTTTCGTACGATGGGTAAGGTCGGCCGTCGCGGGTTGCGTTTCAAGGGCCGAACTATAGCGTGCTGCCATGGGTTTTCCTAGCGCGCGAAGTTGCGCTGCGGGAATCTTATAACGCGTCTGCCGCGGGCCGGGCGGGCAGTCCGAAAAAGCTTGATATGCATCAAATCTTCCGGCGCAGGGCGGGGAGTATAAATCGCTTCACGGAATTTCCGTCAACTTGAACCACGCCGCTTCCGGCGCAAAAAGGGGAGTGACCATGGCTGAGCCGACTCAAAACGTGAATTTCGAAGAAGTGCTGGAAGAGCCGATTCCTGCAATGCAACAGCTGCTCGACAACCCGTTCCTGCTGCTGTTCATCGGGATCGCCACGCCTGCGGTGCTCTACATCATCTGGGGCGTGATGGAGATCGTGAACATCCCCGTCGCGAAATAAAACCAAGGAGATCCTGTCATGAGCGCCATTCTTCCCCCTCCGGATCGAGTCTGGTGGAAGCAACCGATCGACCGCGTGGAGGGCACCTGGATCGCCATCGCGCTGGTCTGGTGCCTGATCATGTTTTTCATGATGCCCTACTGGCACGTGTTCGGTAAGCAGAACCTGGCCAACGAGGCCTTCAAGACCACACCCGAGGCCTATACCAGGAAGGCCCAGGAAGTGGTGGACAAGTACACGGTCCGCACCGAGACCGCCCAGAACATCCCGGTGGTGCACCCGCCCGCCGGAAGCGATGTCTACCTGGTGGCGCGGCTGTGGTCCTGGTGGCCGATCCTGGAGCTGGAAGCGGGCAAGAGCTACCGGATTCACCTGATGTCCATGGACTGGCTGCACGGGTTCTCGCTGCAGCCCGAGAACATCAACATCGAGGTGCACCCGGGCTATGACCACGTGCTGACGGTCACGCCCACCGCGCCGGGCACCTACTCGGTCATCTGCAACGAGTATTGCGGCATCAACCATCACACGATGGCCAGCAAGATTTACGTGAAATAACAAGGGGGCTGACATGGCTGTCAATCGAATGTTCCGCACCTGCCCGACCACCGGCCTCAAGTTCCACCAGCCGGCCGAGGCGCTGATGAAATGGAACGCCGTCGCGGCGGTGGTTTCCCTGCTGGTGGGAGGGATCCTGGCGCTCGGCGTGACGCTGACCCGTTGGCAGGCGGTGCACCTGCTGGCGCCGGACTGGTTCTACCTGTTCCTCACGGCCCACGGCCTGAACATGCTGGTGTTCTGGATCATCTTCTTCGAGATCGCGGTGCTGTATTTTGCCGGTTCCACCCTGCTGGGATGCCGGCTGGCAACGCCGAAGATGGCCTGGGCAGGTTTCTGGCTCATGGTGGCCGGGGCGCTGCTCAACAACTACGCGGTGATCTTCCGGCAGGATTCCAGCGTGATGTTCACTTCCTACGCGCCGATGGGGGCCCATCCCACGTTCTACCTGGGGCTGATCCTGTTCGCGGTGGGGGCGCTGATCGGCTGCTTCGTGTTCCTGGGCACCCTGGCAGTGGGCAAGGCGGAAAAGACCTATAACGGGTCCATCCCACTGGTGACCTTCGGGGCGTTGACTGCCTGCATTATCGCCATTTTCACCATCGCCTCGGGGGCCATCATCCTGATTCCGACCTTCCTGTGGTCGCTGGGGCTGATCGAGCACATCGATTCCCTGATGTACCGGACCGTGTTCTGGGCCTTCGGCCACTCGTCCCAGCAGATCAACGTGTCGGCCCACGTCGCGATCTGGTACGCCATCGCGGCCATCGCGTTCGGGGCGAAGCCCATGTCGGAGCGGGTGAGCCGGGCGGCGTTCCTGCTCTATATCTTCTTCCTGCAACTCGCCTCGGCCCACCACCTGCTGGTGGACCCGGGGCTCACCTCGAACTGGAAGATTTTCAACACCAGCTACGCCATGTACCTGGCGGTGCTGGCTTCCATGGTGCACGGCCTGACGGTGCCGGGCGCGATCGAAGTGGCGCAGCGGGAGAAGGGCTTCAACAAGGGCCTGTTCGAATGGCTGAGAAAGGCGCCCTGGGGCAACCCGGTGTTCTCCGGCATGTTCATCTCGCTCATGGGCTTCGGCTTCCTGGGCGGAATCTCGGGAGTGATGATGGGGACCGAGCAGCTGAACCTCATCATCCACAACACCCTCTACGTGCCGGGCCACTTCCACGCCACGGTGGTGGTGGGCACGACACTGGCCTTCATGTCCCTCACCTACTTCCTGATCCCGGTGCTGTTCCGGCGCCAGATGATGTTTCCGCTACTTGCCAAGTGGCAGCCCTACCTGTTCGGCCTCGGCATGAGCGGGTTCGCCCTGTTCATGATGGGGGCGGGAACGCTGGGGATGCCGCGCCGGCACTGGGACGTGAGCTTCGCCGGCAACCTGTTCCCCCACGAGTTTCCGGGCACGGCCTGGCTCATGATCGCCCTGATGGGGATCAGCGGCCTGGTGGCCATCGTGGGCGGAATCATCTACCTGCTGATCACGGTGGGCTCGGTGTTCCTCGGCAAGAAGATCGAGACCCCGGACTTCAAGTACGTGAAGGCCAGGGAAGGCATGGCGCCGGCACCCCAGCCGGTGGCGGCAACCCTCACGGCCCATCACGGCAACATCGGCATGGCCGGGTTTGTGGCGCCGGGCACCTTCGTGCTGGCCATCGTGTTCCTGACCTCGTTCGTGCTGTACTACTTCGTCAACTGGAAGTACCTGTCCACGGTGTGGCCGTTGAGCTAGCTGCCAGGGAGATGATGCGGGCCCGGCGGCGCGCAGGGCGGGGGCGCGAGGGGAGCGCCTCCGCCTCTTCGGTGAAGATCGGATCTGAGATGAGTCGAACCCTGAAACTGGTGTTCAACCTGTTCAAGCTGCGCATCGGCGTGGTGATCGCAATCACGGCCCTGGCCGGGCTGGCGGTCACGCCGGGTCCCGCGCTTTCCGGGTGGCAGATCGCGGTGCTGGGGCTGGCAGTGCTGCTGTCCTCCGCCAGCGCCGGGGCCTTCAACCAGTACGTGGAGCGGGACCTGGATCTGCGCATGGCCCGCACCCGCAGCCGGCCGTTCGTCACCGGAACGCTGCGCCACGGACCCGGGTGGCTGTGGCTGATCGGGCTGATGGTCGCCGGGTCGGTTGCGGCCGCGGCGCTGGCCCTCAATCCGGTGTCGGCCCTGTACGTTTTCCTGGGGGCGTTCTTCTACGCCATCGTCTACACGGTGTGGCTCAAGCGCCGCACCTGGCTCAATATCGTGATCGGCGGGCTGGCGGGGAGCTTTGCCGTGCTGGCGGGCTCCTCGGCCGTCACGCCGGCCCTGAGCCCCGAGGCCATCGCGCTGGCGGTGGTGCTGTTCCTGTGGACGCCGCCTCATTTCTGGAGCCTGGCGATTGCCCACCGCAAGGATTACGCGGCGGCCGGGGTTCCGATGCTGCCGGTGGTGGTAGGCGACGCGCGTTGCGCGCGGGTGATTCTGGCGAGCACGCTGGTGCTGGTGGCGGCTTCGCTGGTACCCGCCTTCTACGGGCTGGGCTGGATGTACCTGCTGGCGGCGGTGGCGGGCGGCGCGTATTTCCTGATGACCAGCATCCGGCTGGTGCGCGATCCGGGGCCCAGGGCCGCCATGGCCAATTTCCACGCCTCCCTCACGCAGCTTTCGCTGCTGCTTGTCGGGGCGATGATCGACGGCGGCCTGGGCGCCTGAGAAATCCATGAAATTATTGCTGCCGAGCGTTCTGGTGGCGTGCCTGGCGTGGACAGTGTCCGCGTGGGCCTCGGAACCATCGGCGCAAGGCCTGGACCCGCGCCCTCCGGCGCAGCCGCAGGGGAGCGGCGGGCTCGATTATTCCGCGTCGCCCATTGATCCGCAGATGGCGCTCGCCGTCAGCCAGCGCGTCATCGGCAAGGCGGTCGGCGACTATGTGCTGACCGACCGCGCCGGCAACAAGGCCCCGCTTTCCCGATACCGCGGCAAACCGCTGCTGGTGAGCTTCGTATATACCGGCTGCTACCAGGTCTGTCCTGCCGCCACGAAATTCCTTTCCAGGGCGGTAAAAGTCGCTCAGGACACCCTGGGACCGGGCAGCTTCGCCACCGTCACCATCGGCTTCAACCTGCCGTTCGATACGCCCCAGGCCATGGCGTCGTTCGCGAAACAGCAGGGCATCGCTCTGCCGAACTGGGAATTCCTGAGCCCGGAAGCGGCGAGTCTGGATCAGCTCACGAAGGACTTCGGCTTCAGCTACGCGGCGACACCGAAGGGCTTCGATCACGTGACCCAGGTCACGCTGGTGGACGGGGAGGGAAGGGTGTACCGCCAGATCTACGGGGATGCCTTCGAGATTCCCATGCTGGTGGGACCCCTCAAGGACCTGGTGACGGGCGCGCCTTCACCGGCTCCGACGCTTTCGGACTTGGTCGAGAAGCTGCGGCTGCTGTGCACCGTGTACGATCCTGCTTCCGGCCGCTATCGTCTCAATTACGCCCTGTTCATCGAGATTTTCGCCGGCCTCACCGTCATCGGCGCCGTCGTCTACAGCCTGCTGCACGAGTGGCGGCGCCACCGCAACGCAAATCGCGCCTAGTTCCGCAGCGCTCGCGGCGGCAGCGGGATATTTGATGCACATCAAATGCACCGCCGGCGCATCCCGCTACCATTTCAGCATTGGCTAATGTTCCCCTTCCGCGGGAAGGGGCTTGTCGGGAGAGCGCAGTGCTGAGACGGATCCAGCGGGCCGGCCAGTGGATGTTCCTGCGGGTGGAAGGCCTGTTCAACCTGGCCTTCGGCGACCGCATGAATCCGCTCTATTACCTCGGTCCCATCAGCTATTTCATGTTCTGGATCGTGGTGGCGAGCGGGCTTTACCTCTACGCCTTTTTCGAAACCAGCGTCACCGGCGCCTACTCGTCGGTCGAATACCTGACTCACGATCAACGCTACATCGGAGGCGTGATGCGCAGCCTCCACCGCTACGCCTCCGACGGCATGGTGCTCACCATGGTGCTGCACCTCACGCGCCACTTCACCTTCGACCGCTACCGCAGCTTCCGCTGGTTTTCCTGGGTGTCGGGGGTGGCGCTGCTGTGGCTGGTGTACGCCTCGGGCATTAACGGCTACATGCTGCCCTGGGACCGGATGGCCCAGTTCGTGGTGGTTGCCACCGCGGAATGGTTCGACTGGCTGCCGATCTTCAACGGGACGCTTGTCCGCAACTTCATTTTCGAGGAGAACGTCAACGACCGGTTGTTCTCCCTGCTCTCCTTCATTCACATCGGGATTCCGCTGGGGGTGATGGCGCTCCTCTGGATCCATGTGCAGCGGGTGCCCAAGGCCAGGACCAATCCGCCGCCGCCCATCATGATCACGCTGGTGTTGGCGCTGGTCGTGCTGTCGCTGGCGAAGCCCGCGTTGAGCCAGGGGAAGGCGGAGCTGGCCACCGCGGTCACGACGCTGAACTTCGACTGGTTCTACCTCCCGGTCTATGCGTTGCTTTACCAGTGGACTCCCGGGGAAGTGTGGCTGCTGGTCGGCGCGGCGACGGGGCTGTTCGCGCTGGCGCCCTGGATGCCGCCGAAGCTGCGCAAGGGGCCTGCGGAAGGCTTCCACCTGCTGGTGCATCCCGACAATCGCATCGTCCGGGTGCGGGAGGGGGAGACCGTGCTCGACGCGGGGCTGCGGGAGGGGATTTCGCTGCCGTTCGACTGCCGCAACGGCGGCTGCGGCATGTGCAAGGCGACGGTGCTGTACGGCACGGTGGATTACGGGGCCTACCAGGCGAGTGTGCTCAGCGAAGAGGAAAAGCGCGAGGGCAAGGCGCTGCTGTGCTGCGCCACGCCGCTCACCGAGCTGGAAATCGAGTACGTTCCCGCCGCGACCCTCGGCAACATTCCCGTGAGGCAATACGCCGCCACGGTGGAGAAGATTAACCGGCTCTCCCACGACGTGATGCAGGTGTTCCTCAAGCTGCCGGAGGGGGAAGGAATCGATTTTTACGCAGGGCAGTACATCAACGTCCTGTTGTCCGACGGACAGAAGCGCAGCTTCTCCTTCGCGACCGCGCCCCATGCCGGCGACCGCATCGAGCTGCAGATCCGGCTGATTCCGGGCGGCCGGTTCACGACCCACGTGTTCAATCAAATGAAAGCGGGCGACAAGCTTGCCTTCGAGGGGCCCCTCGGTTCGTTCTTCCTGCGGGAGGACAGCGAGAAGCCCGTCATTTTCGTCGCGGGAGCCACCGGCTTCGCCCCGGTGAAGAGCATGGTGGAGCACGCGTTCCGGGTGGGGCTCAGGCGCAAAATGATCCTCTACTGGGGGGTGCGCTCCCGGCGCGACCTGTATCTCGCCGATCTCCCGGCCCGGTGGGAAAGGGAGCACGACAATTTCAAGTTCGTTCCCGTGCTCTCGGAGCCCAGGCCGGAGGATAACTGGACCGGCCGGACCGGCCTGGTGCACGAAGCCATTCTCCAGGACTACCCGGACCTCTCGGGACATCAGATTTACGCCTGCGGCTCGGTGGCCATGGTGCGGGCCGCGAACCCGGCTTTTCTCGCCCGGGGCATGACCCAGGACGACTGCTTTTCGGACGCCTTCGATCTCGCTCCTCAGATCAAGGGGGAAAAGCGCGACGTGGTGAAGCTGGGAGGAACCGCATGACCGCCGCCGTCAGCCCGGTCCGCTTCGTGGCACAGCTCTTTCTTTACGTGCCGCTCATGGTCCTCATCGGTTATTTTTCCACTTTGCCGGTCTTCGTCCACCTGCCGCAGGGCCAGGCGCTGATCCGCCTCACCTTCAGCGTCGCCGGGCAGCGGCTGCAGGAATGCCGCGAGCGCAGCCCCGAGGAACTGGCCAAGCTAGCGCCCAACATGCGTGCCGCCATGGATTGCCCGCGGGAGCGGGCGCCGGTCACGGTGGAGCTGGAAATGGACGGCAAGCCCCTGTACCACGTGGTGGTTCCGCCCAAGGGACTGAAAAACGACCTTCCCTCCACGGTATATCGCCGGCTCGCCGTACTCGAGGGCAGCCACCACTTTGTGGCGCGCCTGCGCGACCGGGCCGCCGGTGAATTCAATTACGTCCAGGAAAAAACCCTGGAGCTGCGCTCGGGGGATTCCCTGGTGATCGATTTCAATCCGGCCCAGGGCGGGTTCATTTTCCGGCGCTGAGCCGCCCGGACGGGTTGATCGAGGTCAAATCGGCAGCGTCGTGCCGGCGGCAGGATGAACCCGAGCGCAGATTCAATGGCGACCACCTCGAATCCTTCACGAACTCCACGGCTCGCGCTGCTGCACGCCCTGCAGGCTGTCGAGGCCGCGTTCGACCGCGCATTCGGCCCGGGCGGGAACCCATGGCGCCACCTGGGCGCGCTCTCGTTCTTCCTGTTCTGGGTGATCGCGGTCACGGGCATCTACGTGTACGCCCTGTTCGACACCAGCGTGACCGGCGCCTACCGCTCGGTCGAGCACCTCGCCCGGGAGCAGTGGTACCTGGGCGGCGTGATGCGGAGCCTGCACCGCTACGCCTCGGACGCCTTCGTGGTCACCATGCTGCTGCACCTGCTGAAGGAATACCTGGGCGGCCACTATTACAACTTCCGCTGGTTTTCCTGGCTGACCGGCGTTCCGCTGCTGTGGCTCGCCTATGCCTCGGGGATCGGCGGCTACTGGCTGGTGTGGGACCAGTTGGCCCAGTTCTCCATTATCGCCACCGCCGAATGGCTGGATTTCTTTCCGCTGTTCGGCGAGCCGCTGATGCGTAACTTTCTCGCGCCGCGCAGCGTGGACGATCGGTTTTTCTCGCTCCTCATATTCCTGCATATCGGGATCCCGCTCCTGCTGCTGCTCGGAATGTGGATCCATATCCAGCGCATCAGCCGGCCGGTCACCATTCCGCCGAGGGTGCTGGGCTGGGGCACGCTCATCACGCTGATCGCCGTGTCGGTGGCGCGCCCGGCCGTGAGCCACGAACCGGCGGACCTGTCCCTGGTGCCGGCGGTGGTCCAGCCCGATTGGTATTACATGTTCGTGCATCCCCTGATGTACCGCCTTTCCCCCGGACAGCTCTGGGCGTTCGCGGGGGGATCCACTCTTCTCATTGCCGCACTGCCCCTGCTTCCGCACCCGAAGCCGCAGCCCGTGGCCCGGGTGAGCCTCGCCAACTGCAACGGCTGCGGACGCTGCTTCGCCGACTGCCCCTATGCGGCGGTGATTCTCCAGCCCCGCAACGACGGCAGGCCCCTTGCCAGGCAGGCCACGGTGCTCCCCGACCTGTGCGCGGGCTGCGGGATCTGCGCGGGCGCCTGTCCGTCCTCCACGCCGTTCCGCTCGGGGGAGCGACTGGTCACCGGCATCGATATGCCCCGGCAGCCGATCGGGTTGGTGCGCGCCGAGCTGGAGCGGGCGCTGTCGCGGATGCAGGGAACGGGCCGCATCGTCGTATTCGGCTGCGACGAGGCGGCCGACGTGAAAGCCCTCGCCGGAACCGACACCGCGGCCATCAGCCTGATCTGCGCCGGCATGCTTCCGCCTTCGTTCGTGGAGTACGCGGTGCGCGGCGGCGCCGCCGGCGTGCTCATCACCGGCTGCCGGGACGGCGATTGCCTTTACCGGCTGGGCAACCGCTGGGTGGAGGATCGCATCCGGGGCGAGCGCCAGCCCCACCTGCGGATCAACGTGCCACGGGAGCGGGTGCGCATCGCCTGGGCCGACCGCCAGGATCTGGCCGGGCTGAAACGGGAGCTGGAGGCCTTCCGGACCTCGCTGGCTGCGCTCTCCGAAGCGACTGCGGGGCAGGCACGACCCCGGCCGAAACGGATGGGCGGTCATGGATAAGCCCGGCCGCGTGCTGATGCAGCTTCTTGCCTTCGCGCTGTTCGGTCTGGGAGTGGGGTATTTCTCGGCTTCTCCGGCTTACCGGCACATCGAGCCGGGGCAGGCGCTGCTGCGGGTTTCCTTCACCCATGGAGGTCAGATCGTGGGCGAATGCCGCAAGCTTTCTGCGGCCGAGCTGGCGGCGAAGCCTCCCAACCTGCGGGCGCCGGAAGCGTGCCCCCGGGAGCGCTCGCCGGTCACGATTCGGGTGGAAGTGGACGGGTCGCTCCTGTTCGAGGAAACCCTGCAACCGGGGGGGCTCGCCCGGGACGGCGCCTCTACCCTCCATCGGCGCGTGCCCCTCGAAGCCGGGCGCCATGCCATTCACGCGAAACTCAACGATAGCGTTAAAATCCGCGGCTTCAGTTACGAGCGGATGGAAAACGTGGAGCTGAAGCCGGGACAGGCGCTGACCATCGACTTCATCCGCGAGCGCGGAGGGCTGGTGTTCCTATGAAACAGGATGTGCTGCCGCAGGACCGCCCGGCCGGCTGGTTTCGCCTTGCAGCCGGAACCGGTTACGCCGTGCCGATCCCGGCGGGGAGTTTGCGCACGCTCGCCACCGGCTGGCTCATGCTGGCGCTGATCTCCCTCATCCTCTCCGGGGTGTTCTCGGTGCTGCTGGTGCTGTCGCGGGCGCCCTACGTGAAAGATATTTTTCCGCTGGTGGATTTTTTCCACGTGGCGCTGGTGGTGCACGTGGACCTTTCGGTGCTGGTGTGGTTCCTGGCCTTCGCCGGGGTGTTCTGGAGCCTGAACAGCACGCCGCGCTGGATCGCCCTCGGTTGGGCGGCGCTGGCGCTGGGCATCGCCGGCACCGCGGTCATGTCCGTTGCCCCTTTCATCGGCCGCGGCGGACCCATCATGAGCAACTACATCCCGGTGCTGGACGATCCGGTGTTCCTCGCCGGCCTGGCCATTTTTGCGGCAGGCTTCGCCGTGCTGGTGTTCCGCAGCATGGCGGCGGTGCCCCTGGTGGGCATCCGCATCGACGGCGCCGGCGCACTGCGCTTCGGTTTGAACGGCTCGCTGGTGTCGGCCGGCGTGGCGCTCCTCGCTTTCGGCTGGTCCTGGCTGGCGCTCCCCGTGAGCCTGGACGGCAAGGCCTATTATGAGCTGCTGTTCTGGGGCGGCGGCCATGTCATCCAGTTCACCTACACGCTGCTCATGTTCGTCGCCTGGCTGTGGCTGGCGAGCGCCATCGGCGCGCCGGCGCCGCTGTCGCCGCGGGTCGCGGTGCTGCTGTTCGGCGTCGGGCTGGTTTCCGTGTTCCTCACGCCGGTGATTTACCTGGCCTACGACGTCGGCTCGGTGGAACATCACCGGCTGCTCACCTGGCTCATGCAGTTCGGAGGCGGCCTGGCGATCGTGCCGTTTGCGCTCGCGGTCGTCCTGGGACTGGCCGGCGCACCGCGCCCCGATGCGGCACAGCGGCCACTGCAGGCCGCCCTCATCGCTTCCATTCTGCTGTTCGGCGCCGGCGGCGTCATCGGCCTCATGATCGAGGGCAGCAACGTGAAGATTCCCGCCCACTACCACGGCTGCATCGTGGGCATCACGCTCGCTTTCATGGGCGTGACCTACCACCTGCTGCCGAAGATGGGATTCGGCGCGCCGGCCGGCCGGGCCGCGTTCTGGCAGCCCTATGTTTACGGGGCGGGGCAGCTGCTGCACATCGTCGGGCTGGTGTGGTCCGGCGGCTACGGCGTGCAGCGCAAGGTGGCCGGCGCGGCCCAGGCCCTGCGCAGCACGGAGGAAGTGGTGGCCATGGGACTCATGGGGCTGGGGGGGCTCATCGCGGTGGTGGGCGGCCTCATGTTCCTGGTGATCGTGATCCGGGCCATTCGCAGGTCACGCAGGAGAGAAAATGGGTCGGTGGATTAGGGTCGTCGCGCTGGCGGCGCTGACGCTGATCGGGGCCTGCGCCCGGGAACCGTTCTCGGGCACTGATATCGGCGGCGCCGATTATGGAAGGGATTTCCAGCTCGCCGACCATAATGGCAAGGCCCGCAGCCTCGCCGATTTCCGGGGCAAGGCCGTGGTGCTTTTCTTTGGCTACACCCGCTGTCCAGACGTCTGCCCGACTACCATGGCCGAGGCGGCGCTTGCCGTGAAAAGCCTGGGCCAGGATGGCGAGCGGGTGCAGGTGCTGTTCGTCACCCTGGACCCGGAGCGGGACACGCCTCAGCTGCTCGCCCGGTATGTGCCTGCATTCCATCCCGGCTTCCTGGGGCTCTACGGGGACCGGGCCGCGACGGAGAACGTGGCGAGGGATTTCAAAGTGTTCTACCAGAGGCAGCCGGGGAAGACGGCGGACGCCTACGCTCTGGACCATAGCGCCGGGACCTTCGTGTTCGATCCCTCGGGAAAGCTGCGGCTGTATTTCGGCTACGGCAAGGGCGGCGACAGGCTGGCCCACGATCTCAAGCTGCTGCTAAGCGAATCGTCGTGATCCTGCGCCCTCCGATCCGCCCGGCGTGACTCACGCGGGCGGTTTCATCAGCAGGCTCATCACCTGGAATGAAATCAGCGCCAGCACCAGGATGATGACGAAGAAGATGGCCTGCCGGTTGGCGAAGCGGGCGCCGCGGGCCCGCTCGATGTAATCGAGCACCGCGTCCGATACCACGTAAAGACCCACGGCGATGACCGTGAAGTAGAGGATCTCCAAGTTCCAGTGCTCCGCTTCGTTCCCTCCGGGTCAAGTTAACCACCTCCGGCCCCCGCAGCATTTGATCGACATCAACGAAATCGATGCCGGGGGCGGCCCCGGGCCCCGCGACCGGCAGGCCGGGGTCGGCGACGGGGGTGCCGCCCCATTTACTCCCCGGGCCTGTCCAGGCTGTCTTCCTCGGGACACGGTTGCCGCTTTTTGTTAAGATTCGCCTTTAATCTGGCGCACCCCGAGACCGATGCTGGAATCCGGTCACATCGCCGAGCCGATTGCCTCTCCCGGCGAGATCGCTCCGCCGCCGCCCCAGCGCAACTGGATTTCGCTCAAGACCAAGGGGCTGCTGGCGTTTTCCGCGCTTATTTTCTACGCCGTCGTCGTGGTGGGCTTCGTCCTGCACCAGAAAGACCAGGTGCTGGGACAGGTTGCGGAGCTGCAGCGGATCTACCGGCAGGAGGAGCTGCTGCGGCGGGTCAACATGGCGGTGTTCCACACGGTGATTGTCGTCAACGACAGCGTGTACACCACGCGGGGCATCGATTTTCCGAGCATCAACCTGGATTACGGCCTGATCCGGGCCAGCCACGCGGAACTGGTGACCGAACTGCCGCAGCTGGCGCCCAACCTCGATGCCCTGAACGTGAGCTTCGCCTGGCTTACTGCCGATCCGTCCCAGCGCAACCTGCTGGATTTCGCAAATACCCTGAACCAGCTGGTGAGCCAGCTGGCCGAGCTCACCAACCGGGTACGGGAAAGGGAAGGCGCGCTGACCCGGCAGTACCGGCTCGCCAGCGACTCGGTGGTGGTTTCCGGGCTGGTCCTGGGACTGCTGGGGCTGGTGCTGTTCGGGGCCATCATCAGCCTGTTCTTCACCCGGCTGGTGGCGGATCTGCAGGCTCTGCAGCAGCGGGCCGCGGAAATCGTGAAAGGCTACCGGGGCAGGGCGCAGCCGGTTTCCCGCAACGACGAGGTGGGCCAGCTCATCGAGGCGGTGAACCACATGGCGGCGGACCTGGAGGCGAGGGAAAAGCAGCTGGCCATGGAGCGGCAGAAGTATTACCACCAGGAGAAAATGGCGGCCATCGGCGCACTGGCGACCGGGGTGGCCCACGAGATCGGCAATCCCATCGCCGCCATTTCGGGCGTGGCGGAAGCCATTCGCGATGCCCAGAACAGCGGGCAGTGTCCGATTCCCGAGGCCCTTTGCCATCCCGACCTGATCCTGGAGCAGATCTCGCGCCTGGCCCAGATCACCCGGGACATTGCGAATCTCGCGACGCAGCGCCCCGCGGAACGGGAGCTGCATGATCTCAACGAGCTGGTGCGCACCACCGGCAGCCTGATGCGCTACGACAAGCGTTTCAAGCGCATCGACGTGGAACTCGATCTCGATGACCAGCTGCCCGCGGTATACTGTGTCGGCGACCAGATCACCCAGGTCCTGATGAACCTGTTCATCAACGCGGCCGACGCGCTGGAGCACGTGGCGGAGCGGCGGCGGCAGATCCGGGTCGCCACCCGCCGCAGCGGGGACTGGGCCTCGATTCTGGTGGAGGACAACGGCAGCGGGATGGACCCGGAGACCGCGACCCGGGCCACCGAGGCATTTTTCACCACCAAGGCCGATGGCCAGGGCACCGGGCTCGGGCTCGCACTCTGCAAATCCATTGCCGACGGGCATCGCGGGGCGCTGGAGATCGCCTCGCAGCCCGGCGCGGGAACGCAGGTGCGGCTGCTGCTGCCCCTGACCGAAGAACAACGCCTGACCGCCTGACATGACTGCGCTTAACGTACTCATCATCGACGACGAGCCGGCGATCCGCCAGGTGCTCGCGGTATTCCTGGGCAAGGCGGGCTACGCCGTGGAGCAGGCCGCCAACGGCATGCTGGCGCTGGAACGCCTTGCCAAGGGCGACGTGGACGTGGCGCTGTGCGACATCAGCATGCCGGTCATGAACGGCATCGACGTCATCAAGCAGGCCCGCGCCTCCGGAATCGACACTTCCTTCATCATGATGACGGCGTTCGCCTCCATCGACAATGCGATCGATGCCATGAAGGCCGGCGCCATCGATTTCATGATCAAGCCGGTGCGCAACGAGGAGGTGCTGCACCGCATCCGCCAGATCGGCGACCTGCGCGGGCTGCGCGACGAGAACAAGATCCTGCGCAGCCTGGTGCTGGGCGCGCCGGAAGAGCATTACCATTTCGCCTCCGGGCCGATGCAGAAGATCGAGCGCCTGGTCGGCAAGGTGGCGCCCACCGACAGCACCATTCTGATCACCGGCGAGTCGGGCACCGGCAAGGGGGTGCTGGCCCGGGCCGTTCACCAGCAGAGCCTGCGCTCTGCGGGGCCGTTCATTCCGGTAAACTGCGGGGCGATACCGGAGAATCTGCTCGAGAGCGAGTTTTTCGGCCACACCAAGGGCGCCTTCACTGGCGCCGACAAGGCCCGCAAGGGCCTGTTTCTGCAGGCCGACAAGGGCACGCTGTTCCTGGATGAGATCGGGGAGCTGCCCCTGCCGCTGCAGGCGAAGCTGCTGCATACCATCGAGGACAAGGAAGTGCGGCCGATCGGCACCGAGGTGGCGCGCAAGGTGGACGTTCGCATCATCGCCGCCACCAACCGCAACCTGAGCCAGGAGGTGAGCGGCGGGCGGTTCCGGGAGGACCTGTATTTCCGCATCAGCGTGTTCCACGTGGACATTCCGCCGCTGCGCGAGCGCAGCGATGATATGGCGGGCTTCCTGGCGTTCCTGCTCAAGCGCAACGCCAGGCGCCTCGGGCCGGACAAGCGCCTGACGGTGGATCCGGACGTCGAGGAAATGCTCCTGTCCTACGGGTGGCCCGGCAACGTGCGCGAGTTCGAGAACGTCCTGGACCGGGCCATGATCCTCGCCGACGACGGGCGCATCACCATGGCCGATCTGCCGCCCTCCATCACCAGGGTGTCGGCGGGGGGGCACGAGGCGGCGAGCGCGCCACAGCTGACCGGAACCCTGCGCGAGCAGCTGCGGCGGATCGAGGCGGGGATCATCCAGCGCACGATCGACGAGGCCGGGGGGGACCGGCGGCTCGCGGCCCAGCGGCTGGGCATCGGGCTGTCGAGCCTGTATCGCAAGCTGGAGGAGTACGAGGAACAGCAGGGGCTGGACGAGACCCAGGCCGCCGGCAGGGCGTAGCGGAAGAGATCGCCGCCGAGCGGTCAGGATGCGCGGTCCTGCGGGAGGCGCCTCCAGGGGAAGGCAGATGCAAACGATTGATTCGGGGAGAACGCTGATGGCATTCATGCGGTTATCGCGCGCAGGCCGGGGATGGGTACTTGCGCTCCTGATCGCGGTTTTGACGGCGCCCGCCGTCGCCGGTCCCAAGGAGGATTACGAGCAGGGCGAGCGGTCATACCGGGCGGGCGACGTGATCGGGGCCATGGCGCAGCTCAAGAAGTCCGCCGATGCCGGCCATGCCCCGGCCCAGGCCCTGCTCGGGGAAATACTCGACCGCGCCGAGTTCGACGAGGATGCCGTGGAGCTGTTCCGCAAGGCTGCCGAGCAGGGCAACGCCGACGGCGAGCTGGGCCTGGGACTCATGTATGCGTCCGGCGAGGGTGTGAAACGGGACGTTGCGCAGGCCGTCAAATGGGTGAGCAGTGCCGCGCAAAAAGGTCATGCGCGGGCCATCAACACGCTGGCCCAGGCCTACCTCAACGGCGACTGGGGCCTGGTGGAGGGCAAGCGCGACAATGGCGTTGCCCTGGGCTGGATTCGCAAGGCAGCCGAGGGCAATTACCTGCCGGCGCTGGACGGACTCGCGCGGGCGTACCGCAACGGTGAATTCGGTCTGGCGCCCGACGCCGAGCAGGTGAAGGTCTGGGAGTCAAAAGCCAAGGCCCTGCGGGGCGACCCGGCGCGGGATGCGCGGGGCCGGCGGCGCTGAACGACGGGATACGGGAACCGCCAATGACGGGAATTCAAGCCGCTCGCGCGGCACTGAACTTTGGAACCGGTGCACTGCTCGCCCTGGCGCTGGCGGCGCCGCTGGCGGCCCAGGAGGCGAGGCCCAAAGCCGGCGCCGAGCGCGTGATCGACACCTTCAACGTCGGCAGCAACGTCTACGTGCGGGGCCTCACGCCGGAGGCATCGAGGAACGTCATGTGGGTCGGGACCTCCTCCGGGGTGCACGAGATCGACCTCAAGACGCTGGCGCCGCGCAACACCTTCACCCGCGACCACGGGCTCGCCAACGAATACGTTTTCGCGGTGGGCATCGACGCCGGGGGCTACAAGTGGTTCGGCACCAACGCCGGCGGGACCTCCCGCTACCGGGACGGCAAGTGGAAGACCTTTTTCCCGATGCACGGGCTGGCGGACTACTGGATCTACGCTTTCGCCAATCAGAAGGACGGCACCCTGTGGATCGGCACCTGGGCCGGGGCCAATGCCTTCAATCCGAAGACCGGAAAGTTCCGCACCTATGTGAAGGAGCTGATCAACGAATGGGTGTACGGCATCGCGGTGGATGCAAGGGACCGGGTCTGGTTCGGCACCGAGGGCGGGGTTTCCATGTTCGACGGCAAGGCCTGGAAGTCCTGGACCCACAAGGACGGCCTTGGTGCGCCCAACCTCGAGAACCTGAAGGCCAGCGGCAACACCGGGCTGGGAACCCGCAGCCGTCATGACCTGGCGGTGGGCGCGGAGGGACTGGCGACCTACAACCCCAACTACGTGTTTGCCGTTCACGTGGCGCCGGACGGCGCGGTGTGGGCGGGAACCTGGGGCGGCGGGGTGGCGCGCTTCGACGGCAAGCAGTGGAAGAACTACACCACGAAGGACGGGCTTGCCGGAAACATCGTGTACAGCATTGCGCAGGACGCGGAGGGCGTGTTCTGGTTCGGAACCAGCCACGGGGTTTCGCGCTTCGACGGCAAGACCTGGCGCAGTTTCGGGCGCAAGGAGGGACTGCTCGACAGCAATGTCTATGCGCTGGCCGTGGCGCCCAATGGCAATGTCTGGGCCGGCACCCGGGGCGGTGTCGCGCGCATCGGAAAACTCTGAGATTCGGGAGAGGCGAAGTGCAGTTCAACGCAAAATTGGCGGCGGTACTGGTGATTGCGGCCGGCGCCCTGGCGGGTGGAGCCTATACGCTGGGGGTGAAGCAGGGGGCCAAACAGGAAACCCCGGCGGCCCCGGCCGGCAAGCTTCAGCCCGGGGCCCAGGCCCCGGCGAATCATCCGCCGGTCGCCCAAGTGGCCCAGCAGGAGCAGGAGCCGGTCCGGGAAGGCAAGGTGCAGACCGACCCCAGCGCGAAGTTCACCCATTTCCGGGTGGGCAACCGCAACGTGAAGGACATTTTCGTGGACGGCAAGGTGGTATGGATCGGCACCTCCGGGGGCGTGATCCGCTACGATACCGCGAGCGATCAGTACAAGCTGTGGGACGCCAGGACCGGGCTGCTGTCCAACGGCATTTTCCACGTCAGCCGGCTCGACGGGAAACTGATGGTTGGCACCTACGGCGGCGGCATGTCGCTGCTCGTGGACCCGGCGAAGGGGGAATGGAAGAACTACAACGTGCCGGACGGGCTCGGCGACGCCTTCATCTACGATGTGCTCAGGATGAAGAACGGCGATCTCTGGATCGCCACCTGGTCCGGCGCCAACCGGGTGAAGGGCGGCGCCCTGGACGACCGCTCCCAATGGGAGCTCTACACGGTGGAAAACACCCGGGGCGGGCTCCCCAATGACTGGGTGTACGGGCTCGCCGAGGGCAAGAACGGTGAAGTGTGGTTTGCCACCGAGGGCGGGCTCGCCCGCTTCAAGGACGGCAAGTGGAGCAACTGGAACCACGCCAAGGGCCTGGGCGCTCCCTATGAGAAGGTGAGGAAGGACATCGAATTCAAGAGCGACCCGGGGAAGATGTCCGAGCACCATGCCAAGCAGAAGCAGGAGATGGGGCTGCAGAACGTGGACATCGCCTACAACCCGAACTACATCGTCTCGATGGCGGTGGACCGGGACGGGGCGGTCTGGGTCGGCACCTGGGGCGGGGGCCTGTCGCGCTACGACGGGTCCAAATGGAAGACCTACACCACGGCCGAAGGGCTGCCGGGCAACCACGTCTTCATGCTGCACTTCGACCGCAAGGGGCGGTTCTGGGTCGGCACCAGCCGCGGGCTGGCGCGAAAGGACGGGGAAAAATTCCAGGTCTACACCACCAACGAAGGGTTGATCTCCGACGCCGTGTTTTCCATGGACACCGCGGAGGACGGAAGCCTCTGGATCGGAAGCTTCGGTGGCGTGACCCACCTGCGCCCGTAGGAGGGGATTCATCCCCGACCGGAGTCGCGAATGAATTCGCTCCCACCCCGCGCTCGTAGGAGGGGATTCATCCCCGACCGGAGTCGCGAATGAATTCGCTCCCACCCCGCGCTCGTAGGAGGGGATTCATCCCCGACCGGAGTCGCGAATGAATTCGCTCCCACCCCGCGCTCGTTCGCGCTTGTCATGAAGCTTCTTGCCCTTGGCGAGCCCCACCTCCAGCTTGATGCGTCCCGCCTTGTAATGCAGGTCGAGGGGCACCAGCGTATACCCGGCCCGCTCCACCTTGCCGATGAGGCGGCGGATCTCCTCGGCGTGGAGCAGCAGCTTGCGGCCGCGGGTGGGGTCCGGCTGCACGTGGGTCGAAGCGGTGGGCAGCGGGCTCACGTGGCAGCCCACCAGGAACACCTCGCCGCCCTTGAGGATCACGTAGGCTTCCTTGAGCTGCACCCGCCCGGCGCGGATCGCCTTCGCCTCCCAGCCGTCGAGGGCGATGCCCGCCTCGTAGCGCTCCTCGATGAAGTAGTCGTGGAAGGCCTTCTTGTTGTCGGCGATGCTCATGGGCGGGGCGGGAACGGGATTCAGGGAGGCGCGCAGTATTTTAGCAGTTTTCGCGGGGTGCTCCCGGGCCGCGGGATCCGCTGAACATGGCCATTGTGGAGAAGTCGGTGCTGGTGAACTACTCGGCGAGCCAGATGTTCGCGCTGGTGGACGGCATCGCGGAGTACCCGTCGTACCTGCCCTGGTGCGGAGGAACATCGGTGGAGCCGGTGGACGAGCACACCAGCCACGCCACGATCGTCATCGACTACCACCACATCAAGCAGAGCTTCACCACCGAGAATACCCGGGAACCCCCGGAACTGATCGAGATAACCCTGAAGGACGGGCCGTTCCGGCACCTGGACGGGAGCTGGCGCTTCATTCCGCTGGCGGCGGACGCCTGCAAGATCGAATTCCGGCTGCACTACGAGTTTTCCCACAAGGTGCTGGAAAAGCTGGTGGGGCCGGTGTTTCACTACATCGCCAACACCTTCGTGGAGGCGTTTATCAAGCGGGCGGAGCAGGTCTACGGCGAGACATGAGCGAGCAGATCAGGATTGAAGTGGCCTACGCGCTGCCGGAGGCGCAGACGGTAATTCAGGTGACGGTGCCCCCGGGTACCAGCGTGAGGGCGGCGGTGGAGGCCTCGGGCCTGCTGCAGAAGCATCCGGACATCGACCTCGAGACGAACAAGCTGGGGATCTACGGCAAGCTGGTGAAGCCCGACACGGTGCTGCGGGACCGGGACCGGGTCGAAATCTACCGTCCCCTCAAGGCGGACCCGAAGGAGGTCCGCCGCAAGCGCGCCGAAGAGGGGAAACCGATGAAGAAGGGCGGAGGCGACTGATCAGCGCCGTTCCTGGGGCGCGTCCCTGCCGGGCGCGCCGATGGCGTCGAAATCGATGTCGGGCGCCGGGGCGGCGGCACCGTGACCGCGGCCCAGGTCCAGATCCAGGCCGCCCGCGCGGGGCTCCCCTTCCGCCGGGACCCCATCCAGAGTGAAATCCAGGGCGCCGGGGGAAGCCGCCATGGCCCGCTGGGCGCGGATACGGTCGTTCATGTAAAGCTCGTTTTCCGGCTCCAGCTCGTTGCCCAGGGTCTGGATGTTTTCCCACAGCTCCTCGTCGCGAATCGCGTTGTGGAAGCGCTTGGCGAGCTTCTCGAATTCCACTTTCATGCCCTGGGAACGCAGGATCACGAACAGCAGCATCCAGATCCGCACTTCGCCGCGGTTGCTGCGGATCTGATCCTCCAGCAGCCCGATGGCCTGGTCCGGATGGCCGTGGATCACGTAAAGCTGCGCCTCCTCCAGAATTCCGTCCACGGAATCGATCGCCGGCTCGGGTGCCGCGGGCGCCGCCGCGGCAGCGATCACCATCTTCCTGTCGAACTCGCTCAGCGGCGGCGCACCCGTTTCGGGTTCCACCACCACCGCGCGGCGCTTGGATTTCGGGGCCCGTCGCAGCAGTCCCCGGGCGGCGAGGTGCTCCTTGATGCCATTGTAGTAGCGCAGCGCGAAGAACAGCGCCAGCACCGCCAGCACGATCTGGGAAAAGGGCAGAAGGTAGAGCGTCAGGCCGTACTTGACGACCTGCCAGCTGTCGGATTCGAGCGGTGCGGCTGCCGGCACCGAGGCGGGATGGGGCCGCGCCGGGAGCGCCGCGGGGGCGGGTTGTGCCGGCGCCGCCATCGCCACCGCCGGGCTCATCTTGAGGCGCATCGACTCCAGCTGCTTCTCCAGTTCACTCACGCGGCTGCGCAGCGCAAGGAAACTCGCCATCTGATCGTCCGCGTCCAGCAGGAACTGGCGCTCGCGCAGGAATTTGCGCTGCTCTTCGGTGAGCTTGCCTATCAGCGACACGCTGAGATCGGTCCCCGAAAGTCTGAGGCGGAAATCGGCCTGACGGGTTCTGGCGTTCGGCTCGGCCTGGGTGGGCGGCAGGGGCATGCTTTCCGCCTTGGCAACGGCCCCCGCTGCAGGCAGTTTTGCGCGGTCCTCGCGTGCCGGGGCCGCGGCGGCGGCCGGCGCCGGCTTCCGCTTTGCCGCGGTCCCGGGCTTTTCCACCGGTTCGCGGCGAGCAGGACCGTCCACGGCTTGCGCGCCGGGTGCGCCCGCCGCCAGACGCCGCAGGTCCGGAATCACGATGACCGTTCCCGCGAGCATCCGGTCCGCATTGCCCTCCCGGAAGGCGTGCGGATTCTGCCTGACGATCTCGGCCGCGAGCCGGCTGCGCATGGCGCGGCTGTCGGGATAGATCGCCCTGGCGATGGCCGATACCGTGTCGCCTTCCCGTACCTCCAGCTCGGTGCCGGAGCCCAGGGCCCGCTCTGCGGTGCCCGCAGGGGCGCTCACGGGCAGAAGGAACGCGGCCGGTGGCATCGCCGCGGGCGAAATCGTGGAGGCCATCCCCGGGGGATCGATCAGAACGGTGTACTCGCGGGATGCTTTCGCAGTGCCGCAGTCGGCCTGAAGCAGCAGCTGGAGGAACGGCTCCTTCCACTTCGATCCGCCGTCCATGCGCAGCCGGTACTCGGGCCCGGTTCCCTCCAGCGCAAACCGGGTGCTGAGCAGGTAACGGTGCGGCCCCTCGATTTCGATCGGCGGCGGCGCCAACCGGAAGCAGGATGCCTCCAGCCTGTCCGCCCCGCTGGCGGTCACCGAAACCTGGCCCCTGAACGGCTCGCCGATACGGCTCTCCGCCACCAGCTCGCCCAGCGTGATCGCTACGCAAGGCGGCGAAACCGCGGCGGCCGCCAGCACGAAGGCGCCCGCCAGAATGCTGCTGCGAGGCGCCGCATCGGAGCGCGGGCTCAGGTCAGGCATGACGCCGGGGGCTCCCATTCACGGTGATCACCCGGGAAGCGGGCGATCGTCTATTTGCACCACTTGTCCACGTCCTGCTGGGCTTCCTGAACCATCTTCGCGCGCGTCGCGTCATCCGCGACGACCCGCTCGCCCCTGGTATCGTAGTTGATGATCCGGGGCGACTCCTCCATGCCGCGCAAGCGATTACGGGCCTCGACGCATCGCTCCTGGCGCTGCTTGGCCTCCTGCGCCTGTTTCGTCTCTTCTTCCTCCTGCTTGGCCCGGCGCTTGCGGAACTCGGCTTCCTGTTCGGCAACGGTCTTGGGGCCTTCCGGCTTGGCTTCGGATTTCTGGTCCTTGGCGGCCGGCTTGGCCGGCGCCGGGGGCGGTGGGGGCGTCCGGATGCCGAGCTTTTTTTCCTCTCTGGCGTCGGCGGGAGGCGGGCGATCGGAATATTGAACCTTGCCGTCCTTGTCCACCCACTTGTAGAGCTGGCCGTAGGCGATGAGGGGCAGGGCGAGGAACAGGATCAGCGGTGCGATGCGTGCCATGGAAAGGCCTCCTGTTTGGGCGAAATCATTGAGAGTTGCGCGCGATTCTTTCGAAACGGGCCTAACAACGTTCGCCAACTGTACCAAAAATAATGATTTTAAGGCGCGGCGTCAAATGCTTTCGGAATGGAGCGAACCGGCCAGTTCATTGTTTTCCCGGCGGTTTACCGGCCAACCGGCGTTGCGTATAATGGCGTTTTGTGAAGGATAGGAAACATGCGAGTCGTCCAGAAGGCGCTGACCTTTGATGATGTCCTGTTAGTTCCCGCCCATTCCAACGTCCTCCCGCGCGAAGTCAGCCTCGCCACCCAGCTCACCCGCCAGATCACCCTGAATATTCCCATCGTTTCGGCCGCCATGGACACGGTGACCGAGGCGCGGCTCGCCATTGCGCTGGCCCAGGAAGGCGGCGTTGGCATCATCCACAAGAACATGACCGCCGCGGCCCAGGCCGCCCAGGTGGCCAAGGTCAAGCGCTTCGAGAGCGGCGTGGTGAAGGACCCCATCACCATACACCCCGACATGACGGTGCGCGAGGTGCTCAACCTTACCCGCCAGCACCGGATCTCCGGGCTGCCGGTGGTGGAGGGCGCCAAGGTGGTCGGCATCATCACCAACCGCGACCTGCGCTTCGAGACGCGGCTGGACCAGCCGGTCAGGAACATCATGACGCCGCGGGAGCGGCTGGTGACCGTCAGGGAGGGCGCCAACCCGGAACAGGCCAAGGCCCTCATGCACAAGCACCGGCTGGAGCGGGTGCTGGTGGTGAACGGCGACTTCGAGCTGCGCGGTCTCATCACCGTCAAGGACATCATGAAATCCACCGAGCATCCGCTGGCCTGCAAGGACGGTCTGGGCCGGCTGCGGGTGGGCGGCGCGATCGGCGTCGGCGAGGGCTCGGAGGAGCGCGCGGAACTGATGATCGAGGCCGGTGTGGACGTGATCGTGGTGGACACCGCGCACGGCCACTCCCAGGGCGTACTCGACAAGGTGCAATGGGTGAAGAAGAACTTCCCGAAGGCCCAGGTGATCGGCGGCAATATCGCCACCGCCGCCGCCGCCAGGGCGCTGGCGGATCATGGCGCCGACGGCGTGAAAGTCGGCATCGGGCCGGGCTCCATTTGCACCACCCGCATCGTGGCCGGCGTCGGCGTCCCGCAGATCACGGCCATCCAGAACGTGGTGGAAGGGCTCAAGGGCACCGGCGTGCCGCTCATTGCCGACGGCGGCATCCGCTACTCGGGCGATATCGCCAAGGCGATCGCCGCCGGCGCCTACACCGTAATGCTGGGCGGGCTTTTCGCCGGCACCGAGGAAGCGCCCGGCGACATCGAGCTGTTCCAGGGCCGTTCCTACAAGACCTATCGCGGCATGGGTTCCCTCGGCGCCATGCAGCAGGGATCGAGCGACCGCTATTTCCAGGAAGGCACCGAAAGCGCCGACAAGCTGGTGCCGGAAGGGGTGGAAGGGCGCGTGCCCTACAAGGGCAGCGTGACCAACGTGATCACCCAGCTCATGGGCGGCCTGCGCGCCGCCATGGGCTACCTGGGCTGCTCAACGACCGCCGAAATGAGGGCCAAGGCGGAGTTCGTGGAAATCACCCATGCCGGCGTGCGCGAATCCCACGTGCACGACGTCCAGATCACCAAGGAAGCGCCGAATTACCACGTTGAATAAGCGGTCGGTTTTGGTAGGGTGGGTTAGCGAAGCGTAACCCACCGGATCAGATGGTGGGTTACGGCCTGCGGCCTAACCCACCCTACAGAAGAAAATGCCATGCACGACAAAATCCTCATCCTCGATTTCGGCGGCCAGTACACCCAGCTCATCGCGCGGCGGGTGCGCGAGGCCAGCGTCTACTGCGAGCTGCATCCCTTCGACGTCACTCCGGAGTTCATCCGCGGCTTCGGCCCCAGGGGCATCATTCTTTCCGGCGGGCCGGCCTCGGTGTACGAGGAGGCGACACACAAGGCGCCGCAGGCGGTGTTCGAGCTGGGGGTGCCGGTGCTGGGCATCTGCTACGGCATGCAGACCATGGCGGCCCAGCTCGGCGGCGCCGTGGAGAATGCGAAGGTCCGGGAATTCGGCTACGCGGAAGTGCGGGCCCGCGGCCACACGGCGTTGCTCAGGGAGATCCAGGACCGGGTGAACGGCGAGGGCCACGGGCTGCTCGACGTGTGGATGAGCCACGGCGACAAGGTCACCGCGCTCCCGCCCGGGTTCAAGGTGATGGCCGAGAATTCCGCCACCCCCATCGCCGCCATGGCCGACGAGGCACGGCGCTTCTACGGCGTGCAGTTCCATCCGGAAGTGACCCATACCCTGCAGGGCAAGGCCATCCTCGAGCGCTTCGTCCACGACATCTGCGGCGTCGGCTACGACTGGAACATGCCGGACTACGTGGAGGAGGCGGTGGGCCGCATCCGCTCGGAAGTCGGCAAGGACCGGGTGATCCTTGGATTGTCGGGCGGAGTGGACTCCTCGGTTGCCGCGGCCCTGATCCACCGCGCCATCGGCGACCAGCTCACCTGCGTGTTCGTGGACAACGGGCTGCTGCGCCTCAACGAGGCGGAGCAGGTGATGGCGACGTTCGCGAAGAATCTCGGCGTCAAGGTGATCCATGTGGACGCCAGCGCGGAATTCCTCAAGCATCTGGCCGGGGTCGCCGATCCCGAGCAGAAGCGGCGCATCATCGGCCGCGAGTTCGTGGAAGTATTCCAGCGGGAGTCGAACAAGATCAGCGACGCCAGATGGCTCGCCCAGGGCACCATCTACCCCGACGTGATCGAGTCGGCGGGGGCGAAAACCAGGAAGGCCCATACCATCAAATCCCACCACAACGTGGGCGGGCTGCCCGAAACGCTGCACCTCAAGCTGCTGGAGCCGCTGCGGGAACTGTTCAAGGACGAAGTGCGGGAGCTTGGCCTCGCGCTGGGGCTGCCCCACGACATGGTGTTCCGCCACCCCTTCCCGGGACCGGGCCTCGGCGTGCGCATCCTCGGCGAAGTGAAGCGCGAGTATGCCGAGCTGCTGCGCCGGGCCGACGCCATCTTCATCGACGAGTTGCGGGCCGCTGGCTGGTACGAAAAGACCTCCCAGGCCTTCGCCGTGTTCCTGCCGGTAAAGTCAGTGGGGGTGATGGGCGACGGCCGCACCTATGACTACGTGGTGGCGCTGCGTGCGGTGCAGACCCAGGATTTCATGACCGCACACTGGGCCGAGCTGCCCCATTCGCTGCTGTCCAAGGTATCGAACCGCATCATCAACGAGGTGCGGGGCATCAACCGCGTCGTCTACGACATCTCCGGCAAGCCGCCTGCTACGATTGAGTGGGAGTGAGGGGGGTAGTCAATCTCTTGGAAAGACGCGGTGTATCAACAAGATACGGATTGCCTTTCATCATTCAAGCTCAATCATCAATGGCGAGCCGAATTACCGATAACTCTCTGAAGTGAACTGATTGCGGGGTTCCAGCAGACTGGAGTAACTCCCGGGCCACCTGATCCATTTGACGGTAAATTTCTCCGCCGCCACTGTCGCAACTCATTTACCGTCGTGGCTCGGTTGCGGATGACGGTTGATTCTACGAACGAGACGGCGTCAGCTCGTGCACCAACGCCCACTCGTATAAGACGTGTCGCGCTATCGTGACAGGGCTCGACCGATCAGATTGCGATATTTATCACCTGGTGATAAGATAGGTCTCGCGTGGCAAAACGCCAAACTGAGCTAGATGCGCTGCTGGATCTGCACGGCGAGGTTCTGGTTCAGGGTGGCGGCTATTGGGTCAAGATCGAGGCGTGGACGGTTGAGCCGACGGAAGGCGTTCCACATGGAATTCGCTATTCGCTCACGCTGCACGATCCCATTGGGACATGGGTTCTCGGCTACGACAATTCGCACGCGGTCAAACCGCCCAAGAAAGGTTTTGGCGGACGGCGGCTCGAGTATGACCACGTCCACCGCCATGCGAAGGATAAGGGTGTTCCCTATGCGTTTTCGAGCGCAGGTCAGCTCTTGACAGATTTCTTTAGTGAGGTCGACCAGGTATTGAAGGAGGTCTTATGA
>JACPEG010000017.1 GCA_016183615.1 Betaproteobacteria bacterium
CAAAACAGGAAACGGCGATCACGCTCTGTGTCGACTTGAACCGGGTCACAATCGATCTGCCGTTTCCCCGTCCCCAAGTCCGGCCAGACTCGAGAACACTACCAACATACACGTACAAAACGAACATACAAGGCACAGAGACACAGAGAAAAACCCGAAGTAAATGGACAGCATTAACATGATTCCACACGATTGACAGAATGAAGTCTTGTGATTCCCGTAAATCCTGTCGTTTCCCTTTCTCTGTGCCTCTGTATCTCTCTGTGGTTCAGCCTTTCAAACCCAATTCATCCGCGAGCTTCTGGGCTGCCTTGAAGTCGAGCCTGCCTTCGTAAAGGGCGCGGCCGGTAACGGCTCCCACGATCCCGTCGGATTCCACGGCGCACAGTGCCTTCACGTCCTCCAGGTTGGTGATGCCACCGCTGGCGATAACCGGGACCGCGAGCTCCCGCGCCAGCTTTACCGTCGCTTCCACGTTGACGCCGGTCAGCATGCCGTCGCGGCCAATGTCGGTGTAGATGATGGCCTCCACCCCATAGTCCTGGAAGCGCCTGGCGAGATCCACCACGTCGTGGCCGGTCACCTTGGACCAGCCGTCCACCGCCACCTTGCCGTCCCTGGCGTCGAGCCCCACCAGGATGTGGCCGGGGAAGGCATAGCAGGCGTCGTGCAGGAACCCGGGCGTCTTGACCGCGGCGCTGCCGATGATGACATAGGTAATGCCATCGTCCAGGTAGCACTCGATGGTCTCCAGGTCGCGGATGCCGCCGCCCAGCTGCACCGGGATCTCCTCCCCCACCGCCTTGACGATGGCCTTGACGGCCTCCTCGTTCTTCGGCTTGCCGGCGAAGGCGCCATTGAGATCCACCACGTGCAGCCGCCGCGCCCCCTGGTCGATCCAGTGCCGGGCCATGGCCGGAGGATCGTCCGAAAACACGGTGGCATTCTCCATCACGCCCTGCTTCAGGCGCACGCACTTGCCGTCCTTGATATCGATGGCGGGGATGATCAGCATACGAGAAACGAGGTGTCAGGAAATTCCGGTTCGGGTTGCCGCGGTCCCTTGTCTCGCGTCCCTGCCCGGCTGCGGCTGCCATGCCACGAAGTTGCTGAGCAGGGTAAGCCCCGCCGCCTGGCTCTTCTCCGGGTGAAACTGGACCGCGAACAGGTTGTCCCGGGCCACGGCGCAGGTGAAGGCGAACGGGTAGAGGCTGAAGCCCGCCACCAGCCCGGGATTGGCGGGCTCCACGAAATAGCTGTGAACGAAATAGAAGCGGGCGTCGGCCGCAACGCCGTCCCACAGGGGGTGGTCGGCCTCCCGGTACACCTGGTTCCAGCCCATGTGGGGCACCTTGAGCCTGTCGCCCTTGGCGTCCACCATGGCCTGGGGCGGGAAGCGCCGCACCTTTCCCGGAAGAATGGCGAGGCCCGGCACGCCGCCCTCCTCGCTCCACTCGAAGAGCATCTGCAGGCCGATGCAGATGCCGAGGAACGGCTTCGACCGGGCGGCTTCGACCACCGCGGGCCGCAGGTTCCGCGCATCCATTTCCCGCATGCAATCGGGCATTGCCCCCTGCCCGGGAAACACCACCCGCTCCGCCGCGCGCACCACGGCCGGATCGCTGGTAACGACCACCCGCGCCCCGGGAGCCACGTGCTCCAGCGCCTTCGACACGGAGCGCAGGTTGCCCATGCCGTAGTCCACTACCGCAATGTCGGTCATTTCATGCCGCGGGTCAAAACGCGAGGGGTATTCGAAAGGGGCCGCAACGCCCCGGTAAGCTGGTCGCTACAGTCGTCCCTTGGTTGAAGGCAGCGCCCCCTTGGCGCGCGGATCCGGCTCCACCGCCATGCGCAGGGCCCTTCCGAACGCCTTGAACAGGGTCTCGGCCTGGTGATGCGCGTTGTCCCCCCGCAGGTTGTCCACGTGCAGGGTCACCAGGGCGTGGTTCGCGAAGCCCTGGAAAAACTCGTGAATCAGGTCCACGTCGAACTCGCCGATGCGGGCCCGCGAATACTTGACGTTGTACTCGAGCCCCGGGCGCCCCGAGAGGTCCACCACCACCCTGGAAAGCGCCTCATCCAGCGGCACGTAGGCATGGCCGTAGCGGCGCACGCCCTTCTTGTCGCCGAGGGCCTTGGCCAGCGCCTGACCCAGTGCGATGCCCACGTCCTCCACCGTGTGGTGGGCGTCGATATGCAGATCCCCTTTGGCCGAAACCTCCAGATCGAGCAGCCCGTGCCGGGCCACCTGGTCCAGCATGTGGTCCAGGAAAGGCACGCCGGTAGCGAGCTTCGCATTGCCCGCGCCGTCCAGATTGAGCTTCACGCTGATCCTGGTTTCCAGCGTATCGCGGCTGACTTTGGCCTCGCGCATGGGATGGCTTTGGGGTGTGGTGGGCAGGCAGCGACGGAACGGTTGGGGCTCACTCGCGTCAGCCCGGCCGGACTGATCCTGGTCCAGGCTCGGCGCTGATCGGACGAAGGTGATCGAGGTCTCTGGTGGTTGGCTCTGGCCCGCGGGCGGCTGCCCTTCGGTTCCCCTTTGCCTCCATTCTAATTTTGACGCGCGGGAATGTCACCTGTGGGATGCGGCGGCCCGCCGGCGCCGGAGTCGTCTCAGGCGGCCCGGGTTTCCGCCAGGCATTTCCCGAGAGCGGCTACGAACAGCCCGTTCTCCTCGGGCGTGCCGACGGTGACCCTCAGGCAGCCGGCCAGCATGGGATGCGACCCGTGGAGGTTCTTGATCAGCACCCCGTGGCTCTTGAGGCCGCGGAACACATCGTCGGCCCGGTTCACCCGGAACAGGATGAAATTGGCCCGCGAAGGATAGGTCGTGACCCCGGCGATTCCCTGCAGGGTGCTGAACAGGGCTTCTCTTTCGCGCCGGATGGCCGCCGCCTGGTCGGCCAGCACGTCGCCTCGACCCAGCACCCGCTCCGCAACGGCCTGGGTGAGGGTACTCACATTATAGGGCAGGCGCAGCTTCTCGAACTGCTCGATCCACTCACCGCGCCCTGCCAGCAACCCGAGACGCAGGCCGGCAAGCCCGAGCTTGGAGAGGGTGCGCATCACCAGCAGATTCGGGAAACGCGCCAGCCGGTCCAGGAAACTCGCTCCGGCAAAGGCGTGGTAGGCCTCGTCCACCACCACCAGCCCCGGGGCACTCTCGATGATGCGCTCCATCGCCTGCTCGTCGAACAGGTTGCCAGTGGGATTGTTGGGATACGCCAGGAAAACCACCGCCGGCCGGTGCGCCTCCAGGGCCGCAACCGTCGCCTCCGCGTCGAGGCTGAAATCTTCCCGCAGCGGGACCCCCACGTAGCCGGTGCCGGCGAAAGTCGCGATCATGCGGAACATGACGAAGGTGGGCTCCACGCTCAGGATCACCGCGCCCGGTTTCGCACAGGCAAGCGCGATGATCTGGATCACCTCGTCAGAGCCATTGCCGAGCAGAACTTCCATCCCCCGGGGGAGCGCCAGGACCTCTCTGAGCCGGGCTTTCAGGGCGCCCGCGCCGGGATCCGGATAGCGATTGAGGGCCGCCTCCCCGGCGATCGCCCCCACTTCCCTTTGGAGGTCCTCCGGCAACCCGTAAGGGTTCTCCATGGCGTCGAGCTTCACCATGCCCCGGGCCGGCGGCACGTGATAGGCCTTGAGATCGAGGATCTCGGGGCGAATCAGCGACTCGGGTTTGATCGCCATGAGGGTGCTCAGCCCACAATGCGGAACAGCGCCGACTGGGCGTGGGCCGTCAAGCCTTCTCCTTCCGCGAGCGTGGCGGCAATACGCCCCAGCTTCGCGGCCCCCTGCTCGGACACCATGATCAGGCTCGAGCGCTTCTGGAAGTCATAGACCCCGAGCGGCGAGGAGAAGCGCGCCGTGCGGGAAGTGGGCAGGACGTGGTTGGGGCCCGCGCAATAATCGCCCAGGGCCTCGGAGGTGTGGCGGCCCATGAAGATGGCACCGGCGTGGCGGATTTTTTTTGTCCAGGCCTCTGGATTTTCGACCGAAAGTTCCAAGTGCTCCGGCGCGATGCGGTTGGCAATGGCACAGGCCTCATCCAGATCCCGCACCTTGACCAGGGCCCCGCGGCCTTCCAGGGAGGCGCGAATCACGTCCCTGCGGGGCATCGCTGCCAGCTGGCGATCGATGCTGGCCGCCACCCGGTCAAGGAACGGGTCATCGGGGCTCACCAGAATGGCCTGGGCGAGCTCATCGTGCTCCGCCTGGGAGAACAGATCCATGGCCACCCAATCGGGATCGGTCCTGCCGTCGCACAACACCAGGATTTCCGAAGGGCCCGCCACCATGTCGATCCCCACCACGCCGAACACCCGGCGCTTGGCGGCCGCCACGTAGGCGTTGCCCGGCCCCACGATCTTGTCCACCGGGGGCACGGATTCGGTGCCGTAGGCCAGCGCGCCCACGGCCTGGGCGCCTCCCACCGTGAACACCTGGTCCACACCGCAAATGGCCGCCGCCGCCAGCACCAGCTCGTTCTGCTCGCCGCCCGGCGTGGGCACCACCATGACGAGTTCCTTCACCCCCGCGACCCGGGCCGGAAGCGCGTTCATCAGGACCGAGGAGGGATAGGCCGCCTTGCCTCCCGGAACGTAAAGTCCAACCCGGTCAAGCGCAGTCACCTGCTGCCCGAGCACGGTGCCGTCGGGTTCGGCATAGCTCCAGGACTGCGTGAGCTGTTTTTCGTGGTAAGCGCGTACTCTCGCCGCAGCCAGCTCCAGGGCATCACGCTGGGCGGAGGGCAGATTCGCCAGGGCCTGGTCCAGGCGCACCTTCGCAATCCGGAGGTCCGCGACCGAACGGGCATCCACCCGGTCGAAGCGGCGCGTGTATTCGAGCAGCGCGGCATCCCCCCGGCGCCTGATGTCGTCGAGGATGGCGGCAACGGTGGCGTCCACCTGCGGATCCTGGGCCGACTCGAAGGCAAGCAATTGCGCGAGCGCCTTGTCGAATCCCGGATCGGAGCTATCGAGACGCTTGAGGTTCAGCATCCGGGAATTCCGTCGTCAGTGAAATGCAATAAAAAATCATGCGGTAAATTCGTGCGGATCAACGCAAATATGAGCAGGACGTCACAGGCTCCATCCGCGTTCATCGGCGGCCAACCTTGACCGCGCCGGCAAAAGCGTCCAGCAGCGGCTGGATCGCGCCGCGCTTGAGCTTGAGGGCCGCCTGGTTGACGATGAGGCGCGCCGCGATGGGCATGATCTCCTCCACCGCCCGCAGGTTGTTGGCTTTCAGCGTATTGCCGCTGGAAACCAGGTCCACGATGGCATCGGCGAGGCCGACCAGGGGCGCGAGTTCCATGGACCCGTAGAGCTTGATCAGGTCCACGTGCACGCCCTTGGCCGCGAAGTGCTCGCGGGCCGTATCCAGGTACTTGGTCGCCACCTTGAGGCGCGCGCCCTGTCGCACCGCCGACTCGTAATCGAAGCCGTCAGGAACCGCCACCATCATCCGGCAGCGGGCGATGTTCAGATCAAGGGGCTGATAAAGCCCCGCTCCTCCATGCTCCAGCAGCACGTCGCGGCCGGCGATGCCCAGGTCCGCCGCCCCGTATTGGACGTAGGTGGGCACATCGGAAGCGCGCACGATAATGAGTCGCACGTCCCGGCGATTGGTCGCCAGGATGAGCTTGCGGGAGGTCTCGGGATCGTCGCGCGAGACGATGCCCGCCGCCTTCAGCAGCGGCGCGGTCTCTTCGAAGATGCGGCCCTTGGAGAGGGCGATGGTAATTCCGGTCACGGGAAAAAGGTGAGAAAAAACAAGAAAGCATTTTACCGCAAAGGACGCCAAGGACGCGAAGGCAAATGCCGCGCGAACACGGAAAGGGCGCATCGACGCCCTCATTTGCAAGATCGCCACAGGAAGATCGCGACGGTTATCCTTTGCGTCCTTCGCGTCCTTGGCGGTTCAGGATGTCTAGCTTGTCCTTCTTATTCGCGCCCCGAGTTGCGACAGCTTCTCCTCGATGCACTCGTAGCCCCGGTCCAGGTGGTAAATCCGGTCCACCAGCGTTTCCCCCTGGGCCACGAGCCCCGCGATCACCAGGCTTGCCGATGCCCTGAGATCGGTCGCCATGACCGTCGCCCCGTCGAGCTTGCCCACCCCGCGCACCACGGCAGTGTTGCCTTCCACCTCGATGTCGGCGCCCATGCGCTTGAGCTCCTGCACGTGCATGAAGCGGTTTTCGAAGATGGTTTCAGTGACGGTAGCCGTGCCCCGGGCAATCGTGTTCAGGGTCATGAACTGGGCCTGCATATCGGTTGGGAACGCCGGGTACGGCGCGGTGCGCAGGCTGACGGACTTCAGTTCCCCGTTCATTTTCAGGCTGGTCCAGTCCTCGCCCCGCTCGATGTGGGCTCCCGCCTCGGAGAGTTTCTCCAGCACCGCGTCGAGGATTCCGGGCCGGGTGCCCTTGAGCCGCACCTGCCCTCCGGTCGCCGCCGCCGCCACGAGGAACGTCCCGGTCTCGATGCGGTCGGGCATGACCGCGTGGGAAGCGCCATGCAGCGCGTCCACGCCTTCGATGGTGATGACATCGCTGCCGGCGCCGGAAATTTTCGCGCCCATGGCGTTCAGGCAGTGGGCAAGGTCCACCACTTCCGGCTCCCGGGCGGCGTTCTCGATGACCGTGGTGCCCCTGGCCAGGGTGGCGGCCATCATCAGGTTTTCGGTGCCGGTGACCGTTACCAGGTCGAGAAAAATGCGCGCGCCCTTGAGGCGTTTGGCGGTCGCATGGATATAGCCGTGCTCGATGGCGATCTCCGCGCCCATCGCCTGCAGCCCCTTGATGTGCAGGTCCACGGGCCTCAAGCCGATGGCGCAGCCCCCGGGCAGCGACACCCGGGCCTCGCCGGCCCGCGCCACCATGGGCCCCAGCACCAGGATCGAGGCCCGCATCGTCTTCACCAGCTCGTAGGGAGCGACCAGGGGGGAAAGGCTGGCGGCGTCGAGCTCCACCCCGAGCTTCTCGTCCACCACCACCTTCACCCCCATCTGGCCCAGAAGGGTTAGCGTGGTAGTCACGTCCCTGAGGTGGGGCACGTTCGACACCCGCAGCGGCTCGCCGGAAAGCAGCGATGCGCACAGGATCGGCAGGGTCGAGTTCTTGGCGCCGGAAATGCGCACTTCCCCTTTGAGGGGGATTCCCCCCTGGATCACCAGCTTCTGCATGGTTTAGGGAACCTCTGAATTAGAGGTTCCTTATCGTCCCGCGAGCTCGGCCCACTGCTCGGGAGTAAAGGTCTTCATGGACAGGGCATGGATCTGCTGCTGCATCCGGTCGCCCAGGGCGCGGTACACCAGCTGGTGCTGCTGGACCATGGTCTTGCCCCGGAATTCGGCGCTCACGATGACGGCCTCGAAATGGGTGCCGTCGCCCTCGACCCGCACATAGTCGCAGGGCAGCGCGTTGGCGATGAAGGCCTGGATGTCTTCGGGCAGCATGACCATGGCTCTAGCTCCGCAATTTGTAGCCGATCTTCAGCAGCCACAGGGTAAGCAATGATATCCCCAGGAAACAGCCCCCCACAATCGCCAGGCTGGCATAGGGGGAAATGTCGGAGACCCCGAAGAAGCCGTAGCGGAATCCGTCGATCATGAAGAAGAACGGGTTCAGGCGCGAGAGCTCCTGCCAGAACGGCGGCAGGGAGTGGATGGAATAGAACACCCCGGAGAGAAAAGTGAGCGGCATGATGAGAAAGTTCTGGAACGCCGCCAGCTGGTCGAACTTTTCCGCCCAGATGCCCGCCACGATGCCCAGCGCCCCGAGCAGCGCGCTTCCGAGCACTGCGAACATCAACGCCCACAGCGGGGACTTCAGCGGCAGGTCGATGAATCCGATCGTGAACAGGTAGACCCCGGCGCCTACCGCCAACCCGCGCGCCACTGCGGCCAGGGTGTAGGCCAGGAACATCTCCCAGTAGGCGAACGGCGGCAGAAGCACGAACACGATGTTGCCGGTGATCTTGGACTGGATCAGGCTGGAGGAGCTGTTGGCAAAGGCGTTCTGCAGCACCGCCATCATGGCGAGCCCCGGGATCAGGAAAGCGGTATAGCTCACCCCCGGATAGGGCTGCACGTGCTCCTCCAGCACCTGGGAAAACACCAGCAGATAGAGCAGCACCGTGATCAGCGGCGCCACGATGGTCTGGAAGGAAACCTTCCAGAACCGCAGCAATTCCTTGTAAAGGAGGGTGTAGAAGCCGGTCATAAAATCGGTGCATTGTCGGGCGTGAGTCGGGACAGCGCCCCCGGGATCACGCTACGGGTTTCACGCCTCACGTTTCCTCATGATCTGAATGAACACATCCTCCAGGTCCGCCTGGAGGATTTCCAGCTCCTGCACCTGGACACCTTCCGCCCGCAGCGCCGCCAGCACCCGTTCCAGGGCCGGGTAATCGGAGAGCGCGAGGGTATAACAGCCCGACTCCTGCTCCTGCATCAGCGGCTTCAGCGCCGGGGGCAGGTGCCCGGGGCAGAGCTTGAGCCGCACGGAGCGGCCCGAAAACCGGTTCAGCAGGTTGTGGGTGGTATCAAGGGCCACGATCCGTCCCTGCTTGAGCATGGCGATGCGGCTGCACAGGGTCTCGGCCTCTTCCAGGTAGTGGGTGGTGAGCACGATGGTGTGCCCCGCGCGATTCAGCTCGCGGATGAAGCCCCACAGGCCCTGGCGCAGTTCCACGTCCACCCCTGCGGTGGGCTCGTCGAGCACGATGACCGGCGGCTTGTGAACCAGCGCCTGGGCCACCAGGACCCGCCGCTTCATGCCGCCGGACAGGGCCCGCATGTTGACGTGAGCCTTGTCGGTGAGGTCGAGACGGGCGATCACCTCGTCGATCCAGGCGTCGTTCGCGCGCAACCCGAAGTAGCCCGACTGGATCTCCAGGGTCTCGCGCACCGTGAAAAATGGGTCGAACACCAGCTCCTGCGGCACCACGCCGAGGGCGCGGCGCGCCTCGCGGTAATCCCGGACCACGTCGTAACCCATGACCCGCAGTTCGCCCCGGTCCGCCCGGGCGAGGCCCGCCAGCGTGTTGATGAGGGTGGTCTTGCCGGCGCCGTTGGGACCGAGCAGCGCGAAAAATTCCCCCTGCTTCACTTCCAGATCCACGCCATCGAGGGCCCGGACCGCGCCAAAATGCTTGTGCACCTGGCGGACCTGGATGGCTGAAGACATGGATTGAGGAAAGGCTGCGTGACACCGCGCCGGGGGCGGCGGTGCCGGTCAATTGCCGGGCCGGGAAGCCGCCGGGATGAGCTCGTGGACCCCATACAGGTTGATCAGGCTCCTGAGGTTATCCGGCAACCCGCGGTACTCGATGCGGCGGTTGTCCCCGGCGGCGGCGCGCAGCCATTCCAGCAGCAGGCTCACGGCCGACGAATCCACCTCGGTGACCCCCGACAGGTCCACCGTCACTACGCCGTCCGTGAACTGGCTGCGGCCCTCGGCCAGCACGGCCTCCACGTTGGCCATGATGACGGGCCCTTCCAGCAGATAGCGCTCGCCGTTGCGCCGGATCATTTCTTCGCCGCTGGCGAGGCCGGAGTCTTGTTCTTCTCGACGAGGGTCTTGATCAATCCGTCGATGCCGCCCCGCTGCACTTCCTCGCCGAAGGTGCCGCGGTAGGTGGTCACCAGGCTCACCCCTTCCACGGTGACGTCGAACACCTTCCAGCCGTTGGCGGTTTTCTCCACGGCATAGTCGATCGGGATCGGCGGCCGGCCCGACTCCCGGATTTGGGAGCGCACCGTGACCTCGGTGTCCGCGGGATTCATCTTGAGGGGTTTGAACTCCACGGTCTGGTCGCGGTACTGGGTGAAGGCCGAAGAGTAGGTGCGCACCAGCAGAGTCTTGAATTCTCCGATCAGCGCCTGCTGCTGCTGCGGGCTGGCCTGCCGCCAGTGCTTGCCCACCGCGAGCCGGGTCATGCGGCCGAAGTCGAAATGGGGGAGGATCTTGGATTCCACCAGCTCCAGCGTCTTCTGCTGGTTACCGCCCTGGATGTCCTTGTCCTTCTTGATGATGGCCAGCACATCCTCGGTGGTGGCCCTGGCAAGCTCCAGGGGGCCGATCTCGGCCCGTGCACCTGCGGCGCAGAAACCCGCCGCCATAACGATAAGTTTCAGCCAGTTTTTCATGTTTTCATCCAATAGAGGTCAGAGTCCGATTCCGATAAACGCACCGTTCGGTCGCCGTTTACCGCTCACTTCGAATTTCCTCCCTCCGCCGCCTTGCCGTAGAGGAACTGGCCGATCAGCTTTTCCAGCACCACGGCAGACTGGGTCTTCTTTAATGTGTGTCCGTCCTTCAGCACCACGGTGTCGCCGCCCACATCCAACCCGACGTACTGCTCGCCAAGCAAGCCGGAAGTCAGCACCGAGGCGATGGTATCAGCCGGAAACTCGTAGCGCCTGTCGACCCGCAGCGCCACCTTGGCTACGTATTTCCGGGGATCGAACTGGATTTCCGCCACCCGCCCCACCACCACACCGGAGCTTTTCACCGGCGCCCGCACCTTGAGGCCGCCGATGTTGTCGAACTCGGCGTAGATCGTGTAGCTTTCAGACAAATTGATGGTGCTGGCGTTCCCTACCTTGAGGGCGAGCACCATCAGCGCCACGACGCCTGCCGCCACGAAAATTCCAACCCACAGGTCAATGATGGTCCGGTCCATGGATCACACTCCAGTAAACATGAAGGCCGTCAGAATGAAGTCGAGGCCCAGGATGGCGAGCGATGAGGTCACCACGGTGCGGGTGGTCGCTCCAGACACCCCTTCCGCCGTGGGCGGCGCGTCGTAGCCCTCGAACAGGGCGATGGCGGTGACCGCGACGCCGAACACGCAGCTCTTGATCACGCCGTTGAGCACGTCCTGGCGCCAGTCCACCGCCGCCTGCATCTGGGACCAGAACGCGCCGTCGTCCACCCCGATCAGCACCACGGCGATGAGGTAGCCGCCGAATACCCCCACCGCGCTGAACATGGCCGCGAGCAGCGGCATGGAGATCACCCCGCCCCAGAACCGGGGCCCAATGACCCGGGCGATGGGGTCCACCGCCATCATCTCCATGGCGCTGATCTGCTCGGTGGCCTTCATCAGGCCGATTTCCGCGGTCATCGCCGAGCCGGCGCGGCTCGCAAACAGCAGCGCCGCCACTACCGGCCCCAGCTCCCGTACCAGCGACAGCGCCACCAGCGTGCCCACCGCCTCCGAGGAGCCGTACTTCTGCAGCGTTTCGTAGCCCTGCAGCGCCAACACCATCCCGACGAACAGGCCCGACACCACGATGATGATGAGGGAGAGCACGCCGGTGAAATAGACCTCCCGCATCGTGAGCTGGTGAAAGCGCCGGAAGCTCACGGGCGACTTGAGGAGCGTCAGGACAAAGAAACGCGAGGCATAGCCGAGCCGCCAGATGCCATTCACCACGGACCCGCCGACATGGCGCACGCTGCGCACCACCCGCCTAGGCACGGTCCGCCCCCAAGTTCAGGTCTTCGGTGTAGGGGGGACAGGGGTACTGGAAGGCCACCGGGCCGTCCATTTCCCCCCACACGAACTGATGCACGTAGGGCACCGTGGAGGCCTTGATTGCGTCGGCCGTGCCCTCGGCCTCCACCACGCCCTGATTCATGAAATAGCAGTAGTCGACGATCTTCAGCGACTCCTGCACGTCATGGGTTACCACGATGGAAGTGGCGCCCAGCGCATCGTTGAGCCTGCGGATCAGGTTGCCGATGACCGAGAGCGAAATGGGATCCAGTCCGGCGAACGGCTCGTCATACATGATCACCATGGGGTCGAGGGCGATGGCCCGGGCCAGCGCCACCCGCCGCGCCATGCCACCGGAAAGCTCCGAGGGCATCAGGCCGTGGGCGCCGCGCAGGCCCACCGAGTGCAGCTTCATGAGCACCAGGTCGCGGATCATGGAGTCGGGGAGATCGGTGTGCTCGCGCATCTGGAACGCCACGTTGTCGAACACCGAAAGATCCGTGAAAAGCGCTCCGAACTGGAACAGCATGCCCATCTTGCGCCGCATCCGGTACAGACCGTCGGTGTCCAGCTCGTGCACCACCTGGCCCGCCACCCGCACTTCGCCCCGGGTGGGCTTCAGCGCCCCGCCGATCAGGCGCAGCAAGGTGGTCTTGCCGCAACCGCTCTGGCCCATGACGGCCACAACCTTGCCGCGCGCAAAGGTCATGTTGATGCCCTTCAGCACCGGGCGCACGTCGTAGGTGAACGTGACGTCGCGGACTTCGATCAGGTTTTGCGTGGCCACAGGCGGGTGGGTCGAATTCAAAGGAGCGGATTTTAAACTACTTATGGACCCGACACCAAGCCGACCTGACGTTACGTCAAAGGCCAAGGAGATCCATCAGGGTGCGAAGTTCCTCGACCCGCGCCGGCTTCGCGCTGCGGGATATGACGAACACGGCACCCGGTACGGCGGCGAGTCGCTGCAGGTCGCGGGCGGCGTTCCTCAGGTCAGTATCCGGCTCGACCCAATGCAGTTTGCCCGCTTCCCAACCACAACCATCCTGGACCCGGCCATCCACGGCCAGCAGGCCCTTGGGCCCGAGACCGGCAAGCGCAGGCGCGGCCTTCGCCTCGGCTGCCACCGGCGGTGCTTCCAGCAGAAAGCGGAAGCGATCCAGCGTGTCGCCTCCCCAGCGCGCGAGTGTCGCTGCATCGACGGCGCACCACGACCGGAAGTCCAGGTAGGCGCAGGAAAAAAGGTTGGCGTAATAGGCGAGCCGCCACTCCGCGGGAAGGTCGTCGGGGTAGAAGCGGCCGGGCCAGTCCGGGTGCTCCCAGCCCGCCGTCCCGAAGTAGACCTTATAGGTTGGAGAATGAGGCATCGGCTGGCATTATAGGCCGGCCATGAGGCTGGACCTCTTCCACGAAATCGCACTCCCGCCCCATCTCGGGCGCACCGAGGCGCAGGCCTACGGCGACACCCTCGCGGAACTGGAGCTCGCCGATGAGCTGGGGTTCGGCTGCGCCTGGCTGGTGGAACATCACTTCATGCCGGGCTATTCCCACTGCTCCAAGCCCGAGCTGGTGCTGGCGGCCGCGGCGGCCCGCACCCGCCGCCTGCGGCTGGGGCTTGCCGTCATCCCGCTGCCCCTTCATCACCCGGTGCATGTGGCAGAGCGGGTGGCGACGCTGGACGTTCTGAGCGGCGGCCGGCTGGAGGCAGGAATCGGACGCGGGTTTTCGCCCGCGGAGTTCGCGGCCTTCCAGGTGCCCATGAGCGAGAGCCGCGAGCGGGTCCGGGAATCGCTCGATATCCTGCGGCTCAGCTTCTCGGGAAGCCCCGTCTCCTATCGCGGAAAGCATTACCGGCTGGACGCCCGCGAGATATTGCCGCACTGCCTGCAGGCGCCGCACCCGCCGCTCTGGACCGCGGCGGTGAGCCCGGACACCTTCGAGTGGGCCGCCGGCGAGGGCATGGGAATCCTGGCCGGTCCGTTCAAGCCATGGCTGATGGTGAAACACGATATCGCCCGCTTCCGTTCCCTGTGGAATCACGCGGCACCGCCGCGCATCGGCATGACCGTCGGCATCCTCTGTCTCAAAGACGGCCGCCGCGCGCGGGAGCTCGCCGCGGAAGCGATCCCCTGGTTCTACCGGGAGCTGTACCGGACCACCCTGCCGGTGCTGGAAGGCCTGTACCCGAGCTACGAGCATTTCCATGAACTCGGGCGGTTTCGCCAGTTGCTGAAGCTCGGCATCAATCTCACGCTTCTGGAGACCTTCGGCATGGCGGTCGTCGGCACGCCGCAGGAGTGCATCGAAAAGCTCAAGCGCTACCAATCGGCCGGCGTGACGAACCTGCTGTGCGCCGTGGGCGCCGGGGCGGTACCCTCCGGGGTGGCCCGGGAATCCATGCGCTGCCTCGCGGAAAAGGTAATGCCGGCGTTCCGGGAGCATTCCGGTCCGCGCCCATGAGGATCTTCGTCACCGGCGCCGCCGCACGCCTCGCTCGCAGCCTGCTGCCCAGGCTGCTTGCCGATCCCCGGATCTCGCGCGTCACGGGAATCGATCTGGTGGCGCCGGCCATTCGCCACCCCAGGCTGGATTTCCGGCGCCTGGACATCCGCGATCCGGCGGTCACCGCCCTCATGCCGGGACACGAGGCGCTGATCCACCTGGCGTTCGTCGTGCTGCGCGGGCGCATGCCGGCCGCGGCCATGGACGCGATCAACGTGGACGGCAGCCTGCGGGTGTTTCGCGGCGCCCGCAGCGCGGGAATTCCCCGCCTCGTCCACGTTTCCAGCGCTGCAGTGTACGGCAGCGGGGAGCGGCTCGCCGAGGACGCACCTCTCGATCCGCTCCCCGGTTTTCTCTATGCCCGGCACAAGGCGGAGCTGGAGGCGCGGCTGGCCGGGGATTTTCCCGATGGCCTCAGGTTCCGGCCCCACATCATTCTCGGCCCCCACGCCCAGCCGGTCCTGCGGCAGCTTCTGCTGCAGCCGTTTTACCTGCGGCTGCCGGACCCCCAGCCGCTGCTCCAGTGCGTGCATGAGGAGGACGTGGCGGCGGCGATCCTGGTCGCGCTTGGGTGCCGCAGCGCGGGCCCCTTCAATCTCGCCGCCGAGGACGGATTCAGCTTCGCCGAGATTATCGGGCGGTTGCATCCGGTGCGTGCCGCGCTGCCCATGGGGCTGGCACGGGTCACTCTCGGCGCCCTGTGGAAGAGCTTCGGATGGGGCGGGGAGACTGCGTGGCTCAAGGGACTCTCCCGCACCTTGACCCTTGATTGCTCCCGCGCCCGGAGCGAACTGGGCTGGGCGCCGCGCTACACGGCGTGGGAAGCCATCGAGCAAACGCTGAGGGGTGCGTAGTAGCGTAGGGCGGGTGAAACCCACCGTGTTGTTGATGGGTTGCGCTACGCTCCACCCATCCTACTCGCCGCCAAGCCGGATCGGGAAACCGTGGCTCTCGAGCAGCCGTCGCGTGGGCGCAACGCACTGGCGAATGAATTCCATGCGCCGGGGATTGGCACGGGCGCGCCGGCGCCACAGACGGCCCGGCGCCAGGCCCGCCAGCTCGTAGAGCCCGGGCCGCGGGAAATAGAACGCTTCGACGAAAACCCCGAACAGGAAATTGATGAGGGGGCGCAGCCAAAACCGAGCTCCGGGCCCGGCGGCGGCGATGCTGGCCTCAAGGGCGCTGCGGGCATAGGCGATATGCCGCGCCTCATCGGTCACATGAAGCGCGCACATCTGGCGCACCACGGGGTTGATGGTGGAAGGCGGGCTCAGTCGCAACACCCGGTTCAGTTTGTCGGGCACCTCCTCGCCGATCACCACCGCCAGCCAGAACAGGGGACCCGCCCGCCGGCCGTGGCGTCCCAGCCACTCGCCGAGCCGCGAGGGCGAAAACCCCGGGAATTCCGGCAACGGCAGCCCGCTGCGCTCCACCAGTTCCAGGAACATCAGGCTGTGGCCCGCTTCCTCCCGCAATTCGTGCAAGAGATACGCGTACTCGGACCGGCTCGCCGTGCTCCGCAGGCCGCGCGTGACCCGTTCCATGAAAATGCGCTCGAGCCAGAGTGCCGCCTGCAGGACGCCGAGGAATTCGTACTGGGAGGTCCTGACCCGGGCGGTTTCCGGCAGGGCCTCGAACTCGGGCACGCCGGCGAGCGACAGTGCGGCCGGCGGCAGCCAGTAATGCGCGGTATCGAGGGCGCCCCAATCGATCACCGCGAGCGGGTCGCGATAGGGCGTGCTGTTGGCGGCAAGCTGCCGCAGCAGGGACTCGGCGTGCGCCATATATGATGCGGGGCCCGGATCGAAGCACGCGGACGGAGTGCGCAATGCCGATCCGTTACATTAGGAAATTCTTATAATATCATCACCGCGGTCCGCCAACCCGGCGCGTCCGGTGACCCGGCCCTTAACGAGCCTCCGCGCCCGCGCGACCCGGCCGCCTGGAACGGGAGGCTGCGGCCGGATGCCGCGAGGTAAACCGGGGTATGATATCCGGAGTCTGCCGCACGTGGGCTCCCAGAGGAACGCCAACCGCCTCAGTCGATGAACGAATCCACGAGCCAGTCCAAGCCCACGTTGCTGATCGTCGATGATGATGCCCTCATCACCGACACCCTGAGCTTCGCGCTCGGCCAGGATTTCGAGGTGCGCGTGGCGGATTCCCGCAGCCACGCGGTAAGCCTGGTGCGGCAGATGGACGCCGCGCCGCAACTGGCGCTCGTCGACCTGGGGCTGCCGCCCGTTCCCCACCGGCCCGATGAGGGCTTCCAGCTGATCGGCGAACTGCTCGCCCACTCGCCCAGCATCAAGATCCTGGTGCTCTCGGGCCAGAACGAGCAAGGCAATGCCCGGCACGCCCGGGTCCTCGGCGCCGTGGACTTCATCGGCAAGCCGTGCGAGCCCGCGGACCTGAAGGCGCGCCTGTTCGCAGCCCTCAGGGTCCGAGCCGGGGAGCTGCAACTCGAGGAAACGGCAGCCGTCGCCCCGGATCTTGGCATCATGGGCGGCAGCCCGGCCATCGAAAAAATGCGGCACCAGATCGCCCAGTACGCCGCCGCCCCCTATCCGGTGCTGATCGAGGGCGAGTCCGGGAGCGGCAAGGAACTGGTGGCCGCCGCCCTGCACCGACTGAGCGCCAATCCCGGCGCGCCCTGCCTGGCCCTCAACTGCGCGGCGATTTCGCCGACGCTGGTGGAACCCACCCTGTTCGGCTACGGCAAGGGCGCCTTCACCGGGGCAACCGGTCCCAAGGCCGGCTATTTCGAGGACGCCGGCAACGGCATCCTGTTCCTGGACGAGATCGGGGAGCTGCCGGTGGACCTCCAGGCCAAGCTCCTGCGGGTGCTGGAAAACGGCGAGTACCAGCGGGTGGGCGAGACCCAGACCCGCAAGAGCAGCGCCCGGGTGATCGCCGCCACCAACCGCGACTTGCGCCAGGAGATCCTGGCGGGACGCTTCCGCGCCGACCTCTACCACCGGCTGAGCGTATTCACCGTCAGCGTGCCACCGCTGCGGGAGCTGGGCAGGGACCGGAATCTGCTGCTGGAGCACTTTACACGGATCTATTCGCGCCAGCTCGGCACCGCCCCGTTCCGGCTGGACGCCGAGGCCGACGCCCTGTGGGAGCGGTACCATTTCCCCGGCAATGTGCGCGAGCTGCGGAACATCGTGATCCGGCTGGCCACCAAGTATGGCGGGCAGTCCGTGACAGCGGAGCGGCTGGAGGCGGAGCTCGACACCCAGGCCGCGCCACCCCCCGAGGCGGCGATTCCGCGGGATCCTGCCGCGCTCCAGGAAATCGCCCGCAGCCACCTCCAGCGCCAGGCCAATTTCTGCCTCGACGAGATCCTGCGCAACTGGGAGCAGAGCTACATCGAGGCCGCGCTCAAGCTCACTCACGGCAACATCAGCCAGGCGGCGAAAATGCTGGGCATCAATCGCACCACGCTTTACAGCCGCATGGAGGCCGCGGCCAAGGATTCTTCGAGCTGAAAACGGCACAAGTCTTGAACCGCAAAGGACGCAAAGGAATACACAGAGGTTCTATATTGGGGAACCTTGGCGTCCTTTGCGGTGAAGCTTTTATCGAGGGAGGCGACGCACCGAGATGTATCTGAGCCACTACGGCCTCAATGAGCCGCCGTTCAAGATCACCCCGCTCACCGAGTTCTTCTACGGGGGCGCGAATCGCAAGGAAATTCTCGATGCCCTGATCTACGCCATCGCCCACGGCGAGGGCATCGTCAAGGTGACCGGCGAAGTGGGCAGCGGCAAGACCATGCTGTGCCGGGTGCTGATGGAGCGACTGCCCGAATCGGTGGAAATCATCTATCTCGCGAATCCCAGCCTGTCGCGAGACGAGATCCTGTACGCCGTCGCCGACGACCTGGGGCTGGACGTGGCGGGGCAGCGGACGACCATGGCGCTGAAGGCGCTGCACCAGGCGCTGATCGAGCGCTATGCCTCGGGAAAGCGGGTGGTGGTGCTGGTGGACGAGGCCCACGCCATGCCGCTCGAGACCCTGGAGGAAATCCGGCTGCTCTACAACCTGGAGTCCGGGCGCCACAAGCTGCTGCAGATCGTGCTGTTCGGGCAGCAGGAACTGGACCACAACCTGAACCTGCCGCAGATGCGCCAGCTCAAGGACCGGATCACCCATCACTTCACGATGCAGCCCTATACCGAGCCGGTAGTCACGGAATACCTCATGTTCCGCATGCGCGCCGCCGGCTACAAGGGGCCCGACCTGTTCTCCCGCGAGGCGGTGCGCCTCATCACCCGGGCCTCGCAGGGGCTCACCCGCCGGGTCAACGTGCTGGCCGACAAATCGCTGCTCGCCGCGTTCGTGGGAAACACCCACGGCGTCGAGGCGCGCCATGCGCGCGCCGCCATCCGCGACAGCGAATACGGCAAGCGTGACCTGGCGCAGCTCGCGCGGCCGGCGCTGATCGCCGGCGGTTCCCTCGCCGCCGGGCTCGCCCTGGGATTGGCCTGGCATCTCCTGGCCGACTCCGCGGGGGAGGGGACTGCACCGAAACTCGAGGCCCGCGTTTCCCCGCCCGCGTCCGCGTCGCAACCTCGCACGGCCGAGACGCCGGTCGCACCATCACCGGTCCCCGCCGGCGTGGCGCCGGCGCCACAACTGTCCGCCACCGAAATCCCTGTCGCGCCTGCGCCTCCGGTGGCGGCACCGCACCCGGCCGCCGCAGCCGCCGGGAAATCCTCGGCCCACGACGCCGCCTCGGACGCGCCACGGCGAGTCGCAAGGTCTGTGAAATTTCCTCCCGTCAACGCGACCGGCTACAAGCTCCTGCAGCAGCGGATCGCTGCCGCCAAGGCGCTTCTGGAGGGCAGCGACGCACAGGACCTCAGCCTTCAGCTGTTCATCACCGACGACGTGCGGCCGGAGCGCATGGAGCGCTTTCTGGAGCGGGCCGGGCAGCAGGTGAGGCTGTCCGAGTTGTACGTGATTCCGGTCAGGGACGGGAGAAAGACCCGGTTGTGGGTGCTTTACGGAGCCTACGCGACCCAGGCCGAGGCAAAATCCGCGCTCGCGCAAATGCCGGAAAAGTACAAGGCTTCGTTCAAGCTCAGGGCGGTGCCCATGAGCGAGGTGCTGAAGGTCGCGTGAATCCGGATCGCAGGGGATTGCGCGGGCGCCGCCCTGACATTAAATGGATTACTTAAAGAAACCTCGCCTAGGCGCTTGAATCGCCACGAGAACGGTGCTAGGGTACATTAAACTTTCACAGGTGGCGGTTCATCATGACGAAAAGAAGCATAGTCCTCGCCTGTTGTCTGCTCGGCGCTTGCACGGTTCCCACCCTCAAGCCTTCGGACGGTCATATCCGTGCCGAGACGGCGAAACCCGCGGCAGTCCCCCCGCCGGTCACCCAATCGGTCGTCCTGCCGCCCCCCAAACCGGCCCCCAAGCTGGACACCTACAGCGTGGTCGTAACGGGCGTTCCCGTTCAGGAATTGCTGTTCGCGCTGGCCCGGGACGCCAAGCTCAACGTGGATATTCACCCCGGTATGCAGGGCGCCGTAACGCTCAACGCGATAAACCAGACGCTCCCCCAGATCCTCTCCCGGATCTCGAAACAGGTCGACATGCGCTACGAGATCGACGGGCCCAACCTGCTGGTGATGCCGGATACGCCCTATCTCCGGAACTACAAGGTGGACTACGTCAACATGTCCCGCGACACCAGCGGCACCGTGGCCATCGCCACCCAGATTGCGACCACCGGCGCGGGAGTCACCGGGACCGCCGGCGCCCCGGCCGGCGGCGGCGTGGCGGGCAGCAACCAGTCGAGCACGGCGGTCACCAACTCCGCCCGGAACCATTTCTGGGACACTCTGGTGCAGAACATCAAGGATATCCTCAGGGAGACCGACAAGATCCTGCCCGAGGGATCGTCGGAAACCGTGGTACAGCAGCAGGACGTACAAAGCACGACCGGGACCGGAGCGCCGGCGCCTGCCGCCTCCCGGGGCGGGGCGCCCGGGGTGGCCGGGAGCCCAAGTCCCGCCACGGTGCAGACCGCCGGGTCCACCCTGATCCGCCGCACCACGTTCCGCGAGGCGGCTTCGGTCATCGCCAACCCCGAAACGGGCGTGCTCTCGATTCGCGCCACCTCGCGCCAGCACGAAAGGATCCAGGAGTTCCTGGACCAGGTGCTCACCAACGCCAAGCGCCAGGTGCTGATCGAGGCGACGGTGGTCGAAGTCCAGCTCAACAACAACTATCAGCAGGGCATCGACTGGCAGCGCGTCGGCGCCGACGGCTTCCCCGGGGGGGTCAGCGTGGAGCAGGCGGCCACCGGGACGCTTCCCTCCGGCGTCGGCAACACACTGTTCGCCTTCCTGTTCCAGAACAACACCCGGCTCGGGAACATCTCCGTTGCCGTGCGCCTGCTCGAAACCTTCGGTACCGTAAAGGTGCTCTCGAGCCCCAAGATCAGCGTCATCAACAACCAGACGGCGCTGCTCAAGGTGGTGGACAACCGGGTGTATTTCACGATCAAGGCCGATACCTCCCAGAACCAGACCACGACGATCACCACATTCACGACAACGCTCAACTCGGTGCCCGTCGGATTCGTGATGAGCGTGACCCCCCAGATCAGCGACAGTGACACGGTATTGCTCAATGTGCGTCCGACGGTGTCGCGCATCACCGGCTTCGTGAACGATCCCAACCCGGCGCTGGCCGCTGCCAACATCGTGAGCCGCATCCCCGAGATCCAGACCCGGGAGATGGAATCCGTGATCAAGGTGTCCAGCGGCCAGGTCACCGTGATGGGCGGACTGATGCAGGATTCGATCAACAATACCGACGACGCCGTGCCGGGTATCGGCCGGCTTCCCGGCATCGGCGCCCTGTTCCAGCATCGCAATGACACCTCGACCAAGAGCGAGCTGGTGATTTTCCTGCGTCCCATCGTGATCCGGGACGCGAGCCTTGACGGGGACCTGCGCGACTACCGCAGCCGCCTGCCGGACGAGAAGTTCTTCGAAACGCCACCAGCGAACACTCCCGCCGAGGAGACAGCGGAAACCAGGAAGCCATGAGCCTTCTGCTGGAAGCGCTTAAAAAGGCGGAAAAGGCAAAGCAGGAGCAGGCAGGAAAAACCGGCTCCCTGCCCGAGGCGGGACCGGGCGCGCCGCGGCCGATGATTCCGGAAGTGGGCCAGACCGACCCGGGGGAAGCCGGGGCGCCCGGGCGGACCGGGAAGCGTGCGGCCGATTTCCCCCTGGACGAGCTGCCTCCCCCGAGCGCACTCAAGCCCCGGATTCCGGAAGGCCAGGCGGCCGGGGAGGAACGAACAGGCGCCGAGGCCATGTTCGCGGCAAAACGGCTCGACGGCAACCGCAAAAACATCGTCATCGGGCTGCTCGCGGTCCTGTTCCTCGGGCTCGGCGGCGGCGGCGCCTACCTGTGGTGGGAGATTTCCCGGCCCACCGCGCCGCAGCTCTCGGCCCGGGCGCCCACGGCACCGACCCCCACGCCGATCGCGGGGCCCCCGGCTTCCGCGCCGGCCCCCGCACCTGCTGCCGGTGCCCCCGCGATGCCCGGCCCGTTGCGGGTCGAGCCGGCCGCCCCCGCCGAAGTACCGGCGGCGAAGGTCGAGGTCGCGAGGCCCGCGGAGCCCGCGCGTCCCTCGACCCTGGCGCGCCGCGCGGTTCCCGGACCGGAAACGGCGTCCCCGATCCGCATCAGCCGCACCGCCGTTGATTCCACGGTCAATCCCGCGCTCGCGGCCGCCTATGAGGCGTTCACGGCCGGGGATCTGCCGCGGGCCGAGCAGCGCTATCTGCGCCACCTGGACAGCGAGCCCCGCAACCGCGACGCACTGCTGGGCCTCGCTGCCATCGCCTTGAAGCGCGGTCACGCCAATGAGGCCGAGCGCTACTATCTGCGCGTGCTGGAGCTGGATCCGCGCGACGCCCAGGCCAACGCCGGGCTGATGGCGGTTCGCACCCAGGGCGATCCCCGCCAGGTGGAAAGCAGGCTGAAAATGCTGATATCGCAGCAGCCCGAATCGGCAGTGCTGCATTTCGCCCTCGGCAATGTCTACGCCGCGGAATCACGGTGGGCGGAGGCCCAGCAGGCCTATTTCCGGGCGGCCAGCGCCGAGCCGGCCAATGCCGATTATGCGTTCAACCTGGCGGTGAGCCTGGATCATCTCAATCAAAACAAGCTCGCCGTGGATTATTACCGGCGAGGGCTCGCGCTGGCGTCGCGCGGCATTGCAAGCTTTGACCGTCAACTGGCTTCGAGCAGGCTACGGGAGTTGGAACAGTAAGGGTCCCCCAGGGGGCCACGCCAGGCCCCCGCCGTCCCCCAACCATCAGCGCAACCATGTCGGCCGTCCAACCGCAAAGACCCCTCGGGCAGATGCTGGTCGAGAAGGGCGTCATCAGCGAAGACCAGCTGCGCATCGCGCTGCTCGAGCAAAACAAGAACCACCTGCCGCTCGGGCGCCTGATGGTGAGCCTGGGCTTCCTGTCGGAAGCCACCATCCGCGACGTCCTGTCCGAGAACCTGGGACAGGAGAGCGTGGACCTCTCCAACGTGGTGGTGGACCCCTACGCCATCAAGCTGATCCCCAAGGATGTGGCGCGGCGCTACGTGGTGCTGCCGCTGGCGCTCGACCGCAACCGCCATGCGCTGACCCTCGCCATCGCGGACCCGGACAACATCATCGCGCTCGACCAGGTGCGGGCGATGCTCAAGGAGGAGTACCGGCTGGTCACCCTGATCGCCGGCGAATCCGAAATCCTGCGCGCCATCGACCAGTACTACGGCTTCGAGCTCTCGATCGACGGCATCCTGCACGAGATCGAGCCGGGGGAAATGGAATACCAGACGCTGTCCACCGGGGTCAGCGAATTCAGCCAGCCGGTGGTGCGCCTCATCGACGCGCTGCTCAACGACGGCGTGCAGCGCGGCGCCTCCGACATCCACTTCGAGCCGGAGCATTCATTCCTTCGCATCCGCTACCGCGTCGACGGCGTGCTGCGCCAGGTGCGGAGCCTGCACAAGTCGTTCTGGCCGGCCATGGTGGTGCGTCTCAAGGTGATGAGCGGAATGAACATCGCCGAGACCCGCGCGCCCCAGGACGGGCGGATTTCGCTGCGGCTCTCGGGCCGGCCCATCGACTTCCGGGTGGCCTCCCACCCCACCTCCTTCGGCGAGAACCTGGTGCTGCGGATCCTCGACCGCCAGAAGGGCATCGTGCCGCTGGAGCAGCTGGGGCTCGAGGAGTCGGCCCTCGCCACCCTGAAGATCATGATCGCGCGGCCCGAGGGCATCATCCTGGTGACCGGCCCCACCGGCAGCGGCAAGACCACCACGCTGTATTCCATCCTCAACCACATCAACACCGACGCGGTCAACATCATGACCCTGGAGGACCCGGTCGAATACCCGATGGCGCTGATCCGCCAGACCTCGGTCAACGAGACGGCGAAGCTCGATTTCGCGAGCGGCATCCGCTCCATGCTGCGCCAGGACCCGGACGTGATCCTGGTGGGCGAGATCCGCGACCAGCCTACCGCGGAAATGGCGTTCCGGGCCGCCATGACCGGCCACCAGGTCTATTCCACGCTGCACACCAACTCCTCCATCGGCGCCATCCCGCGGCTGCTCGACATCGGCATGCTGCCCGACATCATGGCCGGCAATGTCATCGGCATCATCGCCCAGCGCCTGGTCCGGGTGCTGTGCCGCCACTGCAAGAAGGCCTATACCCCGGACGACGCCGAGCAGCGGCTGCTGGGCCATCGCCCCAACCAGCCCCCGCCCACGCTCTATCACGCGGTGGGCTGCGACTTCTGCGAGCACCAGGGCTACAACGGCCGGCTCGCAGTCATGGAGCTGCTGAAAATGGACGCGGACCTGGACGAGCTGGTGGCGCGCCGCGCCACCTTCCGCGAGATCAAGAACCTGGCGCTGGCCAAGGGCTACCGCACCCTGGCCCAGGACGCCATCCAGCGGGTGCTGGAGGGGGTCACCTCGCTCGATGAGATCTCGCGCGTGGTGGATCTCACCGACCGCCTGGGCTGACGCGATCATGGCGCTCTACGCATACAAGGCTGTGGCGGCGGATGGCAAGACCAAGAGCGGCCTGCTCGACGCCAATAACGAAGTGGACCTGGAGCTGCGGCTCAAGCGCATCGGGCTCGATCTCATCAGCGGCAAGCCCGCCCGCAAGAGCCGCGGCGCGGCGGGCGGGACCGTCCAGCGCCGCGAGCTCATCACCTTCTTCTTCAACCTGGAGCAGCTCACCCATGCCGGCGTGCCGCTGCTGGAGAGTCTGTCCGATCTGCGGGATACCGTGGCCAATCCGCGCTTCCGGGAGGTGATCGCCAACCTGATCGAGAACATCGAGGGCGGCATGCGGCTGTCGCAGGCCATGGCCGAACACCCCGGGGTGTTCGACAACGTGTTCGTGAGCCTGATCCGCGCCGGCGAGCAGAGCGGGCGCCTGCCGGAAGTGTTCCGCCATATCACGGATAGCCTGAAGTGGTCGGACGAGATGGCGGCCCAGACCAAGCAGGTGCTCATGTACCCGTCGTTTGTCCTGCTGGTCGTGGTGGGGATCACCTTTTTCCTGATGATCTACCTGGTTCCGCAACTCGCAGGATTCATCAAGAACATGGGGCAGACGCTGCCGGCCCAGACCAAGGCCCTGATCTTCATCTCCGGCATCTTCGTGAAGTTCTGGTGGCTGATCCTGGCGGTTCCCGTCGTTCTGGCCATTCTTGTAAAGCTGGCGGCTACCGCCAGCCCGGCAGTGCGCTACTGGGTGGACGATCTCAAGCTCCGCATCTGGCCGGTGGGCCCCATCCTGCGCAAGATCATTCTGGCGCGCTTCGCCAGCTTCTTTGCCATGATGTATTCCTCGGGGATCACCGTGCTCGAGTGCGTGGCCACCTCCCGCGACATCGCCGGCAACGCGGTGATCGCGGAGAGCCTGGCCAGGGCCGGCCGCCAGATCGAGGAAGGCAAGAACCTGACGCAGGCGTTTCACGATGCCGGGATCTTCCCGCCGCTGGTGCTGCGCATGCTGAGGGTGGGCGAGGCCACCGGGGCGCTGGACAAGGCGCTGCTCAACGTGAGTTACTTCTACGACCGGGACGTGAAGGAATCCGTCAAGCGGGTGCAGGTGATGATCGAGCCGACGCTGACCGTGGTGCTGGGGCTGCTGCTGGGCTGGATCATGCTGACGGTGCTGGCGCCGATCTATGACGTGATCACCAAGATCAAGCTGTAACGGGAACCCGGGACCGATGCCCAGCAAATTCATCTTCTCCCTGACTGCGGATCGCTTCTCCGCCTACCAGTGGCAGAACAACCAGCTGCTCGACGAGCACGTGTTCACCAGCGACGCGTTCGGGCAGGAGCGATTCTCCGAGTATCTGCTGCGGGTCGGCAGCAAGCCGGTCTATGTGCTCGCCGACCTGGTCGAGGAGGACTACCGTTTCGACCAGGTACCCCATCTCATCGGCCCCGAGCGCAGCGCGCTGTTCAACCGCAAGCTCGATCAGTACTACCGCAATACCCCGTTCCGTCACGCGTTGACGCAGGGTCGGCAGGAGGAGGGTCGGCGCGACGACCGGGTGCTCTTCTCCGCCCTTACCAACCCGGCCCTGATCACCCCATGGATCGATCTGATGCTGCAGCGCTCGGTGGCCATCGCCGGCCTGTACTCGGTGTCCCTGATCTGCAAGCAGCTCATCAGGGATGTGTCGTCGCCCCAGCTTCTGCTCATCACCTGGCAAAAGCACGCGGGACTGCGCCAGACTTATTTCCAGAACTCCCAGGTCAACTTTTCCCGGCTCACGCCGCTCGCCCAGGGCGACGATCCGGTGGACAAGGTGGTCGCCGAGTCGGCGCGCACCCTCCAGTACCTGAACAGCCTCTCGCTGCTGCCCCCCGACCGGCCGCTCGACGTGTTCATCGTCTGCAGCAGCCGCGACAGGCAGGAGTTGCAGGCGCGGCTCAGCAGCACGCCTTCGCTGCGCTACGTGTTCCTGGACATCCGGCAGGTGGCCCGCAGCCTGGACCTCAAGGAGGGGCCGGGCGACTCCGACGCCACTCCGCTGCTGCTGCAGGTGCTCGGCCGGTACCCGCTTCACAACCAGTATGGCGCGCCGGCCCACACCCACTTCTTCTCGCTGCTCAAACTGCGGCGGGTGCTGAACGGCCTGGCGCTGGCCGCTGGCGCCGCCTCCGTGCTGGTCGGCGGGGCATACTTCTGGGTCGCCGCCGGACTGCAAAACACCATTGGCGAGGTCGCCGGCAAGGCCCGGGAGCTCTCGGCGACCTACCAGCGGATAACCAGCGACTTTCCGCCCGCGCCCACTTCCGCCGCCAATATGCAGACCGCCGTCGTTCTCGCCGAGAAGCTCGCGGCGCTGGCCCCCCCGCCCCAGGGCGTGCTTGCCCCCGTTGCCCGCACCCTCGACGCCTTCCCGGGAATCCAGGTAAACGGCCTGTCGTGGCACAACACGTTCACTCCGGACGACGTGAAGCCCGATTACGCCCCTGCCGGCGGGACCGTTGCCGCCCCGGAGCAGAAGGCGCCGGCGCCCGGGGCCCGGCCCGCCCCGGCCCAGGCCCCGGAAAAACCGTACCAGGTCATATTCCTGCAGGGCGAGATTGTGCCCTTCGACAACAACTACCGGCGCGCCATCGATACCATCAACGGCTTCCAGGATGCGCTGCGCCGCAACGGGCTCACCGTCAGCACGCTCACGCTGCCCCTGGATCTGCGCCCCGAGGCGACGGTTTCCAGTGAATTATCGGCTCAGCAGGGCCAAAGCCGGCGCGCGGTGTTCGTGCTCAAACTGGTCACACGGCAGGCGGAGAAATCCGCGCCGCCAGCCCAGGGGGGCAAGACATGACCTTCGGCAGGCAGGATCTGGCCCACATCCGCGGACCACTCATCGTGCTGCTGCTGGTGGCGGGTACGGGCGCGGCGAGCCTGCTCGCGGCCGACCGCTACCTCGACCAGCTCAAACGCGACCGGGGCTCCGCCGAGCGCCAGCTCAACGACGCGCGCCAGCGCCTGCAGCAGGTCACCAGCGAACGCGAGAACATCGGCCGCTTCCACCCCCGCTACAAGGACCTGATCGCGCGCGGGGTGGTGGGGGACGAGCGGCGCCTCGATTGGGTCGAGAGCATCGAGCGGTATCGCGAACGCCGCCAGATTTTCGGCATGAGGTACGTCATCTCGCCTCAGAAGCCCTATACCCCGGCCCCGGGCCTCGCCACCCAGAGTTTCGATCTGCGGTCCAGCGTCATGACGGTCGACCTCAACCTGTTGCACGAGGGACAGCTGCTGGATTTCCTCGGCGACCTGCAACGGGAAGTCAGCGGGCTCTACCTCGTCGACCGCTGCAGGATCGATCGCATCGCCGCCTCGGTGGAGATGCGCTACGCCCCCCAGCTCAAGGCCGAATGCGCCCTCAACTGGCTCACGCTCCGGGAGAAAAAATGACCGTCGCTCGCCTGCTCGCGGTGTTGCTGGTCCTGCTCCCGGGTGCGGCCCAGGCCCAAGGGCTCGGCCGGCTGTTCTTCAGCCCGGACCAGCGGGTGGTGCTCGAAAACCTGAAGGGCAGGCCCTCCGTGCCGCTGGCGCAGCTCAGCGAAACCATCACCATCAACGGCCTGGTACAGCGCAGCGACGGCAAGAGCATCGTCTGGATCAACGGCGTGCCCCAGGTCGCTGGGCAGCAAGCAAGCGGCGCGGGGCTTGCGGGAAAACCCGCCTCTGCCGCCTCGGTTCCGGTCATAGTGCCGGGAAGCGGCAAGACCCTCAGCCTCAAGGTGGGGCAGAGCGTGGACGTTTCCACCAGCGCCGTGCGCGAGGGTCAGCCTCCTCCCAAGTCGGCCGGCCCGATCGAGCAGGACGCACTCAGCGCATCCGGAGGGGCCAAGGACCAGCAGACTCGCCCATGAGGTGCGCCGTCGTCGGATCCGCCGGACGCTCGCTCCATGGGCGGTTGCAGCAGGGAGCGGCCCTACTGGTCTTGCTCGCCATCCTCCTGATCGGCGCCACGTATGTGCTACTGACCGCGTTAAATCGCGCTAACATGGCCCTGGCCCGGGAGCAGCGGACTGCGGACGCCTTGGCCCAGGCCAAGGCCGCCGTGATTGCCTACGCCGCGACCTATGGACATACCCATGCGGGGCAAACCCATGGATTCCTGCCCTGCCCGGATCGGGGAAGCGCCGTCATGCCGGAAGGCAGCGAGCAAGGCACCTGCAACAGCACCGACGTCAGCGCCCTGGGAAGGCTGCCGTGGCGGTCTCTCGGGCTGCCCCCGCCCAAGGACGGCAGCGAGGAATGCCTGTGGTACGCCGTCTCCGGCAGATACAAGAGCAATCCCAAGACGGCGGTGCTTAACTGGGACACGAACGGCCAGTTCGAGGTAGTGGCGGCGGACGGTGCAACCTATCTTGCCGGACCATCAACGTCTCCGGACAGCCTGGCCGTGGCCGTGATCTTCGCCCCCCAGGCGATTTCCGGCGGACAAAGCCGCGGTCCCGATGCAACCTTTGCGACCCCCGCCTGCGGCGGCAACTACACCGCAGCCAACTATCTCGACAATGACACCGTGGCGGGCGTCAATAACGCCGTGGTCAGCACCGTAGCGAACGGCATCACCCGTTTCATCGCGGGGTCCAACCCCCGGGTCAACGACAGGATCGCCATCATCACCAAGGACGAGATTTACAACGCCATGATGCCCGCGCTGCGCCAGCTGACCGAGAAAACCGCCCAGTGCGTCGCCTATTTCGGGACGCTTAACGCCGGCGGCGCTGCGGACAAGCGCCTGCCGTGGGGATCGCCGGTGTCGCTGCCCGATTACACCGATGACTGCCAGTACAACGACCAGGACGATACGCTCTCCGGCCGGCTGTCCAACCTGGTGGGCACATCAGGCACACAAATACCGAGCACCTACTTTGCTTCCGGCGCATGTCCAGCGGCCACCAACAACCAGCTGTTCAAGAGCGATTCCAGCGGCTGCCCGGGATGGACCACGTATTACCCGCTCTGGAGCCACTGGAAGAGCTTCCTGTTTCTTGCCCTGGCGGACGATTTCAAGCCCTCCGCCTCTGCGCCCAGCAACTGTGGAGACTGCCTTGAGGTGAACGGTGCCGGCAACTACGCCGGGATCGTCATGTTCGCGGGGAAAACCCTCTCCGGGCAGACCCACGCCACAAACAGCGACAAGGCCAGTCTCGCCAACTACCTGGAGGGGCGGAATCTGACCAACCATCCCAACAGCGGTGGTGACAGCAACTACCAGACCGGGCCGGCCACGGCGAGCTTCAACGACGTGCTCTACTGCGTGGCGCCCGACCTGAGCGTTGCGCCATGCCCGTGACCCGCAGCATGAGCGAGATGGAGATGAAACCGCGCGCTCAGGGAAATTTCCCGCCGCCCCTCCGTTCGCGAACCTCGACCGCCAGCGGGGCCACCGGGTTCACGCTGGTGGAAATCGCCATCGTGCTGCTCATCGTGGGCTTGGCCCTGGGGGGCCTGCTGCTGCCGCTCAACACCCAGCTGGATCTGCAAAGAGTCAGCGAAACCAACCGGACACTGTCCGAAGTCAAGGATGCGCTGATCGGATACGCGCTCGCCAACGGCCGGCTGCCCTGCCCCGCGTCCTCCGCCAGCAACGGCGCCGAGAGCTTCGCCGGCGGCGGTAACGCAAGCAACGGCAACTGTTCGAATTTCTATGACGGGTTCCTGCCTGCCGCGACCCTTGGCATCACCCCGACCGATCAGCAGGGCTACGCGCTCGATGGCTGGGACAACCGCATCCGCTACGCCGTCACCAATTCCAACAGCAATGCCTTTAGCAAGACGGATGGCATGAAGGCTACCGGCATGGGCTCCCTGGCGCCCGATCTGTACGTGTGCGCCAGCGGCAACGGCATCAACCCCGGAACCAACTGTGGCTCGGCGGTGAGCCTGACCACGCAGGCGCCCCTTGTCATCTATTCCATCGGAAAGAATGGCCCGACCGGTGGAACCGGCACCGACGAAGGGGCGAACCCGAATCCGAACGGCGGGACCGCCGACCGCGTGTACGTGAGCCATGAACAGACCGTCGCCAGCGCCCCCAACGGGGAGTTCGACGACATCGTCACCTGGATTTCCGCAAACATTCTGTATAGCCGGATGGTGGCGGCGGGCAAGCTGCCGTAGGGCGCAACCGCGAAGCGGGTTGCGCCAAAAAACCTGGCATGGCCAACACCGTGGCCGGCCTTCAGGCCGGCGGCGCCGGGGCAAGCTCGAAACAGACCTCGCCCGGCCGGTTGCAGATCAGCGAAACGGAGTATCCCTGCTGCCTGGCCCACTGGGCAGCCTGGTACAGGCCGATGCCGAGACCGGTTTCGGAACGGATGGTCGTGGCGAAAATTCTTGCTGCGACCGCCTCCGGCACCGCGGAGCCGGTATCCCACACCCGGACCGTGACCCGCTCCCCCGCCTCGAGGGCGGCGTTAATCGCGATGTCGTGCTCGACCAGGCGTTTCTTCAGGCCGTTGTCGAGCAGGTTGTCGAGCACGCAGTCGAACAGCGGCGCCGGCACCGCGACCTGGGCCGGGAACGCGGCGCTGAAGGAAATGCGACGCCCCTCGTAGCGACCCTTGACGCCTTCCCACCATGCCGCCGCTCCCATGAAATTTCCGCTCTGCTCGGCGCCGGGCGCCTGCAACTTGCCCAGCGTGAGCTCCAGGCGCTGGGTGAGCTGCGGGAGCTGGCGCCTGAGCAGCTCCTGGAACTTTTCATCCTGGCCCGGCTGCTGGGCGGCGGAAGCCAGAGCGTAGAGGGACTGCAGCAGGTTTTTCACGTCGTGGGTCAGACGCGCCCCGGTCTCGTAGATGGCCTGCAGGCGGGTGATCTGGCGCAAGGTCTGCTCGCGGCGCTTCGCCTCGTAAAACCGGCCGATGATCTGGGCCAGCAGGTGGATGTGCAGCACCATCGCGGGCCCCGCGCTATGGCGCGTCGAAAGCTCCAGGTTGAGCTGACCGGCCCGCAACCGTATGGGACGCATGCGCTGGTTTCCCAGCAGCCCCACCCCTTCCGCCGATTCCCATTTGACCCCTTCCACCCATGGCAGGTCGGCCAGGTGGCGCGCTGCCTTGTTGACAAAGCCGACCGCGTCCCGCTCCCGTTCCGCCGTGTCCGCCACTTTCGAGACCCATTGCTCGAACGGGGTGCCGATGTTGAGCAGATAGCGCGAGAACACCTGCTGCAGGCCGGCAAAACCGAAACGAGGATTCCACAACCAGCCGAGTGCCAGGAGCAGCGCGGCCAGGAGAAAGATGGTCTGCAGCAGCGACAGCAGGTAGCCCTGGTGGCGCAGGGTCATGACCATGAAGCTGCCGAGCACCAGCAGCACCGTCAGCATGAACAGCACCAGGACGTAGAAAAAGTCCACGATCTGCTCGGAGCCCGGCGGCTCGTGCTCCACCGGAAACGTCAGCATCCCGACCAGAAGCACCGGCAGAAAGTAGGCCAGAATCGCCCGGTTCGGCGCGCTCAGGGCCTCAGGCGCGAACAGGTGGGGAACGGCGAGCAGCAGCAGCGCCGCCAGCAGGTAAGTCATTCCGGCCAGATTGAACAACCTCAGCCACTTCGCCCGAAACGAAAAGATCTTGCCGCCGAGGAGCGCAAACAGCCCGGCGAGCCAGAACACGAGCATCCACCAGTTGAGCCAGAACAGGACCGTCAGGGCGGCGACCCCGATGAGCACCACGCCGCCGGAGGTCAACTGGTCCTCGCCGCGCCACAGCGGCTGCCACAGCAGAAACACGCCCAGGTGGGAAATCAGGAAGCCCCTCGACCAGGGGTTGTCCACGCCGAGCGCCAGCGCCAGATGCAGGAGCATCAGCATGAAAATCATCAGCCACTGCCGGCGCAGTGCGAGGAACTTCAGAAGCGAAGGCAGGGCGATACCGTTGGCCATGGGCGGTCGTGGCAAGCCGTACGTCGTCGGCCGGCAGTCAGTGGAAAAACTCCGGAATTCAAACCGTTATACTGACGGAATATCGACAATATTGTCGTAAAATCAACATGCCGTGCCTGGAAATCGGTGCAAATTTCAATAATCCCGGTCTATTTCTTTTGCCGTCGGCATCGGCCGTTCAAGCCGGATTTTCCCGGGTTCTCTCAAGATATCGACATAACCATTTAAAAGGTAATAAAATTTGCAATAGTGCTGCGAGCGCAACCGGAACGCTTCCGGGTGGAAGCTGGTATTGGCACGCATCTTGCGGAGCATTGGGCACCATCTTAGAGAATTTTTTGGAGGCGGCAATGAAAAACAGGCAAAACGGCTTCACCCTGATCGAAATCGCCATTGTGCTCGTCATCATCGGCTTGCTGCTCGGCGGCATCCTGAAGGGCCAGGAACTCATCAACAGCGCGAAGGTGAAGAATCTCGCCCAGGATTTCAAGAACATTCCGGTCTACGTTTACGCCTTTCAGGACCGGTTCCGGGCGCTGCCGGGAGATGACGTTGCGGCCGCAACCCACGTCACGGGTGCAACGAATGCGAGCACCCCGGCGGGGCTCCAGGGAAACGGCGTGGTCAACGGCAACTGGAATTCCACCACGACCACCGACGAGTCCTTCCTGTTCTGGCAGCATGTACGGCTGGCGGGACTCGCGCCGGGGCCGACCAACACGGCGGACGCGACCTATGCGCCCACCAACTCGGAAGGCGGAAGGCTGGGCATCCAGAGCAACGTGGGCTTTGCCAGCATCACCGGTCCGACGGCCATGACCGGCACCTACATCATTTGCTCGGCAGGCATCCTGGGAAGGTTCGTGCTCCAGCTCGATACCACCCTGGACGACGGCAATCCGCAGACGGGCTCGCTGCGCTCGATCCTCAGCAGCGCCATTCCGGGCGACGCTTCCACCGCGGCCACGGTAAATGCCAACGAAGCGAACGCATTCACGGTCTGCATGGGTATCTGAACCGTACGGGTACGACTTTGCGAGGAAAGGGCCCGCCTGCGCGGGCCCTTCTGTTTTCGGGTCACCCCTGCAACAGCCGCATTTCCGCGGCCGCCAGCCCCTCCGGCGCCCCGCGCAGCACCACCACGTCACCCCCCTCCAGCGGCATTCCCGCCGACAGTTATTTTTTGGCTTTTTCCGCTTGCGCAATTTTCATGCGCTCGTTAGACTGACTTAGTCCGATAGCTTAGTCTAATTGAGAGGTCCAGGTCATGCCGAAAGTTGTTAACGTCCACGAAGCCAAAACCCACCTTTCACGCCTGCTGGAACAGGCCCATGAAGGGGAGGAGATCACAATCGCCAAGGCTGGGAAGCCCTACGCCAAGCTGGTTCCGCTGGAGGCGGGGAAAAAACGGGTCCCGGGAATCGCCAAAGGCAAGGTAACCGATGCCTTTTTCGAACCGCTGCCACCGGAGGAGCTGGAGGCGTGGGGGCAATGAAGCTCCTGGTCGACACCCACGCCCTTCTCTGGTGGCTGTTCGACGATCCCAAGCTTTCCCGCCGCGCGCGGACCGCAATCGGGAACCCTGAAAACAGCGTATTTTGCAGCAGCGCTTCGGCTTGGGAAATCGCCACCAAGCACCGATTGGGCAAACTGCCCGAAGCGGAGGAAGCGGTCATGCACTTGCCCGCCCTCCTGCGGGCAGCGCGCATGGAGGTGCTGCCGATCTCCGTCGAGCACGCGCTCGCCGCCGGATCACTTGGCGGGGCTCACAAGGACCCTTTCGACCGGATGCTGATCGCCCAGGCACAGCTCGAACGCATGCCGATCGTGACGTCGGACCCCGCGTTCCGGAAATTCCGTATCGAAATCCTGTGGTAATCGCGGCGGCGCACCGCCGTGGTTTCCACCGATAACAAGCCGATCCTCAAGCTGGTTCCGCTGGCTGCGCAGAAGCAATCGCGCAAGCCGGGTTCGGGCAAGGGCCTGGTTCTTTACATGGCGCCGGATTTCGACCGGACGCCGGAGGACTTCGGCGAGTACGTGTAATGAGGCTTCTGCTGGATACCCACGCGTTTCTGTGGTGGATTGAGGGTGCCCCTGAATTGCCCAAAAGGGCGGCGCAAGCGATTGCGAATCCTAAAAACGAGTGTGTTCTCAGCCTGGCCAGTTGTTGGGAGATCGCCATCAAGCTGAGTCTGGGCAAACTGCGGCTTGCGGCACAAGCGCTGGAAGAAAGGCTGACCATTGTTTCGGCCGATGGGGTATTCCAGAGATACGGCGTAAAAAGGGTCTGGTAACGGCCAAGCTTCCATGAGCCGGAAGGCGGATGCGCGAACCACATCCGAATCACCCCTGCAGCAGCCGCATCTCGGCGGCTGCCAGCCCCTCCGGCGCCCCGCGCAGCACCACCACGTCGCCCACCTCCAGCCGGGTCTCCGCGGCGGGCTCCAGCCCGCGGATGTTGCGGCGGCGCACCGCCGTGGTCTCCACCATCAGGCTCGCGAGGTCCAGTTCCCCCAGGGTCTTTCCCGCAGCGGCCGCACCGGCTGAAATCAGCACGCTGTGGAGACGCGGCTGGGCCCGCTCGCTCGACTCTTCGGGCTCGTCGCTCACGCCCCGGAAGAATCCCCGGAACAGCGTATAGCGCTGCTCCCGGGTCTGGCGGATGCGCCGGAGCACCCGGTTGAGCGGCACTCCCAGCAGCAGCAGCGCATGGGACGCAAGCATCAGGCTTCCCTCCATGATTTCCACCACCACTTCCGCCGCCCCCGCCTGCTTGAGGCGATCGAGGTCGGTGTCGTCGATCAGCCGCACCACCACCGGCAGGTCGGGCCGGATGTCGTGGACGTGGGCCAGCACCTTGAGGGCCGATTCCGCGTCCGAGTAGGTGATCACCAGGGCCTTGGCCCGCATCAGGCCCGCGGCGATCAGCACTTCGCGCCGGGCTGCGTCGCCATAAACCACCGATTCCCCCGCGGCGGCGGCCTCCTTGATCCGCTGCGGGTCGAGATCGAGGGCGATGAAGGAGATGGACTCCTGCTCCAGCAGCCGCGCCAGGTTCTGGCCGCTGCGCCCGTAGCCGCAGACAATGACATGCTGGTCCGCCGCCATGGTCTGGGCCGCGATGGAGGTCAGCTGCATCGCCCGCGCCATCCATTCGGCGCCCGAGAAATGCCGCGCCATGTGCTCGCTTTTCTCGATGATGAAGGGCGCGGCCAGCATCGAAATCAGCATCGCGGCGAGCGTCACCTGCAGGGTCTGGCCATCGATGATGGCAAGGCCGCCCGCCTGGGACACCAGCACAAAGCCGAATTCCCCGGCCTGGGCGAGATTCATGCCCGTGCGCAGCGCTACCCCGGTATCGGCGCCGAAGGCGCGGGCAAGGCCCGTGGTGAACGCCATCTTGACGCCGATCAGCGCCACCACCAGCACGCTCACCCAGGGCAGATTGGCGAGCACCAGCCCCAGGTCGAGGCGCATGCCGATGGTCACGAAGAACAGCCCGAGCAGCACGTCCCGGAACGGCTTGATGTCGTCTTCGACCTGGTAGCGGTACTCGGTCTCCGAGATCAGCATCCCGGCGAGGAACGCCCCCAGCGCGAGCGAGGCCCCCGCCAGCTCCGTCGCATAGGCCAGGCCGAGCGTGATGAACAGCACGTTGATCATGAACAGCTCGGAGGATTTCTGGCGCGCCACCAGGTGAAACCAGGGCCGCATCAGGCGCTGGCCCAGGAACAGGATGAGGGCGAGCACCGCCGCCGCCTTGGCGAGCGCGACCCCCAGGGTCGCGCCCAGCGCCGCGTCCACCGCCGCGAACGCCGGAACCACGATGAGCAGCGGCACCACCGCCAGGTCCTGGAACAGCAGCACGCCGATGATCTGGCGGCCGTGCTGGGAATTGAGCTCCAGCCGCTCGGCCAGCATCTTGGACACGATGGCGGTGGAGGACATGGCAAGCGCGCCGCCGAGCGCGATTCCCGCGCGCCAGTCGAGCCCGAGCGCCATGGCGACGACGATGACCGGGATCATGGTGAGGGCCACCTGGCTCGCGCCCAGGCCGAACACGATGCGGCGCATGGTGAGAAGCTTGGGCAGGCTGAACTCCAGCCCGATGGAGAACATCAGGAACACGACCCCGAATTCCGCCAGGTAACTGGCCTCGACGGTTTCTGGAATCCACCCCAGCGCATGGGGGCCGATCACGACGCCCACCAGCAGGTAACCCAGCATCGGCGGCAGCTTGAGCAGCCGAAACAGCACCACCACGATGACGGCCGTGGCGAGCAGGAGAAGCACCAGTTGCAGGGTGGCGTGCATGGGAGCGGGGCAACGTTTTTTTATCCTGAATAATGCAGGAATGACAGGCAGTTGCCTAGGGCTTGGGCCCGGGAAATCGGGCCGTTTCTGCTATACTTTCCCGCCATGAATACTCCGAAACCCGCCGCCGGGCTGCGCTCGGAAGCGCAGCACCGGCTGGCCACCGCGCGCGAAGTTCTGGAAATCGAGGCCGCCGCCGTGGCTGCCCTCAAGGACCGGCTGGGCGAGTCGTTTCTGGCCGCGGTCGATCTGATCGACCGCCAACGCAGGGCGCAGGGCGCGCGGGAGGGCCGCGTCGTGGTAAGCGGCATAGGGAAGTCCGGCCATGTCGCCCGCAAGATTGCCTCCACCCTCGCCAGCACCGGCACCCCCGCCTTCTTCGTGCATCCGGCGGAAGCGAGCCATGGCGATCTGGGCATGGTCACGCCGAACGACGTGTTCATCGCCATCTCCAACTCCGGAGAATCCGAGGAACTGCTTACCATCATTCCGCTGATCAAGCGCCAGGGCGCCAAGCTCATCGCCATGACCGGCAATGGGAAGTCCACCCTGGCCCGGGAAGCCGACGTGCACCTGGACGCCGGCGTGGCGAAGGAAGCCTGCCCGCTCGAACTCGCCCCCACGGCCAGCACCACCGCGGCGCTCGCGCTCGGAGACGCCCTGGCAATGGTGCTGCTGGACGCCCAGGATTTCACGCCCGAGCAGTTCGCCCAGTCCCACCCGGGCGGACGACTTGGCCGGCGGCTGCTCACCCACGTGCGGGACGTGATGCGCACCGGGGAAGCGATCCCGAGCGTTCAGGATACCGCGATGCTGGGCAATGCTCTCCTGGAAATTTCGCGCAAGGGCCTGGGGATGACCGCCGTTCTCGACAGGAACGGGCGCGTGATCGGCATCTACACCGACGGTGACCTGCGGCGTACCCTGGAAAAGACCTCGGACCGGCCCCTCGATTTCGCGAAAACCCCGGTCACGGAAGTCATGCACCGCAACCCGCGCGCCATCGGCCCCGACCGCCTGGCGGTGGAAGCCGTGCAGATGATGGAGCAGTTCAAGATCAACCAGCTGCTGGTGCTGGAGCGGGACCGGCTGGTAGGCGCCCTCAACATGCACGACCTGTTCCGGGCGAAGGTGATTTGAGAGCAATTAGCTGTCAGCAATCAGCGCTCAGCTTGAAGCCGACCGACGGCCGACAGCTGACAGCCAACGGCTGATAGCGGACCGCTGACATGCAGCAAGTCTACGAACGCGCCCGCGCCATCCGCCTGGCCATCTTCGACGTGGACGGCGTGCTGACCGATGGCCGCATCTATTATTCCGATTCGGGCGAAGAGCTGAAGGCCTTCCACACCCAGGACGGGCACGGGCTGAAGATGCTCCAGGCCTCGGGGGTGGAACTTGCCATCATCACCGGACGACGCTCGCGCTGCGTGGAGCTGCGCGCGGCCAACCTCGGCGTGTCGCACCTCTACCAGGGCGCGGAACACAAGCTCGAGGCATTCCACGCGCTCCTCGCAAAGCTCGGGCTTCCCCCTGCCGCCGCCGCGTACATGGGGGACGACCTGGTCGATCTCCCCGTCATGCGGGCAAGCGGCCTGGCGCTCGCGGTGCCCGAGGCGCCGTTCCAGGTCAAGCGCCACGCCCACTACGTCACCACGCGGCGCGGGGGCGCAGGCGCCGTGCGCGAGGCCTGCGAGCTCGTGATGCTGGCGCAGGGCTCGCTGGCAGGCAGGCTTGACGCCTATCCCGGATGATCGACCGGCTCCGCCCCTGGTTTCCGCTGACGCTGCTCGCCGTTCTCGCGGCCCTCACATTCTGGCTCGATACCAAGGTCCAGGACGGACCCGGGGCCCGCGACGGCAGTACCCGCCACGACCCGGATGTCATCGTCGAGGATTTCACCGCGACCCGCATGGGAATCGACGGCGCGCCGCGCTACATCCTGTCGGCGCGCAGGATGATTCATTATCCCGACGACGACACCACGCACCTGGAGGAGCCGCGCTTCGTGCACATGGAGCCGGGCAAGCCCAACCTGCACATTGCATCGAACCGCGCAAGCCTCTCAAGAAACGGGGAGCACGTGTACATGATGGACGATGTGCGGGTGGTGCGCGACCCCAGTGGGGACCAGAGCGCCATCACCCTCGACACCAGCTACCTGCACCTGATACCGGATCAGGACCTGGCCGAAACCGACCGGCCGGTGAAAATCACCGACGCGCGTACCATTGTGACGGCGGTTGGCTTAGAATTGAACAACAAGACCCGGGTGATCAAGCTGCTGTCCCGGGTCAAGGGACGCTATGAAAAAGCCAGGTAGGTTTCTCCTCCGACCGCCGCGCCGGCCATTCACCGCCGGCGCTGTTGCGTTTGCGGCCCTGCTCGCCTGGTGCGGCCCGGCGCTGGCGGAAAAGGCCGACCGCGACAAGCCCATTCACCTGGAAGCCGACCAGGCCAATGTCGACGACGCCAAGCAGGTAGCAACCTTCATCGGCAACGTGGTCCTGATCCAGGGCACCCTCATCATCCGCGCCGAACGCATGGTGGTGAAGCAGGACGCCGAGGGCTTTCAGTACGGCACCGCCTGGGGCAATCCGGCCACCTTCCGCCAGAAGCGGGAGGGGTACGACGAGTACGTTGATGGAAAGGGCGAGCGCCTGGAGTACGACGGGCGCGCCGACAAGGTTCAGTTCTTCAACCGCGCGTGGCTGCGGCGCGGGCAGGATGAGGTTTCGGGCAGCTACATCTCCTACGATGCCACCACCGAGTTCTTCCAGGTCATCGGCGGCGGCAAGGACGCCGTCACCGAGACCAATCCCCGCGGGCGGGTGCGCGCGGTCATCCAGCCCAAGAACAAATCACAACCCCCGCAGCCCGCGGCGCCGGTCGCCATCAAGCCCACGGAATCCCTGGGCGCCCCCGCCAGAAGCGAGTAAACGGTAAACCGTAATACCCCCGAGTTGCTACCGTTCACCGTTCACCGTTTACCGTTCACCACTCAATGAGCGAACTCAAGGCCGAACAGCTCGAGAAGCGCTACAAGTCGCGGACCGTGGTGAAGGACGTGTCGCTCGAAGTCCGCAGCGGGGAGGTGATCGGGTTGCTGGGACCCAACGGCGCCGGCAAGACCACCTGCTTCTACATGATGGTGGGGCTGGTGCCCGCCGACGGCGGCAACATCCATCTTGACGGCCGCAACCTGACCCACATGCCGATCCACCGGCGGGCGCGGATGGGGCTCTCCTACCTGCCCCAGGAAGCATCCATTTTCCGCCGCCTCACCGTGGCCGAAAACATCCAGGCGGTGCTGGAGCTCAACCACGAGGATCCGAGCGAGATCCAGGTTCGGCTCGACGACCTGCTGCACGATCTGCACATCACCCACATCCGTGACAATCCCGCCGTGAGCCTGTCCGGGGGCGAGCGACGGCGCGTCGAAATTGCCCGTGCGCTTGCCGCCGAGCCGCGCTTCATCCTGCTCGACGAGCCGTTCGCCGGCGTGGACCCGATCGCCGTGCTCGACATCCAGAAAATCATCCGCTTCCTCAAGGGGCGTGAAATCGGCGTGCTCATCACCGATCATAACGTGCGGGAAACGCTGGGAATCTGCGACCGCGCCTACATCATCAATGAAGGCTCGGTTCTTGCTTACGGCAAACCGGACGAAATCATTTATAATGAGAGCGTCAGGAAAGTCTATCTGGGAGAGCACTTCCGCTTGTAGGCCCTGGGCCAGACCCTAAGTCTCTGAAAAACCTCAAGACAGTCCGCTGGGCGCCAGGCGCCCGGCACTTCGCATGAAGCCCACCTTACAGCTCAAGCTGTCGCAGCACCTCACTCTCACCCCCCAGCTGCAACAATCGATCCGGCTGCTGCAACTGTCGACCCTGGAACTCAACCAGGAGGTCGAGCGCTTTCTGCAGGAAAATCCCCTGCTGGAACGCGACGACGAAGGAGCGGGAGAGGACGGCCAGACCATGCTGCCGCCGGGGGTCCCCGGCGTCGTCCACGAGCCGGTCGCCGAGCCGTCAGCGAGCGCCGAGCGGGAAACTGTCCCCGCCGCCGATGCGCCCGAAGCGCCCTGGGCCGACGAGGAAACGTTCGCCTCCTACGGCGCCCAGCGCGACGACAGCGATGAGCCCGAGTACCCCCAGCTTCCGGCCGAGACCCTGAGCCTGCGCGAGCACCTGCTGTGGCAGCTCAACATGACGCCGCTTCCGGAACGGGACAAGAGGCTGGCGGGGCTGCTCGTCGACGCCCTGAACGACGACGGATATCTCACGCAGCCCCTGGAGGAACTCGCCGCGCTGCTTCCCGAAGAGCTGGCGATCGAGCCCGAGGAACTGCAGATCGCCCTCAAGCATCTGCAGCATTTCGATCCGCCGGGCGTGGGCGCCCGCACCGTAGCCGAATGCCTCGGCCTGCAGCTGGAGGCGCTGCCCGAGGACACCCCCTATCGCAAGCAGGCCCTGAACCTGGTCAACCAGTACCTCGACGTTCTCGCCTCCCGCGATTTCACCAAGCTCAGGAAACTGCTTCACTGCGACGACGCCTGCCTCAAGGCGATGCAGCGGCTGATCACGGGGCTCAACCCGCGCCCCGGCTCCGCCTTCTCCACCGAAATGCCGCGCTACGTGGTGCCCGACGTGATCGTGCGCAAGCACCGGGGGGTCTGGATCGCGAGCCTCAACCCGGATGCGATGCCGAAGCTCCGGATCAACCGCATGTACGCGGAAATCCTGCAGAGGAGCCGCGAGTCGGGCTACCAGCAGCTGGCCGGCCAGCTGCAGGAAGCGAAGTGGCTCATCAAGAATGTGCAGCAGCGCTTCGAGACCATCCTGCGGGTCTCCCAGGCCATCATCGATCGCCAGCGCCACTTCTTCGAGCACGGCGAGGTGGCGATGCGGCCGCTGGTGCTGCGGGAGATCGCCGAGGAGCTGGATCTTCACGAATCCACCGTGTCGCGGGTGACCACCCAGAAGTACATGCTCACGCCGCGGGGCATCTTCGAGCTCAAGTACTTCTTCGGCAGCCACGTGACCACCGAGTCCGGCGGCGCCTGTTCCGCCACCGCGATCCGGGCGCTCATCAAGCAGCTGATCGGTGCCGAGGATGCGCGCCGGCCGCTCTCCGACAGCCAGATCTCGGAAATCCTGTCCCAGCAAGGCATCGTGGTGGCCCGGCGCACCATCGCCAAGTACCGGGAGTCCATGCAGATCCTGCCGCTGAACCTTCGCAAGTCCCTTTGACAAAGGAGCGTTTCATGAACCTCAACCTGACCGGTCATCACCTGGAGATCACCCCGGCCATCCGCGACTACGTCAGCGCCAAGCTGGAGCGGATCAACCGGCATTTCGATCACGTGATCGAAGTGAGCGTCGTTCTCTCGGTCGAGAAGCTCAGGCAAAAGGCGGAAGCCAATGTGCACGTGCGCGGCAAGGACATCTTCGTCGAGGCGAAGGACGCCGACATGTACGCCGCCATCGACGGCCTGGTGGACAAGCTGGACCGGCAGATCCTGCGACACAAGGAAAAGTCCTCCGAGCGCCGCAACGGCAGCAGCATCAAGCATCGCGTAACGGAATGACCCCCGGAACCGGCCGAAGCCACGCTGCGCCGGCCCTACTGAACCCGCCTCCATCATGAACCTGATCTCACCCCTGCTTCCGGCGGCCAACGTCATCCTGGACGTCGAGGCCGGCAGCAAGAAACGGGTATTCGAGCAGGTCGGCCTGCTGTTCGAGAACACCCTGCACATCGCCCGCAGCCAAGTCTTCGACAGCCTGTTTGCCCGGGAGCGCCTGGGTTCCACCGGGCTCGGCCAGGGGGTAGCCATCCCCCACGGCCGCATCAAGGGCCTGCGGGAGGCCGCGGCCGCCTTCGTGCGGATGAAAACGCCGATTCCCTTCGACGCGCCCGACGCCAACCCCGTCAACCTGATCTTCGTGCTGCTGGTGCCGGAGAAGGCCACCGACCTGCACCTGCAGATCCTTTCGGAGCTGGCGCAGATGTTCTGCGACAAGGCGTTCCGCGACAGCCTGATCGCCGGCAAGGACGCCGCTGAAGTCCACCAGCTCATCACCCAGTGGGAGCCATGCCGCAAATCAGCGTAGCGCGGCTGTTTGAGGATAACCGGGAGAAGCTGGGCTTCACCTGGGTCGCCGGGAAGGAGGGCGCCGCCAGGGTGCTCGACAGCGATCTCCTCGCCGCTTCCACCAAGGGCCTGATCGGTCACCTCAACGTCATCCATCCCAACTGGATCCAGGTCATCAGTGCCTCCGAGAGCGACTACGCCAACAAGCTCGACAGCGAGCGCATGCGGCACGTCATGGAGCAGCTGGCGGCGGGAGCGCCGGTTTGCCTCATCGTGGCGGGCGTGGAAGGCGCACCCGATGCGCTTCGGAAATTCGCGGAGGCGTCACAGACGCCGTTGCTGCATTCGCCCAAGCCCAGCCTGGAGATGATGTGGCTGCTGCGCCACTACATGGCCAAGGCGCTCGCCGAGTCCTCCACCTTGCACGGCGTGTTCCTGGATGTGCTGGGCATGGGGGTGCTCATCACCGGCGAGTCCGGCGTGGGCAAGAGCGAGCTGGGCCTGGAGCTCATCTCCCGCGGCTCGGGGCTGGTGGCCGACGACATCGTGGAACTCTACCGGGTCGCCCCCGAAACCCTGGAAGGCCGCTGTCCGCCGCTGCTCAGGGACTTCCTGGAGGTGCGCGGCCTGGGCGTCCTCAACATCCGCACCATCTTCGGCGAGACCGCGGTGCGTCCCAGGAAGAACCTGAAGCTCATCGTCCAGCTGGAAAAGCCCGCCGGGTCGGAGCTGCCGCCGCTCGAGCGCCTGCCGCTCAAGCCCACCATCGAGGACATCGTGGGCGTAAAAATCCGCAAGGTGATCATCCCGGTGGCCGCCGGCCGCAACCTCGCCGTGCTGGTGGAGGCCGCGGTGCGCAATACCATCCTGCAGCTGCGCGGCATCGACAGCACGCTGGAATTCCTTTCCCGCCACGAACTGCACATGAACGATGCCGGCGAGCACAAACCCGAGAAATGAGGACGTACAGCTCATCCTGGTGAGCGGGCTCTCGGGCTCCGGCAAGAGCATCGCGCTCAACGTGCTGGAGGATGCCGGCTACTACTGCGTGGACAACCTGCCCGCGCTGCTGCTGCCGCAGGTCACCGGTTATCTGCAGCACGCCGGTTATACGCGGGTCGCGGTGGCCATTGACGTGCGCGGCGGAGAGACCGTGAACGAGCTGCCGGGGCTGGTGGCGGGATTGCAGGATCGCGGCATGGATGCGCGGGTGATTTTCCTCGAAACCAAGACCGACACTCTGGTCAAGCGCTTCTCAGAAACCCGGCGCCGCCATCCCCTGAGCGGCGCGGGCCGCACCCTCACGGAGTGCATCGAGCGCGAACGGGAAATGCTCGCCGACATCGGCGCCCTGGGGCAGCGCATCGACACCTCGGAGCTCTCGCCCAACACCCTGAGAACCTGGATCGGGGACCTGATCCGGGTGGATCGCTCGCGGCTCACGCTGCTGTTCCAGTCGTTTGCCTTCAAGCACGGGCTGCCGCTGGATGCCGACCTGGTGTTCGACGTGCGCTGCCTGCCCAATCCCCATTACGACCCGAAGCTGCGGCCGCTCACCGGGAAAGACGCGGCGGTGGCGGCCTTCATCGAGAGCGACGCCGGCTCCCGGCGCATGTTCGGCGACATCCGGGAGTTCCTGGAAAACTGGCTGCCGTGCTACGTGGCGGATAACCGCAGCTACCTCACGGTGGCCTTGGGCTGCACCGGCGGCCAGCACCGCTCGGTGTATTTCACCGAGCGGCTGGCGCGCCATTTCCAGACCGGTTTCCAGGTGCTGGTGCGGCACAGGGAGCTGGAAACCCGTGAGGGGTGAACCGTAAACGGTGAACAGTGAACAGTAAACCGCACACTCCGCTGCCTGCCGGTGACCGGTTTACCGTTCACCGTTTACTGTTCACGCATTTGGTGAGGCCCGGCGACTGGGCCGTGATTTTTGTGGCGGCGCTCGCGGTGGCCTGGCTGTTTGCGGCGCTTTGGCAGGGCGGGCCGGCCAGGCGCGCGGTGATTCGCAGCGGCGGCCAGGTGTTCGCGGAAGTCCCGCTCGACCGGGACCGCACGCTGCGCGTTCCGGGCCCGCTGGGCGACAGCGTCATCGCTGTCCGCGCCGGGCGGGCCCGGGTGGAGGCCGATCCGAGCCCGCGCCAGTACTGCGTCAAGCAGGGATGGCTCGCGCGCCCGGGCGACGTCGCCGTGTGCCTGCCCAACCAGGTGAGCGTCGAACTGGCGGGAGGCGCCAAGGCCTATGACTCGCTCAGCTACTGACGAGAAAGTCGCGCAGCGACTCACGAACCTCCCCTCTCCCGCACGCGGGAGAGGGGGCAGGGGTGAGGGAACGATCATGGCGGGCGACGACGTTCATGAATTCGGAGAGACGCGCAACGCCATGATCGTTAGGCTCGCGGCCACGGCCGAGGACCATCGCATCAGCCGGCTGGCGGCCGCCGCCATCGGGCTCGCGGTGCTGGAGGCCGGCATTCCCTCGCCGCTGCCCGGGATCAAGCCCGGGCTCGCGAACATCGTGGTGCTGATCGTGCTGGCCCGTTACGGTTTCCGGGCCGCGGCATGGGTGTCGCTGCTGCGGGTGGTGGCGGGCAGCCTCATCCTCGGCAACTTCCTGTCACCGGGATTTTTCCTGAGCTTTACCGGCGCGGTGTTCAGCCTCGCGGCCCTGGGATTTGGGGCCCGGCTCCCGGAAACGCTTTTCGGGCCCGTCACCCACAGCGTGCTGGCCTCCTTCGCCCACATCGCCGGACAGCTGCTGGTCGCGTATTTCTGGCTCGTTCCCCACCCCGGGATCGTCTACCTGGTTCCGGTATTCGCCGCCGCCGCCCTGCTGTTCGGCGCGGTGAACGGCCTGGTGGCGGCCCGTTTCCTCGCGCCGCGGGAAATGCGGCAGGCCGCAGGCGTCGTCCATGGATCGGCCTAGGACCATCTGCCTCGCCTTCACCGGCGCTTCCGGCATGCCCTACGGCATCCGGCTGCTGGAGCAACTGCTGAAGAGCGGGCAGCGGGTCTGGCTCCTGTACTCCCAGGTGGCCCAGATCGTGGCCCAGCAGGAAATGGAGCTGGCGCTGCCTTCCCGGCCCAGGGAGGCGGAGGCGTTTTTCACCGGGCGATTCAAGGCAGCGCCCGGGCAGCTCCAGGTGTTCGGCAGGGAAGAGTGGTTCGCGCCGGTCGCCTCGGGCTCCAATGCGCCCGACGCCATGGTGGTCTGTCCCTGCACCATGGGGACGCTGGCCGCCATCAGCGCGGGCCTGGCCCAGAACCTGATCGAGCGCGCCGCCGACGGGGTGCTGAAGGAGAGCCGCAAGCTCGTCCTGGTGCCGCGGGAGACGCCGCTTTCGGCGATTCACCTGGAGAACATGCTGCGGCTCACCCGCGCCGGCGCGGTAATTCTCCCCGCCAATCCCGGCTTCTATCATCATCCGCGGTCGGTGGACGACCTGGTGGATTTCGTGGTGGCGCGGGTGCTCGATCAACTGGGGGTGCCCAACGATCTCATGCGACGCTGGGGCGCCGAGCGCTCACCCGGCTCCCAGGAAGAAAGCTAGAATGAACCTAAACCTTGGTTCAACCACGGGGGACACGGGGAGCAGAGGGAAATTCAACGTGTTGCCGATAAATCTTGATACACCCGGTGAGTGGCGCCCGCCGTTTCCCCACTGGGCAGTTCTCCGTTGTTTTTCCCCGTGCTCCCCGTGGTTAACTGCTTTTTCCAGGATGAACCCTGGGCGCGGCGGCCTCGGGCCGCAGCCGCTCCCATCAACCGGCCGGGCGTTCCATGGCGATATTTGACTTCCTGAAGGGCGCGAAAGATACCGGCGTCCGCGAAGTATCCATCTTTCCGCTGAACACGGTTCTGTTCCCGGGCGCCATTCTTCCGCTCAAGGTTTTCGAGCAGCGCTACATCGAGATGACCAAGACCTGTCTCAAGGACGACGTGCCGTTCGGGGTCTGCCTGATCAAGGAGGGTGCCGAGGTGGGCGACCCGGCAGTGCCGCAGGAAGTGGGCTGCCTCGCGTCCATTCTGGAGTGGGACATGCAGCAGCTCGGAATCTTCCACCTGAAGACCCTCGGCAGCCAGCGCTTTCGCATCGTCGACCGGGAGATGGCGGAAAGCGGCCTCATCACCGCCCGGGTGGAGTTGATCCAGGACGAGGTCGAGTCCGGCGTGCCCGACGAGGACAAGGCCTGTGTCGCCGTGCTCAAGCTCATCGTGGAACGGCTGGGCGAGGAGCATTTCCATCCGCCGTTCCGCTTCGACGACGCCGCCTGGGTCGGCTACCGCCTCGCCGAAGTGCTGCCCATCAAGCTCGCGGCCAAGCAGAAGCTGCTGGAGCTCACCGACAGCCGCATCCGGCTGCAGGTGCTGCACAAGTTCCTCGCCCAGCAGGGGCTCGCCACCTGAAACGCTGGGCGCAACGGGCAACCCGCGGAACCTACCCGTAACCTCGTAGGTTGGGCTTCGCCTGCGAAGCCCAACAATCATACGGCACCTGGAATGTTGGGCATGAATGCCCAACCTACGCCGGGTCCCGGGCCATCATTCTCAGGCCGCCGATCATGCCTTCCACTCTTGCCCTGATGCGGTCCCGCAGCTCCGAGTAGGCCTGCGCCCCGGCTCCGGCATCGGGCGCCGGAAAGGGGAAAAAACGCCGCTGCGCACCAGGCCGCGAGGGCGGGCAGTTGCGCTCCGCAGTCTCGTCCAGGGTAATCACCAGGTCCGCCCATGCGACAAGCTCCGGGTCCAGCGCCGTCGCGGGCCGGTCGCCAAGCTCAATGCCCGCTTCGGCCATGCAGGAGATGACGGAAGGATCGAGGATGGTGGGCGCAATCCCGGCGGAGCGAGCCTCCATCACGTCCGCGCCGAGCGCGTTGGCAAAGGCCTCCGCCATCCGGGAACTCGCCCCGTCGTCGCGGCACACGAACAGAATGCGCGCCCTGCGCTTGTAACCCATTCGGGGTAGCCCGGCCAAAACGTCGAAGTCACTGCGGCGGCCCAGTATACTCCCGGCACGAACCGCCCGGCCCGACCGGGGTCAAAACCATCACGGTTCCGGAGGAGATGCCATGAATCCAGTGTTGCGCCTGCTGCTGGTTGCGGGGATGACCCTCCTCGCCGCGCCCCTTTCCCTGGCCCAGTCCATCCGGCCGGCCGAACCCTATCGCCACGACGCGGACCTGCCCGGCTGGTTCAAGGAGAGCTTTCTCGACCTTTCCGCCGACATCAAGGAGGCCGCCCGGGAAAAGAAGCGCCTCATGCTCTATTTCGGCCAGGATGGCTGCCCCTACTGCGCAGAGCTGATGCGGGTCAACTTCCGCCAGAAGGACATCGTGGACAAGACGCGCTCGCGGTTCGAGGCCATCGCCCTCAACATCTGGGGCGACCGCGAGGTCAACTGGGTGGACGGGAAGAGCTACATCGAGAAGGATTTCGCCGCAGCCCTCAAGGTCCAGTTCACGCCGACCTTGCTGTTCCTCGACGAGCGGGGCGAGGTGGCGCTGCGGGTGAACGGCTACTTCCCGCCCCACAAGTTCCACGCCGCGCTGGATTACGCGAGCGGCAAGGCGCCGGCCGGCATTCGCTTCGCGGATTACCTCAAGACCGCCGCGCGAGAACCGGCGAGCGGCGTGTTGCACGACGAGCCGTTTTTCGTGAAGCCCCCCTTCGACCTGCGCCGCAGCGGAAAATCCGCGGGCAGGCTGCTCGCGGTGGTGTTCGAGCAGAAGGACTGCGCGGCCTGCGACGAGCTGCACAAGGATGGCTTCAGGAACCGGGATGTCGCCGCGCTGGTGCGCAAATTCGACGTGGCGCGGCTCGCGCTGTTCGGCAACGCCAAGGTGGTAACGCCGCAGGGCAAGACCCTGACCGAGGAGGAGTGGGGCCGCGGGCTCAATGTCGGCTACACCCCCTCCATTGTGTTCTTCGACGCCAAGGGCAAGGAAGTGCATCGCATCGAGGCCTACCTCAAGCCCTTCCATCTGGCATCGAGCTTCGACTACGTGGCCAGCGGCGCCTATCTCACCCAGCCCAGTTTCCAGCGCTTCCTCCAGACCCGGGCCGAGGGCATTCGCTCCGGGGGCGGGCAGGTCAATCTCTGGTAACGGGAAAAACGCGGCACTTGGATCCGCTGCGTGAGACTCATCCGGGGTCGCGGACGCATTCCTCTACGTCCTTCCGAGCGCCTGCAGCAGCTTTTTCATCGGTGCGGGAAGCGCGGCGCCGGAGATATCCTCCAGGTCGAGCCACAGCCGCCCCGGTTGTTCCGCCCGCGGAATCAGCCGCCGCACGCGTGCAACCTGCGGATGAATGCGCAGCCGGAAGTGGGTGAACCCATGTTCCACCGGCGCGAGCGGCGTCACCTCCACCACTTCGACGCCCAGCTGCCGTGCGCAATAATCCGCGGCGTCTTCCCGTGGCGGGAGCTCCGGCAGGCACCACAGTCCGCCCCACACACCCGTCGGCGGGCGCTTTTCCAGCATCACCTCCCCCTTGCGCAACAACGCGAGAAAGGCCGCATCCCGCAGGGGAATGGTCTTGCGGGGCCTGGCTGCCGGCAACTCGGCGCTGCGGCCGGTGGCGAAAGCGGCGCATTCTTTCGGAACCGGACATTGTCCGCAAAGCGGAGCGCGGCGCAGGCACACCGTCGCTCCCAGATCCATGAGGGCCTGGGTATAGGTCTCGACGTCGCGCGCCGGCAACAGGAACTCGGCCCGCTCCCAAAGCGCATTTTCCACCGCCTTGGTCCCGGAGTAGCCCTCGATGCCGAAAAAACGCGCCAATACGCGCTTCACGTTGCCATCGAGGATGGCCCTGCGCTCGCCGAAGGCAAATGCCGCAATGGCCGCGGCGGTGGAGCGTCCCACGCCTGGCAGGGTCGCGATGTCCTCGAACTGCCGGGGGAATCGGCCACCGTGCTGCTCGAGCATGAGCCGCGCCGCGCGATGCAGGTTGCGGCCCCGGGCGTAGTAGCCGAGCCCGGCCCATAGTGCGAGCACCCGGTCGGGATCGGCCCGGGCCAGGCGCTTCAGATCGGGGAACTCCTCCATGAAACGGGTGAAATACGGGATGACCGTCGTCACCCGGGTCTGCTGCAGCATGATTTCCGAGACCCAGATGCGATAGGGATCGCGTGTGGCCTGCCATGGCAGGTCGTGGCGGCCGTGGCGCTTCTGCCAGGCGATGAGCCTCTTGGCGAAGTTTGTCGTTCCAGTCATGGCTCAGTTCTTCACCACAAGACACGGAGGCACAGAGAAGGACGAATCATTTCAACGCGAAGGCGCAAAGATCGCAAAGAATGGCGAAAGAAAAAGAGCCTTAAACCTGGGAAACGTAGTCAACCCCGGGGAGCACGGGGAAAAACAAGGGAGAACAACCCGATGGGGAAACGCCGGGCGCCACCCATCGGGTGGGTCAAGACGCATCAGCAACACATTGATTTTCCCCGTGTCCCCCGTGGTTGAACTGAGGTTTTTTGGTTAAACCTTTGGGTCCTTTGCGGTTCTTTCCTTTTTCCTTCGCGTTAATGCTTTTGAACTTGTTGTTCTCCGTGTCTCCGTGTCTCCGTGCCTCCGTGGTTACCCGCCCTTTCACCGGAACAGCCCCTTGAGCCGGTCTTTGAGCTTGTCCTCGACCTTCGTCTTCACTTCTTCCTTCTTCGTCTCCACCTTGGCCTTGGCGGCTTCCGACGCCATGGCGCCGAAATCGAGGCGATAGGAGGGCGCAGCCCAGGCGCCGGAGATTTTCACCGGCACCGTGACGCCCTTGAGGTCTGCCAGCTCTCTGCCCCCCTGTCCGGCCGTGGTGGCGACCACCGTGGCCTTGAGCAGGTAGTCGAGGGTTTCGGCCCCGATGTTGATGTCCCCCGCGCCGCCCACCCGCAGCAGCGGCGATTTCATGGACAGGTCTTCATTGCGGGCCACGCCGTTGCGGATCACGAAGCTGCCTTTGAGCTCGGTGAAATCCGTCTGCTCGGCCTTGCCCGGCGTGACCGCCTGCTCGCCCTTGGCCAATCCCAGCTTGGCCTTGGCACCGCGGATCGCGGAGGCGATGTCGATGCCCTTGATGGCGCCGTCGGCCAGGCTCAGCGCCGCGGTCCCGTTCAACGCTTTTTTCATCGCGCTCACGGTGGCGCCTTGGGCGGTCACGTCCACGCTTACACTGCCCTTGCCCTCGAGCCGATCCTGATCCGCCAGGTCCCGGAGCAACGGACCGACGCTGATGCCCGAAAGATTCTGTTTCAGGGCCACTGCCGGCCCGGCGGCGGCCACATTGAGGCTGCCGCTCATGGCGCCCTCGTAGAGCTTCGCGGACAGCGGGCTCAGGTCGAGGCGCCCGTTGCCCGCCCTGAAATCCACCCGCACCTGGCTCGCCTTCATTTTCGCCGCCGTCAGGGCGCCGATGCGCACGCTGCCGCTGGCGTTCACGCTTTTCAGGAACGAGAAGTCAAGGGGCTGCTCCGGCTTCGCGTCTTTGGCTTCCGCCTTTTTCGCCGGCAAATACGCGTCCAGGTCGAGCCGGTCGATGTCCGCGTCCAGCGTGATCGCGGGCTTGCCGAAGCCCGCCACGCCCACCTTCGCCTTGATATTGCTGTCGCCCACCTTGCCCGCCAGGGATGCCTGGGCAAGCTGTTTCGCGCCGTCCACGCTCCCTGTGCCCCTGAGCTCCCCGCCGATGCTCTTTCCCGGCAGGTTGGGGCCGCTGGCGCTGATGCTCAGGGCCAGCTGGGGCAGGCTCACCCGCTGGGCCTGGAAGTTCCCGCTGAGGGGCGAAGTGAGCCGGAGCTTGATGCTTTGCTCGCCCTGCTTCGACTCCACGTCGAGGGTCATGGGGCCGCTCCTGAAGGCCTCCACGGTGCCTTCCAGGCCCGGCAAAACCAGGGCCGCCGAGATGCCCGGGAGCTTTGCGCTTGCCGTCACCTTGTCCCCCCCGAAGCGATCCTTCGTGAGCTGCAGCCGTGGCGCCTCCAGCTTCGCCTCCACGGCGTCCTTGCCCACATTTCCGGTCAGGGCGAGGCTGAGTTTCTCCGCCGTGAACTCCTGGGCGGCGGGACTGGCGCTGGCATCGCCGCCCGCCTTGAGCGCGAAATTGCGGATCCCCGCCGCTTCGCCCTTCGACTCCAGGGCGAGACCCTCGAGGGCGTAGTACTGCTTGTCCAGGTCGAAGCTGAGGCGGGTTTTCACCTGGGTGGCGAGCGCGAGCTTCGGCTGGTTGGCGGCGAGCGAGAACGACAGCTCCACCGGCGTCGAGACGCCGGCGGCGATGCGCCCGGTCTTCAGGTTGACGTTGCCGAGCTCGTAGCGGGCGCCCCGGGCCTCGTCGCGGTAGGTGAGCGTCGCGTTCTCCAGCAGGACGTGATCGATGTCGAACTTCACCTGCCCGCCCTTCTCCTCCTTCGAGATCAGGTCGTCGATGTTGAGACGCCCGTCCTTGAACTTCACCAGGTTCGCCTTCAGGCCCTTCACGGTGATTTCATTCACCACCACTTCCTTCCTGAGCAGCGGCATCACCGCAAGGGACACCCGGGCGCCGTCCACGGCGGCGAATTCCTGCTCGCTCTTGTGCTCGGAAAGGGAAAGCCTTCCCAGGTCCACGCCGAGGTTGGGGAAGAACGAAAGCCGGATGTCCCCGGGCAGGCTCAGGCTGCGGTCTTTCTGCTCCTTCACCGCCTTCACGATCTGGGGCTTGTAGGCATTCGGGTCGAAAGTCGCGGCGATGAACCCGACTCCGGCTGCGACGATTACAATGAGACCGGCGAGGACGATCAGGCCGTATTTCAGGATCTTGTTCATGATAAGGATTCGTAAACGCTGGGGTGGCGGGATGATGGCCTATTGTAATTCACGGCCCGGCGCGCGGCGACCCGGGGGCGAGCCATGGAAACGCCGCTGCTGAGCCTGCGCGGGGTGTCGAAGACTTACGCCGGGCCGCGGGCCCGGCGGGTACTGAAGGACGTCCACCTGGCGCTGCGCGCCGGCGACTACATCGCCATCAGCGGCGAGTCCGGGGTGGGCAAGTCCACCCTGCTCAACCTCATCGCCGGCCTGGACAAGCCGGATTCCGGTGAGATTCTTTTCGAGGGCAAGGATCTCGGCGCGATGAATGATGCCGCCCGCACCGAATTGCGCCGCGCCCGCATGGGCTTCGTGTTCCAGGCCTTCCACCTGCTGCCCCATCTCACCGTGGCCCAGAACATCGCGCTGCCCCTCACCCTCAACCGCATCAACTCCGACGCCGCCGCGGCGCGCGTGCGGGCGCTGCTGGAGGGCGTGGCGCTGGGGGACGCGGCGAACGCGTATCCCGCCGAGCTTTCCGGCGGCGAGCTGCAGCGGGTCGCGATCGCCCGGGCCCTCGCTCATCGTCCGGCGCTGGTGCTGGCCGACGAGCCCACGGGGAACCTGGACCCGGAGACCGCGGCCCAGGTGCTGGCGCTGCTCAAGGCCCAGGTCCGCGGCGATCATGCTGCTGGCATTCTAGTCACGCACTCGCCGGTAGCCGCGGCGAGCGCCGACCGGGTTTACCTGCTCACGCCCGAGGGGCTGGTTCCCGGAAATCCATGAGCGCCGTCCCCCTGTCGTTGCCCCGCGGGCTGCTGGCCCGGGCCGCCGTGCTGGGCCCCCTCGCCCAGGCGCCGGGCCGGGCGGCGCTCTCCATCATCGCCATCGCGCTCGGTGTCGCCCTGGGACTCGCGGTGCACCTCATCAACCGGGCCGCGGTGAGCGAGGTAAGCGCCGCCGCCCGCAGCCTGTCGGGGCACGCGGACCTGGTGGTGCAGGGCCCCGCCGACGGGTTCTCCGAGGCGCTTTACCCCACCCTGGCCCGAGTGCCAGAAGTGGCGGCGGCCAGCCCCGTCATCGAAGCCGAGGCCCGGGTGGTCGGCACGCGGGAAACCCTGCCGATCCTGGGGCTCGACGTATTCCGGGCGGCGGCGCTGCATCCGGTGATCGCGGCGGCGGCGGGACCGCGCGGCGACGCCCTGTTCGCCGAGGACGGCATCCTGCTCTCGGCCAGCGCTGCCCGCGCCCTGCACCTCAAGGCGGGCGACACCTTTACGGTGCAGGCAGGTCTCACGCGGATGGAATTGCGGGTTCTGGATTTGCTTCCCGCCGGCGCCTACCGCCAGCGGCTCGGCATCATGGACATCGCCGCCGCCCAGTGGAAGCTCGGGCGCCTCGGCCACCTGCAGCGGGTGGATCTCCGGCTCCAGCCGGGCGCCGAGCGCGAGCAGTTGCGCGCCCGGATTCAGGCGCTGCTGCCCGCAGGCGTGCAAGCCCTCACGCCCGAGGACCAGGATGCCCAGGCGGCAAGCCTCTCCCGCGCCTACCGCGTCAACCTCACCGCACTCTCGCTGGTGGCCCTCTTCACCGGCGGTTTCCTGGTGTTCGCCACCCAGGCCCTCGCCGCGGTGCGCCGGCGCCGGCAGATCGCGCTGCTGCGGGCGCTTGGCGTCACCCGCCGCCTGCAGTTCCTGTACGCCCTGACCGAGGCCGGGACGCTCGGCATGGTCGGCGCCGGCGCCGGAATCGCGCTGGGCATCGCCGTCGCGGCCGTGGCGCTGAAAACTTTCGGGGCGGATCTGGGCGCGGGCTACTTTCCCGGGGTGGAGCCGGAACTCGCCCTCACGCCCTGGGAAGCGCTTCCGTTTTTCCTCGCTGGCGTCGTCACGGCCCTCGCCGGTGCGCTGGTTCCCGCGTGGGCCGCCGCCTCGGCGCCCCCCGCCCAGGCGCTCAAGGCCGGCGACGAGGAACGCCCGGCGAGCCCTTCCCGCGGCTGGCGCACAGGGCTCATCCTGTGGATTCTCGCGGCGCTCGCCATTCCCCTTCCCGCCGTGAATGGCCTGCCGCTTTTCGGCTATGCCGCCATCGCCTGCATCCTGCTGGGCGCGGTGTTCGTCGCGCCATTCGCGGCGCGCACGCTGTTCGCGCGCCTGCCGGTGATTCCCCACGCCGGCTACCAGGTGGCCACCGCGCAGCTTCGCGGCACGCCGGCCCAGGGAAGCCTCAGCATCGCGGCGGTGCTGGTGAGCTTCGGCCTCATGACGTCCATGGCCATCATGGTGGTTTCGTTCCGCGCCTCGCTCGACACCTGGCTGGAGAAGGTGCTGCCGGCGGACTTGTATCTGCGGACCGGCCAGTCGGGCGACACCGCGTTCATTCCACCCGAGGCCCAGCGCCTGATCGCCGCGACGCCCGGGATTGCGCGGGCCGAGTTCGGTCGCGGCCGGGAAATTTTCCTCGCCCCGGACAAGCCGGCGCTCGCCCTGATCGCGCGGCCCATGAATCCGGAGCGGGCACAAAAGGGGCTCGCCCTTCAATCGGCGGCACCGGTTCCCGCCGGCCGGACGCCGGTATGGGTTTCCGAAGCGGCGGCCGATCTGCATGGCCTGAAGCCCGGCGACGAGGTGGCGATTCCGCTCGAAGGCGCTGCACGCCCGTTCACGGTGGCGGGCATCTGGCGCGACTACGCGCGCCAGACCGGCGCCGTGCTGATTGACCGTGACGCCTACGTGCAGCTCACCGGAGACGGTCGCGCCAATGTGGCCTCCCTCTGGCTCTCGCCCGGCGCGGCAATTGGCGAGGTATCCGCCGCGCTGCGGGCGCGGCTGCCGGCCGGCACCGATTACGAGATCGCCTCGCCCGCGGAGATCCGGGCCGTGTCCATGAGAATCTTCGACCGCACCTTCGCCATCACCCACCTGCTGGAGGCGGTGGCGATCGTGATCGGCCTGTTCGGCATCAGCGCCAGCTTCAGCGCCCAGGTGCTCGCGCGCCGCGGAGAATTCGGCATGCTGCGCCACCTCGGCATGACGCCGGGGCAGGTGGGCGGCATGCTGGCACTGGAGGGCGGGATTCTCGGCGCCCTCGGAGTGGCGATGGGTCTCGCGGCGGGCTTCGTGGTAAGCCTCGTGCTCATTCACGTAGTGAACCGGCAGTCGTTTCATTGGAGCCTGGATCTGCATTTGCCCTGGGGGTTGCTCCTGGCCCTCGGTCTCGCGCTCGTGTGCGCCTCGGCGTTCACGGCAGCGTTGAGCGGCCGGCGCGCGATGGGCCCGGACGTGTTGCGGGCGGTGCGGGAGGACTGGTAATGACGCGCCTCCTCCGCGCCCTGCTCGCCACAATGCTGGCCCTTGCCGCGCAGGCCGCCGACTATCCCCCGGTGGTCCCCGGGCGTGCGCTTTCGTTTCCTGCCGACGAGGGCAGCCACCCGGCCTATCGCACCGAGTGGTGGTACGTCACCGGCTGGCTCGACGCGGGCAACGGCAAGCGCCTGGGGTTCCAAGTCACCTTCTTCCGCAGCCGGCCTGACCTCGACACCGGCAATCCGAGCCGCTTCGCGCCGCGGCAGCTGCTGTTCGCCCATGCCGCCGTGAGCGATCCCGGGGTCGGGCGGCTCCTCCACGACGAGCGCTCCGCCCGGGCCGGATTCGGGCTCGCGGAGGCACGCGAGGGCGCGACCGACGTGCGGATCGACGACTGGTCGCTGGTGAAATCCGATGGGGTATTCCGCGCCAGCATTCCGGCACGGGAATTCGGGCTGGATCTGGCGTTTCGCGCCTCGCAGCCGCCGCTGCTGCACGGGGCGAAGGGGTTCAGCCAGAAGGGACCGGAGCCCGCCTCCGCCAGCCATTACTACAGCCTGCCCCAGCTCCAGGTATCGGGCGAAATCACGGCGGGCGGGAAACGGCTTCCGGTCACCGGGTCCGCCTGGCTCGACCACGAATGGTCATCGAGCCTCATGGACGCGGAGGCCGTGGGCTGGGACTGGGTGGGCATCAACCTGGATGACGGCGGCGCCCTCATGCTGTTTCGCATGCGCGATGCCCGGGGCGGCGCCCGCTGGGCCGGCGGCACGCTGCGTGGGGCGGACGGCACTGTGCGGGCGTTCGCTCCCGCGGACGTGGAATTTGCCCCCGAACGGAACTGGCGCTCGCCGCGCAGCGGGATTGCCTATCCCGTCGCGTGGCGCATCCGCGTGGGAGATCGGGTTGTGACGGTTCGCCCGCTGATGGAGGACCAGGAAAGCGACACCCGGAAAAGCACCGGCACGATTTACTGGGAGGGCGCGGTGGAGGCGTTCGACGCCGCAGACCGCCCCATCGGGCGCGGTTACCTGGAGCTCACCGGCTATGGCAAGGCGCTTCGGCTTTAGAGGGAACTGGAGCGGGTGATGGGAATCGAACCCACGTATTCAGCTTGGGAAGCTGATGTTCTACCATTGAACTACACCCGCATGATAGAATCGGCTGGCAATATTACCTGATTCAGCACGGTTTTTGGAAGTGATCACAGTCACCATCAACGGCGAGGCCCGCCGCTTCGAAACAGCCCTGAAGGTGTCCCGGCTCCTCGAACAGATGGCGCTGGCCGACAAGCGCATCGCGCTCGAGCGCAACGGCGAGATCGTGCCCCGCAGCCGCTTCGACCAGGAGTCGGTCGCCGACGGCGACCGGCTGGAAATCGTAGTCGCCGTAGGCGGCGGTTGACCCCGGTCAAGGCGCCCACGCCCCGCCCCGGGGATGATGATTTCTCCCCGTTTCCCAATCTCCCGGAAGCACAGCCATGGACCCTCTCGTCATCGCAGGCAAGGCCTATTCATCCCGCTTGCTGGTCGGCACCGGCAAGTACCAGGATTTCAACCAGACCCGCCTGGCCATCGAGGCCAGCGGTGCCGAGATCGTGACGGTGGCGATCCGCCGCACCAACATCGGCCAGAACCCCAATGAGCCGAGCCTGCTCGAGGCGGTGCCGCCGTCGAAGTACACGCTGCTCCCCAACACCGCCGGCTGCTACAGCGCCGAGGACGCGGTGCGCACCTTGCGGCTTGCCCGGGAGCTGCTGGATGGCCCCAAACTCGTCAAGCTGGAAGTGCTGGGCGACCCGAAGACGTTGTACCCCAACGTGGTGGAAACCCTGAAGGCCGCCGAAACCCTGGTGAAAGAAGGCTTCGACGTGATGGTGTACACCTCCGACGATCCCATCATGGCGAAACAACTGGAAGAGGCCGGCTGCTGCGCGGTCATGCCCCTTGCGTCGCTGATCGGCTCCGGCATGGGCATCCTCAATCCCTGGAACCTGATGATCATCATCGACAACGCCAGGGTGCCGGTGCTGGTGGATGCCGGCGTCGGCACGGCCTCCGACGCCGCCATCGCCATGGAGCTGGGCTGCCACGGCGTGCTCATGAACACGGCAATTGCCGGCGCCAGGGACCCGGTGCTCATGGCCTCCGCCATGAAAAAGGCGGTGGAAGCGGGGCGCGAAGCCTTCCTCGCCGGCCGCATGGCGAAGAAACCCTACACCGCCTCCCCCAGCTCTCCCACCACGGGCCTCATCGCCAGCGCCAGGGACAAGGCAGCCTGAGCTTTTTCGTATGAACGAGCGGAGCGCGAACTCCGCGCGCCCCATCCGCAGCTACGTGCTGCGCCAGGGGCGCGTTTCCAGCGCCCAGAAGCGGGCCTACGACGCGCTGCTGCCCCGCTACGGCATTCCCTTTTCGGATCATCCGCTCGACCTGCAGGCCCTGTTCGGGCGCAACGCGCCGAAGATCCTGGAAATCGGTTTCGGCATGGGGGAGACCACGGCCCGCATCGCCGCCGAAAATCCCGCGAACGATTACCTTGGGATCGAAGTGCACACGCCGGGCGTGGGCGCCCTGCTCAAGCGCATCGAGGAAAGGGACCTCACGAACCTGCGGGTCATCCAGCATGACGCGGTAGCGGTGCTGTCCCGCATGATCGTGCCGGTCAGCCTGGACGCAGTGCACATCTTTTTCCCCGACCCCTGGCCCAAGAAACGCCACCACAAGCGCCGCCTGATGCAGCCCGCCTTCGTGGCACTGCTCGCCGACCGCCTCAAGCCCGGCGGCCACCTGCACGTGGCGACCGATTGGCAGGACTATGCCCGGCACATTCTCGCGGTGCTCTCCGCCGAGCCTCGTCTCCGGAACACCGCCCGCGATTTTTCCCCCCGGCCCGGGTATCGCCCCCGGACCAAGTTCGAGACCCGGGGCCTGAGGCTCGGCCACGGGGTGTGGGACCTGGTGTTCAAGCGGGCTTGATTCCTTGCACCCCCGCCCGCTGGTCTATAGTGGGCGTATGCGGCGCAGATTCAGGCAGATTTTCGGGTTCTTCCTGCTGGCCGGCTGGCTTACGGAAGCTGCCGCCATCGATCCGGTCGTGGGCCTGATCTGGAGCCTGGTCCAGGACCGGCTCCTGAACGCGGCCGCCCAGGCCGCCAGCGCCCCGCCCGCGGCGCAGATCATCGCGCCCGATGCCCGGGCCCTGGGAATCGTCGACCCGCGGGAACTGAAGGCGCTGGTGAACGACAACTTCGCCTACCTCACTTCCTCCCAGCGCGACGAGATCTACCAGGGCCTGGAGAAAATCATGACCGACCCCAAGCACGTGGCGATCCGCGGCGTCGTGCTGGAGCGTTTCACAGAGACCGCGAAAGCGGTGGGCGAGGCCCACCGCCGGCTGAGCAACCTGACCCATTCGGAGAAGCGCCGGGTCGCCGCCGAAATCCGCCTCGCCTACGAACGGTCCAGCGCTCCCATGCGGGAAGAGTTGCTGCAAATGGTGCAGTCGCACCAGCTTCCGCTTCCGAGCGACCTCAACCGGATGGTTCTGGACGAGCTGGGCCGCGGCGCGCGCGGCATCGGCGAATAGCCCTTCACCGGGCCGCAATCGCCGCGGCGGCCTGCGACACCCCCTGCTCCACATCCCCCAACCGGCTTCTCCGCGTCAACCCGACCGGGGCGCGCCGCGTTCTAGCTACGGTCGCAGCATGACGTCGGGTTGGGTGATCCCGCGCCGGATTGCTGCGGCGTGACCGATACTCATGTCCGGAAGGGAGGAACCGTGGAACGACAACAGGCAAGGGAGATTCTGCAGGCGCTTGCGAACGGCATAGATCCGCACACCGGCGAGGTTCTGCAGGGAGAAAGCGTATTCCAGCAGCCCGACACCATCCGGGCGCTGTTCACCGCCATCGAGTTCCTCAAGAGTCCGGACCCGACGCGTGCCGGCGAGCGAACCCGCCTGCTGCCCGAGCAGACCGGGAAGGCCTGGTCGCCGGAAGAGGAGGCGGTACTCGGGGCGGCGTTCGACGCTGGCGAGTCGATCGCCGAGCTGGCGCAAAAACACAGGCGCACCCGCGGCGGCATCCGCGCCCGGCTGATCCGGCTGGGAAGGATCGTCGAGGCCTACCCGACCCAGCGGGCGGAACCAACGGCTCCGGAAAACGTTTGATCTTCCCGTTCCGGCCGTCCGGCCCCACGCGGGCGACTGCAGTTGCGGGACGGCGGGGATCACTGGACGGTTGGGGGGCCGCGATAATCTGACAAGAAGTCAGGTTTGAACGGTCGTCGCCGGCGATTGACTTCCACTCGGGAACGAGTCCTTGACTTTTCGCCATTCGCGTGGTGGGATGAACGACTTCAGGCACGGCGGGAGCAGCCGGTCGTTCGCGCCCCGTCAGAATAGCCCAACATTACATTCCCGTTCCCGCCGGAAACAGAGCGCCGGCAAAAAGCAAAAGGAGGAGAAGATTGACGGCAGACTACCTCACCGTCTTCGGGATCTTATTGGCTGCATATTTCGTCCGCGGCCTTACCGGCTTTGGTTCCGGGCTGATTTCCGTCCCCCTGCTCGCCCTTAATCATCCCCTGACGTTCGTGGTGCCGCTCATCATGGCCCTCGACTTCATCGCCTCGTTCATTCTGGGCGGGGTCAACAGCCGGCAGACCAACTGGGGCGAGATCAAGCGGCTCCTGCCCTTCGGGGTCATCGGCGCCTCTTTCGGCGTATTTGCACTGCTGCGCTTTCCGTCGTCGCCGATCCTGGTGGCGCTAGGGTGCTTCACCATCTTCTTCGGCATGCGCAATGCCCTGGGCGTCCAGCCCAAAGGCCATATTTCGGCCCTGTGGGCGGTGCCCGCAGGCCTGATCGGCAGTGGCGCCGGGGCGCTTTTCGGCACCAGCGCGCCCCCTTATATCGTCTATCTCACCCACCGGCTGGAGGACAAAACGGCGGTGCGCGCCACGTTTTCCTGGCTGTTCGTGCTGGACGGAGGCTTCCGGCTCGCCCTGTTCACGGCCGCGGGCCTGCTGTTCGAAAGCAAAACCCAGATCGCCATCGCCTTCGGGCTGATTCCGATGACGGCCGGGCTGTATCTGGGCAATCGGGTGCACGTCGACATCTCGAGGGATCGCCTGCTCCAGGTGATCGGCTGGATCCTGGCGGGCACCGGCGCTTCCCTCATTCTCAAGGTGCTGATCTGGGGAGCCAAAGCATGAAATACGCGCGTTTTGCAACGCAGGATCACGAGGAAGGATTCGGGGTGCTCGGAGACGACGGGTTAATCCGGGTCCATGCCGGAGACCTGTTCGACGGCTCGTCACCTACCGGCCGCGCGCTGCCGCTGGCGGCGGTGCGGCTGCTGCCCCCCTGCTCGCCCCGCGCCATGATCGCGCTGTGGAACAACTCCCGCAGCCAGATCGCGAAACTCAACCGCGAGACGCCGCGCGAGGCGCTCTACTTTCTCAAACCCGCCACCTGCCTTGCCACCCATGGCGACCCCATCCTCTACCCGGTGGGCCGCAGCGAGCGGGTGGTGCTGGAGGGCGAGATCGGCATCGTCATCGGCCGCCTGTGCCGCAACATCGAGCCGGAAGCCGCACGCGACCATATCTTCGGCTATACGGTGGTGAACGACGTCACGGCCCAGGACGTCGTCAAGCGCGATGCGTCGTTTCCCCAGTACACCCGCGCCAAGGGCTTCGACAGCTTCGGCATCTTCGGGCCGGTGATCGAGACCGAGGTGGATCCGCTCGCGCTGCGCATCCAGTCCACCATCAACGGCCGGATCTGCCAGGATTACCCGGTCACCGACCTGGTGCTGGACCCGCGGCAGATCGTGTCCTCCATCTCCCGCACCATGACCCTGGTGCCCGGCGACGTCATCGCCTGCGGCACCTCTCTCGGGGCAGACCCGATCCGGGTCGGCGACACCGTGGAGATCCGCATCGCGGGCGTCGGCGCGCTGGTCAACCAAGTCGTGGCAGCCTGATGGCCGGCGCAACCAGTGCCTTCAGACGCCTTTGTGGCCTGATCGTTTGTCCGGGACAAAGGAAATACGCCCCTTTCCGGCGACATCACTACCCTGCACCCTGTTGAACGGAGGAGATGACGAACGACATGACCCCCATCCTGCGGATGCTTGCGCTCGGGATAACCCTGGCGATTCTCCCGGCGAAAGCGGAGGAGCGGACCTATTCCTTCGGCGTCATCACCCAGCGCAGCCCCGTGCTCACCGCCCAGTACTGGAACCCGATCCTGCGTCACGTGAGTGAAAAGAGCGGCGTTGCGCTCACCCTCAAGCTGGCGAAAACCGCCCCCGATCATTCGGACATGATCGGCCGCGGCGAATTCGATTTCATCTACTCCAATCACAATTTCACTCCGAAAAACGATGCCGTGGGCTACCGGGTGGTCGCCCGCCCCTTGGAGGCGGCCATCATGGGCCAGATCGTGGTGCCCGGGGATTCCCCCATCCAGTCGCTTGCCGAGCTGGACGAAAGGGAGGTGGTGTTTCCCTCCAAGGTGGCGTTCGTGGGCTACCACGTGCCGATGGATGCGCTGCTCCGGGCGGGCGTCCGGGTGAAGCCCCTGTTCGCTGGAAACCAGGAGGGTGCCATGGGCCAGCTCAAGACCGGGCGCGTGCCGGCCGCCGGCGTGAACTCCCAGATCATGCGTGACTACGCGGAGCGTGAGGGCTACCGGTACCGCGTGCTGTGGGCCTCCGAGCCCTATCTCAACATCCCGGTTTCCGCCCATCCCTCGGTTCCGGCGACCAAGGTAAAGGCCGTGCAGCAGGCGCTGGTCGCCATGTCCGCCGACGCGGAGGGAGCAAAAATCCTGGCGGCGAGCGCCGAGCTCATCAAGCAGAAGCCGCCCTACGGCTTCATCGCCGCCACGGACCGGGACTTCGACAACTACAGGCAGTTCTACCGCAAGACCCTGGTGAAGGAGTAGCGACCATGCTGCGGCGCATGCTCGGACGGATGTGGGGCGACCTCAATCTGTCTGCGCGCCTGATGGTCGGCACGGGCTTTGCCGTCACGGCAACCGCCGCGGCGCTGCTCTACAGCATCGTCGTCAACGACGTCGAGCGCCACCGTGGGGCGTTGCTGGAGAAGGCCAATGCCTCCCTGGAGTTCATCGTTCCCGCCATCACCGAGCAGGCGGTGATCGGCGACTATTCCCTGATCCAGCAGATGATCACGGCGCGGGTGGACGAGCCCAACATCGCCCGGGCCGGCTGGGTGGACAACATGGGCAACCTGATCCAGGCCTCCAGCCCCGACACCCCGCTCCGGGCTCCGCGCTGGTTCGGCAGGTGGGCCGACCTGCCCTATCACGAAGTGTCCAAGGAGATCGCGGTCGGCGGCCAGTCCTACGGCAAGGTGTTCCTGGTTAGCGACCCGAATCCGACCGTGAATCAGCTGTGGGAGCAATCGGTGGGGCTGATGCAGTTGCTGCTGTTCGGCATCGGTCTGCTGTTCAGCGTCACCCTGGTCATCGCCACCAACGGCTTGCGGCCCCTGGTGGCGCTGGCACAAAGCGCCAGCCGGTTCGGGCAGGGCGATTACACTGTGCGCATCCCGAACGAGGGTTCGCCCGAGGTTCAGGCGAGCATCCAGGCCTTCAACAGCATGGCCGACAGCATCGAGTCGCTGCTGAAGTCGCTGAACGACAGCAAGGTGGTGCTGTTCGAGGAAAAAGAGCGGGCCCAGGTGACCCTCGCCTCCATCTCCGATGCCGTGGTCAGCACCGATACCAGCGGCAACGTGGAGTACATGAACCCGGTGGCCGAGAAGTTGACGGGGTGGAATCTGGCGGAGGCGCGCGGCCAGCCGCTCCCGGACATCTTCCGCGTGACCCGCGAGGCCACCGCCGTGCTGCGCGAGGACTGGGACAGTGAATCCGTGCACCATGCAGTCCTGCTCTCCAAGGACCAGAACCAGTGTCCCATCGAGCACTCGGCGGCCCCCATCCGCAGCCGGGAAGGCAACATCATCGGCACGGTGCTGGCGTTTCGCGACGTGGGCGAATCGCGCAAGATGGCACACCAGCTCTCCTGGCAGGCCACCCACGATTCGCTGACCGGGCTCGTCAACCGGGCCGAATTCGAGCGCAGGCTCGATGCCCTTGTGGAGGAAGCCAACACCGACGGTACGGCTCACGCCCTGCTCTACCTTGACCTGGATCAGTTCAAGGTGGTCAACGACACCTGTGGCCACGTGGCCGGCGACGAGCTGCTGAGGCAGCTGGCGGCCCTGCTCCATGGCAGCATCCGCGATTCCGATACGCTGGCCCGACTGGGCGGCGACGAATTCGGCGTGTTGCTGCACGGCTGCCCGCTGGAGCGCGCCCTGATAGTGGGGGAAGGCCTGCGCCAGACCCTCACCGAGTTTCGTTTCGCCTGGCAGGAAAAGGCCTTCGTTATCGGAATCAGCATCGGGGTGGTCGCCATTGCCGGCGGCGGTCTGCACCGTCCCGGCATCCTGGCGGCGGCGGACGCCGCCTGCTATTCGGCCAAGGACAAGGGTCGTAACCGCATTCAGGCCTATCTTCCCGATGATACCGAGCTTGCCCAGCGCCGCGGGGAGATGCAATGGGTATCGCGGCTCACCCGGGCCTTCGAGGAGGACCGCTTCACCCTGTACTGCCAGCGCATCCAGGCAATCCTGGACGGTGCCCCACAGGAGACCCATTACGAGGTGCTGGTCCGCATGGTCGATGAAGAAGGGCGGCATGTCCCCCCCATGGCTTTCATTCCGGCGGCGGAGCGCTACGGTCTCATGCCCGCCATCGATCGCCGGGTGGTTGCCCTTGCCTTCGAAGCCTGCCACGAGCTGGCGGCGAGCATCCGCGGCCCGCTTCCGATGCTGTGCGTGAATGTCTCCGGCGCCTCGCTCAACGACGAGCAATTCCTGTATTTCGTGCAGGAACGCTTGCTGCACCATCGGGCGCCCGCCTCCATGATCTGCTTCGAAATCACCGAAACGGCGGCCATTGCCAACCTCACCCGGGCCTCGCGGCTTATCCGCGAGCTGCGCCAAGCAGGTTTCAAGTTTGCCCTGGATGATTTCGGCAGCGGGCTGTCGTCCTTCGCCTATCTCAAGAATCTTCCCGTGGACTTCCTCAAGATCGACGGCAGCTTCGTAAAGGATATGGCGGCGGACCTCATCGACCGCGCCATGGTGAATGCCATCAACGACATCGGCCATGTGATGGGCATCAAGACCATCGCCGAGTGGGTCGAGAACGAGGAAACCCTGGCGATGCTGCGGAGGATGGGAGTGGACTACGCCCAGGGCTACGGCATCGAGATGCCCAGGCCGCTGGAGCAGATCCGCCAGGCGAGCCTGCAGGCGTTCGCCCCCGGGCAGGCTGCGGTCTAGGCCGGCTGGCGCAGGAAAATCCCGAGCAGATCGTTCAGGAAGCGCTGCCCCAGGGGCGTGGGGACAATGCGCTCATGGTCGCGGGCGAGGAGGCCCCGCCGCTCCGCCTCCTCCAGCTCCCGGCTCACCGCCGTGATGGGAAGGCCGGTGCGCTCGGTAAACAGACTGACCGGAAATCCGGCGGTCAGGCGCAGCGCATTCATCATGAACTCGAAGGGAATATCTCCCGGCGCGACCTGGTGTTCCTCCTGGACCGGCGCGCCGGAGGCAACCTGCGCGAGATACCGTTTGGGTTGCTTGAACCGCATCTGGCGCACGATCCGGTCGGCAAACGAGATCTTGGCGTGGGCCCCGGCGCCGATGCCGAGGTAATCCCCGAACTGCCAGTAGTTGCGATTGTGCCGGCACGCCCGCCCTTCCCTGGCAAAAGCCGACGTCTCGTAGTGCCGATAACCGGCGCCGCCCAGCACTTCCTCCACCATCGCCTGCATGTCGGCCGCCAGCTCGTCTTCCGGAAGCGCCGGCGGGTGGCGATGGAACAAGGTGTTGGGTTCGACGGTAAGGTGGTAGGCGGAGACATGCTGCGCACCCAGCGAGGCCACGGTTTCCATATCCCGCCGGGCCTCCTCCAGCGTCTGCTCCGGCAGCGCGTACATGAGATCGAGGTTGACGTTGTCGAAGTTCGCGCGCGCGATGTCCACGGCGCGGCGGGCTTCCCGGTCATCGTGGATCCGACCCAGGGCCTTGAGGTGCTTCGGGTTGAAGCTCTGGATGCCCACCGAGAGCCGGTTCACACCGGCGCTGCGGTAACCGGCAAACTGCCTCGCCTCGAAAGTCCCGGGATTCGCCTCCAGCGTGATCTCGGCGAAACTCTCCGGGGGAAGCAGCGCACGCACCGTGGAAAGGAACTCCTCGACGGCCGCGGCGCTCAGCAGGCTCGGCGTCCCGCCGCCGATGAAGATCGAGCACACCTTGCGGCCCCACACCTGGGGCAGCGCCAGTTCCAGGTCCCGGGTCAGGGCCGCCAGGTATTCGCGCTCCGGCACCTCGCCCCGGAGCTCGTGGGAATTGAAGTCGCAATAGGGGCATTTGCGCACGCACCACGGCACGTGCACGTAAAGCGCGAGCGGCGGCAGCGCCTTGAGGGAAGGCGCACGGGAAATCGGAATGGTGGCAGCGTTCGGCGTAGCCATGGTCCCGGATACGGAGTTTGGACAGCGATCGGCGGGATTCGATCGCGGGTCCGGCCCCTGTTTTAGTTTCGGCATAACGCTGGTTGCACCCACGTTAGCCTCCACAGAAACAGGCTTCGCATATTTTAGGGCCGTGACCGGGTCCGGGGGTATCCTATCTGGACCATGCGCACCGGAAGAAAAGAGCAAAGGCAGCCCAGGCGCCACGAGCCGGTCAGGACCCACAAGACCGCGCTGGTCATCGTCCCGCCGGAGTCCGCCTGGGAAGCGATCCAGGCGATCCGCTTGGCCCACGACCCCAAGTTCCGGCGCTGGATGCCCCATGTCAATCTGCTCTATCCGTTTCGGCCGCGCCGGGAATTCGATTTCCTGACCCTGGACCTGGTGGAGACCTGCGGCAGCATCCCGGCCTTCGAGGCGACGCTGGCGGAATTCCAAGCCTTCGAGCATGGCGGCGGGCGCTTCACCCTGTTTCTCGAGGTACAGCCGGCCGAGGCCGTCCGGCGCTTTCACGAAGCACTCCGGAAGCGCTTTCCCGACTGCGACGAGGTCAGCAACTTCCCCGGGGGCTATCGCCCCCATCTGTCGGTGGGGCAGACGGAAGGCAGGGACAACGCGGAGCGGCTGCGGGAAGAACTGCAGGCGGGCTGGAAGCCGCTGGCCTTTGCCGTGCGCGACGCCTGCCTGATCTGGCGCGCCGACCCGCCCGAGGACGTGTTCCGGGTCGAGCGCCGGATTCCCCTCGGGGCGCCCCGCTAGACTGCGGCGCAGGGTGCGCCCTGCACACCGATTCCGGCGTGTGAATGGTGCGTGGGGCGCACCCTACCGATCTCGTCGGGGCTAGACTGCGGCGTAGTCGCGGCTCCGCAGCAGTTCCACCAGTCGCGCGAGCGCCAGGCCCCGGTGGCTGATCCGGTTCTTGTGGTCGGGCGCCAGCTCGGCCGCGGTCTTCGCGAGTTCCGGCAGCCAGAACAGCGGATCGTAGCCGAACCCCCCGCTTCCCCGGGCGGCCCGGGTGATTCCCCCGTGCCACGCGCCTTCTGCGATCAGCGGCTGGGGATCGTCCGGGTGCCGCACCATCACGATGACGCAGTAATAATGGGCGCGGCGGTTCTCCCGGTCCTTCATCCGCTCCAGCAGCCGCTGATTGTTGCGCTCGTCCGACCTGGGCTCGCCGGAGAAGCGCGCCGAATGCACTCCGGGCTCGCCGTTGAGCGCCTCCACGCAGATTCCAGAATCGTCGGCGAGGGCCGGAAGCCCCGCCAGCCGGCTGGCGTGGCGGGCCTTGGCGAGCGCGTTCTCGACGAAGGTGAAATGGGGCTCCTCGGCTTCGGGAATGTCGAATCTCGCCTGGGGCAGGACCTCGAACCCGAGCGGCGCCAGGATGCGGTTGATCTCCCGCAGCTTGCCCGGGTTGTTGCTCGCGATGACGAGCTTTTTCACTTCAGAACGCTTTCACCACAGAGGCACGGAGACACATTGCGTTACGCGCTTTTGATTTCGAAGTTCTCTGTGCCTCTGTTGCTCTGTGGTTCAAGTCAGAGGCCGAGCGCTTCGCGCTGAGCGGCAATGAGGCTGCGGATCCCGCTCTCGGCAAGACTCAGCATAGCGTTCAGCTGCTCGCGGGTGAACGGCGCCCCCTCCGCCGTGCCCTGGACCTCCACCAATCCGCCGCTTCCGGTCATCACCACGTTCATGTCGGTGTCGCAGGCCGAGTCTTCCAGGTAATCGAGATCGAGCACCGGCAGGCCCTCGTATACGCCCACCGATACGGCCGCCACGTAGTCCCTGATCGGGGAGAATTCGATCATCTGGTTGCCGAGCAGCGCGTCCACCGCGTCGTGCAGGGCGACGAAGGCCCCGGTGATGCTTGCCGTGCGGGTGCCCCCGTCGGCCTGGATCACGTCGCAGTCGAGCTGGATGGTGCGCTCGCCGATCTTTCCCAGGTCCACCACGGAGCGCAACGCCCGGCCGATGAGGCGCTGGATTTCCTGGGTGCGGCCCGACTGCCTGCCGCGGGCCGCTTCCCGGTCGGTGCGGGTGCCCGTGGAGCGCGGCAGCATCCCGTACTCGGCGGTGAGCCATCCCTGGCTCCGGCCCTTGAGGAACGGTGGCACCTTCTCCTCGATGCTTGCCGTGCAAATCACCCTGGTGTCGCCGAACTCCACCAGCACCGAACCCTCGGCGTGCCGGGTGTAGCGGCGGGTAATGCGGACGGGCCGAAGCTCGTCGGGATTGCGGTTGCTGGGTCGCATGGAAAATCGGGCGGCGGAACGGGCCGCCATTATAGCAGCCGGCGGGCGCCTCAGTCCTTCAACTCGACGAACACCGTGGCAACCCGATCGCCGCCCGGCTTCAGCGCCGAAGTGCCACCGCCAAAGCGCAGCGCGAGGCCGGTCACATTGTCTGAGGTGGCGCCTTCACGGTACTCCGCCTCTTCCATCAGGCCGCGCAGGGCCGCCTCCAGCGGCAGCTCCTGGAAGGCGGAAACGATCTCGGGAGTCTTGAGGGGCGACCACAGGCCGTCGCTGCAGAGGAGCACCACATCGCCCTCCTCCAGCCGCACGTCACCGCCGGACTCCACTTCCAGCCGGGTCGAGGCGCCGAGACAGTTATAGATGATGCTGCGCTCGGGAAGCAGTTCGGCCTCCTCCTCGCCGACGAGCCCCCGTTCCACCAGTTCCCACACCAGGGAGTGGTCGCGGGTGCGGAACAGCATTTCACCGTCCCGCAGGTGGTACAGCCGGGAATCGCCGGCGTGGGCCCACCACGCGGTGCCGCCCTGGATGAGGCAGGCGACGCAGGTGGTGCCCGGCACTTCAGACAGGTGCTTGTCCGCCGCGTAGCGCCCGATGGTTTCCCCGGCCAGCGCCAGGGTCGAGGCCAGGAACCGCGCAGGCTCGGCGATGTGCGGGTTCGCGTCCCGGGAGAACGAACCGGTAACGACTTCCACCGCGATCCGGGCCGCGACTTCGCCCCGCGGATGGCCGCCCATGCCGTCGGCGAGCACCATGAGCAGCGCCTCCTCGGTCACCGAATAGGCGCAGCGGTCCTGGTTGATGCGGCGGCCGCCGCGGCGGCTGAACTGGCAGATGGCGGAATTCACGGGCAGTCGGCGCAGCACATCGGGATTGGCGCGATGGGAAGCAATTGGGACCCTGGGCGAATTATGGTATCGTTCTCCGCTATTTTAGGAATTTTCTGGCGGAACAAAAATGATCTTCAGCATGACCGGCTTCGCGGCCGCCGCCCGCGAGCTTCCCGGGCTAACGCTAAACCTCGAGCTGCGCTCGGTCAACCATCGTTATCTCGACGTCCAGTTCCGCCTTCCGGAGGAGTTCCGCACGCTGGAATCCCAGATGCGGGAGCTGGTGGTGGGCCAGCTCTCCCGCGGCAAGGTGGACTGCCGGCTGAACTACACCCGGTCGGCCGTGGTTTCCGGCCCTGCGCAGCTCAACCGCGAGCTCGTCAGCCAGCTCTCGGAGCTCAACCGCAGCGTGCGCGCCGTGCTGCCTGAGGCGCAGCCGCTGGCGGTGGCCGACGTGCTGCGCTGGCCGGGAATGCTGGGACCCGAGGCGCTGCCGGTGGCCGATCTGCAGGAACCCTGCATCGAGCTGCTCAGGCGCGCGCTCGCGGAGTTCGCGGAAACCCGCAAGCGCGAGGGCGAGAAGCTGAAGGCGATGCTTCTCGAACGGGTGGCAAAAATGGAAGTCCTCGCCGAAGGCGTTGCGCCGCGCATTCCGGCGGCGCTTGCGGCTTTCCAGGAAAAGCTCGCGGCCCGGCTGAAGGAGGCGATGATCAATAGCGAGGACGAGCGCATCCGCCAGGAGATCGCGCTGTACGCCAGCAAGATCGACGTGGACGAGGAGCTTTCGCGGTTGCGCACCCACCTGGAGGAAGTGCGCCGGGTGCTGGACAAGGGCGGCGCCGCGGGCAAGCGCCTCGACTTCCTGATGCAGGAGCTTAACCGCGAGGCCAATACCCTGGGGGCGAAATCGGTGGATGCGGAAGTCTCGAAAGTGTCCATGGAACTCAAAGTGCTCATCGAGCAGATGCGGGAGCAGATCCAGAATATCGAGTGAACGGTGAACGGTAACCACCCGTTCCGTTCACCGTTCACTGTTTACTGTTCACTGTTTACTGTTTACCGGATGCCAGGCAACCTCTTCGTCGTCAGCGCCCCGTCCGGGGCCGGCAAGACCACGCTGGTGAGAAAGCTGGTCGCCGCCGATCCCGCAATCCGGCTTTCGGTTTCCTATACCACGCGCCCGCCCCGTCCGGGCGAGGTAAACGGCAAGGACTACCAGTTCGTGGACCGGGACCGGTTCGAGGCGATGCTGGAGCGCGGCGAGTTCCTGGAGAGCGCCGAGGTCTTCGGCAACCGCTACGGCACCTCCCAGCGCTGGGTGAGAGAACAGATGGCCGCAGGCACCGATATCCTGCTGGAAATCGACTGGCAGGGAGCCCAGCAGGTGCGGAAGCTCGTTCCCCAGGCCATCGGCATCTTCATTCTTCCTCCCTCCATGGAAGCCCTGCTCCAGCGGCTCAATTCCCGCGCCCAGGACGGCCCGGAGGTGATCGCCCGCCGGCTGGCGGGAGCCCGGGACGAGATCGGCCATATGGGCGAGTTTGATTATGTTATTATTAACAACAAGCTAGATGAGGCCCTGCAAGACCTGCTGGCCGTGGTCCGCGCCGAGCGTCTGACGCTCGCCAAGCAGGCGCGGCGGCACCAGGATCTCATCAACCGCTTCAAGTGATTTCAACCAGGAGATCCCATGGCCCGCATCACCGTAGATGACTGTCTGAAGAGCATTCCCAACCGCTTTGAGCTGACCCTCGCGGCCACCTACCGCGCCCGCCAACTCGCCAACGGCGCGACTCCGATGGTGGAGTCCAGCAAGGACAAGCCCACCGTCGTCGCCCTGAGAGAGGTGGCCCTGGGCAAGGTCGGCCTGGAAATCCTCAACAAGGGCCAGGCCTGACCGGGATTCAGCTGTCAGCGTTCAGCCATCAGCCTCCCCCGGCTCCGGAAGCTTCGCATCGGCACTTGGCTGAGCGCTGACAGCTGAGCGCTGACAGCTTGCCGCTGAGGGCTGTATGCTGAAAGCCATGTCCGAGGCCGAAGTACTGTTCCAGGAGCTATCCAGCTATCTCAAGCCGGAGGACGTGATTCAGCTCGAATCCGCCTATCACTTCAGCAAGGCGGCGCACCACGGGCAGTTCCGCAAGTCGGGCGATCCCTTCATCGTCCACCCGGTACAGGTCACCAAGATTCTCGCCGACTGGCACCTGGACCCCCAGGCGCTCACCGCGGCGATGCTGCACGACGTAATGGAGGACACCACCGTCACCAAGACGGATATTTCCTCCATTTTCGGCAAGCCGGTCGCCGAGCTGGTGGACGGAGTCTCCAAGCTGGACCAGATCGAGTTCCAGACCAAGGAGGAGGCCCAGGCCGAGAACTTCCGCAAGATGCTGCTGGCGATGGCACGCGACGTGCGCGTCATCCTGATCAAGCTCGCCGACCGGCTGCACAACATGCGCACGCTGGATGTGCTGCTCCCGGAAAAGCGCCGGCGCATTGCGCGCGAAACCATGGATATCTACGCGCCCATCGCCAACCGGCTGGGTCTGAACCGCATCTACCAGGAACTGCAGGACCTGTCGTTCCGCCACCTCTACCCGGTGCGCTACCGGGTCCTGTCCAAGGCGGTGAAGACGGCCCGGGGACATCGGCGGGAGGTGGTAGGGAAGATCCTCGGAGCCGTCAAGCAGCGGCTGCGCGACGCGGGCATCGAGGCCCAGGTGACGGGCCGCGAGAAGCACCTGTTCAGCATTTACCGCAAGATGTCCGAGAAGCACCTGACCTTCTCCGAGGTCCAGGACATCTACGGCTTCCGCATCATCGTCAACGATGTGCCCGCCTGCTACTGGGCACTCGGCACCCTGCATGGGCTGTACAAGCCCATCCCCGGCAAGTTCAAGGACTACATCGCCATCCCCAAGTCCAACGGCTACCAGTCCCTGCACACCACGCTGTTCGGCCCCTACGGCACGCCCATCGAGGTGCAGGTCCGCACCCTGGACATGCACAAGATCGCGGAGGCCGGGGTGGCGGCCCACTGGCTGTACAAGACCGCGGACACCGATTTCAGGGACCTGCACAAGAAGACCCACCAGTGGCTGCAGAGCCTGCTTGAAATGCTCTCCCAGTCGGGCGACTCGGCGGAATTTCTCGAGCACCTCAAGGTGGACCTGTTTCCGGGAGAGGTATACGTTTTCACCCCCAAGGGCAAGATCCTGGCGCTGCCCAAGGGCGCAACCGCCGTGGACTTCGCCTACGCGGTACACACCGACATCGGCAACCGCTGCGTCGCGGCCAAGATCAACTACGAGCTGGTGCCCCTGCGGACCGAGCTCAAGAACGGCGACCGGGTGGAGATCATCACGGCTTCCCACGCCAAGCCCAACCCGGCCTGGCTCAACTACGTGGTCACCACCAAGGCCCGCTCCCAGATCCGCCATTTCCTGAAGACCATGCAATACGAGGAATCGGCGAGCCTGGGCGAACGCCTCCTCACCCAGGCGCTCGCGGTGCTGAAGGCGAAGCCCGATGACATCGACGAAACCCAGTGGGACAAGATGCTCAAGGATTCCGGGGCCAAGTCGCGCCAGGAGATCTTCGCCGACATCGGCCTCGGCAAGCGGCTCTCCGTGGTGGTGGCGAGAAAGCTGCTGGCCCTGGAGAAATCCAGCGCGGCGGAGCTCAAGGCGCCGGGACCGGTCACCATTCTCGGCACCGAAGGCATGGCCGTGCAGTTTGCCAAGTGCTGCCGCCCGATCCCCGGCGATCCCATCATCGGCTTCATCAAGAAGGACCAGGGGCTGGTGATCCACACCCATGACTGTCCCGCCATCCGCAAGAGCAAGGGGGACCCGGACAAGTGGCTCGACGTCTCCTGGGATCCCAACATCAGCCGCCCGTTCGAAGTGTGCATCAAGCTGGTGGCCGCCAACCAGCGCGGGGTCCTCGCCAAGCTGGCCGCGGAAATCGCCAATGCCGGCTCCAACATCGAGAACATCAGCATGGATGGCGAAGGTGCCTACACCACCGTGCACTTCACCCTGCAGGTATCGAACCGCCTGCACCTCGCCCAGGTCATGCGCAACCTGCGGCGCATCCCGGAAGTCGTTCGGATTACCCGGGCCAAGGGCTGAGAGCGCTTCAGGGGATCACCCGGGCGCATTGCGCCACCCTTGCGCGACCGGCCTCAGGGCAGGCGCCGGCAAGGGGTCAAAATTGACCGCGGTCAATGACGGGGAAGCGCCGGGTCTCTAAGGTCGCCGGAGCTATCGCGAGTTCCAGCGATGCACAACCCTAGGAGGAGACCATGCGCAAGTCATTGCTCGTTTTTTGCGCCGCAGCGACCATCGCCGTAGCCGGTTGCCAGAGCGTCCAGACCCAATCCCAGCCTGAGCTGCCCCTGGACGTCCAGGTAGCCCTGATGCAGGCCGAGGCCGACGTCAAGCTCGCCAATTCCAAGGCCAAGGACAAGGCCGGCCCCGCCAACAAGGCCCTGGAGCAGGCCAAGGAGGCCGCCGCCAAGGGCGACGCGGCGACAACCAAGAAGTACGCGAACACCGCCACCGCCGAAGCCCTCAAGGCAATGAAATAGCGTCCGGCGCTAGCGACGGCGACAGATGTCGTAGCCGTCGCGCCAGCCCTGGGCGTACTGGGCGTCGTCCCTGAAGCGCCGCTCGTCCTTGCGGATGCCGATCAGGGCCCGGCCGGTTTCGCAGCCGTCGAGGTAGCCCTCCCGGAACGCGGGCGGATAGCCCGACAGGTTGACGTTGGGTGCCCGCGGCTGGGACGTCCCACCCATCCCGGCGCAGCCCGCCAGGAATGCGAGCATCGCGGCGAGGCCCCGTGCTACGCGGACCCGGCGCAGTGCGCTCCTCCCTGATTCAGGCCGGGTAGGTTTCATGACGGGTCTCTGCCGGCCCGAAACCGGGCCGCGGCGCGATTGCACGCCGTACGCGCCCGGGATCCGGCTCGGGAGCGCCATGCCCCAGGGGCATGCGTCGCCTCTCGTTGCCCAGCATGTCCCGGTACAACAGCTCCCCCGTCTCGAAATCGTACTGGGGATGCCAGGGCTGCTCCCAGACCTCGATGAAGTGCATGTAAAAGGGGATGAAAAAGCCCTGCCGCGGATTGTAGTGCTGCAACCCGAACACGTACTCGGGCTGCTGCTTCACTTCCAGCCCGCTGTGGCAGTACTGGACCCAGACGTGGTCGCTCAGCACGATCAGCTTCCAGAATGGCTCCTGATCGTAGAACTTCAGGGTCAGGATAAAGGCATCCCGGGTTCGCGGAAAGCGCCTCATGAAGCGCTGCTGCTTCCAGCGGGCCACCCAGGTGTTGCTCACCCGTGCGTGAACCAGGCACGCCGATCTGGCCGAGGCCAGGCGGTCGCGGTTATCCCAGGCCACCTTGGCGCCGTTCAACAATATCACCAGCGCCGCCGCCAGGCTGATTTCGGTCACCAGCAGCAAGGCCGTGTTGTTCTCGACCTTCGGCCACCACTGGTACAGGATGTAGCGCGCGGCCGCCGGCAGGGAGAAGGCGATGGCGATGGCGAGCAGAGTCACCGCCACGTGGGACACCACGTGCCGGAACCCGTCCGACCAGCCGCCGGAATGGGATTTGGGGTTCATCCAGTTTGCTTTCTTCGCGCCAAAGGGCGACGGGCGCGCCGACGCCGGGCGGCGGAGTGAAGGAACCACGCCGCCTGCGGGACACCCCGGGCAGGCGCACCCCTCATCCCGGCAGATTCACGACGTTGGACGGCTCGTGATCGGGCTTGGCCGTTTCCGGGCGATCCTCGAGATACGCCAATAGCAAGGGATAGCTCGGATAGCGCACCCCGGTCTTGCTGCAAAGCTCGGCGATCGCTCGCTGCAGGGATTTGATCCCGAGCCGCACCATCAGCGAGTCCACCTCCTGGCGGGTGCGCGCAACGTCCTCGATGCGCAGCATTACTTCCAGGATGTCGAGTTCCACCGCCTCGTCGCCCCGGAATTCCGCGGCGATCCGACGAATACGTCCATGACTCAGCTTGCTCACTTTTCGCTCCATCGATTAAAGCCTCCTGCTCCCTGCTTCAAACATCCGCTCCCGAACCCCCACCCCCGGCCCCTCGCCCGCAAGCGGGAGAGGGGAGATTCGCGGGTCGCTGCGCGACCGAAAAAAGAAGCCCGCCGGAGGACATGAGCGGGCATGAGGGGCCGGACTGGGGAGGAGCCGTAATCGGCAGACCGGCCTAGGAACCTGTCTGTTTTCGAGTCCGCCATGCCGCTGCCAGGGCGCTCGTGCCCAGGCAGGCACAGACCACGAGCACGGAAATCAGGTCGTCTTTCATTGCCGTCTCAATGGCTTCCGCCGCGGCCGTGGCCGCTCGACGAATTCCCGCCGGAGCGACCGCCCCCGCCCCCGGCCGTCACCGCTGCGCCTGCTGAGACACCTTGTCCGTGGCCTTTGCCGTGCATGATCATCGCGCCCGCAGGCGTGCCCGCCGCCGTGACGATCCCCTGGCCCCGCGCCCGCAGCTCCTGCCGAGACTCGGCCCGGCGCTCGCCCGGGGTGCCAATCGCGGTCACCATGCCGGTTTGCTGCCGGCCGGTACTGCTGCCGGTACCGGCATTCAGGGTGGACCCACCCGGTTTCACCCCGATGGTGTGGGCGATCTCGCCCCACCCCATGCCCTGGGCGCGCAGCTGGAGCACACCCTGATACTCGATCGTCTGCGCCGTCGCCCCACTGCCGGTGGTAATGGTTCCGCCCATCAGCGCCGCTTCGAGCTGTTCGGGCGTGGGCTGGGTGATGCCCTGGGCCGCCAGCTGGGCCTGGGCAAGGCTCAGGGCATGCCTGACGTTGCCCCAGCCCATGGGCCGGGTCGGCGGCGTGAACGTGGTAGTCGCCGGTTGGCCATCGCTTCCGGTGGAAGCGAGTGTCACGCTCGTGCCCTGCCTCAGGCCAAGGGCCAGGCTTTCGGCATTGGCGTCGGCCCCGGCGAAGCCGCTGAAGCCGGTCACGATGCGTGACATGAGCCGGGACTCGCCACTTGTCGCGGACGTCGTTGTGGCGGTGGTTCCCGCGGAGGACGTGGTTCCGGAGGTCGTAGTGGTTCCCGATGGCGGAGTGGCGTCCTGTGCATGGGCGACGCCGATCATCGCCACGCAGATCGGGGCAAACAGGTAGCGTCGGGACATTTCAAGAAAGTCGCGCATGGTTCTTCTCCTCAGGCTTGTCCAAGAACCTTCTCGGTCTGGATGATGATTTCGACGGCCGTGGCACCGTCGTAAAACACCGAGCCCTTCCTCGCCACCGCCTTCATGCGGGTGGTGTTGGGGCTGATGGGCTCCAGCTCGATTTCGATATCGCGGTCGCCGCTCCGGGCCTTGATCAGCTCGCCCCCCTCCATCTTTCCCGCCGATTCGACCCTGATGCTCATGCGATTGAGTGCGGTCATGGTGGCCCCGCGAACCCTCGAGATGGGCGCGGTGAAGGTGCGGTAGCTCATGCCGCCGAGGGTGTGGGAGACGCCGGTCGACATGCCGACTCCCGCCGCGGTAAGGGCGAGCGGCTCACACGCGGTGAGCAGCACGCCCGCCGCCAGCGCCGCGCCCACGGCAAGCGCCGTGCCCGGACTGGTTCTGGTGATCATGGTGTCCTCCTTCCCGTGGCAATTCAGCTGACGGCCATGACGCGGCCGTCAACCACCTTCACCCGCTGGCCCACGGCGATGCCGGCCTCGCTCCCCTGGGTGACGCTGCGATAGGTGCCGTCGTCCATGCGCACCGTGATGCGGAACGCGGACGACTTCTTCATGTTCTTTTCAACTTCGTTGCCGACATAGGCGCCGCCCGCCGCCCCCAGCAAGGTCGTCGCGGTGCGGCCGTTGCCGCCGCCCACCTGGTTACCCAGGATTGCCCCGGCGAGGCCGCCGGTCACCGCCCCAACCCCGGATCCGTCACCTTTCAAGGTGACAATGCGCACCGACTCGACCACGCCGCAGTTGCCGCATACTCCCGCGGCAACCATGCCGCGGGGCGTGGACGAGGCCGCGCGCCGGGCCGGCTGTACTGCGGAGGCAGGCTCGGTGGCAGCAGCCCCGCTCTTCTGTGAAAACGCGGTCGGCATATGGCCGGTGATGGCCGCGATGCCGAGAACGCTGAAGACGATCACCGAGATCGCCGCCAGAATCATCATCGGATAGAGCATGCTGTTCCTGTTTTCCATGGTTCCCTCCTTCCGGGAGCCGCCGCGCGGTTCCTCTACTGCAGCTTCAACAAGGTCCGGGCCCGCACCAGAAAGCGGTTGACGTCCACCTCTGCCTCCTCCCGGGTGCGCCCGTAGCGGGCCTGCAGCTTGCCCACCAGCACCGCGCGCCTGCCCTGGATCTCGTCCAGATCGTCATCAGTCAGTTCGCCCCACCATTGCCTGGCGTGGCCGCGAATCTGGTGCCAGCATCTGTCTAGAACGTCACTTTGCATCGCTCCACCTCCCTTGGCGTCGTTCGCCGCATGCGGTCCTCGTTTTCAATCCTTGACCAGGCCCGCCTTGACCTTGGCGGTGATCACGCTGTCATCCACGTAGCGTTCCGCCTGCAGGCGCTAATACAGAGAGTGGAACTTGATGAACTCGTCCCGGTTGAGACGGCCGTCGCGGTCCTGGTCGGTCTCCGAGAAGGCCGCGGCGGAATCGCGCCATTGCTTCGCCTCTTCCCGGCTGACGAAACCGTCCCGGTCGGCGTCGAGCTTGCGGAACGCGGGATCCTCCGCGGAGCGGTCCGCCGCCGGATGGCCCGTGGCCGGCAACCCGCCGCCCAAGACCACGGCGACAACCGCGATGCCGATTCCAGTCGTCCAACGGATGTTCATTCGCTACCTCCTGCCTCATCGGAACGGTCTCGCACATTCATGCCGGGAAGCAGTGCAATTGCCATGCCAGCGGAACGTTCATGCATCATTACAACGGCTTAGAACATGTATAGCGTCAGCCAAGGGAACGCAGGCTGTCGCCGATTCCCGACAGGGAGCCCGGCGTGCAAGGGGTAACTACCGGTTCAGGCAGTTTTTTTGTCTGTCACCCGGGGGCGACAGGTGCCCAGCCTCGACTACGGCTTGGGAATCTTGAACAGGGCAGGATCGAGCTGGTGACGCTGCAGAAGCTTGTAGAATTCGGTGCGGTTGCGCTTGGCGAGCCGCGCCGCCTGGCTCACGTTTCCCGCAGTGAGCCGCAGCAGCTGGGTCAGGTACTGGCGCTCGAAGCGCTTGCGCGCCTCGTCGAAGGACGCGAACCGCGTCTGCTCCGCCTGGATCGCCTTCTGCACCAGCGTGAGCGGAATGACGGCGGTGGTGCAAAGCGCCACCGTCTGTTCCACGACGTTGTAGAGCTGGCGCACGTTCCCGGGCCAGGATGCGCCTGCCAGAAGCTCCATCGCCTCGGGGGAGAAGGCGTTGACGGGCCGGCCGTACTTTTCTGCCAGGCGCCGGAGGAAATGGCCGGCCAGCAGGGGAATGTCCTCGCGCCGCTCCGCCAGGGGCGGCAGGTTGAGGGCGACCACGTTCAGCCGGTAGTACAAGTCTTCGCGGAAGCTTCCGGATGCCTTGGCCGCCGGCAGGTCGCGGTGGGTGGCCGAAATGATCCTCACGTCCACCGCAACGGGTGTGGTGGAACCCACCGGCCGCACCCGCCTTTCCTCCAGCACCCGCAGCAGCTTCACCTGCAGCGGCAGCGGCATGTCGCCGATTTCGTCGAGAAACAGGGTGCCGCCGTGGGCCGCCTGGAACAGCCCCCGGTGATCGCGGGTCGCGCCGGTGAACGCGCCCTTGATGTGCCCGAACAACTCCGATTCCAGGAGCTGCTCGGGAATCGCCCCGCAGTTGATGGCCACGAAGGGCTTGTCGCGCCGCGGGCTCGCCCGGTGGATCGCCGCCGCCAGCATCTCCTTGCCGCTGCCGCTCGGGCCCTGGATAAACACGCTGGCATCCGAGGCGGCCACCAGTCTCGCCTGGGCCAGCAATTCCTCCATGGCCGGGCTGCGGGTGAGGATGTCGGCCCGCCATTGCGCATCCTCTCCGGCCGGCGCGGCGCCGGCCCCGCTCCATTGCAGGGCCTTCTCCACCTGCTCCAGCAGGACTTTCGGCTCGTAGGGCTTGGTGAGGTAGCCGAACACGCCGCGCTGGGTGGCCTCCACCGCATCGGGAATGGTGCCGTGGGCGGTGAGGATGATCACCGGAAGCGTCGGGTGCGCCGCGTGCACGGCGTCGAACAGCGCCGCGCCGTCCATCCCGCTCATGCGCATGTCGGTGATCACCAGGTCCGGCAGCGCGGCCCCCATCGCCGCCAGCGCCTTCTCCGCGCTTTCCACGGCAGTCACCTCATATCCCGCGGAGGAAAGCCGGATGGACAGCAGCCGCAGCAGGTCGGCGTCGTCGTCCACCAGCAGGATACGCTTGCCGCTCATCGCGGCCTCGGCTTCGCGGGCTCGCGCTCGAGCAGGCTTTTCTCGATGGACTTCAGCGCTTCCAGCTTCTGCTGCAATCCGTCGGCCCGACGCTGCTCCTCCCGCGCCCGCTCCTCGAGCCGGCGGTGCTCCGCGATCTGGGCGTGAAGCAGATGGGCGAGCGCCCGCATCTCGCTGGAGGCCGCACCCTCCTTCAGCAGGGGTTCCAGCAGGCCGATGGCCCGCCCGTCGTCGCGGAAGCCCGGCGTGGGCAGCGACAGCAGCATGGCGAGCTGCACCCGCGTAAAGTCGGCGCCGCTGCGGGCATGGGCCTGTTTCACGCCCTCGTGCTCCCGGGTGAGCTCGGCGCCGGAAAGCCGGCGCAGGTACTCGTGGTAGAGCAGCAGCGCCTCCGCCTCGCTCACGAGCAGGGTCTGGCCCGGCGTGAGCCAGGGCGTGTCACGTCCTGCTTCGCGGGATTTCAGCGCCCCGCAGCCGGCGATGAGGCCCGCAAGGGCGAGCCAGAGCGCAATGCGCAGCGGCAAGCTCGATGCCAATGTTGTCCCTTTCACAGCGGCAGGATCACCCGGAAATGTCCGCCGCGCCGTGTCTCTGTCACGAGCTCGATGCGTCCGTGATGGAGCGCCGCGTACTCCCTGGCGATGGACAGCCCGAGCCCGGTGCCCTTCACAGGTCCCGCCACCGGCGCCCGACCCTGGTAAAAGGCGTCGAATATCCGGTCCCGGTCCTCCGGCGCAACGCCCGGGCCCTCGTCGGTCACCTCCAGCACCGCCGCCCCAGCGGCCGCGGCGAGCCGCAGGGAAATGGCACCACCCGGAGGGGAAAACTTCACGGCGTTGGAGAACAGGTTGTCCACGATCACCCGCAGCTTTTCCTCGTCGCCCTGGAGCTCGACCTCGCCGCAGTCGAGGGCGAGACGGATTTCCCGCGCTTCCAGGGCGAGCTTCTGGTCCGAGGCCACGCGTTCGATCACGTCGCGCATTTTAACCGGCTGGCGCTGGATCGCCGAGTGCTGGCCCTGGGCTGCGCTGTAGGAAAGCAGGTCTTCGATGAGCCGTCTCAACTGTATGCTGTTGTCGCGCAGGATGCGCACGATCTCCCGCTGGCGCGGGTTGAGCGGCCCGGCCACTTCCTCGGTGAGCAGGTCCGAGCCCTCGCGCAGCGCCGTGAGCGGGGTCTTCAGCTCGTGGGACACGTGCTGCAGGAACCGGGCCTTCTGGGCTTCCAGCTCCATGAGGCGCAGCCGCAGCCAGTTGAGCTGTCCGCCCAGGTACTCCAGGTCCTGGGGCCCGTTCACCACGATGTCCGCACCGAAGTCCCCGGTGCCGAGACTGCGAATGCCCCGATCCAGCTGCCGGATCGGCCGGGCGATCAGGTAGGCGAAGCCCGCCACCAGGAACAGGGCCACGGGAAGCAGCGCCAGCAGCTGCAGCAGCATGATACGGTGGGCCGTGCCCGCGAGGTCCTGCAACGCCCCTACTTCCTTGTCGATCATTCCATTGGACAGGGCCATCATTGCATGGGCGAGATCCGACAGCGTCTCAAACTCCGCCACCACCGCCTGCAGCCGGCCGTCCTGGCCCCGCGCCACAGGCTCCTGCGAGAGCAGTTCGTAGATTCTCCCGTCGCGTGCGCTCATCTGTTCGAGCAGCTTGCGCTGCTCGGCGCCCACCGGCAACGCCGGGAACTGGCGCGTACTCTCCAGGAACCGCTCGTGGAGGGTGCGGTAACTTTCCAGAAGGGCGGCGTCCCCCAGCACCAGGTATTGCCGCGCCATGCGCTCCATCCCGGTGACGAGTTCCACCTGGGCCCGGCTGGCGTGGGTGGCCTGTGCCGCCTGGTACACGGCTTTCCGGCTCTGGTCTGCCAGCCGGTCGATGGAAACGGCGTTATTCAGCAGCGCGGCGATGAGAGGCAGCGCCACCAGGCTGAAGCCGACCAGCAGCAGTGTGAGAAACGAGCGCGGGTAGCGGACCTGCATGCTCGCTATGGTAGCGCATCGGCGGGACGCGCCGCGAACGCGCCGAACGCCTGTTCCGGCGGGATACCAGAGCGGCGGCCAGCAGGACTAGGCTGGGGAAGAGATGGAAGCGCAGGAACCGGCGCAGCGGGCCGGGCTCGCTGATAGACACCACCTCGCCGCGCCCATCAGAAATGCGCCCGTAGTGCGCCGCCGGGTCGTCTACGAAACCCGGTCGTAATAGGCAGCCGGGTCTATGCCATACATGCCGTATTCCAGCCCGCGGCGGATCTCGCGGGATTCGGAAAGGGATCCGGGGGCGTCCAGATCCACCATGGTGTTCGTCGGGTAAGGGGTTTTCTTCGGGTCGAGAATCAACAGGACCTTGGGTTTGAGCCGATTCTTCGGGTTGTGCGCCATGATCACCGCAACCTCGCCCGTGTTGAGCTCGACCAGGCTGCCCGCCGGGTAGAGGCCTATGCAATGAACGAATTCATCCACCAGGAATTCCTCGAAAAACCGGCCGCGCCACTGGTGCAGCAGCTGCAGCGCCACGTGGGGAGACATCGCGGGTGCAAACGGCCGCTCCACGGTGAGATCCTCGTAGCAATCCACGATGGCGGCCATTTTTCCGTAGATCCCGATCTCGTCGCCTTTCAGCCCCCTGGGAAAGCCGCTCCCGTCTTCCCGTTCGTGGTGAGTCGCCACCATCTCCAGCACTTCTGTCGCGATCCCCGGCGACCCCTTGAGGATGTCCACTCCATGCTGCACGTGGTTCTTCAGCACCTTGTGCTCGGCCGGAGTGAGCGCGGTCCTTTTGGTCAGCAATTCCTCGGGCACTCTCACCTTGCCGATATCGAGCAGCAAGCCCCCGAGCCCCAGGAACTCCAGGTTATCCTTGGAAAATCCGAGATGCCTCCCGAATGCAAGGAGACAGATCGCAACGTCGATGGAGTAGCCGTAGGCCGCGGCGTCCTTTTCCTTGAGCTTGGTGAGGAGCATCAACGCATTGGGGTTGCGGATGATGCTGTCGACCATCGCCGCCACGGCGTCCGCGAGCCTCTTTCTGTCGAGCACTTCTCCCTTGCGGATGTCTTCGCGGATGCTGCCGACCAGCTCGCTGACCAGGTTGCGGACGGGTTTCGCCTCGTGGAGTTCCTGCGTGACGGTCGTCTTGTCCTCGTAGATGACCCTCTTCCCCGGAATGACCGATCTCGGGGCGGGAGCCTCCGCCGTAGCCGCAGCAACAGGCCGGACCCGCTGCGGGTAGGCGGCGCGGGTGCTTTTCACCGGATCGACGTAGACGAACTCGCAGTGCTTCCCCAGTTGCTCGATCTGCTCTTCCGACTGGATCAGGAAGCCCTGAATCAGAAACGGGGTATCGAGCCAGGGACGGTCCAGTTCGTAGACAAACATCCCGGGCTTGAGATCCTCGACATAAACCTTTTCCTTGTTCATGCTCCAACTCCCTGATGCACTGTGTTCCCCGCGGGAAGGCGGCATCGCTCCTGTAAGCCGGCACAACAGGGATGATAGTTGCAGGGTGGGGGACAGGCAACACAACGGCACAAGGATTTCCGGGGCGCCACCGCCGGGCCGCGTGGCCGGGGAGACCGCATTCCGGTCCCTGTCCCGCAAAGGAAAAGGGCCGCATCGCTGCGGCCCCCTCGGAATTGGTAGGTCGTGCAGGATTCGAACCTGCGACCAACGGATTAAAAGTCCGCTGCTCTACCGACTGAGCTAACGACCCGAAAAGGCGGCTATTTTACAGGTTCCGGGTCAAGCGAGGCAAGGCGAAACCGGCCCGGATCCCGGGCCGCGGTCGGGCGTTTACGCCTCCTGCATCATCCGCCAGTACTGGTACTTCATGGTGGCGGCGGAGCCGATCAGGATCGACAGGAAGGCGAGGATCGAGCCCAGCGCCAGGGTGGAAAAGCCGGTCACGCCCTGTCCGATGGTGCAGCCCATGGACAGCACGCCGCCCACGCCCATCAGCACGCCTCCCGCGGCGTGGTTGACGAAGTCCTTGCCATTGGCGAACCACTCGATGCGGAAGCGGCGCGTGAATACGGCGTACAGGAACGATCCGAAGATCACTCCCGCCAGCGCCATCACCCCGAAGTTGATGAAAGTGAGGGTGGTGGGGCTCATGAGGTAGCGCACCGTGTCGCCCATCGGGCTGATGAAAGTGTAGGACTGCACCGCCACCCGGCTCGGAACATCGGTGGCCATTTCCGCCCAGTCCTTCCAGGCCTGGCCCATGGGCCCGCCCGTGATGTACCACCCGGCCACCACCGCCAGGCCGACAACGCTGCCGCCCAGGAGATTGTCGAAACTCTCGCGGAAGTCCTTCGATTTGAAGACGTAGACCAGGAGCGCGCCCACGAACACGGCGCCCACGGCCAGATGGAAGCCAGGCGATGCCGACACGCCCACCGCGCCGCCGATGATGGTCGAGAGCTCCTGGTTGCGGATGCCGTATTTGGCGAGGCTCACGCTGGTGGGGGCGATCCAGCTGTTGAAGCCCTTGTCGAAGAGCTCGGTCCACAGCATGAGGTAGGCGCAGACCGACGCGATCGCCAGCACCACCAGGGACTTCAGGTTGCCGCCGCCGACGCGGATCAGGGTCTTGTTGCCGCAGCCGCTCCCCAACGTCATCCCCACCCCGAACATGAGGCCACCCAGGAGATAGCGCAGCCAGGCGAAATTCTCGGTGCGGTAGGGCGGGAAGGTCCCGGCATTCAGGTTGACGGTGCCTGTCGCTTCGAGGGCCAGCACCCCGGCCATCGCCACCGCGATCGCCAGCAGCCAGGAACGGAAGCGGCCGGAGTCGCCCATGTTGACCCAGTCCGACACGGCCCCCATGGTGCAGAAATTGGTCTTGTTGGCAACCGCGCCCATGATGACCGCGATCGCAAACACGCTGCCCAGAATCTGGTAGTGGATGCTCGACTCCATGTGCCTCCTTTTGGGACGCGGATCGGCGCCGCCCGTGCCCTCTGTCCTTTTGTCCTCCCCGGATGCGGGAGAGTTCGGATTTTAAAGGAACGGAAATTCCGCGGAATCAGAAATACTTGGCCCCGCATAATTGGATTCGATGGCCGCCCGGGCCGGTCCGGCGGGCCGCTGCAGGGGCCTGACTCCACTGGCCAATGGATTACGCGCGCGAACCCGCCCGAAACCGCCGGGTCAGGGCGGGTAGCGGGTGGGATCGGGGACGCCGGCCGCGGCGAACCCGGCGCGCCGCAGCCGGCAGGAGTCGCAGCGGCCGCAGGCGCGGCCCTCCGGGTCCGGCTGGTAGCAGGAGACGGTGAGACCGAAGTCCACGCCGAGGTTTGCGCCGCGCCGGATGATCTGGGCCTTGGGCAGGTCCACCAGCGGCGCGTGAATTGCCATCCGGGCCCCCTCCACCGCCGCCCGGGTGGCGAGATTGGCCATGGCTTCGAAGGCCTGCAGGTACTCGGGCCGGCAGTCGGGATAGCCGGAGTAGTCCACGGCGTTGGCGCCGATGAAAATGTCGTTGGCCCCCAGCACTTCGGCCCAGGCGAGCGCCAGGGAAAGCAGGATCGTATTCCGCGCCGGGACATAGGTGACCGGAATGCCTTCGGCGGGTTTTTCCGGAACGGCGATAGACGGGTCGGTCAGCGCCGAGCCGCCGAATGCCGCGAGGTCGATGCGGAACACCCGGTGCGCCCGGGCGCCCAGCGCCTGCGCCACCCGCGCCGCCGCGTCGAGTTCCACCCGATGGCGCTGGCCGTAGTCCGCCGACAGCGCGTAGCACTCGAAGCCCTCGCTCTTGGCGATGGCAAGCGTAGTGGCGGAATCGAGTCCGCCCGAGAGCAGGACGACGGCGTTTTTTACGGGCAAATTCATCCTGAAAAAAGCATTTAGCCGCGGATGAACGCCGATTTACGCAGATACGCCATGAGGTCTGCCACGCCCCTGCGGTTCACCCGGTAGGCGCGAATTCATTCGCCCGATGCGGCCGGATAAATCCGGCCCTACGTATCCGCGTGTGTCCGCGTTAATCTGCGGCTGAATTTCCGTTTTCTGGTTGCTGGAACGGGCATGCTAGGCCAGGCCCCGGCCGCAGGCAACAGGCCGCGGGCAAAAAAGCCGGCGAGGGGATCAGCGGAAGCGGGAGCCCGGAGGCGGGCGGGTGGGAAAACCTCAGGCCAGGGCGGTTTCCGGCGCGCCGTTCCTTTTCAGGATGCGCTCGGCGGCTTCCACGGTGTTCCAGATCAGCATGGTCACGGTCATCGGACCGACGCCGCCGGGAACCGGGGTGATGTGGGAGGCCTTCTCCTTGACCTCTTCGAAATCCACGTCGCCCGCCAGGGTGCCGTCGGGCAGGCGGTTGATGCCGACGTCGATCACCACCGCGCCGCGCTTGACCATGGGCGCGGTGATGAGCCGGGGCTTGCCGGCGGCCACCACCAGGATGTCGGCGAGGATGGTGTACTGGGCGAGATCGCGGGTCTTGATGTGGCAGATGGAGACCGTGGCCTCTTTCTTGAGCAGCATCAGCGCCATCGGCTTGCCCACGATGTTGCTCGCCCCCACCACCACCACGTTCTGGCCCTCGATGCGGATGCCCTCCGATTCGAGCAGCCACTGCACCCCGTAGGGTGTGCAGGGCGGAAACACCGTATGGTCCTGCCCGATCACCAGCCCGCCCACATTGTAGAGGTGGAAGCCGTCCACGTCCTTTTCCACCGCGATGGTTTCCAGGATCCGGCGCATGTCCAGGTGGTCCGGCAGCGGCAGCTGCACGATCATGCCGTGGATCTTGGGGCTGGCGTTGAGGGCCTGGATGCGGCGGATCAGGCTATCCTGGTCCACGTTTCCGGGAAATTCGTGGACCTCCGAGTGAACCCCCACCTCGGCGCAGGCCTTGGTCTTCTGGCCCACGTACACCTTGGAGGCCGGGTTGCTGCCCACCAGGATCACCGCCAGCCCCGGCTGCACGCCAAGCGCGCGCAGCCGCTCCACCCGCGGTTTCAGTTCCTGGCGCACCCGCTGCGCCACCGCCTTGCCGTCGATTATCTTTGCCGTCATCGCCCTTCCCTCGTTCCGCGCCGGCGCCTCACGCACCCGAGCCCCGGAATCCCGCAATCACGAACAGCACCATGCTCAACCCCATGAGGACGTAGCCCGCCAGGTTGAGCCGGGCGGCCTGGACCTCGCTCGCCGCCCCGCGCGCCTTCAGCACCGAGGCCAGGGTCGAGGCCGCCCCTCCCAGAATTGCCAAGCCGACCACCGCTTCCCGCGAGAGCAGCCATTCCACGCTACGCCCCGGCCTTCGCCTTGCCCATGCGCTTCGAGTAGGCCTCCACGAAGTCCGCCGCCGCCTTGCTGCCGCCGGTGAAGGATTTCATCGCCTCCTCGTGCAGCAGCGACAGGGCCTGAATCTTCACCTCATTGGCCCGCTCGCTGTCAAAAATGTCCGCCAGGCGGCGCGGCCGCGGCAGGTCCACCTCGATCACCGCCCGCACCCGGGTCGGAATGTTGCTCATGATGAGCAGCCGGTCCGCCAGGAAAATCGCCTCGTCGATGTCGGTGGTGACGAAAAAATTGGTGCGGCGGAACTCCTCGTAGAGGCCCGCATAATACTCCCACATCAGCTCCTTGGACATGGCGTCGAGCCCCCGGAACGGCTCGTCCAGGATCATGACTACGGGATTGTTGATCATGGCCCGGGCCAGCTCGGCGCGCCGCTGCATGCCCCCCGAGAGCTGGGGCGGATACTTGTCGCGGAACCCGGTGAGGCCCACCTTGTCCAGCAGGAATTTCGCCTGGTCCCGGGCATGCTGCGAATCCTCGCCCCGGGCCCGTGGACCGTACATGATGTTCTCATAGGTGGTCATCCACGGGAACAGCGCGGTCTCCTGGAACACCACCAGCCGGTCCTTGTTCGGGCCGGTCACCGGCTTGCCGTCGAGGGTGATGCTGCCCGCGTTGGGCTTCTCGAAACCGGCGAGCATCCGGATCAGCGTGGTCTTGCCGCAGCCCGACGGTCCGATCATGACCGTGAGCTTGTGGCGCTCGATGGTGAAGGAGCAGTCCCGCACCACGTCCTTGGCGAAGCGCGCGACCCCGTAGGACCTGGAGACGTTCGTGACCTGGATTTCGCCGGCGTCGGCTCTGGCCTTCACGGCCGACGGGACTTGGTTGTCTAGCGCTGCCATTCGCCCATTCCCTTTTAAATCACCGCAGCCGCAGCCACGGCGTGAATATGCCGCCGAACTTGCGCAGCACCTCGCTGCAGATGTAGCCGGCGATGCCGATGGAGATCATGCCCACTACGATCTGCTCGTAGGAACCGCCCACGTAGGAGTTCCAGATGAAGAATCCCAGCCCGCCCCCGCCCGAGCCGCCGGACTGGCTGCCGCCGCCGGAAATCATTTCGGCCGCCACCACCACTTCCCAGGTAATCCCCATGCCCACCGCCGCGCCCACCACGATGGAGGGCAGCGTTCCCGGCAGGATGATGCGCCGGAAGATGTCCCAGTCGCTCGCGCCCATGGCCTGGGCCGCCTGGTAATAGCGGACGTCGATGGAGCGGGCCCCCCCCAGTACATTGATCACCACGGTGTAGAACGCCCCGAGGAAAGTGACGAAGGTGATCGAGAGCTCCTGGGTGGGCCAGAAGATGATCGAGGCCGGCACCCAGGCCAGGGGCGGGATCGGCCGCAGCACTTCGAACACGGGAAATGCGACGCCCTTGAAATTGCGGCTCACCGCCATGGCCAGCCCGAACGGGATGCCGATCGCCATGGCCGAGAGAAACCCGCCCAGCACCCGGAAGAAGCTCATGTACCAGCTCTGCCAGTAGCCGGCGTCGCCCACCAGCTCGACCCACGCCGCCAGCACCGCGGTCGGCGCCGGCACCTGCCCGACCCAGGGCATAACGAAGCCGACCCACTGTTTTGAGCGCGACCCGAGCTCCCACAGCACCAGGAAGACGACGATGGACACGATCGCGCGCAACATGCCGCGGCCGAACACCGCGCCCTTGACTTTCTGCAACCCCTTGCTCATGACGGTCAACCCTCCTTCTCGCCCAGCTCGAAGGCCTTGATCGCCTCCTCGTGGACCGCGCCCAGGGTCTCATCCATGAGCTCCCGGAAGCGCTTGCTGGTAAGCACGCTGTAATCCCGCGGATGGGGGATGTCCACCTCCAGGATCTTCTTCGGCCGGCACGGGCGGGTGGTCATGACGGCGATGCGGTGCCCGAGGAAGATCGCCTCGTCCAGATCGTGGGTAATGAAAAAGATCGTGACCTTGTTGCGGTAGTAGATCTCCAGCAGCGCCTCGTGCATCACCGACTTGGTGAGGGAATCGAGCGCCCGGTAGGGCTCGTCGAACAGCAGCACGCTGGGGTCGTTCATCAGCGCCCGCACGATTTCCACCCGGCGCCGCACCCCGGAGGAAATCTCGCCCGGGTAATTGTGCTCGGTGCCCGAGAGCCCGGCGTCCGCCATCATGGCGCGCGCCTTGTCGTGGGCTTCCTTTTTCGACATCTTGCCCTGGACCACGGGCCCGAAGGCCACGTTCTCCAGGTTGGTCTTCCAGGGAAAGAGCGCCCCGTTCTGGAACACCACGATACGGTCCGCCCCCGGGTCGGCCTTGGGCTTTCCCGGGCCGCACAGCATCTCGCCGTCCAGGTGAATGGAGCCGGAGGTGATGGTGTGGAACCCGGCGATGGCGTTGAGCAGCGTGGTCTTGCCGCAGCCCGAAGGGCCCACGATCATGCAGATCTCACCGGCCGGAATCTCCAGGCTGCAGTGGTCCACCGCCATTACGGCGGCGCCGTCCGGGTCGTAGATCTTGACCACGTCCTCGATGCGGATCGCGCCGCGCGCGGCCGCCGGCGGCCTGGTTCGAGTCTCCACAGCAAAGGTCGATGCCATTTATCGTGCTCCCAGCGCCAGCTCGCGCACCCGCCATTGCATCATGTAGTCGCCCACGATGCGCACCAGCGCGCTCGTGGTGTAGCCGACGGCCCCCAGCGTCACCATCCCGATCACGATGGTGGGATAGCGCACCATCATGTAGGACGAGTTGATGACGTAGCCCAGGCCGTACTGGCCGGACACCATTTCCGCCGCCACCAGCGAGAACCAGGCCACCCCCACCGAGATCTGCAGACCGGTGAAGATGAAGGGCATCGCCCCGGGGACGATCACGTGCCCGAACACCTGCCACTTGTTCGCCCCCAGGCAGTAGGCGGCCCGGGTATAGGATTCATCGATGGATTCCACGCCCAGCATGGTGTTGAGGGCGGTCGCGAAGAAGGAGGCCAGGAAGGTGAGGTAGATCACCGGGGTTTCCGAGCCCGTGAACATGATGATGGCGAGCGGCACCCAGGCCAGGATGGGGATCGGGCGCAGGGTCTCGAACACCGGGAATACATACTCCCGGAAATTCCGCGACCAGCCCAGGAACAGCCCGAGAGGCACCCCAAGGCCGGTCGCCAGCAGGAAGGCGATGGCCACCCGCCGGACGCTCACCCAGATGTGCTGGTAGTACTCGGAGGTGTATACCGACAGGCCGTAGGTGGGATCGGGGTTGAGCCATTCTTTGACCACTGTAGTGATGCCCGGCATTTCCTTGAAGCGCGGCAGCTGCCACACCTCCACCGCCAGGTACCAGAAGGCGAGGAACAACCCGAAGCCCGCCACCATCAGGTAGGGCCAGGGGCTTTTCACCCACAGGGCCATGCGGTACATGGTGAGCCCCAGCCCCGTGGGCGGCGCTTCCTCCCCGCGCTTGGGGATCTTGAGGACCTGGGCCAGCTCCTCCGGCAGGGTGAAGTCCCGGGTAATCATGGTGGCAAAGCGGCTCATCACCACGTCGCCGGTGGCCGGGTCCGATTCGAACAGCCTGATGAGATCGTTGCCGGCCATGCGGATCACCTCCGCCTTCTCCAGGCAGGTGGTGCTGGCAAGCCGCGCCGGTTGGTCCTTGAGCAGCGCGGCCCAGCCGAATACATCCCCTTCGTTCATGGTCTGGTTGAGGGTGCGGGCGCCGCTCCCCAGCCCCAGAGCGTGCTCCACTTTCCCCGAGACCATGATGAAGATGTCGTCCGACTGGTCGCCAACCCGGTAGATGATCTCGCCGGGATGGTAGCGCTCGCGGCGCGAGAGTTTCGCCACCCGCCGCAGCATCTCGTCGGAGACCACCTGGAACGGCATGGTCTTCTTGAGAAGCAGAACCAGGTCGTCCATGGAGGCGCGGGTAAGCGGCACCTGCTCGACACGCTTGGCCACGCTGAGGACGTGCACCAGCTCCTCGGGCAGCGTGAAATCCTGGGTGATGAGGGTCGAGAAGCGCGACAGCACGGCGCCGCCGGTGGCCGGGTCGGCTTCGAGCAGACCCACCAACGCGTGGCCGTCGATGCGCAGCAGTTCCGCCCTCTCCGTGCAAGTCGCCTGGGCCAGGCGGCGGTACTGGTCCTTCATCAGCGCGGACCAGCCGAATACGTCCCCCGGCTTCATGGTCTGGTTGAGGGTACGGGCGCCGCTGCCGGTGCCCAGGGCGTGGTCCACCCGCCCGGAAACCATGATGTAGAGATCATCCGCAGCGTCCCCGAGCCGGTACAGGACATCGCCGGGGGCGTAGGATTCGCGTCGCGCCAGCGCCGCGATCCGGCGCAGCGCGTCTTCCGAGGCCTGCTGGAACGGCGCCGTCGTCTTCAGCAGCGCGACCACATCCTCGGTCGAGGTCAGGCTTCTTACGGAGGAGATATTCTGTGCGCTCAAGGCCGCTCTTCTCATATGCGTTGTAGTCGGATTGCGGAGAATGCGCGGCCCGGGAACTCCAGGCCGCGCCACACTGCGCTACTTGCCCTTGTACTCGGACAGCGGCAAACCCTTCACCTCTCCGATGGGCGCCTTGAGTCCGCGCTCCTTGAGGACCGCCTCGGTGAACTCGGGCATCACCGCCTCGGGACGCAGCTTTTCCACGTTGATGCTCTTGATGGTGTGCAGGAACTTCGAGGCCCGGTTGATCAACTCCTGCGCCTCGGGCGTAATGGTATAGTGGAAAGCATTGCGCACCGGCGCACCGCCTTCGTTCTCGGCGTACCTGGCGAAGAGCGAGGCCCACAACACTTTGTCGGAAAAGCCGGTGGTCTGCTCCGCCGCCATCTTCACTACTTCCATGGCGTTCCGCGGATCGGCAATGAAGAGTTGCGCGTCCAGCTCGGCGTTGAGCCAGGCCTTGACCACGTCCGGGCGCTGCTTGATGAGATCGTAGCGCATGGTGAGGAAACCGGCATCGTTTTCAGCCACCGACGACCCCGAGGCGATGCGCTTGGCGAGCCCTTCCTGCACGATACGCGAGGCGGTGGGCTCCCAGATCACCGCCGCATCCAGCTTCCCGGCGCGGAATCCGCTGGTGATCACCTCGATGTTCTGGTTGAGGTACTCGGACGGCTGAACCTTCTCTTTCTGGAACACCGCCTGGCCGAAGCGGTCGGTACAGCTGCCCTTGGGCACCGCCACTTTTTTCCCGTCCAGCCACTTTAGCGCTTCCTTGGGATTGGCAAACTTCGGCGCGTCGGTTCGGGCCAGGAACACGTTGCACTGGTCGTGGCCCAAACCGAGATTCGCCACGATGCGGATGTCGGCCACGTCCTGCTTGGTGGTGGCGACGATCGCCGGCATGTCGCCCTTGTAGCCGATGTGCTGCTTGCCGGCGAGCATGGCGTTGACGATGATGGCGCCCTGCAAGCCGATCTGGAACTCCACCGTGGAGCCCTTCGGCAGATACTTCTCGTAGAACTTCTTGCCGCGAATGACCACCCCGGACCAGGACTGAGTGTAATAGGGCTGGTAGCCCACCACCAGGTTGACGGGCTCTCCGGGCTTGCCGAAGTTGAGGTCTGCGGCATGGGCGGTCGTGGCGCCCATGATGCCCACGGCAGCGGCGGCCGCGGTCAGGTTCAGCAGGGCCGCCTTCCAGCGGCGATTGAGACAGGCGTTCATAACATCCTCCTCGTGTTGTTGCAGGTTGTCGATCGACACCATCCTGTTATCGTTGTACTCCAATCGTTGTACTCCACTTCCCTGTTTCCTGCGACTTTCTCTCCTTCCGGGCGTCCCTCGGCGGGTCGCCCCGAAATCTACTTGGCCCCCGACGCGGCGAGGTAGCGGGTGACCAGCGCCGCCAGCCGCCGCATCACCGCGAACGCGGAGGCGGGATCGGCCTCCAGGAGCTTCAGCACTTCGCGGCCGTTCACCCGCAGCAGCGAGGACTTTTCCAGGCAGGTGGCGGCGGCGATGCGCTGGGGCTGGTTATCCAGCAGCGCCGCCCAGCCGAACACCTCGCCCTTGCGCAGCATGAATCCCGCGGGCGTGGTGCGGTCCTCGCGCCCGATCACGAAATTCACCCGCCCGGATTCCAGTACGTACAAATCCTCCACCGGATCGCCCACCCGGTACAGGGTCGTTCCCTCGTCGTACTCCTCGCGCCGTGCGATGGCGATGATCCCCTCCAGGGTCTGCCCGTTGATGCCGGCAAAAAGCTCCGCCATCTTCAGGGCATTGGGCGGCACGATGTAGATGGCTCCGTCCTCCAGCTTCACCTCGAAGTACTCGAGGGGCGCCTCGGCGAGCCCCAGCGCCGCCCCGGTCTTGATGTCCCACTGCCACAGATGCTGGTGGCAGGTGAGCACCGAGCCGTCGTAGAGCCCCTCGCACAGGGGCACGTCCTGGTGCGGGCAAATCGCCTGGTAGGCGTAGTACTGCTCGCCCGAGTGGGCAACCAGCAGCCTCAACCCGCCCTTGGTCTCGCACTGCTTCATGCCGTTGGCGGGAACGTCAGCGGCGTGACACACGAAGGTTCGCGTCATGTCGGACTCTAGCTGAATTTGTCGTACTTGATGTTGTCCGTTGTCAGCTTGGCTTCGACGATCAGCATCCGGATCGCCCCGTCCACCGCCGGCGGCGGGCCTGCCAGGTAGGCGCGCAGGTTCTGGTACTTGCCCTTCATGTGGCGCGCCGCCACCTCGTGCACGAAGCCGCGGTCGAAGCCGAGCAGCGGATGGCGACCGGCGGCATCCGCCGGAACATCCTCGTCGGACAGCGCAATGGTGATGTCGAGACTCCCGGGGAAAGCTTTCCGGAAGGACGAGAGTTCCTCCAGGAAAAACGTGTCCTTCATGGTGCGCACCCCGAAGAACAGGTAGCCCCGGTGCTGATCGAAATAGCGCTCCTGCACCGCCCGGGACAGGATGGACATCATGCCGGCAATGCCGCTGCCGCCGGCGATGCACAGCAGGTTTTTTCCGAGGTTGGGGTAAAAGGTGGCGTGCCCCAGCGGGCCCACCAGATTCACCGCCGTGCCCTCGATCCCGGAGTTGAAAAGCCACTCGGAAAACCCCCCGCCGGGCTTCTTCTTGATTACGAACTCCAGGCGCTTCGCCTGCCGCTCGAAGTTCACCATGGAGTAGCCGCGGTAGCCCGGGATGCCCGGGACGCCCACCGCAAAGAACTGGCCGGCATCGAATTCCTGGGGCCGATCGGGCTCGATCTCCAGGAACGTCACGTCGTGGGTCAGCGGCCTGGTGCGGCGGATGACCCCGAACGAGGAGCGCGGCAGGCAGGCGCCCGGGTCGAGCCCGTACACGAAGTTCCCGAGCTCGATGGTGATGTCGGTGCGGGCGACGCACTGGCACATCAGGAACTCGCCCTGCTCGGGCTTCAGGTACTTGCGCCCCGGCGCCTCCGGCCACGGATCGTAGATCTTGCCGTCGATCAGCTTGGCCTTGCAGGTGCCGCAGGTGCCGGTGCTGCACTCGTAGGGCAGGTCCACGGCGCTGCGCAGCCCGGCGAACAGCACCTGCTCCTTTTCGCCGCTGTCGAAGCTGTAGGCGCGGTTCCTGGCGTTGACCTGGATTTTCATGGACCCGAGTCCGTTCATCGCTCAAAACGGAACGTGGTAGCCGATGCCGAGCATGCGGGTGTCAAGCTTCACCGTGCGCTCCGCCAGCTTCGGGCCGCCGCCGTTCAGGCTCACGGTGTCGTAGAGCTTGCCCACCGCGAACAGCTCTGTCACCCCGCCGTCCAGCGTCGTCTTGAACACCTGCAGCGCGGAAACCACTTTCGCCTGTCCGTTCGCCTCGTCCATTTCCACGCTGTAGACCGTCGCGTGGCGGGTGATCGGCGAGTGATCGCTGTTGTGGCGCGGCAGGTTGGTAAACAGGGTTTCCATGCCCTTTTTGTCGTGCTGCAGCCAGATCATGTCCTTGCGGATCTCCGGGCTGTGGGCGCTGATAGTGTAGCGGAACCCCGGCTCGCAAAGCTCCAGGTAGCCCTTGAAATTCCGGTCGTCGAGCAACATGCAGGAGCGGTAGACCAGCTCCTCGACGGATTGCCTCGTGCTCACAATGCATCCCCTCCTTATAGGTTCTTCGGTCACGGCGCCGCAGGTGCGGCGCGCGTGCCTGCTCAGGCGGCCGCCGCGGGGCGGCTCTCGGCCATGGGGTCGTAAGCCTTGCGGCCCATGCGCCGGCCCCACTCCGCGTAGAAGTGGCGCATTCCGATCTCGTCGTGGATGGTGCTGCTCTCCTCGCGGCCATGGATCACCCACTTGCTGTCGGTCATCTCGCGCATCGCCAGGCCCTGGCCGTGCACTCCCAGCAGGTCCTCGTGCAGGTTGCGGCCGAATGGGCCCCAGATGGTGTTGTGGTCGCGGATGCGCTCGGCGCGCTGCTCCGGGGTGTCGCTCTTCAGCCCCAGGCCACGAAACTCGATCATCACCTTGTTGGGCCCGAGGGGAATGGAGGTGTCGATTCGCATCACCGAGGTGCGCAGGTTGTAGGTCATGCCCGGGAACACATCCACCAGAATCCAGCCCCCGGGGGCAAGGCCCGGCCAGCCCAGGCCGCGCTGCTCGCCGCCATCGTAGGCGTCGTACTTGATGCTCATGGAACCGACCGAGGCGTGGCCGTTGGGATAGCCGACGTATTTGCGGTCGAAGTAGCCCGGCTGCATCATCCCGGTGATGCGGTTAAAGTAGTGCATGTAGTCGTGGTAGAACTCGCTGTTGGTGTCGTGCCACAGCTTGTAATTGGTGTTGACGATGGCCTTGTGGTAGTGGAACACCTCCATCGGCTGCTCCATGGTGGGCTCGAGCAGCCCCAGCGCATCGCCGATGTATTCCTTCAGGGTACACGCACCATCGTCGATGTTGACCCAGACGAATCCGCCAAAGCCGATCTCGGCGCGCACCTCGCGCAGGCCCACGTCGTCCTTGGACAGCCGGTTCTGGTAGCCCTCGGTGCCGCGGGAGATGTCGGTGCAGCTGCCTTTGCAGTCGAACGACCAGGCGTGGAAGATGCAGGTGACGCGCTTGGCGTTGCCCACCGGATCGTAGAGCAGGATGTTGCCCCGGTGGGGGCAGATGTTGTAGAAGGCGCGGACCTTCATGTCATCGCCGCGCATGATGAAAATCGGCTCGCCGCCAGGATGGTTGAAGGTGCGGTAGTCGTACGGGTTGGGAACCTCGGATTCGTGGCAGGCGATGATCCAGCATTGGTTGAAGATCTTTTCCTGCTCTTCCCGGAAGATCTGCTCGTCGGTGTAGATGCGCGTGTCCACGTAATGGGTGGAGGGAAGCTTGGGTTTCTGCGTCCACTGGGCCGCGTTGCGGGACATCGTCGGTATCTCCTCTCGGTGTTTTAAGGAATTGTTTTCGCGTTTACTTGGAAAGCAGCTTTCGTGCCAATCGACCCAAATCTCCTTTGTTGCCGATGGTTAGCGGCGAAATCCACCGTCACTTGGCGGGCGTCCCCGTAGGCGGTCCGTTTCGGAAGGAAACATCCGCCCATTTCTCAGGGAAACATGGCCGAGGGGCAATTCCGTATTGGCAACTCCGCGCCCGATATCGATCCGGATCAGCACGATTCGGGGTAATCCGAATTCTTTCCCCACCCCGCGTGTTGAATATGGGCTCGGGCCGCCCCGGGGACCGTTCTTACACCACGCACCGCGCGATTGGGCTTGGCATCAATGTTGCTTTGGACATGACGGACGTTCCGGACAGGGGTTTCCGGAGTGTTTTGCGTTTCATTTGGCACACCCCGTTCCGTTTCGTAGCTGGATTGTGTCGCATGTTTACAATGACGGCCGAGCGTCGCCCCCGGCCACGTCTGCCACAGTCCGTTTCCACTTGCGACAAGGAACTGAAAGGCGAATCAACTGTGGAGCACCCTGAAATGCGCGTCCTGCCCTGACTTATCGCGCACTCGTGGACATTATTTTTATCCGGGACTTGGCGGTGGAGGCCGCGGTAGGCATTTACGACCATGAGCGTATTTCGCCGCAAGCGCTGCAAATCAACCTGCAAATCGCGCTGCCTTCGCGAAAGGCCTGTGCTACCGACGAGATCGGCGACACTATCGATTACGGCGCGGTGACGGAATCGATTCGGCGGATGCTCGGCCAGCGCCGTTTCAACTTGGTGGAAACACTCGCCGAACGCGTCGCCCGCCTTCTGATTGAGGATTTCGGCGCGCCCTGGGTTCAGGTTGAGGTCGCCAAGGGACCAGTCGTACCTGGCGTCCGCCAGGTAGGCGTCGTCATTGAGCGCATACGGACACCGGGATCCGTCAGGTCCTTTTGGCGGAAGGATATCGTCGATCACCTAGCGGAAGCCGAGTGACTACCGGGTGCGCCCCGCAACAATCATGTCAAAAATATCTTGAGGAGTCAGCATGGGAAACGATGTTCAGACCACAAACCGTCCCAGGGTAAAGTCCCCGGCAGCAAATGTCGTTCCGAGCGACATCGAGATTGCGCAGCAGGCGAAGCTCTTGCCGATCGGCAGCATCGCGCAGCGGCTGGGCATTCCCGAGGCGGCGATCGAGCCCTACGGGCACTACAAGGCCAAGGTTTCGCTCAACTATGTGAACACGCTGGCGGGGCGCCCCGACGGCCACGGTGGGCCTCGGCGATGCGCTGAACCGGATCGGCAAGCGCGCGATCCTGTGTCTGCGCGAGCCCTCGCTGGGGCCGGTGTTCGGCATGAAGGGCGGCGCCGCCGGCGGCGGCTACGCCCAGGTGGTGCCGATGGAGGACATCAATCTCCACTTCACCGGGGATTTCAACGGCATTGCGCTGGCCAACAACCTGCTCGCGGCCCTGATCGACAACCACATCCACCACGGCAACGAGCTGGGGTTCGACGTGCGCCGCATCAGCTGGAAGCGGGTGATCGACATGAACGACCGGGCGCTGCGCGAGATCACGGTCGCCCTCGGCGGTCCCGGCAACGGTTTCCCGCGCCAGGACGGCTTCGACATCGTGGTGGCTTCCGAGGTGATGGCGATCTTCTGCCTGGCGACCTCCTTGAAGGACCTCAAAGAGCGCCTCGGCAACATCGTGGTGGGCTACACCCGGGAGAGCAAGCCCATCCTCGCCCGGCAGTTGAAGGCCCACGGGGCGATGACGGTGCTGCTCAAAGACGCGTTGAACCCCAACCTGGTGCAGACGCTGGAGAATAACCCCGCCTTCATCCACGGCGGGCCGTTTGCCAACATCGCCCACGGCTGCAACTCGGTGATCGCCACCCAGACCGCGTTGAAGCTTGCCGACTACGTGGTGACCGAGGCCGGGTTCGGGGCCGACCTGGGGGCCGAGAAGTTCATCGACATCAAGTGCCGCAAATCGGGCCTCAAGCCCGCGGCGGTGGTGATCGTGGCGACGCTGCGGGCGCTCAAGTACCACGGCGGCGCGGAGGTCAAGGAATTGAACCGGGAGAACCTGGAGGCCTTGGAGAAGGGGCTGGCCAACCTGGAGCGGCACGTGAACAACATCCGCAACCACTACGGGCTGCCGTGCGTGGTCTCGGTCAACCAGTTCACCTTCGACACCGCGGCCGAGATCGCGCTGTTGCAGAAGAGGATGGCGCATCACCAGGTGCGGGTCATCATGGCGCGCCACTGGGCCGAGGGCGGCAAGGGCGCGGAAGAAGTCGCCCGCCACGTGGTGGAGCTCTGCGAGACCCCCAACGGCTTCAAGTTCGTCTACGACGAGAACGAGACCCTGTGGGACAAGATCCGGGCGGTGGCGACCAAGATCTACGGCGCCTCGGAAGTCACGGCGGATTCCAAGGTGCGGGCCCAGATCAGGAAGCTGCAGGAGGACGGCTACGGGCACTACCCGGTGTGCGTGGCCAAGACCCAGTACTCGTTTTCCACCGACCCGCAGCTGCGCGGCGCGCCCTCGGGGCACGTGATCAACGTGCGCGAAGTGCGGCTCGCCGCCGGGGCGGAATTCATCGTCATGATCTGCGGCGACATCATGACCATGCCGGGCCTGCCCCGGGTGCCCTCGGCCGAGAAGATCGACCTCACCGACGAGGGCAAGGTGGTGGGGCTGTTCTGATGACGGGCGCGGCGGCAGCGGTCGCGCCGGCGGGCGACAAGGCGCAAATCCGGGCTGTGGTCCTGGCCCGCCGCGACGCGCTCCCCGATGCGGACCGTCACGAACATGGCCGCCTCATCCTCGAGAAGGTCGTCGCCCTCGACAGCTACCGCCGGTCCCCGGTGGTCATGGCCTACGCCAGTTTCGGAAGCGAGCTGGACACCGGCCCCTTCCTGCGAGCCGTTCTGGCGTCGGGAAAAACCCTGGTGCTGCCGAAGGTCGACCGGGCCCGCGGTTGCCTCGAGACTTACGCGGTCGCGGATATGGAAACGGATCTCGTGGCCGGGCCCTGGGGCCTGCGGGAACCCGACCCGCGGCGCGGCCGGCCGGTTTCACCCGAGGCGATCGGGTTCGTATTGGTGCCGGGGGTCGCGTTCGATCGCCGCGGCGGCCGCATCGGTTATGGGAAGGGCTTCTACGACCGCCTGCTCGCGGCGTGCCGCCGAACCCGCCCCGCAGCATGGGCGGTTGCCGCAGCTTTCGACCTGCAACTCGTGGGTACCGTCCCCATGGAGCGCCACGATCTTTTCATGGACGGCATCCTGACCGAGTCCCGTTCCCTCCTGCTGCGGGCCTGAGCCCGGCTCCAGGCAATCGCGTTTCCCCGGGAAACTCCCGCGTTTCCTTTAGATACGGAGGAACTCGCGCGAGCTCCGATGTTTGCGTTCGCTTCCCTGCGGTTAGCTCCTGTGGCATGGAGTATGCTTGACGCCCCTTTGGCGTTCGCATTCCGGTTGCGGCACGTCAAACCGGGATTGCCAGCTCCCAAGAAACAGTCGGCGCGGCAGATGCATTCGGCAATGCGCCGCAGCAAATAAACACACCACCAAGAATGGAGGAGTGCATGGCCAGGAGATCCCTTCCCGTTTCCACTGGCGACCTGACGTCCGCCAGCCCCCCTACAGAAGCCGAATTTCAACCCTTATCCCGCGACCGACGGAGTTTCCTGCGCAAGAGCGTCGCCATGGCCGGAGGCGCGCTTGCCACCGGCGCGGCCGGAATCTCCGTCGCCCAGGCGCAGGCACTCACCGTCCCCGAAACCAACAAGGCCATGGGGCGGCCGATCCCGGCGAACGAATACGGCATGCCGTCCGAGTTCGAGGCCCACGTGCGGCGGCGGCGCACCGATGTTCTCGTCAACAAGCAGAACTTCTCCGACTGGAGCATGACGCCGCTGCAGCACCAGCACGGCATTGTCACGCCGAACGGAGTGGTCTTCGAGCGCCACCACGCCGGCGTCCCGGATATCGACCCTGCGAAGCACAAGCTGGTGATCCACGGCATGGTGAAGAAGCCGCTCCAGTACACCATGAACGACATCCTGCGCTATCCCTCGGTGTCCCGGTTCCATTTTCTCGAGTGCTCGGGGAACACCCTCACCGACTGGGTGCGTAACGCCTCCACCACGGTGCAGCAGAGCCACGGATTGCTGTCCTGCGCCCAGTGGACCGGGATCCCGCTTTCATGGCTGCTGGACGAGGCAGGGCTGGAGGAAGGCGCCAAGTGGCTGCTGGTTGAGGGTGCGGACGGTTCAGGCCACATCCGTTCGATTCCGATCGAAAAGGCGCTCGACGATGCGCTGCTGGTCTACGGCCAGAACGGCGAGATGCTGCGGCCCGAGCAGGGCTATCCGCTGCGCGCCTTGATGCCCGGCTGGGAGGGCAACACCAGCGTCAAGTGGCTGCGCCGCATCAAGGTCTCCGACCAGCCCTGGCATTTCCGCAGCGAGACCGCGCGCTACACCGACCCGCTGCCCGGCGGCAAGTGGCGCCAGTTCAGCATGCTCATGGAGTGCAAGTCGGTGATCACCCGGCCCTCCGGAGGAATGAATCTGCCGGGCCCCGGCCTGATCGAGATCCAGGGTTTCGCCTGGTCCGGCCGCGGCAGGATCACCGCGGTGGACGTCACCCTCGACGGCGGCCGCAACTGGCAGGAGGCCACGCTGGAGGAGCCGGTCATGGACAAGTGCCTCACCCGTTTCCGCTTGCGCTGGAACTGGGACGGCAAGCCCGCCAAGATCGCCAGCCGTGCGGTCGACTCGACGGGCTACGTCCAGCCCACGGTGCAGGAAATCGGCGCTTACCGCGGACTCTATCCGGGATTCGTGCAGCACCACAACGGAGTCTTTCCCTGGTCTGTCAGCGCGAATGGAGAGGTGAAAAATGCGATCGCTTAAACTGGTCACGGCCGTGGCAGCCGCGCTGGCGCTCGCCGCCTGCGCCACTCAACCCACCGGCACCACGTCCTCGCTCCCGGCCCATCCCGGCGTGAAGTACGGCAAGGCGATGTCGGATCTGGACGCCGATGCCTGGAACATCGACATCCGGACCTCCGACGGCAGAGGCCTGCCTCCCGGCAGCGGCAGTGTCGCCGACGGCAAGCGGATCTACGACCAGAGGTGCGTGGCCTGCCACGGACCCGACGCCAAGGGCGGCTCGGTGTACGGCTCCATGGTGGGCGGCTTCGACACCATGAAAACCGACAAACGGGTGCTCACGCCGGGGAGCATGTATCCCTATGCGCCGATCCTGTTCGATTACATCCGTCGCGCCATGCCCATGGACAGCCCGCAGTCGCTGAAGGACAACGAGGTCTATGCCCTGTCGGCGTATATCCTCAACCTCAACGGACTGGTCCCGGCCAACGCGGTGATGGACGCCCGTTCGCTGGCCGCGGTGCAGATGCCCAACCGCAATGCCTTCGTGGTGGACGACCGCCCCGACACCAAGGCGGTGCGCTGCATGCGTGACTGCATCAAGTAGCGGCCGGTCACTAAAAAAACGGGGGCAAGCATGGACCGGGTCTACACCGAGCAGGAGGCGCGGCTGCGCCTGAGCGTGGAGCTGCCCCACTGGCAGATGGCCGGCGGCATGCTCCACCGGGTCTACCGCACCAACGGCTGGAAGGCGGCCCTGATGGTGGTCAACACCGTCGGCCACCTGGCGGAGGCGGCCTGGCATCATCCCGACCTGGACCTGCGCTACGGCCAAGTCGCGGTGAAGCTCTTCACCCACAAGGCGGGCGGCATCACCGACAAGGATTTCGCGCTGGCGCGCAAGATCGAGGAAGTGGTGCAGTGGCAGCCCGCGCTGGAACAGAGTCCCCTCAAGGGCACGCCCAACCACGAGCCCCGATTCAAATACCTGGAGTACGACCGGGAGCGCTCCGCCGCCTGAGGCGGGCGAGACGCCGCCGGAGCGGCGTCTCGCCCGTTATTCATTGCCTCCGCCCCGGGGCAGGACCTTTCCCGGATCATGGAACGGCAGGCGCGCCACCTCTGCCGTATCCCCGCTAGTGAGCGTCACCCGGGTCCCCGGGTAGCGATCCTCTTCCGCCACGAATCCCAGGCCCAGCACCCGATCGAACACCGGGGAATAGCCCGCGCTGGTGAGACAGCCGGTGCCGGGCGCAATCCGTCGGAAATCTTCAAGCAGGCATTCGCAGCCAACGGCAGAACGGGGCGCCCCATGGTGGCTTCGTGTCTGCGGGAGCAGACCGACCAGCCGGCGGGGCGCAATTTCCCGGCGCCGGCCACGCAGGGCTTCCGCGCCGATGTAGCCGGCGCCGGGGCCGGCGAGAAGTCGCGTGAGCATCAGTTCCCGGGGCGTGACCGGGAAGCGCAGCTCCCGGGTAAACAGGATATGGCCGGCCTCGATGCGCAGGCTGTCCGCCGCTTCGAAGCCGCACTCGGCGAGTCCGAACGGCGCGCCCGCGACCCGCAGCGCATCCCACAGCTCGGGCCCCGCCCCCGCCTCCACCACCAGCTCGAAACCCAGCTCCCCGGTGTAGCCGATGCGGCCGATCCAGCAGCCGGCGCCATGGAACTGAGCGTGGGTGAACCCGTAATAGGCCGGGCCAGGGGGTTCCTGCAGGGTGATGCAGGTTCGCAAGACCCGCGCGCTCAGCGGCCCCTGCAATGCCAGCACGGCGAAGCGCTGCGAGCAGTCGCCAACGCCCGCCCGGCTGTGCGCCGCCACCGCCTCGACGTGGGCTCGGTCGGTTCGCCGTCCCGTGAACAGCCACCAGCGGTCGGGGCCGTGGCGCCATACGGTGGCATCGTTGAGCACACTGCCGTCTTCCCGAAGCAGCAGCGTGTAGGCGATGCGGCCCGGGCCCAGGGCGGAGAGATTGCGGGTCTGCAGCCGCTGCAGGCAGGCCGCGGCTATCGGCCCCGAGAATTCCAGGCAGGCCATGAAGGAGAAATCGAAAAGGCCGGCGGCGCGCCGCACTGCCAGGTGCTCGGCCGCCGGATCCGAGAACCGCAGCGGCACCCGCGCGCCGTTGCCGAAATCCATCAGCGACAGGTTGCGCGCGGTAAAGCAGTCCGTGAGCGGGGAATCGGCCATCTCAGCCCAGGGCCCGCGCCGTGAGCCCGATGCCCACGGCGATGCACAGCAGCGCCACCACCCGGCGCAGCTTCCGGGCATCGACGGCGTGCACGATGCGCACTCCGAAGAGCACCCCGACCACCTCGAACAGGGTCACCAGCCCCGCCAGGGCAAAATCGATGGAGCCATACTTCAGGTTGCCCACCGTTCCGGAGATCGCCGCCAGGATCTGGATCACCTGGCTGGTGCCGATGGTGACGAGCGGCGGAAACCCGAACAGCACCATGATCGGCACCGACAGAGCGGGACCGCCCACGCCGGTGAGCCCGGAGCCGAATCCCGAGAAAGCCCCGATGCCCGCCAGCAGCGCGCGCTGGGGGCCCGGCCGGCCGTCAAGAGCCGCCCGCCGTATCCCGCCCCGGGAGAACAGGGTGTAGAGCCCGGCGAAGATGATGAGGCCGGCGAGCAGCAGCGACAGGACCGGCGCGTGGGTGCGGGAGTTGGCCCAGGCGCCCACGAAGCCGAATGCCACGGCGCCGGCACACACCGGCACCGTGATGCCCCAGTGGATGCTGCCGCGGCGCTGGAACAGGGCGGTGCCGGCAATCCCGGTGAAAATGAAGGTGAACAGCGCGGTGGCCATGGCCGAGTGGATGCCCAGGCCGGCGAAGGCGCTGAGGGCGGGGATCAGCAGGATCCCGCCGATGCCCACGGCGCCGATCAGTATTCCGACGCCGAAGGAGACGATGAGCAGCCAGAGCATTGTTTTTCGGTTCCGGTTTTCCGATCCCGCCCCTCACCGCCGGCCGCCGCTCATCCCGCAGGGGGAGGGAAGCGGGTAGGTTGGGCACGCAGTGCCCAACACCGGGCCTATCGTGATTGGTTGGGCACAGAGTGCCCAACCTACAAAAAAAGGCGGGGCACCCTTGCGGACGTGCCCCGAAGTCAAGGACCAGACAACAACAAACTCTAGCCCGCGGCAAACGCCGTCAGCGTCCCGGTGATCAGCACATTCACCTGCTTCATGATGCGGTAGCCCAGGGCGTGGTCACTCTCCATCAGTTCCAGCAGCCCGTTTCCATCGATCGCCAAGACCGTGCACGGCGTGAGGCAGGAGGCGGTGGCGATGCGCCGCTGCGCGCCCGGGGTGACGGCGGCCCATCCGAACACTTCGCCGTGCTTCAGGATCTTTCCGGCCGAGGCATTGCGCGCGCCGAACCCGACGGCAAAGCTTACTATGCCCTCCGCCAGGATATAAAAGTTGCGGGCCGGCTCTCCCAGGCGGTAGACCTGGGCGCCCTCCGGGTATTCCTCGACCCGGCACAGCCGCGAGATCTCGTACAGCTGGCGCGGGCTCAGCTCGGCAAAGAATCCGGTCCGCGACAGGATGTCGGCGGCGGAGATTACGGCGCTACTTTGCGCTTCTCGGTTTTCCAACCCACGATCTCCTTGAACCGCTTGAGCTCCTCTTCCTTCATGAACACCGTGTGCTCCGGCCCCGGGTAGGCCCGGCCCTTCACGTCGCCGATGTAGTCGCGGTAGACCTTCTCCAGCACCGGCACCATGTCGAA
>JACPEG010000018.1 GCA_016183615.1 Betaproteobacteria bacterium
GCTGTCGCTTCGCTGAATTGGCCATCTAAACATGATGCCGAATTCAAGCACCTTACGAAACCCCTGCAAGCCAATATCCATGCGGCTTCCAGCCACATTTCCCTCTAGAATTACCCACTCGATTTCCTGATGAGCCAATAAAAAAGGCGCCCCGAAGAGCGCCTTTTTTCCGGAGTGATACAGGCTACGCGGCTTCGCCCATGGCGGCGCGCATTTTCTGCATCGCCTTCTGCTCGATCTGGCGGATGCGCTCCGCCGAGACCTTGAACTCCGCGGCCAGGTCGTGCAGCGTCGCCTCGTCGCCTTCCCGGAGCCAGCGCGCCTCGATAATGCGGCGGCTGCGGGCATCCAGGGTCTTCAGGGCCTTCTGCAGCCCTTCGTGGCGCAGGCGCAGGGTCTGCTCGGTTTCCAGCAGCCGCGCCGGCTCGGGCGCCGCGTCGGCCAGGTAGGAAATGGGACTGAAGCTGTCCTCGTCGTCATCCGCGGCAGGCTCCAGGGAAATGTCCTGGCCGCTCATGCGGGTTTCCATCTCCACCACGTCCTCGGGCTTGACGCCAAGCTGCTTCGCCATCGACGTCACTTCGTCCAGGTTGAGGGGGCCGAGGTCCTGCTTCATGCTTCGCAGGTTGAAAAACAGCTTGCGCTGGGCCTTGGTGGTGGCGACTTTCACCAGCCGCCAGTTCTTGAGGATGAATTCGTGGATTTCGGCCTTGATCCAGTGCACGGCGAACGACACCAGCCGCACGCCGCGCTCCGGGTCGAAGCGCTTCACCGCCTTCATGAGACCGATGTTGCCTTCCTGGATCAGGTCCGCCTGGGGCAGGCCGTAACCGAGGTAACCCCGGGCGATGGCGACCACCACCCGAAGATGGGACAGCACCAGCTGGCGCGCCGCCTCAAGATCGTCCTCGTCGCGGAAGCGACGCGCGAGCCGCGTTTCTTCCTCCTGAGTGAGGATGGGGAAACGATTCACCGCCTGGACATAGCTCTCCAGGCTTCCCGTGGCCGAAGGCAGGGCCGGAAATGTCAGGGCTAAGGCATTGGACATACGCTTTTTACCTCCCGCTCGAATATTAGCACTCCACGCATTCGAGTGCCAAGCACCCCAAAAGTTCCGGGGGAGCGGTTTCCTAACTCATTGAAATCGTTACGCAGGATTGACTTGCTGTAAGTGTTTACTCACCGACAGCCAAGCCCCCAGCCAGCCCAGCCAGGCCGAAAATCCAAGCAGGCTCAGACTGTCCTGGAGCGGCAGGTGGCGGAGGTACAGGCTTGCGGCATAGAGCTGGGAAAGCTCCGAGAGGGGGCCGTTGAGCAGCGCCAGGAACGCCCCGATGACGACCCAGGCGGCAATCCCGCCCGCCAGCCCCTGCAGGGCCCCGAAATAGAGGAAGGGACGCCGGATGAAGCCGTCGGTGGCGCCGATCAGCTTGGCCACCTCGATTTCGTCCCGCTGGGTGAGCACCTGCAGCCGGATGGTGTTGAAGGTCACCGCCACCAGGGTAAAGGCCAGCAGGGTGGCGAGGGCCAGCACCGCCAGGCGCCCCAGCTGCAGCAGCGCATCCAGGCGCCGCGCCCAGGCGGTGTCGAGCTGCACATGCTCCACCTTGGGCCATTGCCGCAATTCCCGGGACAGGCGCTCGAGGGCGTCGGCGGCCCCGCTCCTGGCGTCTACCACGAAGGCGTCGGGCAGTGGATTCTGCTTGAGGCTTTCCACCACGTCGGCAAGCCCGGCGTTGCGCTTGAGATCGGCAAGGGCCTGGTCCCGGGGCACGAAGCGGTAGCGCTTTACTTCCGGATGACTCTTGAGCCGCGCCTCGGTTTTTTCGACGTCGCTCCTGGCGGCGTCCAACGCGAGAAACAGGCTCACCTGGGGCGCGCTGTTGACCTGGCCCGACAGCGCCTGCAGGTTTTCCAGCAGCACGTAGGCGCCCGCCGGGAGGCTCAGCGCGATCCCCATGACCAGGATGTTGAGCAGGCTTGCCACCGGCGCGCGCACCAGGCGCCGCAGGGTGAAACCCATGGCCTGGGCGTGCTGGACGATCCAGCCCTTCATGGCAGGAGCGCTCCGCGAGCGAGCCGGATCACCCGGGGCTTCATGCGCTCCAGCACGGCTTCATCGTGGGTCGCGATCAGGACGGTGACGCCCACCTGGTTGAAGGCCCGGAAGATGTCCATGATCTCCGATGCGTAGGCGGAATCCAGGTTGCCGGTGGGCTCGTCGGCGATCAGGATCGAGGGCCGCGACACCACGGCACGGGCGATGCACAGCCGCTGCTGTTCGCCGCCGGACAGCGTGATCGGATAGGCCCTCTCCTTTTCCAGCAGCCCGACCTTGTCGAGGGCCGCCCGCGCCCGGCGCGCCGCCTCCCTGGTTTCGAATCCGCCGATGGCCAGGGGCAGCATCACGTTGTCGAACACGCTGCGGTCGAACAGCAGCTTGTGATCCTGGAACACCAGCCCGAAGTTGCGCCGCAGATAGGGCACGGCGCCCGGGCGCATGGCCCCCACGTTCTGGCCGCTCACCAGCAGGCTGCCGCTGGTGGGGCGCTCGATGGCGGGAATCAGCTTGAGCAGCGTGCTTTTGCCGGCGCCCGAGTGGCCGGTGATGAACACCATCTCGCCGCGCTCGACGCTGAAGCTGATGTTCTTCAGGGCCTCGAAGCCGCCGGGGTAGCGCTTGTTGACCTGGCTGAAACTGATCAATTTGGATCGGCCTAATGGAAAAGCTCTAACCGCGGAGGACGCAGAGTACGCGGAGGAAACCCATTACCGACAGGATTGAGCGTATGGTTCGAACGCGAAGGGTCATGTTCTTCGTCGAATTCCTCCGCGCCCTCCGCGGTGATTGCTGTTGTTCTTATTCAAACAACGCCTCGACGAATTCCCGCGCATCGAACGGCCGCAGGTCGTCGAGCCCCTCGCCCACGCCGATGAAGCGGATGGGCACCGGGCGCACGCGGGCGATGGCGGCGAGCACGCCGCCCTTCGCGGTGCCGTCCAGCTTGGTGACGATGAGGCCGGTGAGTCCCAGCGCCTCGTCGAAGGCCTTCACCTGCACCACGGCGTTCTGGCCGGTGTTGGCATCCAGCACCAGGATGATTTCATGGGGCGCCCCGGGATCGGCCTTGGCGATGACCCGCTTCACCTTGCGGATTTCCTCCATCAGGTGCAGCTGGGTGGTGAGCCGCCCCGCGGTGTCGGCGAGCAGGATGTCGGTGCCGCGGGCGCGCGCCGCCTGCACCGCGTCGAAAATCACCGCCGCTGCGTCGCCGCCCTGCTGGGAAATGACCGCCACGTTGTTGCGCTCGCCCCAGACCGCCAGCTGCTCCCGGGCCGCCGCGCGAAAGGTATCGCCGGCTGCCAGCAGCACTGAGTGCCCCTCTGTCTGGAAATACTTTGCGAGCTTGCCGATGGAGGTGGTCTTGCCGGCGCCGTTCACCCCCGCCATCATGATGACGAAAGGCCTGGCGCCAGATACATCGAGGGGCTGCGCCAGCGGTGCCAGCAGTTCGGTGAGGGCCTGCTTGAGCGCGTCCTTGAGCTCACCCGAATCGGAAAGACCGTCGCGCTTCACCCGCCTGCGCAGGTCTTCCAGCAGAAACCCGGTGGCCTCGACGCCGACGTCCGCGGTGAGCAGCGCCGTTTCCAGCTCCTCGTACAGGGCCTCGTCGATTTTGGCGTGGGCCCCGAACAGACCGCCGAGCTGGCGCCCCAGGTTCTCCCGGGTGCGGGCGAGGCCCTGCCGCAGCCGCCCCGCCCAGCCTGCGGGCGGAGTTTCGGCCGGGGGCCGATCCGGCGTGGCGCCCTCCTTGCTGCCCTTGAAGAAACTTAGCATCGGGGTCGGGTGTCAGAAGCTGGGTGTTTCGCGGAACTGCGGCGGCTATAATGCGAAGCCGCAATTCTATTCCGTTTGCCAACCCCAAGGCTATAACAATGACCCTCTACGGATCCTTTCCCCGGCGCTGGGCCGGAATTCTTGCCGTCGCGATGGTTGCCTGGATGCCGCTGGCGGCTCTCGCCAATCCCCACGAATTCCGCCTGAAGAACGGGCTGCGGCTCATCGTCAAGGAAGATCACCGCGCGCCGGTGGTGGTGACCCAGATCTGGTACCGGGCCGGCTCCATGGACGAATTCAACGGCACCACCGGCGTGGCGCACCTGCTGGAGCACATGATGTTCAAGGGCACCAAGGGCGTGCCGGCCGGCGAATTCTCCCGCCGCATCGCCGCGGCCGGGGGCCGCGAGAACGCCTTCACCAGCCGCGACTACACGGCCTATTTCCAGCAGCTCCACAAGTCGAAGCTTGCGCTTGCCATGCAGCTGGAAGCGGACCGCATGCGCAACCTCATCCTCACCCGCGAGGAGTTCGAAAAGGAGATCAAGGTGGTGATGGAGGAGCGCCGGCTGCGCACCGAGGACCAGCCCCATTCGCTGGTGTACGAGAAGCTGATGGCGGCGGCCTTCCAGTCCCACCCCTACCAGCGTCCCATCATCGGCTGGATGAACGATCTGGAGAACATGACGGTGGGCGATGCCCGGGACTGGTACGGTCGCTGGTACGCTCCCAACAACGCCATCCTGGTGGTGGTGGGCGACGTGAATCCGAAAGGCGTGCTGGCGCTGGCCGAGCGCTATTACGGCGGCTTCGCGCCGCGGCCCCTGCCGGAGCGCAAGCCCCAGCAGGAGCCCCCCCAGGCCGGAATCAAGCGCCTCACGGTGAAGGCGCCGGCGGAGCTGCCCTATCTGCTGATGGCCTATCACGCCCCGGTGCTGCGGGACGCCGCCGCGGACTGGGAGCCCTACGCCCTGGAAGTGCTGGCCGGCGTGCTGGACGGCAACGCCTCGGCCCGGCTTCCCAAGAACCTGGTGCGCGACACGCGCCTCGCCCAGTCGGCGGGCGCGAGCTACGACGGCACCGCCCGCGGCCCCGGCATGTTTTTCCTGGATGGCGCCCCCAGCGAGGGCAGGAGCGTCGCCGAACTGGAGGTGGCGCTGCGGGCCGAAATCGACAAGATCGCGAAGGACGGGGTTACCGAGGAGGAGTTGAACCGCGTGAAGTCCCAGGTTGTCGCCGCCCAGGTGTACAAGCGGGACTCCATGTTCTACCAGGCCATGGAGATCGGCCAGACCGAGATGGTGGGGCTGTCCTACAAGGACATCGATCTCATGGTGAAGAAGCTGCAGGAGGTGACGGCGGCCCAGGTGCAGGAAGTGGCGAGGAAGTACTTCAAGGACGACAGCCTCACGGTGGCGGTGCTGGACCCCCAGCCGCTCGACAAGAAGCGGGCACCGGCAGCGACCGGACTGCGCCATTGATTCGCGATCGAAGAATACGAAAGGAAACCTGAGCCATGGCATTTCGCAAACTGCTGATCGCCTTCATCGCCCTGTGTGCCGCGCCGGCGGCCTGGGCCACCCTGCCCATCCAGCACTGGCAGACGTCCAGCGGCGCCCGGGTCTACTTCGTGGAAAACCGGGATCTGCCCATCCTCGACCTGAGCGTGGATTTTCCGGCGGGCAGCGGCGCGGACACCCCGGAGAAATCCGGCGTCGCCAGCCTGACCCGCAACCTGCTGCCAACCGGGGCGGATGGCCTCACGGAGGATGACATCGCCAAGGCGATGGCCGATGTGGGCGCAGTTCTTGGCGGACGCTTCGACCAGGACCGGGCGGGGCTCGGCCTGCGCACGCTCTCCAGCGCGCGGGAGCGCAAGCAGGCGCTCGAGGTGTTCTCGCGGGTGCTGCAGAAGCCCGGGTTCCCGGAGAAGGTGCTGGAGCGGGAGAAGGCGCGGGTGATCGCGGCCCTCAAGGAGTCGGAAACCAAGCCCGACTCCATCGTGGACCGGGCTTTCAACAAGCTGCTCTACGGCGATCATCCCTACGGCCTGCGGGGTTCCGGCGAGATCGACACGGTGTCGCGGATTCAGCGCGAGGACCTCGTTGCGTTCTACCGCGGCCGCTACCTGGCCGGCAGCGCGGTGATTGCCATCATGGGGGATCTCAGCCGCGCCGAGGCCGAGGCGCTGGCGGAAGATCTGACGCGGGGCCTGCCCTCCGGGCGGGTGACCGCGACCGTGCCGGCAGTGAAGGCCCCGGCCCGGGAAACCGTGCAGCGCATTCCCCATCCGGCGACCCAGGCCCACATCAACATGGGCTATCCCGGCGTTACCCGCGACGACCCGGATTATTTTCCCCTGTACGTGGGCAACTACATTCTCGGCGGCGGCGGCTTCGTCTCGCGGCTCAACCAGGAAGTGCGGGAGAAGCGCGGCTTCGCCTACAGCGTGTACAGCTATTTCGCGCCCCTCAAGCAGCAGGGACCGTTCGAGATCGGGCTGCAGACCAAGAAGGAGCAGGCCGACGAGGCCCTGGGCCTGGTGCGCCGGACCGTCGACGAATTCATCGCCAAGGGACCGACCGAAAAGGAGCTGCGCGCGGCCAAGCAGAACATCATCGGCGGCTTCCCGCTGCGCATCGACAGCAACAAGAAGATCCACGAGTACCTGGCGTTGATCGGCTTCTACCAGCTGCCGCTCACCTATCTGGACGATTTCCTGCGCAAGGTGGGGCAGGTGACGGTGGCCGACATCAGGAGCGCGTTTTTCCGGCGCATCCGGCCCGACGCCATGGTGACCGTCATCGTGGGCGGCGCGGACGCAAAGTAAGTTCTCACCACGGAGGCACAGAGAAAAGCTTTTCAACGCAAAGACGCAAAGAACGCGGAGAAAAACAAGGCCTTTTGTCTTCGCGATCTTTGCGTCCTCTGCGTTTAATGCCTTTTTTGAAGTTCTCTGTGTCGCTGTGCCTGTGGTAAATTCCCCTCCCGTGAACCGAGTCCGCATCATCGGCGGCGCCTGGCGCCGGCGCTATCTCGCGTTTCCCGATCTTCCCGACCTGCGGCCCACCCCCGACCGGGTGCGGGAGACGCTGTTCAACTGGCTGGGCCAGGACCTCGCCGGGAAAGCCTGTCTCGATCTGTTCGCCGGCAGCGGGGCCCTGGGTTTCGAGGCCCTGTCCCGGGGCGCACGCCAGGTCGTGATGGTGGAATCCGACCGCAAGGTGATGAAGGCGCTGCGGGATAACGCCCAGCGGCTCGCGGCAGCGAATCTGGAACTCATCCTCGCGGATGGGGTAAAATTTGCCGCCTCCGACCACCGGGCCTATGACGTGGTTTTTCTGGATCCGCCGTTCCGGGCCGGGCTGTTGCCGGAGCTGTTCGAGCTGATGCCGCAGCGGCTTGCCCCCGGCGGGCTGCTCTACGTGGAAAGCGGTGTGGCGCCGGCCCCGGGTCCCGGCTGGAGGGTGGTTCGCGGCGATCGCGCCGGCAAGGTGCACTATCAATTGCTAGAATGGAACGACCATGTACAGCAAGGCGATTTACCCCGGAACGTTTGACCCGCTGACCCGCGGCCACGAGGACCTGGTGCGGCGCGCCTCACACCTGTTCGACCAGGTGATCGTGGCGGTGGCCGACAGCAAGGGCAAGGGGCCGTTCTTTACCCTCGACGAGCGCGTGGACATGGCGCGCCAGGTGCTTTCCGGTTACGACAATGTCAAGGTCGACGGATTCTCCGGGCTGCTGATGGACTTCCTGCGGGCCCAGGGGGCCAGCGTGATCCTGCGGGGATTGCGGGCAGTGTCGGATTTCGAGTACGAATTCCAGATGGCGGGGATGAACCGCAACCTCTATCCCGATGTCGAAACCTTGTTCCTGACGCCTGCAGAGCAATACATGTTCATTTCGGCCACCATGGTGCGGGAAATTGCCACCCTGGGCGGGGACGTAAGCACCTTCGTGCATCCCCTGGTGGGCGAGAGGCTGAACGACAAGACGCGTCGCCGTTCCGGAAAGTGAGAGACCGGCCATGGCCCTGATGATCACCGACGAATGCATCAACTGCGACGTGTGCGAGCCCGAGTGCCCGAACAGCGCCATTTCCCAGGGGACGGAGATCTACGTCATCGACCCGGGGAAATGCACCGAGTGCATTGGCCACTACGATACGCCCCAGTGCCAGCAGGTATGCCCGGTGGACTGCATCATCAAGAATCCGGATGTGGTCGAAACCGGGGACCAGCTGCAGGAAAAGTTCCTGCGGCTGACCGGCCAGAAGACTTCCGCGGCGTAGGTTGGGCATTCATGCCCAACATTTCTCACCCGGAAAAATTGTTGGGCTTCGCAACCGAAGCCCAACCTACCGGCTTTCTTTCGTCATTCCGGCGCAAGCCGGAATCCGGATTTTCTCGCTGATCCCTTGACCGGCCGCCCGTCCGTGCCGGGTCATTTCTGGCAGCGCGGACAATAGAATGTCGATCTCTGCCCCTGCCTGATCCGGCGGATCGGCGTTCCGCACCTTAAGCACGGCTCGCCGGCGCGCTCGTAGACCTGGTACTGCTGTTGGAAATAGCCCGGAGTACCGTCGCTTTTCACGAAATCCCGCAGGCTGCTGCCGCCGGCCCGGATCGCCGCCCGCAGGGTACGCCTGATGGCTTCGGCCAGCTGCTCGTAACGGGACAGTCCGACGCGCCGGGCCGGGGTCTTGGGGTTGATCCCGGCCCGGAACAGCGCCTCATTGGCGTAGATGTTGCCCACACCCACCACCAGGTGGCCGTCCATCAGGACCTGCTTGATGGCGGCACTGCGGTTGCGGGTCTGCCGGAACAGCCATTTCCCGGTCAGTGCGCCGGTGAGCGGCTCGGGGCCCAGGTCCCGGAGCAGCGGGTGCTTCAGGGGATCTCCGGCTTCCCACAGCACGGCCCCGAAGCGCCGCGGGTCTCGCAGCCGCATGAGCATGCCGCTGTCGAGAATCAGATCGAAGTGATCGTGCTTCTCCGCCGGTGTTCCCACCGGCAGCACGCGCAGGCTTCCGGACATGCCGAGATGCAGGATCAAGGTGCCCGGCTCGCAGCGCACCAGCAGGTATTTCCCCCGCCGCTCGATATCCCGGACCACGAGGCCGCGGACCATGCGGCCCAGATGGGGCGGAATCCGCCAGCGCAGCGCGGCGTTGCGCACCACCGCGCCCTCGATGCGCCGGCCGACCAGGTGGGCGGCGATGCCGCGGCGGGTGGTCTCGACTTCGGGCAGCTCAGGCATGGTGGTGAACGGGTGCGGGGTGGCGCGGCGCTGAGAGATCAGCGCTTTTCCCTTGCGGGCAGGTTGAGCAGCGGAGCCCCGTTTTCCCGGGAAAAGTGGTATTGCAGATTCTCGTCGGTGCGCACCAGAACCACCTCCGGCTCCCGGCGCAGGATGCGGAACGGCACCGCCCGGTCGTCCTTCAGCCGCAGAGTGAAGGATTCTCCCTGGGGAGTTTTCGGCCCCCGCTCCACGGCGCCGGCACGGGCCGAGCGCCACTCCTGGACCCAGCGGTTGAGGTCGTCCTGGCTCAAATCGCTGCGCTCGGGGCTGACCGTCCATTTTCCGTCCACGCTGCGGATCGTGAACCCGGGCATTTCGAACGCCACCGGCGATTCCGGGTCGGCAAGGGGCTGGCGGCTCAGCCAGTCCTCGGCGCGAGCCGGAACCGCGGCGGCAAAGCGGGGCGCCACGAGGAAAACGCCGTCGCGCGTTCCGACATACTGTTCCTGGGAAACCGGGTTGCGCATGCCCAGCGCGAAGCGCTCGCCCTGCAGCGTGATGACCAGCGCGGGAGGGGCGAGCTCGAAACGCTGCAGGTCATCGGCGGCAAACCGCTGCCTGCTGGTGGCGCCGGTCAGGTCGAGCACGCGCTGCACCTTGAGCAATTCCACGCGCCCCGGGATGGGCGCGGTCATCGTCCAGCGGCCCGACCGTTTCCTGATTTCGAGTGCAGGCAACCCGGCGCGCTCGACGCGAAATTCCGTCACCTCGGAGGGATTCAGGCCGGACAACCGGTATTCCGGTCCGGTGCCGGGCCTGGGTTTCAGGAAGGCAAACAGCCCCAGCGCGGCCACCGCCGCAGCCAACGCCAGATTGAGGAGGATGCGCGATTTCACGGGACGTTTCCCGGAGCGCGGGCCGTGAGTGAGCGCTAGAGCTTCCGGCGCCGCCACCAGAGGGCGGCGGCCGTCGCCAGGAATGCCAGCGGCAGGCCGATCAGGAACGTGGCAGTGATGGTGAGCGCGGAGCCGGTGGTGAGGTCCAGGCTCGGATCCTTGGGACCCCGCGGCTGCACCGCGATCAGGCTGTCGTCGCCGGCGAGCCAGTTCATGATGTTGATACCGAGGTCCATGTTGCCGCCGTTGCCGACAAAGGTATTGGCCAGGAAATAGCCGTTGCCTACCACCACCACGCGCTGTTCCCGGTCGTTGACGCTGCGGGTGAGGGCCACCGCGATGGGCACGGGTCCCGGCGTGTCCCGGTTCTTGTCGAACTTCATGCTGCGATCGAGCTCGCCGGTTTCCACCCAGCCCTGCTGGGCGGCTTCCACCAGGTTCGCCACGCGCCAGCCCTGATCGTCGCCTGCACCGATCGAACGCGAAAACGGGAACACCGTGATGAGGTTGAAATTCTGGGTGACGGGATGGCGCCCGTAGCTGGAGGCCAGGGCCCAGGTCGGCAGCGCGTTCAGCCGCTGGGCCGAGGGGTCCACCACCACGCCGGGGGTCAGCGTGAGCCCCAGCAGCTGGGCCAGCGGCGCCAGGCCATGCAGCGGCTCCTGGTCGATGAGCCAGAACAGGTTGCCCCCGCGATTCACATAGGCGACGAGCCGGTCGAGCTCCCCTGGGAGCAGATCCACCTGGGGGTTCGAGATCACCAGCACCGCTGCGTTGGCGGGCACCTCCGGGGCCACCGTCAGGTTGAGGCGGTTGATCCCGAAGCCCTTGAGCAGGAGCTGCTTGCCGAACTCGCCCAGGTCGTGATTGGCGATGCCGTCGAGCCGCCGCTCCCCGTGGCCGTCCAGGTACATCACCAGCAGCTCGCGCCGCCGCACCAGCCGCATCAGCAGGTTGGTGATATCCCGTTCGTTGATGTTACCGGGCAGAAGACGTTCCCTGCGCTTGTCGTATTCCACAGTCAGCTCGCCGTCGGCCTTGATGCCCGCCTGCTCCGCGAGCTTGGGATTTTCCGCCGGGTCCACGAAGGTGAGCGAAATATCGGGTCTGGCGCGCTGGTAGGCGCCGACGAGCTCGGCGATCTCCTTGCGCATCTCACGGGCCCGCGGCTGCTGGGCGTGCGAATAGACCGTGACCCTGACCGCGCCCTTGAGTTGCTTGAGCACCTCCAGGCTGGCAGCGGTGAGGCTGTTGCGGTGGCTGGCGGTGACGTCCCACTGGGTGCGGTATTCCCGCGCGAAGTAGCCGGCCAAGCCGATCAGGGCCAGGAACAGCGCAACGAACAACGCGTTCTGGGCCAGGAGCTGGATGCGGAACCGGCGCGTGATCTCCATGACTAGCCGCGCAGCCGGTCACCGTCCAGGCGCCGGATCGCCAATACCAGAAAGGTGACGATGAAGAGCAGGAAGTAGGTCACGTCGAAGGTATCGATGAGGCCCGCGTTCAGGTTCTCGAAATGCTTGAGGATGGACAGGGCGATCAGCGGGCTGTCGGGATCCGAGGCCGTGAGGTGCAGGATCCACAGCCCCAGCAGGGCGCCCAGTGCGCCGATGCCGGCGAGGATCGCATGCTGGGTGAGGCACGAGAGAAAAAGCCCCAGCGCGGCGTAGCAGCCGGCGAGCAGCGTGAGCCCCAGCAGGTTGGCCAGGATCAGGTTGAGATCGAGGGAGGCCCCGGCGTAGAGCGACAGCGCCATGGCGAGGATCAGTCCGATCACCAGCAACAGGAATGCCATCAACCCGAGGAATTTCCCGAGCACGATCTCGGTCATCGACACCGGCGCCGAGATGAGAAAGGTGAGGGTCTGGTTGCGCCGCTCGTCGGCCATGAGCCGCATGGTGAAGAAAGGCGTGGCCATCAGCAGCACGGTGGCCGCCGAGCTGAACAGGTAGGCGCCGATCGCTTCGGTCACCCCCGGTGCGTTGGCGTAGAGCGCGAGCTGGGACTGGGCGCGCAGGAAATCGTCCACCCGCAGCAGGAACATCCGGGCGAGGATGAGCTGCAGGATCGCGAGCACGATCCAGGCGGATGGCGAGCCGTAGAGGGATTTTGCTTCTTTGGAGGCGATCGTGAAAATCATTGAGAACCCGTAAACGGTGAACAGTGAACAGCAAACGGTGAGGTCACGGGGTGTCTCCGTTTACCGTTCCCTGTTTGCCGTCTCCGCATTATTTTCCTTCTGCGTGAGCTGCAGGAACACGTCCTCAAGGCTGGCGTGGGCGGGCGCAAGCTGGGTGAGGCCCCAGCCCCGGCTCACGGCGAGCTGCGCCAGCCGGCCGCTCGGATCGTTTTGCGGGGCATGATGGACGCGAAACTCGTTGGCCGAAACCTGCTCGACCGCCGTTACGCCGTCCACGGCCCGGAGTTCCTCGATGGCCGGCGCATTGCCCAGGATGAGGACGAGGATGTGGGCGCGGCGCTCGTTTCTCAGTGCCTCGACGCTGCCGCCGAACACCATTCGGCCCTGGTGCATGATTTGGACCCGGTCACACACGCTCTCCACCTCCGGCAGGATGTGGGTGGACAGCACCACGCTGTGCTCGCCCCCCAGTTCCCGGATCAGGCCGCGGATTTCCCGGATCTGGATCGGATCGAGTCCCACCGTGGGCTCGTCCAGGATCACCACGTCCGGGTTGTGAACGATGGCCTGCGCGATGCCGACCCGCTGCTGGAAGCCCCTGGACAGGGCGCCGATCAACCGGCGGCCCATGTCCGAGAGGCCGCAGCGCCGCTTCACCTGCTCCACGGCTTCGCCGACGACGCCCTTCGCAACCCGGTGCAGGCGGGCGGCGAGCCGTAGGTAATCATCCACGCTGAGGTCCCGGTACAGGGGGGGCGTTTCCGGCAGATAGCCGATTCGCGCCTTGGCCGACCGCGGCTCGTCGAGCAGATCGATGCCGCACACGCACACGCTGCCGCGGGTCGGGGCCAGGTTTCCGGTGAGCATCTGCATGGTGGTGGTCTTGCCGGCTCCGTTGGGCCCCAGGAAGCCCAGCACCTCGCCGCGTTTCAGCTCCAGGCTGACGTCCTGCACGGCCGTGCGCGGCCCGAAGTTGCGGCTGAGACCACGGGCGGCGAGGGTGATGGCGGGGGGGGCGGACATGGAAAACGCGCGGAATCTTCGTCTCTTGTGGCGAGCGCCAAATATACCTAATATGGCGGTTCTATTGAAGCCGTAACCCGGGGCAGTTGGAACCGCCAGGCTGTCGGCGTCTTCGGCATGGTCAAGATCTCTCGGGGGAGCTTGGCGGCTCAACTGCCCGTCCGAGGTGAACCAACCGGCGTCCGGCTTCTCTAATCTACGCTTGTTCCCACACTTCCAGGCTTCCCTCATGTCGCTCTCCCCAGTCCTGAGTCTTGCGCTGCTGTTGCTGCTGGCGGCCTGCGCCCAGCAGCCGGTCAAGGAACAGGCGGCATCCGCGCCTGCAGCCAAGGCCGCGGAGAAAAAAGCCGAGCCCAAGGGGCCGCCGCTCCCGAATCGGGAGCTCACCGAGGAGTTGCTGTTCCAATATCTGCTTGCCGAGGTGGCGGCCCAGCGCGGCAGCCTGCCGATCGCAGCCGGCACCTACCTGGAGCTGGCGAAAAATACCCGGGATCCGCGCATCGCCCAGCGCGCCACCGAGCTTGCGCTGCAGTCGCGGCTGCTCACCACCGCGCTGGAGACAGCCGGCCTGTGGCTTGAGCTCGATCCCGCGTCGGTGAGGGCGCGGCAGACCCTGGCGGCACTGCTGGTCAACACCAACAAGCTCGACGAGGCAAGACCGCATCTGGAGAAGCTCCTCGCCGCCGAGCAGGAAAACGTCGGCCAGGGGTTCCTGCAACTCAATGGCCTGCTGGCCCGCCACAACGACAAGGCGGCGGTGCTGAAGCTGGTGCGGGAGCTGGCAAAGCCCTTTCCCAGACTTGCCGAAGCCCACGTCGCCATGGCGCAGGCCGCGTGGTATGCGGGAGACCTGGACGCGGCCATCGCCGACGTGAAGGAAGCTCGGGCCTTGCGGCCCGACTGGGAAATGGCCGTGTTGTTCCAGGTCCAGATCCTGCAGCGCAAGGGATTGAACGCCCAGGGCCTGGAAGAGTTGCGCGGCTACCTTTCGCGGTACCCGAAGTCGCGGGAGGCTCGGCTCGCCTTTGCCCGGGCCCTGGTGGCGGAGAAGGATTACACCCGGGCGCGGGGCGAATTCCAGCAGCTGCTGGCGGATTTTCCGGGCACGCCCGAAGTCATGGTGGCGGTAGGACTGCTTTCGCTGCAGCTCAAGGACTACGGGATCGCCGAGACCCAGTTCCGCAAGGTGCTCGAGACCAACTACCGGGACCTGGATACGGTGCGCCTCTACCTCGGACAGGTGTTCGAGGAGCAGAAGCGTTACGAGGAGGCGGGCGAGTGGTACAAGAGCGTGGTGCGGGGCGAGCAGTTCCTGCAGGCTCAGATCAAGTACGCCGCCATGCTTGCCAGGCAGGGCAGGCTCGCGGACGGCCGCAGGCACCTGCAGGAGCTCGATGCACAGAATCTCCAGCAGCGCTCGCAGCTTGCCATGGCGGAGGCCCAGTTGCTGCGGGACTCCGGGAGCTACCAGGAGGCGTTCGACGTGCTGACGCGGGCCCTGGAAAAGCAGCCCAACACCCCGGACCTGCTGTATGACCAGGCCATGGCGGCAGAGAAGCTGGAGCGCCTCGACCTGCTGGAGTCCAACCTGCGCAAGGTGATCCAGCTCAAGCCCGATCACGCCCACGCCTACAATGCACTCGGCTACACGCTGGCCGACCGCAATCAGCGGCTGCAGGAAGCGCGCCAGCTGATCGAGAAGGCGCTGGCACTGGCGCCGGAGGATCCGTTCATCATGGACAGCATGGGCTGGGTGCTGTATCGCCTGGGCAGTATCAACGAGGGTCTCGATTTTCTGCGCCGCGCGTTCGCCCACCGGCCGGACCCGGAAATCGCCGCGCATCTGGGCGAAGTGCTGTGGATGAAGGGCGAGCGCGACGAGGCGAAGCGCATCTGGCAGTCCAATCTCAAGGACAACCCCACCAACCAGCTGCTGCTCAACACCATCAAGCGCTTCACCGCCGAGGCGGCCCGCTGAACCTGTCATGGGCCGCCCGGCTGCGCTGCTTCTCGTTGCGCTGATGCTTGGCGGTTGCGCCGAAGTCCCGGTGCAGACCGCCGTCTCCACGGTGCCTGCCGATGCGCTTGCCTTCACCCTCTCCGGCAGGATCGCGGTCAAGCACGGCGAGCAGGGTTTCTCGGGCGGCGTGCGCTGGGTGCACAACGATGCCGAGGACGAGATCTCCCTCAATTCCCCCCTGGGGCAGACCGTGGCCCGCATCACCGGCAGCCGCGGGGGCTACCGGCTCGTCACTTCGGAAGGCAGGCAGTTCGACGCTCCGGACGCGGAAGCCCTGACCCGCGGCGCCCTCGGCTGGAACCTGCCGGTGCGCGGGCTCATTCACTGGGTTCGCGCGAAGAATGACCCCGCGCGCGACGCCATCATCGACATTGATGGAGAGGGCCGGGTGGAACGGGTGCGTCAGGACGGCTGGGACATCGTCTATGCCCGCTATCGCGTCACCGATGCCGGGCGAGTCCCCGGGCTGGTCACCCTGCGGCGCGAAGATCTCGAAATCAGGCTCGCGATCGACGAATGGCAGTCAGGCCCGGGGAGCCAATGACGTCATTTTCCGAAAGTTACCCGGCCCCCGCCAAGCTCAACCTGTTCCTGCACGTGGTGGGGCGGCGGGCCGACGGCTATCACCTGCTGCAGACCGTGTTCCACTTCATCGATTACGGCGACGGTCTCGCCTTCCGGCTGCGGCACGACGGGACCGTTGCCCTGGAGCGGCCGCTTCCCGGAGTCCCCGACGAACGGAACCTGTGCCTGCGCGCGGCGCGGCTGCTGCAGGCGGAGGCCGGCTGCCGGCTGGGGGCGGACATCCGGCTTGAGAAGCGCCTCCCGTTGGGCGGTGGGCTGGGCGGGGGAAGCTCGGACGCGGCGACCACGCTGCTGGCCTTGAATCGGTTGTGGGAAATCGGGTTTGGGCGAGAGCGGCTGAAGGAACTGGCGTTGCGTCTCGGGGCCGATGTACCGGTATTTGTCTATGGGGAGAACGCCTTGGCCGAGGGGATCGGCGAGCAGCTCCAGCCCGTGGGGCTGCCGCCGGCCTGGTACCTGGTCCTCGTGCCCCCGGTGGAGGTTTCGACCGCCGGGATTTTCTCCGATCCGCAATTGACACGGGACACGAAACCAATCAAAATATTCGACTTTTCAGTAGGGTACGGCCGGAACGACCTGGAGGCCGTAGTCTGCCGCAAATACCCGGCGGTCGCCGAGCATCTGACCTGGTTGAGGCAATTCGGCGCGGCCGCCATGACCGGCTCCGGCGCCTGCGTGTTCGCATCCTTCGCGACCGAAGGCGAGGCGCGGCGGGTGTGGGACCGGCTGCCTTCGGCCATGCACGGGTTTGTGGCCCGCGGGCTGGAACGGCACCCGCTGCGGGACTTGGCCCCGTAACGAATTCTTGGGGAGTCGCCAAGCTGGTTAAGGCACCGGATTTTGATTCCGGCATACGTGGGTTCGAATCCTACCTCCCCAGCCAATTGACGGACTGGCGCCGCGGGACGCGCGGGGCCAGGGGAGTCAGCCGCGCGAGCGGCTGGTTCTTTTTTAGGCGCAGCGAAGGCACAGACCATGGCCTATGACAGCCTGATGGTGTTTACCGGCAATGACAACCCCAGGCTTGCCGAGGATGTGGTCAAGCACCTGAACATCCATCTCGGGCGTGCCACCGTGGGGCGCTTCTCCGACGGCGAGGTCATGGTGGAGATCCTGGAGAACGTACGCGGCAAGGACGTGTTCGTGCTCCAGTCCACCTGCCCGCCGGCCAACGACAACCTGATGGAAGTGCTGGTGATGGTGGACGCCCTGAAGCGGGCCTCGGCGGGGCGGGTGACGACGGCGATTCCGTATCTCGGTTACGCGCGCCAAGACCGGCGTCCGCGCTCGGCACGGGTGCCGATCACTTCGAAGGTGGTGGCGAACATGCTCACCAGCGTGGGCGTCGACCGGGTGCTCACCATGGATCTGCACTCGGACCAGATCCAGGGGTTTTTCGACATCCCGGTGGACAACGTCTACTCGACGCCGATCCTGCTTGGGGACTTGTGGAAGCACGGACACGACAACCTGGTGGTGGTGTCCCCGGACGTGGGCGGAGTCGTGCGGGCGCGGGCGGTGGCGAAGCGCCTCGAGTCGGACCTGGCGATCATCGACAAGCGCCGGCCCAAACCCAACGTCGCCGCGGTGATGAACATCATCGGCGAAGTGGAAGGCCGCACCTGCGTCATCATGGACGACATGGTGGACACCGCCAACACCCTGTGCGAGGCCGCGAAGGCCCTCAAGGAGCAGGGCGCGGCGCGGGTGCTGGCCTACTGTACCCACCCGGTGCTGTCGGGGAAAGCGGTGGAGCGCATCGAGAGCTCGGTGCTCGACGAGCTGGTGGTGACCGACACCATCCCGCTGCGGGAGGACGCGAAGAAATGCAAGCGCATCCGGCAGGTCACCATCGCCGGGCTGCTGGCCGAGACCATGCTGCGGATCAGCAAGGAAGACTCGGTGAGTTCGTTGTTTATGGAGTAGTGGAGAGTCGAGAGTGGAGAGCCGGGAGTAAAGAGGAGTTGGTTTTTTTGTGCTCTCGGCTCACGACTCTCCACTCTCGACTTTATTAACCCCGCCGGCTGGTCGCGGCCGGCTTTTTTTGATTGGAGAGCATTATGAAAATTGAACTCAGCGCCAAGGCGCGCGACGGACAGGGCACGGGTGCGAGCCGCCGCCTGCGTCGCACCGGCATGGTTCCGGGCATCCTTTATGGCGGGAACCAGCCGGCCCAGGGCATTCAGCTCGATCACAACGATCTGTACCAGCACCTGCGGCAGGAAGCGTTCCACGCGTCGATTCTCACCATGAATCTGGACGGGGCGAAGCAGCAGGTGCTGCTGCGTGATGTGCACATGCATCCGTTCCGGGCTCAGGTCATGCACGTGGATTTCCAGCGCGTGGCCAGGGACCGGAAGATCCACATGAAAGTGCCGCTGCATTTCAAGAACGCGGAAATCGCGCCGGGGGTGAAGGTGCAGGGCGGCATGGCCCAGCACGTGCTGAACGAGCTGGATATTGTCTGCCTGCCCGACGACCTGCCCGAATTCATCGAGGTGGATCTGGCGAACCTCAGCGCGGGCCACTCGCTTCACCTGGCCGACCTCACGCTGCCCAAGGGCGTGGAGGTGGTGGCGGTGCTCAAGCGCGACAATCCGGTAGTTGCCACCATCGTGATCCCGAAGGTCATCACCGAGGAAGAAGAAGCGGCGCCGGCGGTGGAAGCCTCCGCGGTGCCGACCACCGCCCAGAAGACCGAGGCGGAAAAGGCTGCGGAAGCGGAAAAGAAGGAAGGCGAAAAGCCCGCGAAAAGCGAGAAGAAGGGCTGAACCTCCAGCGACCGCCCCCAAGGCCCGCCGGTGCGTTTTCATCGGGCGGGCCTTTTGTTTGGGGGATTCCCGTCTTAGCTCTGAGCAGACCAAGGCATGAAACTGATCGTGGGTCTGGGCAATCCGGGCAGGGACTACGCGGCCAGCCGGCATAACGCCGGGTTCTGGTTCGTGGAACGCCTGGCCGAGACGGCCCATGTGGCGCTCATGCCGGAGACCAAATTCCACGGCCACGCCGGCAAGCTCGCGACGGGTCGCGAAGAACTCTGGCTGCTCCGGCCCAAGACCTACATGAATGCCAGCGGCCGCTCGGTGGCGGCGCTGGTCCGGTTCTACAAGATTGCTCCCGGCGACATCCTGGTGGCCCACGACGAACTCGACCTGCAGCCGGGAACGGCCCGCCTCAAGCTGGGCGGCGGGGTGAGCGGCCATAACGGCCTGAAGGACATCGCGGCCCATCTGGGCACCCATGATTTCTGGCGGCTGCGTATCGGAATCGGCCACCCCGGGGACAGGAACATCGTTGCGGATTACGTGCTGAATGCGCCCCGCAAGGAGGAGCGGGAGCTCATCGACGAGGCCATCGGTCGCTGCCTTGAGGTATGGCCGCTGATTGCCCAGAGCAACTGCCAGGCAGCAATGCTCAAACTGCACACCAAGAAGACCGCGCCTGCCGCGCAGGACGCAAAGGACGCAGCGGAAAACGGAATCAGGAAAGACGGCTGAATTCCCCGGCGTCCTCAATGTTCCCGGCGTTCTCTGCGATGATCGCTTTTTCCAATGGATAACATTCGATGAGTTTGAAATGCGGCATCGTCGGACTGCCCAATGTGGGCAAGTCCACACTGTTCAACGCGCTGACCAGGGCGGGCATTGCCGCCGAGAACTATCCGTTTTGCACCATCGATCCCAACGTGGGGGTGGTGGAGCTGCCCGACCCGAGGCTGTACGCCATTGCCGGCCTGGTGAAGCCCCAGAAGGTGATCCCCGCCACGGTGGAATTCGTGGATATCGCGGGGCTGGTGGCGGGCGCCTCCAAGGGCGAGGGTCTCGGGAACCAGTTCCTGGCCCATATCCGGGAGACCGACGGCATCATCCAGATGGTGCGCTGCTTCGAGAACGAAAACGTGGTGCACGTGGCGGGCCGGGTGGACGCGGTGGCCGATATCGAGATCATCACCACCGAGCTCGCGCTCGCCGATCTGGCCACGGTGGAGAAGGCGATCGCCCGGGCCGCGAAGACCGCCAAGGCCGGGGACAAGGAAGCGATCCGGCTCGGTGCCGTGATGGAGCGGGTCCAGTCGGCACTCAACCGGGGCCAGGTGGTGCGGAGCATGGGGCTCGGCCCCGAGGAACTGGCCCTCATCAAGCCCCTGTGCCTGCTTACAGCCAAGCCGGCGATCTACGTGGCGAACGTGGACGAGCATGGCTTCACCGGGAATCCGCTGCTCGATCAGGTGCAGGCCCACGCCGCGCTGGACGGGGCGCCGGTGGTGGCCATCTGCGCCGCGCTGGAGGCGCAGATGGCCGATCTGGCTGACGAGGACAAGAAGGTATTCCTGGCAGACATGGGCCTGGAGGAACCGGGGCTGAACCGCCTGATCCGTGCCGCATTCCAGCTCCTGGGGCTGCAGACCTATTTCACCGCCGGACCCAAGGAAGTGCGGGCCTGGACCATCCACAAGGGCGACACCGCGCCGCAGGCGGCGGGGGTGATCCACACCGATTTCGAGCGGGGCTTCATCCGCGCCGAGGTCGCTTCCTACGACGACTTCATCGCCTGCAAGGGGGAGCAGGGGGCGCGGGAAGCCGGCAAGCTGCGGCTGGAAGGCAAGGACTACGTCGTCAGGGATGGCGACGTGATGCACTTCCGGTTCAACGTCTGAGGGTCATGAAGGCGGGTTCGTCATAACCCCATCCGCATCCCGGTATTTGGCTATAATTTAAGCGCTTAGGGCCCCCTCCTATAACGACGATTACATCAGGGACACCATGACCATTTTCGAGTGGAGCAATGAGCTCAGCGTCGGGGTAAAGGAGATCGATGAGCAACACAAGCGGCTCATCGATTACATCAATGTCCTGCACGACGCGGTGGAGGCGGGGGAGAACAGGGAGAGCGTCGAGAAACTCCTGGACGATCTCATCAAGTACACCGAGTTTCACTTCTCCACCGAAGAGCGCATGATGTACCAGTACCTGTACGTGTCGCGCCTCGCCCACAAGGAAGGCCATGAGCACCTGCTGTTCCAGGTGCGCCAGCTGCAGCAGGACCTTCACAAGCAGACCACCCCCATCACCTGGGGTGTCCTGGATTTCCTCAAGGCGTGGCTGCTGGACCACATCCTCCACGCCGACAAGCTGATGGGGGAGTACCTCAACTCCCGGCGCGTGTTCTAGCAGCCTGTCGGACTTAGAGTCACCCATGCGCGATCCTAAGTCCGACAGGCTCCCAGGCGCGGGGCCCCTTTCGGGCCCTGGCCGGTTCACTCTTTAACGAAAGCGATGACGATGTTGCCGGGTTCCCGCTGCACGTAGCGGACGGCGATCTTTCCCCCGTAGCGGTTGCGCAGCTGCTCCAGCAGGGGCAGGGGATCATGGTCATTGACGAAGCGTCCGTCCGGCGCCGCCGGCAGCGGCGGCTTCAAGGGCATCGGGGGCCGCTTCGACCGCCGCAACCTGCTCACCTTTGGCGCCGGGCATCGCGGCGCGATGCGCGTCGAGCGGGCCGACACGGGGGAGGCGGTGGAGGTGGCTTATCGGCCCGAGATCGTTCCGGCGGCCCCGCGCCTGCGGGAACTGCTGCAGCGCACTGGGGCCGGTCCGCTGAACGAGGCGGAACAGCACGAATTCGGTCTGCTTTGGCAGGACCGGGTGAAACGCATCCTGCTGGATTTTGCGGACCATCCGGAACTGGTGGCCGTTACGCCCGCCTAGCCGGGGGTCATCCGGAAACCGTTTCTCTCCGTTTTTGGGAACAGGGACTGCCGGATTTTCACCGCCGGGAATGGTTTTCAATACCCTTGAAATTGTATGGATTTATAACTTATTGAAAGACTTTAATTTGGCTCTTGTGGCGTCCTTGACCGGGCATTGGCACACAACTTGCGACAATAGAGGGTGAAAGATCTATGAACGGCATGAATATGGAACGAGGCCAGGAAATCCTGCTTTGGAAGCAATACTACTGGCAGGCCATCAGCCGGGGCACCGAGCCCGGGGAAGCGGCCCAGTATGCGAGCCTGCAGCTGCACCAGGTGCGGCGCGCTACCGAGACGCGGCATCCTGGCCGGCAGCCGCAGGCCGCGGCATGAGGTAAGCACCCGATTCACGAATCTCCTCCACCATCCTTATGAGGTGGTTGACGGCGCACCCTTCGCGGTGCGCTCTTTTTTTGTGGCTACCGGCAGTCGCTCTTTGGTCTCCTTCCGCGATTTTTCAGCGGCGGCGGCGACCGCCGAGGATGGACCCCAGCACTCCGCGCAGCACCTGGCGGCCGAGCTCGGAGCCGATGGACCGGGCCGCGCTCTTGACCATCGCTTCCACCACGGTCTGGCGCTGGCGCTCGCCCGATCTGGGCGTCCCCAGCACGCCGCCCAGCACCTCCCCCCAAACCGATTTTTCCCGGGGAGCTTCGCTCTTTGCCGCCGCCTCGGGCTTTCCGGCGTCGGCCTTTGCCTTGAGCTTTTCGTAGGCCGACTCCCGGTCCACCGTCTTTTCGTAGTGGCCGTAGAGCACGGACCCGCGCAGGATGCCCGCGCGCTCCTCGGCGCTGACCGGACCGATGCGGCTTCCCGGTGGTACCACGAAAGCGCGCTCCACCACGGCGGGCCGGCCCTTCTCGTCGAGCAGTGACACCAGCGCCTCGCCTACGGCCAGCTCGGTAATCGCGGCCTCAACATCGAGCTTCGGATTGGTCCGCAGCGTCGTGGCTGCACTCCTCACGGCCTTCTGGTCCCGCGGCGTGAAAGCGCGCAGCGCGTGCTGGATGCGATTGCCGAGCTGAGCCAGCACCGCATCCGGGATATCCAGGGGATTCTGGGTCACGAAATACACGCCCACGCCCTTGGAGCGGATCAGCCGCACCACCTGCTCGATCTTGTCCAGCAGCGCCTCGGGCGCATCGTCGAACAGCAGGTGCGCCTCGTCGAAAAAGAACACCAGCCGCGGCTTCTCCGGATCGCCCACCTCGGGCAGTCCCTCGAACAGTTCCGACAGCAGCCACAGCAGGAAGGTGGCGTAGACCCTGGAGGCGTTCATGAGGCTGTCGGCGGCGAGGATGCTCACTTGGCCGCGGCCCCGGTCGTCGGTCTGCATCAGGTCGTCAATATCGAGCGCCGGCTCGCCGAAGAGCCTGTCGGCACCCTGGCTCTCCAGGGTGAGGAGACCGCGCTGGATCGCCCCGATGCTGGCGGCCGAGATGTTGCCGTATTCCGTGGTGAAGCTCTTGGCGTTTTCGCCCACAAATTGGAGCAGCGCCCGCAGGTCCTTGAGATCCAGGAGCAGCAGCCCGTTGTCGTCGGCGATCTTGAACGAAAGGGTCAGCACGCCCTGCTGCGTCTCATTGAGACCCAGCATGCGGCCCAGCAGCAGGGGGCCCAGGTCGGAGATGGTGGCGCGCACCGGGTGGCCCTGCTCCCCGAACACGTCCCAGAAGGTGACCGGGCAGCCGGAGAAGGCAAAGTCCTCGAGCTTGAGCTTCTCTATCCGCTCCCTGACCTTGGGCTGCCCGCCGCCGGGCTGGCTGATGCCCGCGAGGTCGCCCTTCACGTCGGCGAGAAACACCGGCACGCCGATGCGCGAGAAGCCCTCGGCCAGGGACTGCAGGGTCACGGTCTTGCCGGTGCCGGTGGCCCCGGCGATGAGCCCATGCCGGTTGGCGAGTCCCGGCAGCAGGAAGAGATCCGTGGCGTCGTTTCTTGCGATGAGCAGCGCTGCGGGCATGGAAGCTCCGGAATCCAGGTGCGAAAGAGGGTTCCGAAATGGTAACATTATGCGTTTAAAAACCGAATGTTGAATCTGGAACCCGTATATGGCAGGACATAGCAAGTGGGCCAACATCCAGCACCGCAAGGGGCGCCAGGATGCCAAGCGCGGAAAGATCTTTACGCGACTCATCAAGGAAATCACGATTGCGGCGCGCCTTGGCGGCGCCGACCCCGGCAGCAATCCGCGGCTGCGGCTGGCGATCGACAAGGCCTACGACAACAACATGCCCAAGGACAACGTGGAGCGCGCCATCAAGCGCGGCACCGGGGCGCTGGAAGGCGTGGATTACGAGGAGGTGCGCTACGAGGGCTACGGCATCGGCGGCGCGGCCGTGATGGTGGACTGCCTGACCGACAACAAGCACCGCACCGTGGCCGAGGTGCGCCACGCCTTTACCAAGCACGGCGGCAACCTGGGCACCGACGGCTCGGTGGCGTTCCTGTTCAAGCATTGCGGCCAGCTGGTGCTGGCCCCGGGCAGCTCCGAGGACAAGGTGATGGAGGCGGCCCTGGAGGCGGGCGCCGAGGACGTGATCGCCAACGATGACGGCAGCATCGAGGTCATCACCGCGCCCAACGACTTTTCGGGGGTCAGGGCGGCGCTGGAGAAGGCGGGCCTCAAGCCGGAACTGGCGGAGATCACGATGAAGCCCACCACCGAAACCGAGCTTTTCGGAGAAGACGCAGGCAGGATGCAGAAGCTCCTCGACGCGCTGGAAAACATCGACGACGTGCAGGAGGTTTACAGCACCGCCGTCCTGCCGGACCACGGGTGAGGAGCGCGGCGTGGGGCGCAAATCCCACCGGCTTCGCCAACTCCCGTTGTTAACCCGGGGAAGAGCGGCGGTCTCCCTGGCGAAGGGTGGCCGAGGGGATTCGGAGGCCGCGTCCGGCGACACGCCGTCGGTGGTGCGGATTCTCGGCATCGATCCCGGCCTGCAGGTCACGGGCTTCGGCATCATCGACAAGCACGGCCAGAAGCTCGCCTACGTCACCAGCGGCTGCATCAAAACGCGCGATGCCGGTCTCCCTGATCGGCTGAAATCCATTCTGGACAGCCTGTCCCGGGTGATCGCCGAGCACCGCCCGGCGCAGGTGGCGGTGGAGCAGGTCTTCGTCAACGTCAATCCCCGGTCCACGCTGATGCTGGGTCAGGCTCGCGGCGCGGCCATCTGCGCCGCGGTGACCCATGACCTCCCGGTTTCCGAATACACTGCCCTGCAGGTGAAGCAGGCGGTGGTGGGCAACGGCCACGCCCGCAAGGAGCAGGTGCAGGAGATGGTGAAACGGCTGCTGGCGCTCTCCGGCGATCCCAGTGCCGACGCGGCCGATGCACTCGCCTGCGCCATCTGTCATGCCCACGGCGGGCAGGGGCTGGGGAGGCTGGCGACCGCCGGCTACCGGGTGCGTCGCGGCCGGCTCGTTTGAACGAGGCCACGGCTACCGGTATAGTTTGCGCAGCGCTGCGCCCGCGACGAGACAGGCCATAACCACGGAGAACCCATGCCGCCTGCCGAACCCACTCTGGCCGCGTTTCCCAACCCGTTTCTCCGCTACATCGCCGCCACCCGCCCGGCCTTCCTCACCGTCACTTTTTTCAGCTGTCTCGTCGGTCTCGCCAGCGCCTGGTATAGCGGCATCGAGCTGCGGCTCACGGCGGCATTCGTGACCGTGGCGTTCGCACTGGTGGCCCACGCCGGAATCAATGTGCTGAACGATTACTACGACGCGCTGAACGGCACCGATGCGGCGAACGTGGAGCGCATTTTCCCTTACACCGGCGGCAGCCGCTTCATCCAGAACGGCGTGCTTTCCGCCGGCGAGACCGCGGTATTCGGATTCTCCCTGGTGGCGCTGGTGATTGTCGCGGGCCTGTGGCTCACCTGGGTGTCGGCGCCGGGGCTCATCTGGATCGGGTCGGCGGGGCTTTCCATCGGCTGGGCCTATTCGGCGCCGCCGCTGAAACTCAATGCCCGCGGCGTGGGGGAGCTGTGCGTTGCCGCCGGCTTCAGCCTGATCGTCGCCGGCACCGATTTCGTGCAGCGCGGCGCATTCGCCGGCCTGCCGTGGGTCGCCGCGCTCTCCTACGGGTTGCTGGTCACCAACCTGCTCTACATCAACCAGTTCCCCGATCGCAGCGCCGACGAATCGGCGGGCAAGCGCCATTGGGTGGTGCGGATCGGGCCGGATCGGGCGCGCTGGGGCTATGCGGCCATCGGATTCGTGGCCTACGGCTGGCTGGTCGGCGCGGTGGCGGCCGGGCATTTGCCGGCCTATGCGCTTGCCGCGCTGCTGTCGGCGCCCATGACCTGGAAGGCCGCGAGCCATCTGCTGCGGCACGCCACGGAGCCGCGGGCACTGGCGCCCGCCATCCAGCTGACCATCGGCGCCGCCTCGGTCCACGGCCTGCTGCTTGCGGCGGGCCTGGTGGCGGCGAGAATCGCGGGTTAGCGGCGATGATCGGCAGAATCACCGGAACCCTGCTCGAGAAGCACCCGCCCATGGTGCTGGTGGACGTGCAGGGCGTGGCCTACGAAGTCGACGTGCCCATGAGTACGTTTTACAACCTGCCGAAGACCGGGGAGCGGGTGACGCTGCACACCCACCTGGTAGTGCGGGAAGACGCCCACCTGCTGTTCGGCTTCGCCACCGATGGCGAGCGCCAGGCCTTCCGCCAGCTGCTGAAGATTTCCGGCGTCGGTGCGCGCACCGCGCTCGCGGTGCTCTCGGGCCTGAGCGTTGCCGACCTGCAGCAGGCGGTGGCGAGCCAGGATACCGGCCGGCTCACCAAGGTTCCCGGCATCGGCAAGAAGACCGCGGAGCGGCTTCTGCTCGAGTTGCGCGATAAACTGAGCGCTGCCGCAGCGGCCGCCTCGGGCGGGGCGCCGGCCGCGAGCGCGGGCGGGGACGTGCTCAATGCGCTGCTGGCGTTGGGCTATAATGAGCGCGAAGCGTCGTGGGCGATCAAGCAGCTCGATGCCTCGCTTCCCGTTGCCGACGGTATTCGCCAGGCGCTCAAGCTTCTTTCGAAGTCGTGAACAGTAAACAGTGAACGGTGCACGGTAAACAGTGAAATACGGCCCGATACCGAGTGCTGACGCGGCTGGTGTTCACGGTTCACCGTTTACCGTTCACTGTTCACCGATTTCCCATGATTGAAACCGACCGCCTGATTTCCCCGGCCCCGGCGACTGCCCAGGAAGAGGCATTCGAGCGGGCGCTACGGCCCAAGGGGCTCGACGAATATGTCGGGCAGGAGAAGATCCGGGGCCAGCTCTCCATTTTCATCGAGGCGGCGCGCAAGCGCTCGGAGGCGCTGGACCACGTGCTGCTGTTCGGGCCGCCGGGGCTCGGCAAGACCACGCTCGCCCACATCATCTCGCGGGAAATGGGAGTCAACCTGCGCCATACCTCCGGCCCCGTGCTGGAGCGTCCCGGGGATTTGGCCGCGCTGCTCACCAACCTGGAGCCGCGCGACGTGCTGTTCATCGACGAGATCCACCGCCTGAGCCCCATTGTCGAGGAAATCCTGTATCCGGCGCTGGAGGACTTCCAGATCGACATCATGATCGGTGAAGGCCCGGCGGCGCGCTCGGTGAAGCTCGACTTGCCGCCGTTCACCCTGGTGGGGGCCACCACGCGCGCCGGCATGCTCACCAATCCCCTGCGGGACCGCTTCGGCATCGTGGCGCGCCTGGAGTTCTACACGGCGGAGGAGCTCACCCGCATCGTCATTCGCTCGGCCCACCTCCTTAACGTCGACATCACGCCCGACGGTGCCCTCGAGATCGCGCGCCGTTCCCGCGGCACGCCGCGCATCGCCAACCGGCTGCTGCGGCGGGTGCGCGATTACGCCGAGGTGAAGGCCGAGGGGCGCGTCACCAAGGGGGTGGCGGACGCGGCCCTGGTCATGCTGGACGTGGATGCGGTGGGCCTCGACATCATGGACCGCAAACTCCTGCTCTGCGTCATGGAGAAGTTCTCCGGCGGTCCGGTCGGGCTCGACAACCTGGCGGCCGCCATCGGCGAGGAGCGCGACACCATCGAGGACGTGCTGGAGCCCTTCCTGATCCAGCAGGGCTACCTGAAGCGCACGCCCCGCGGCCGCATGGCGACGGTCACCGCCTACCAGCACTTCGGGCTGACCCTTCCCAAGAGCGGATTGACCGGAGACCTGTGGGAGGGGGACGCGTGAGGCGCGAAACCTCGGACGCAATCGCGGCACCGCCCTTCGCGCCGGACTCGTCACCTTCCGCGTCTCACGACCCGCGAAAACGCCGATGAAGCCGGCGGAGCACGTCGACCTGCACTGGGCACGGCATCACAACGGCTTCGGCGTCCCGGTCCGGGTCTATTACCAGGATACCGATGCCGGGGGCGTGGTCTACCACTCCACCTACCTCAATTTCATGGAGCGTGCCCGCTACGAATGGCTGCGCCACATGGGTTTTGGCGCCCGCGAGCTGGCGGCGCGCCAGGTCATCTTCGTCATCCGCTCGCTGCAGGTGGAATACCTGAAACCGGCGCGGCTGGACGACCTGCTGCAGGTGACGGTGGCGGTGGCCGAAACCGGCCGCAGCCGCGTGGGGCTGGAGCAGCGGATATTGCGGGACCACGCGCTGCTGCTGAGGGCCCGGGTGGAAGCGGTCTGCGTCCATGGCGAGACCTTCCGGCCGATGTCCATTCCTGCGGACATCCGCCACAGATTCCAGGCCACGGCCCGATGACCGCCCGCGGCTTTCACGTCACGTTCCAAGCGTGGAGCAACCCACCGACATGAATCCCACCGTCTCCCAGGACCTGTCGTTCATCGGCATGCTCGCCAACGCCAGCGTGCTGGTGCAGCTGGTGATGGCGCTGCTTCTGGTGCTGTCATTTCTTTCCTGGTGGTACATCTTCCTCAAGATGTTCTCCATCAAGCGTGCGGCCAGGCAGTCGGACCAGTTCGAGAAGGACTTCTGGAGCGGTTCCGACCTGAACGAGCTGTTCCAGGGCGCGGTGAACGCGCGCCACACCGCCGGCAGCCTGGAGCGCATTTTCGAAGCGGGGTTCCGGGAGTTTGCGAAGCTCAAGCGCCAGCCGGGGATGGACGTTCAGGCGGTCATGGACGGCACGCGCCGCGCCATGCGCGCCACCTACCAGCGGGAAGTGGATCAGCTGGAATCGCATCTGTCATTCCTGGCCACGGTGGGATCGGTCTCCCCCTACATCGGACTGTTCGGCACGGTGTGGGGAATCATGAATTCGTTCCGGGGGCTGTCGAACGTGGTGCAAGCCACCATTGCCCACGTGGCGCCGGGGATCGCCGAGGCGCTGATCGCCACCGCCATGGGTCTGTTCGCGGCGATCCCGGCGGTAATCGCCTACAACCGGTTCGCCTACGACATCAACCGGCTGGCGACCCGGTTCGACAGCTTCATGGAAGAGTTCAGCAACATCCTGCAGCGTCAGGTCAACCTGTGATCATCGAGCGCCGCACCAGCCGCCGCCTGATCAACAACATCAACGTCGTGCCCTACATCGACGTGATGCTGGTTCTCCTGGTGATTTTCATGATTACCGCGCCGCTGATCAATCCGGGGCAGATCGAGCTGCCCCAGATCGGAAAATCGCTGGCGCCGCCGGTGGCGCCCATGGAAGTGTCCATCCGCGCCAACGGTACGCTGACGCTGCGCGACCGGTCGGTCGACGGCAAGGAAGCCCAGGTCACGAAAACCGAGCTTATCCGCATCATCAAGCAGAAGCAGTCAGCCAGGCCCGATCAGGCGGTGGTGATCGCCGCCGACAGGAACGTGCGCTACGAGGAAGTCATGAACGTGCTGGACGTGCTGCAGCAGGAGCAGGTGCGCAAAGTGGGCCTCCTCGCCAAGCCGCGCACCAACTGAAATGGCTGCCTATGCCGCTCCACGGGAGCCGGGCCGCGTTCCGGCGGCGGTCCTCGCGGGCGTCGTCCACATTCTGTTCTTCATTTTCCTCACCTTCAGCGTGAGCTGGAAGACCCGCGCGCCGGAGACCATGGTGGTGGACCTCTGGAGCGCGCCGCCGAGCGCTCCGGTAGCCGCGCCGGCCGCAACGGAGCCGCGCCCCGCGCCGGCCCGGCCCGTCGAGCCGGAAGTGAAGCCCCAGCCCAGGCCCGAAACTCCCAAGGCCGACATCGAGCTCAAGGAAAAAGAGCGGCTGAAGAAGGAGGAGCAGAAACGCCAGGAAGCGGAAAAGCGCCGGCTGGACGAGAAAAAGGCCCAGGAAGCGCTGCGCCAGCAGCAGCTGCGGGAAGCCCAGGAGGCGAGTCGCATCGCCCAGGAGCAGGAGCGGGTGGCGCGGGAAATGCAGGCGCGGCGGGCCGCCGAGCAGTCGCGGGTGGTGGAGGACTACAAGGCGCGCATCAAGGCCAAGATCCAGCGCTTCATCGTGCTTCCTCCCGACGTGCCGCCGGCCGCCCAGGCCGAGTTCGATGTGGTGCTGTTGCCGAGCGGGGACGTGCTGGGAGCCAGAATCAAGCGCAGCAGCAACCACAAGGCTTACGACGACGCGGTGGAGCGCGCCATCTACAAGGCGCAGCCGCTGCCGCTGCCGCCGGACCCGGCGATGTTCCGGGATTTTCGTGAGCTGAACCTTCGATTTCGTCCCGCCGAATAGTCCGTGCCCACGGGCGGACTGTATAATTCCAGCTTCGATTCGCGAGAGGTGTGACCCATGCAGCGGCTGGCCCGTCGCGCGTTGTCTTCCATGTTTCTACTCATGGCCTTCCTTTCCTGGGGCCCGGCGCGCGCGGCGCTCACCATCGAAATCATCGGTGGCGGTGCCCAGCAGATTCCGGTGGCCATCGTGCCCTTTGCCCAGGAAGCGGGGCTGCCCCAGCAGATCACGCCGGTGGTCGGCGCCGATCTGGCGCGCAGCGGGCTGTTCCGGCTGGTGGACCCGGCGGGGGCTTCCCTCAGCGAGCCGGCGCAGGTCATCTACGCCGACTGGCGCGGGCGCGGCGCCGATGCCCTGGTAATCGGCAGCGTGAACCGGCTGGCGGATGGGCGCTTCGAGGTGCGGTTCCGACTCCTCGACGTGGCGAAGCAATCCCAACTGGCCGGCTTTGCCTACACCGTGACGGCCGGGCAGCTGCGGGTCACCGCGCACCGTATTGCCGACGTGATCTACGAGAAGCTCACCGGCGACCAGGGCGTATTCTCGACCCGCATCGCCTATGTCGCGAAGCAGGGCAGCCGCTACGAGCTGCAGGTGGCGGACGCCGACGGCGCCAACGCCCAGACCATCGTCGCCTCCAACGAGCCCATCATTTCGCCCGCCTGGTCGCCCGATGCCACCCGGCTTGCCTACGTGTCCTTCGAGCACAAGAAGCCCGTGGTGTACGTGCAGTCGCTGCTTACCGGCCAGCGCCATGCCATTGCCAACTTCCGCGGCAGCAACAGCGCCCCGGCCTGGTCACCCGATGGCACGCGGCTGGCGGTGGTGCTCACGCTGATGGGCAATTCCCAGATCTATCTCATCAACGGCGACGGCACCGGGCTCACGCGCCTCACCAACACCAGCGCCATCGACACCGAGCCCTATTTCTCGCCCGACGGGCAATCCATCCTGTTCACCTCCGACCGGGGCGGCGGGCCCCAGATCTACCGCATGCCGGTCGCAGGCGGCGCTGCCGAACGGCTCACCTTCGAGGGCACCTACAACGTCTCGCCGCGTTACAGCCCCGATGGAAAGAGCTTTGTTTTCGTGCAACGCAACGGCGGGCACTTCAACGTGGCGGTGCAGGATCTCGCGACCCGCCAGGTGCAGCTGCTCACCGAGAATCCCCTCGACGAATCGCCGAGCTTCGCGCCCAACGGCAGGATGATCCTCTACGCGTCCGAGGTGAGGGGGCGTGGTATATTAGCCGCGGTATCGAGCGACGGCCGCGTCAAGCAGCGGCTCTCGGCCCAGGCCGGCGATGTCAGGGAACCGGCGTGGGGTCCGCTGGTCAAGAGCCAATAGCATCCAGATCAAAAGGAGTGGAGAGATGAGAAGTATCGCATTAAGCGTGATGCTGGTATCGCTGCTGGCGGCATGTGCCGGCCAGCAGACCAAGGAGCAGGCGGGCGCCGCCGTGGAAGAGCGCGCCCCCGGGGCCAGGCCGGCGGAGCAGGCGAAACCCGCGGAAACGCGGCCGCTCACGACCCAGCCCGTGGCAGTGAATCCCCTCAAGGACCCCGGCAACATCCTGTCCAAGCGCAGCGTCTACTATGATTTCGACAGCTTCGTGATCAAGGACGAGTACAAGGCGATCGTGGAGGTCCATGCCAGGTACCTGCGCGATAACCCCAGGGCGAAGGTGCTGCTGCAGGGCAATGCCGACGAGCGTGGCAGCCGCGAGTACAACCTGGCCCTTGGCCAGAAGCGGGCCGAGAGCGTGAAGAAGGCGATGGAGCTGCTGGGCGTCCAGGACCGGCGCATGGAAGCGGTATCTCTGGGCGAGGAAAAGCCCCGGGCGCTGGGCCATGACGAGCCCTCATGGGCCGAAAACCGGCGCAGCGACATCGTCTACGACGGGGAGTGAGCCGGATGCGCAAGGCCCTGCTCGCGCTCTTGCTGGCCGGGGCCTGGAGCACCGGCCATGCCGGGCTGTTCGACGACGAGGAGGCGCGTAAGCGCATCGCCGAGCAGCAGGCGCAGATCGGCCAGCTGCAGACCCAGAACCAAGCCCTGCTCGACCGGGTGGCGAAGCTTGAGGATGCCCTGAAAAACCAGGGGCTGCTCGATCTGCTGAACCGCATCGAGGCGCTGACCGCGGAAATCAGCAGGCTGCGCGGCGAGATCGAAGTGGTGCAGAACGGCGTGGCCACTGGCGAGAAGCGGCAGAAGGATTTCTACGTGGACCTCGACACGCGGCTGCGGCGACTCGAGCAGCCTGGCGCGCCTGCACCGGGCGCCGCCGCTCCCGCGCCACCGGCGGCGGCGCAACCGGCGAACCCCGGGCCGGCGTCAGCGGTGCCTTCCGTGCCGGCGCCGGCGAAGGCCGCGGTGGCCAGCGCGCCGCCGGCAAGTCCTGCGGTGGACCCGGGATCCGAAGGCCGGGCCTATGAAGCGGCCTATAACCAGTTCAAGATCGGCAACTACCAGGGCGCCATCGCCGGCTTCCAGAGCTTCCTGGCGGGCCATGCGTCGTCGGTGCTCGCGCCCAATGCCCAGTACTGGATCGGCAACGCCTACTTCAACCTGCGGGACTACAAGAGCGCCATCGCCAGCCAGCAGAAACTGATCGCCGCCTACCCCGACAGTTCCAAGGTGCCGGACGCGCTGCTCAATATCGCCAGCAGCCAGCAGGAACTGAACGATCTGGCCAACGCGAAGAAGACCCTCGAGAACCTGGTCGCGAAATATCCGGTGAGCGACGCCGCGGAGAAGGCCAGGCGGCGGCTCGCCGCGCTCAAGTGAGGGACGCTGATGAAATCCCGTTCATTGCGAGCGGGAGCGCCGGTGCTCTCCCCCGGGGCGGCGCAAAAGCCGGCAGTGCCGGCTCTCCGCCGCGGCGCCGCCACTCGCGCTGACACGCTGCGGGTAACCGAAATCTTCTTTTCCCTGCAGGGCGAGTCCACCCGCGTCGGCCTGCCCACGGTGTTCGTGCGGCTCACCGGCTGCCCCCTGCGCTGTGGGTACTGCGACACCGAGTATGCGTTCTATGGCGGCGAGGGCATGTCCATTGCCGCCATCCTCGACGAAGTCGCCCGCTACTCTCCCCGCTACATCTGCGTGACCGGCGGCGAGCCCCTCGCCCAGAAGGGTTGCCTCGTGCTGCTCAGGCGCCTGTGCGACGCGGGCTATTCGGTCTCGCTCGAAACCGGCGGCGCCCTCGACGTTTCGCAGGTCGATCCTCGCGTGTCGAAAATCCTCGACATCAAGACTCCCGGCTCCGGCGAAGCGGGCAGGAACCGCTGGGAGAACCTGGCGTACGTCACCCGAAGCGACGAAATCAAATTCGTGCTGTGCGACGAGGCCGACTACCGCTGGGCCAAGCAGGTGCTCGCCGAGCGCCGGCTGCACGAAATCTGTCCCGTCCTGTTCTCCCCGGTGCACGGGCGGCTCGCTCCCGAGGCGCTTGCGGAGTGGATCCTGCGCGACCGGCTGCCGGTGCGGCTGCAGATCCAGCTCCACAAGATCCTCTGGGGCAACGCCCGCGGGCGCTGACTCCCCCGGGGGCCGCAGAACGGGTAGGTTGGGCACTTTGTGCCCAACGAATATCGGCCAGCGTCCGTGTTGGGCACTGCCTGCCCAACCCACCGGCTCCCCATGCGGGGCGAGCGGGGAATTCGTGGAGCACGGCGCCACGCCCGCGCAGCCGGGCGGCAGTGCAATGCCGCCCGTGGGGCGCGGAGCGGGGGCCGGCGGGTGAGGGTTCAGAAGGGGATGTGATGACCGCAGCCCAGGTCGCGGGTGTCGAGCTTGACGTGGCGCTTGACCAACGTCGGCTTCCCGCTTTTTAGAGACACGGTATCGTGGTACTTGCCGACCGCAAACAGTCCGGTCCGACCGCCATCCTGCGTGGTTCTGTAGACCTGAAGGGTCGATATGACGTTCGCTTGTTTCTTGGCATCGTCGTAGTCAACCTTGTACACGACCGCATTACGCGTCAGCGGGTTGCGGTCGGTATTGTGCTTCGGCAGAAGGTCAAAAAGCTCTTTGAGTTCCTTCTTGCTGTGGTCCAGAAAAATCATGTCTTTCTTGACTTCCCAGCTGTACGCGGTCAGCACGTACTCGAAGCCGTCGTCGCACAGGCCGAGAAAGCCGTTAAAATCTTTCTCGTCCATCAGCATGCAGGACTGATAAATCAGCTCCTCGACATCGACCCGGTTTCCATTCAGTTTTGTGCTCATTTCAGCTCCTTAATATACAGTTGGCGCTGTCCAGGCCCGGCGGACCGAGCCGGACAATGCGATAGCGCTTAAGCTGCGACAGTACGCGCCGCAGGTTTGGCCAGCGGATTGGTGTGGCTGCGGCCCATGCGCTTGTCCCATTCGCCCAAGTAGTGACGCAGCGCGACTTCGTCCTGACAGCCTGCGTCTTCCTCGCGGGCCGCGATGAAGTACATCGACTCGCTGCCTTTCGCCATGGCGATGGTTTGGCCTTCGGAAGCGATCAGGTCTTCGTGAAGGTTGCGTCCCCACGGACTCCAGATCACGGCCGCATCCTTTTGGCGTTGGCGCCGAATTTCAGGCGTGTCGCTCTTCAGGCCTAATGCGCGGAACTCGTAATACATTTTGGTCGCGGAGATCGGAATATACGTATCGATCCGCAGCACCGAGTTACGCAGGTTGAGAGTGATGCAGGGGTACAGGTCCACCAGCTTCCAACCGTCCGGCAAATGGGGCCAACCCAGCTTTGAATGACCGCCGCCCTCGTAGGCGTCGTATTTGGCTTGCATCGTGCCCACTTGGGCATGCCCGTTGGGAAAGGCCTTGAGCCTGCGGGTCCAGTAGCCTGATTTGGGATCGAGCATCCCGGTGATCCGGTTATGGTAGTGCAGGTAGTCGTGGTAGAACTCGCTGTTGGTGTCGTGAATCAGCTTCCAATTGGTGTTGAGCGTGGCCTGGTAGTACCAGAACGTCTCCAGGGGCTCCGACTCCAACTCCGGCAGCATGTAGTCCAGCGCGCCGGCGACGTAGTCTTTAAGCGGACCGCAATTGTCATCCAGGTTGACCCACACGAAGCCACCGAAGGCCGTTTCGGTACGCACTTCCCTGAGGGCCACATCGTTCTTGCACAGGCGGTCCTGGTAACCTTCCTTTTCGCGTGGAATGTCCACGCATTCGCCTTTGCCGTTGAAGGCCCATTGGTGAAAAATGCACACCAGATTCTTGGAATTTCCTGAAGGCTCGTAAACCAGCAGGTTGCCGCGGTGCGGACACATGTTGATGAAAGTGCGGATTTTCATGTCCTCCCCGCGCACGATGACAAGCTTGGTGCCGCCGGGATGGTCATAGGTCCGAAAGTCGTAAGGATTGGGCAGCTCGCTTTCATGCGATGCGAGGAGCCATGTTTTCTTGAAGATCTTTTCCTTCTCCTCCTCAAAAATTTCGGGATCCGAATAGATGACCGGATCCGAGTAGTGGGTTGAGGGCAGTTTCGGCTTTTGCGTCCATTGCGTGCTGTTGCGAGACATAGGTTTTCCTCCGCGAGAATGATTCCCATTAAGACCACATCGATGATGTGGATATTGGCTGACTCTGCATAATCCATACCAGCCATGGGGAGATCGACTCAACCATTTGATCTGATTGATTTCAGACAAATACCTTAGAAAATTCATCAAGTTCTAATTGTTTCTGCCAGAAACGAAGAAGGAAACGCGGCGGCGATGGAACTCGTCCATAAATCACTCCCTACCAGGGTGGACGGATTGGCAGGGCTCTCGAACGGGGACGAAGCGGGAATGCCGGGGACCAGAGGCCTCGGACGTGCGGAGGCGAGGGGGTGCCGCGGTGGGCATATCACCGGAACGGGAACGCTCGAAAGGCGCTTCAACCCCGGAAAGCGGTGTTTCGCTTATTCCTGCATAATTTGTTTTTATTGTTGCGGCCGTTCGCGATTGGACATAATCGCTTCGGACTCAAGGTTTTTCGCTGGCATCACAACACAATAGCCTGCCCCGCGCCGGCGCGACTAGCGCGGTGCAGGCCAGGTACAACGAGGAGAAAGTCAGCGGAATTCGAGGGAGGGACTGCCTGTCATCAGGCAAGGGCCGCGCAGCTTTCCGCCATGGAAACTGCCGGCACCAAAAGAAGAACACGCCCCAGGGGGGCGCGTTCTTTATCAATCGGTGCGATGCTTCTAGCGGGGTTCGCGCAGTGGTCCCTCCGACCAGTGACAATCGGCGCAATGCCATTTGCCCGGACATTTTCCTTGCTTACGGGCAAGGCAGGTGTCGGTTTCCATTTTTCCCAGTCGACGCGACAGGGTCGCCGCATCAAAGGCCGGAACCAGGGGCGTGGCCCATCCCACGATCCTGCTCAGGGTATTCATGGCATTTCCTTCCGTTGGTTAACGCAAATATCAGAAAAATCATACCCGCGCGACCGGCCGGCCTCGTTGATCTGGATCAAAAAACACCGTCCCTACCGGTCCCGCGGAGCGGGAACGCGCCGCCCCGGAGAGCGCATGGATAACACCCTGGGACGCAGGCCCCTGCTGATCCTTTTGTGCGGGGGCATCATTCTGATGTTATCGCTGGGCACGCGCCAGACCTTCGGCCTGTTTCTGCAACCCATGAGCTTGGAGTACGGTTGGGGGCGGGAAACCTTTGCGCTTGCCATCGCCGTGCAGAATCTCGTCTGGGGCCTGGGGCAGCCCTTCGCCGGAGCGGTCGCCGACAAGGTCGGCGCCGCGCGGGTGCTTGCCGGCGGGAGCGTGCTCTACGCGTTGGGGCTTTATCTCATGGCGGGTTCCCAGGATGGCGCGGCCCTCAACCTGAGCGCGGGGCTGCTCATCGGGCTGGGTTTGAGCGGCAGCAGTTTCGGGGTCGTGATGGGCGTGGTGGGGCGGGCCTTCGGTGGGGCGCGGCGCAGCGTCGCGCTGGGCATCGTCGGCGCCGGCGGATCGTTCGGGCAGTTTGCGATGCTGCCCTACGGACAGACGCTGATCGCGGGCCTGGGCTGGCAGCACGCGTTATGGGCCATGGGGGTGGGGCTGCTGGTGATCGTTCCGCTGGCGATCGCGCTGGCCGGGAAAGGGGGGGAGCGGGACTATTCCAGGGAGCCCCAGAGTCTCGCGGCGGCGTTGCAGGAGGCTGCGGCCCACCGCGGCTACTGGTTTCTCACCTTCAGTTTCCTGGTGTGCGGGTTCCAGACCATTTTCATCATGATCCACCTGCCCGCGTTCCTCACCGACAAGGGGCTGCCGGCGGTGTCCGGGGTCACCGCGCTCGCGCTGATCGGCCTGTTCAACGTCGTCGGCTCCTACCTCTGCGGCGTGCTGGGCGGCCGCTACAGCAAGAAGCGGATCCTGAGCTGGATCTATTTCCTGCGCGCCGGGGCCATCGCGGTATACATCGCGCTGCCGGTGACGCAGATGACCACCTATGTGTTCGCTACACTCATGGGACTCACCTGGCTCGGCACCGTGCCGCTGACCAACGGGCTGGTGGCCCAGATCTTCGGCGTCCAGTATCTCGCCACACTGTTCAGCATCGCCTTCCTCGGGCACCAGGTGGGAAGTTTCCTCGGGGCCTGGTACGGAGGCTACATGTTCGATCTCACGGGCTCCTACCAGGCGGTTTGGATGTTCGCCATCGCCCTCAGCATCGCCGCGGGGATCCTGTGCCTGCCCATCGACGAGCGGTTGGTCACCGCGATTCCCGCAAAGGAGACCGCGGCATGACGGCAACGAAAATCTCCATGCCCCGCAGCCCCGTGCCGGATGCGGTGTTGGCATTCGCCGATGCCCTGCCCTGGCCGGCGATGCTGCTCGACGGGGAGGGCCGGGTCGTGCACCTGAACCCGGCGGCGGCCGCGCGCGCCGGCGGCAAGCTGCGGGGACGCCCGCCATTGGAGCAGCTGTTCCCCGAGTATGGCGCGGCATTGCGCGGAAACGAGCCATGGCTTGGGGAGCGAGAGACCGAACTCACGCGGGAAACGCCGCTCGGTCCGGTCCACGAGCGCCTGTGGTTGCGCCCCCTGTCGGGCGGCGCCTGTCTCGTCGTGGCCGACGAGACCCGAATGCGGGAACTGGAGGCGACGGATGCCCAGACCGCGCGGCTCGCATCCCTTGGCTTCATGCTGGCGGGCGTCTGCCATGAGGTGAGCAATCCGCTGGCTGCCATCTATTCGATGGTACAGATCTTGCAAGCCAATCCGGGACTGTCCCCGGAAACCCTGGAAAAAGGGCTTGCGAACATCGCCGCCAACGTAAAGCGTATACTGGATGTTTCGAAAAGACTCAGTGATTTTTCCCGGGTGGGGGATGCCCCGCGCAGCCGTTTCGCCGTGGACATGGTGGTCGAAGAGGCACTGGTGGTATTGCGCCAGGACCACCGCTTTGCGGAAATCGAGATCTCCCACCGGCCCGACCCGGAGTCAGTCGTGCTCGGCAACCCCGGCCAGCTGCAGGAAGTGTTTTTCAACCTTTTCATCAATGCCATGCAGGCCATGCAAGGACGCGGGCGCATCGCCGTGGTCACCCGGCATCCTGTCCCGGAGCGGGTGGAAGTGGAAGTCCGCGACAACGGGCCCGGAATTCCGCCCGAGCACCTGCCGCGGCTGTTCGAGCCGTTTTTCACCACCAAGCCGGTGGGACAGGGGAGCGGCCTGGGACTTTCCATCAGCAACGAAATTGTCCACGAGCACGGCGGCGCCATCCGCGTCGCCAATCACCCCGAGGGGGGCGCCTGCTTCGTGATCGAGCTACCCTGTGTGAGAGGCGGTCATGACGATCTGTAATTCTGAATCCAAGGACACAAAGCCTGTGCGCAACGAGTCGGTCCTGATCATCGACGACGACCACAGCATCGGCCAGTGCGTGGAGTGCATCCTGCAGATTGCCGGCTACAAGGCGGTTTTCACCTCCACCGGCAAGGACGGGCTGGAACGCTTCCGCGACGACGATTTCGATCTGGTCATCACCGACCTCAAGCTTCCCGACATCAGCGGGCTCGACGTGGTGAGCACGGTCCGGCAGCAGGACCCGAACGTCCCGGTGATCCTGATGACCAGCTTCTCCTCCATGGAGAGCGCCATCGAGGCGTTGCGCAAGGGTGCGGTGGATTACATCATCAAGCCGTTCCGCAATGACGATTTCGCCTTTGCCGTGGAGCGGGCGCTCAACGAGCGGCGCATTAAGCGGGAAAACGCGGTGCTCAAGCGCAGCCTGAAGAAGGTCTTCACCAGCAACAAGATCATCGGGGAGAGCGAGGGCATCAAGCGCGTGCTGGCGCTGATCCAGCGGGTCGCCTCCACCGAGGCCAACGTGCTGATCCAGGGCGAGAGCGGCACCGGCAAGGAACTGGTGGCCCAGGCCATCCATTACTCGAGTGCCCGGGCCGAGGGGCCGTTCGTTCCCGTGAACTGCGGGGCGATCCCCGGCGAGCTGCTGGAATCCGAATTGTTCGGGCACACCAAGGGGGCATTCACCGGAGCGGTCACCGCGGCCGAGGGACTGATCCGGGAAGGGAGCGGCGGCACCCTGTTTCTGGACGAGATCTCGGAACTGCCATTGAACCTCCAGGTGAAACTGCTGCGGGTGCTGCAGGAGCGGCAGGTGCGTCCCCTGGGTTCCACCTCGTCCTATGTCACCGATACCCGCTTCCTGGCCGCCAGCAACCGCGACCTGAAGGCGGAAATGGAGAAGGGCAACTTCCGCCCGGACCTGTTCTACCGCCTCAACGTGATCAGCATCCAGGTGCCGCCGCTGCGCGAACGGGGACGCGACATCGAGATCCTGGCCCAGCACTTCGTGCAGCAGCACAGCCGCCGGATGGCAAAGAAGATCAAGGCGCTGGGCAGGGACCTGATCGATTTCCTGAACAAGTACCATTGGCCCGGCAACGTGCGGGAACTGGAGAACGTGATCGAGCGCGCAGTGATCCTGGCGGATTCCGCGGTTCTGACCTGCGGCGACCTGACGGAGATTCTGCCCGCGCCGTCCAAGGCGTCCGTGCTCCCGGCGCTGGCGAACAAGCCGCTTTCCATCGAGGAGTACATCATGGAATTCGTCAAGCGCTACCAGGATACCCACAGCGAGACGGAGCTGGCGGCGATGCTCGGCATCGGGCGCAAGGCCCTGTGGGTCAGGCGCAACCGCTGGGGGCTGCACCGGGGCAGCGCCGCGTCACGCGGGAACCACGCCAACCCTTCGGAAACCGAGGCGGCCTGAGCCCGATCCGGCGCAGCGACCCTGCGCCGGCCATTCCGGGTCCTGTTTCTCCATGGCAAGACGGCCGTTTCGTTTGGAAACCGACACCCTTACGCATTGCCGCCGGGTTTCCAAGTCATTCATTTTCTGGCAGGAATGCTCCGGCACAGGACTTGCTTTCTCTTCTTGGACAGCGTGATTCCACGCCCGTTTTCAATTATTCCAGTCATCCGGAGGAGGCAAGCATGGCCGAGCAGGCGGCAGTCAAGAGTGAACCCGCAAAGCGCAGGAAAGTCACGATTCCCCAGTTGTTGGAGAAGAAGAAGCGCGGCGAGCCCATCGTGCAGCTGGCCGTCTACGACTACGAGAACGCGA
>JACPEG010000019.1 GCA_016183615.1 Betaproteobacteria bacterium
CGCCTGCGAAACCCGCCACCTGAAATCAAGTCAGGCCACAGCAAAAAGCACGACGTCGTCGTTGCACAAAAATCGCGAGCCTCACCCCTCGCGCCGGCTACCTATTTGCCTCTTGACACGCCGGGGCCTCATAGGTGTTAGTCGGCACGTCTTCCCCTGCCGCGCGCCGCGGCTCCGAGCAGTGAACCAAGGTCATCAATGCCCACTGTCTTCCAAGAGAACATTTGACCATCGAAGTCAACTGAATAGTCGTTGAGCATGCCGCCCATCACATCGCCGGCTTCGTCCAAGTCCATCCATCGGATGGGAGCTTCGTTCTGCAAACGTTGGCGGTCAAAGAAGTAATCCTTGTCGAAGTGCCCGTGAAACTTATCGCGGCGAGTGTGGATGCTCTGCAGCGCCGCGAGCGAGCGGATCTTCGCGCGATCAGCCTCTATCGAATCAAGGGTGATCGGGATGCGCCCTTTGAGCATCCAGTGATCGTCGGGATAGTTCCTACGGTGCTTCAACTCCGCGATATCCATCCATTTGCGGTTGTACTCGATGAAGGTAAGGAAGTTGAAAAGCCCTCTCTCCCCCTTTTCATCAAACAGCTTGTCCGCCCATAGAACGATAGTCGTAAACAACGAGTCCTCGACGGTGCGGAAGAAACCTGGAGCCAGGTTTAGCTCCGCAAGATGATCCTGCGTCCGCTCGGTGATCTGACGATAGACAGAGGCACTGTCCCAAAATCGGTGTATCTCCATGCTTAGATACGTTCGATACTTCTGGAACTGATCCTCAAACTCATCGCGTTGCAGTTGCATGCCGACTAACTTTATGTTTAACGGAATTGGATGGATGCTAAAACCATATACCGGTATATGCAAGCATCTATTCGTAGATATATGCCTCGATTACTGTATATCTACAGGCATATATCCTGATCTATATCCCTCCTCCGAGCACCCGCAGCCGGCCGCTGCACGGCGGGCTCATAGATAGCCCCGCGTGAAATCTCACGTCGAAAGCTCGAAGGCGTGGCTTACCCGTTCTCCGGGTCCGCCGCCCTGTCCGAAGCTCTGCTCGATGAAGGTGACGGCGCCATCGCGCGCGACGAGGACCACGGTGGAGGAGCGGGTGCCGTAGTCTTCGGAGGCGATGAAGGCGGCCGAGAGCAGCCGTTCCCACTCCAGTCCCACGCCGGTTTCCGGAAGGTGGGCGTCTTCCGGCCGCGAATGATCGGCCAGCATGTCGAACAGTCCGGCGGTCAGCGGCTCGCCGTCCTGCTCCAGCAGCCCGAACAGGGTTTCCTTGCCGCGCTTCACTTTCGGCCACGGCGTGTCGAGGAGATCATTGGACAGGCCGTACACGCCGGCTTTCAGCTCGCGGATTTCTCCGGTGCGGTTGGAGTGGTACCAGATGGCGTCGCGGTCGCCGACGATGAGGTTGTAGCCGTTGTACTCGGGATCGTCGGCGGTGATGCGGTTCAGAAAATCCTTCGGCGTCTCGGCTGCGCGCAGGAAATCGCTCACCAGCACGCCGCGGGATTTCGCATCGGCGCGGTTGGCGCCGCCCTCCCGGTAGTTGGTGATGAGGGCAAAGCGGCCATTGAGCGTCACGCCGAGCCAGGTGCCGCCTTTGTCCAGGTCGCGGCCGCCAACGACATCCGGCGCGTCTTCCCAGAATTCCGCGACTTCGCTGGGGCGCCTGTAGAATTCGTCCCGGTTCGCCGCCAGCATCAGGCGGTAGCGCGGGTGGGTGTCGATGGCGAGGAGGGCGAGGCACATGGCGCGCCTATTCGGAAACGAAGCATTCCACCATCCGGGCGGTGCCGGGCTGGAGGAAGCGCCTCAGCTTGAATTTTTCGACCCGGTCGGCGAGGGCCTGGCCGAAGGCTTCGGCGTCGGGCACGTTTTCGTAGATTTCCATCCACAACAGCGGCTCCTCGTGCTTTTTCAGCAGGCGCCCGGCGATGCCGGTGCGCTCCTTGAGCTCCTGCTGCATGCGGTGGATGGCCGATTCCAGCTCCGCGGTTCTCGCGCCATCCACCCGGTAATAGATGTAGTAGCAGAACTTCACGCGCCGACTTGGGTGGAATAGGGTAGCGGCAGGAGCTGGAGGCCCGCGCCCTGGGGGGATTTCCAATGGATGGCGTGGGCTTCCGCGCTGCTCATCTGGATCACCGCCAGCACGTCGTAGCCGCCCTCGGGGGAGGGGGCGCTCGTCACGATCATGCCGCTCGCCTGGCCTTCCATGTCCGCCGAATACAGCTCGTCGCCGGGGGCGGGCGCCGTGTCGCCGCTGACGTGGGCGAGGTACATGCGGCGCTTGAGCTTCCCCAGGTACCGGGTGCGGGCCACGATCTCCTGGCCCGGATAGCAGCCCTTGTTGAAGCTCACGCCGCCGAGCAGCTCCAGGTTGGCCATCTGGGGGACAAACTGTTCCTGTGTCTTGGCCAGCACCACGGGCACGCCGGCGCGGATTTCCAGCCAGTTCCAGGCCGGGCCGCCCACCGGGCGCGCGTTTTGCGCGAAGTTGTCCCACAGGGCCGGCGCCCGTTCCGGGGAGGCGACGACCTGGAAGCGGTCCGCTCCCAACCGGATCACCGTGCCGGCGTCGGAATGGCTCACGGGAAGCATTTCGGCTCCTGGAGAAGCCGCGGCGGGAAGCGCGCCGAGCGCCTCTTCCAGCACGTCGGCGGCGCCGGACCCCGCGAGCCCCAGGCGCACCCAGGCGCCGCTGGCGTCTTCCACCTTTACCCTGGAGCGCAGCACGAACATGGCGAGGCGCTTCTGCACCGCGGCGCGGATTTCCGCCGGAAGCTGCATGAAGAGGGTGCCCTCCCGCTGCCAGAGCAGGAACACCGCCAGCATCCGGCCCTTGGCCGTGCAATAGCTGCCGTACTCCGCAGCCTCCGGGCCGAGGCGATGAACATCGCAGCTCAACTGGCCGTGTAGAAATCCCCGGGTGTCGTCGCCGGAGAAGGCGATGAGTTCCAGGTGGGAAAGATCGGCGAGGACCGTGCCGCCGCCGGCGGCGCGGATTTCCCCGGCGGCGTCGCCGAAATCGGACACCCGCCCGTCGGCGATGCGGGCGCCTTGGGCGGCGAGGTGCTGTTGCCAGAAGGGGTTCATGGGTCTGGTTCGGCGGATGTTGTTCCGTCCGCCCGGTCAATGCGCAGGGCGGGGCTCTTCACCCGTAACGTAGCGGCTTCGGAGAAGGTTTTCAAGGGCGTTACAGGCCGGACGTGGCTGGCGTGCGATTCAGAGAGAGTGGGATTGCTCGGCTTTCGCGTTGCCTCCGCGAAAGCCTCGGCCCTTCGGGCCCGTGCCCGCGGGGCGGGCACGTCCAGGCGAGCGGTGCTCGCCTAGTCGAACCCAGGTGAGTTCTGCGTACCCACCGCTCTTCGCAAATCAAAAAAAGGACCATGTGGTCCCTTTTTTGATTTGGCGGAGAGAGTGGGATTCGAACCCACGATACGCGTTAACGTATACACGCTTTCCAAGCGTGCGCCTTCGACCGCTCGGCCACCTCTCCGCAAGGGGCCGAAATATAAACCAGAACAGCGCCGGAAGCAAATGCCCCCGTGGGCGTTCACACCCGGTAGTCCAGGGCAAGGCGGCTCTGCAACTGGCGCGCCTGGTGGAACGCTTCCTTGAGCACGTGCTGGTCCATCTTGTTGAGGTGGGACGGGTCGATGCGGTTGTCCATTTCCTTGTCCTGGGATGCCTGCGTGCCCTGGTGCCGCAAGCGCAAGGACTGGATGAACAGAAACCCTTCGATCCAGGCTTCGACCTCGGCCGGCGGCACGTTTAGAAGCGGCGCGACCGCGCGCAGCCGCCGCACCGTGTTGGTATGGGACACGCCGCAGGCGAGGCTGAAGATGCGCGCGGCGTCCACGAACGGGGTGGTGCCGTTCAATTTCAGGTCCAGGGTGTGGGCGTGCTCGCCCCGGGCCTCCACGGTGAATTTTCCCAGGAACCCCAGGGGAGGCTGGTTGCGCAGGGCGTTTGACGCCATCTGGTGGAGGAAACGGGGGTTGCCTTTGACGTGTTCGAACAGCCATCGGCGCAGCGCCTGCTCCAGCTCGCCGTGGCCGTGCAGACGCCGGAAGTCGAAGAAGATCGAGCCTTCCAGCAGGGCTTGCGGGTTGCCGCTGTCTATCCAGGTGGCAAATCGGGTCTGCCACTCGCCGAGGCTCATGCACCAGGTCGGGTTTCCGGCCATGATCATTCCCTTGCACAGGGGGAAGCCGCAACGGTCGAGGGCCTGGTTGATGCGCTTCGCCACCGGCACCAGCCGTTCGCGCGCCGCCCCCACGCTCACGCCGGCGGGCGCGTCGAAGATGATGCCGTTATCCTGGTCGGTGCCGAATGTCTGCTCGTAGCGGCCCTCGCTGCCGAGCGCCATCCAGCACACCCGGACGCCGCCCTCCTCGGCCAACTCCAGGTCGATGATGCGCTGGGTGAGAAGGTCGTTGAGGCATGCGATGAACTGGGTAAGCTGCTCGGTCGCGGCGCCCTGATCCAGCATGTCGCGGGCCAGGCGGCGGGTTTCGCCCCCCAGTTGCGCGACGGCATCGAGATCCGGCGCGGCGCGGATGGTACCCCCCAGCTCGCTCATGGCGCCAAAGCCCAGGCCGAAGAGCTGCCGCTCGGAGACCACGCCCCGCAGCTTGCCCTCGTCCACGACGAGTAGGTGGCGGCCGCCCTGGCGCAACATGGCGAGGGCCGCCTCATAGGCCGTCGCCTGCGACGGCAGAGCGGCCGGGGCGGCGGTCATGACGCTGGAAACCGGGGCGTCGAGATCCAGGCCGGCAAGAGCGACGCGGGACAGGTCGTCAGTCGCGGTAAACAGGCCCAGGGGCGCCTGTTCCTCGGACACGACCACGATTGCGTCGGCACCGCCGCGCCGCATGGTTTCGAGGGCGGCGCGGATCGAGGTCTGGGGCGCACATGAAACCGGCGCCTGCCTCAGGAGGCGGGAGAGGGGGTCAATCATTGCCTGTCATCTCGAGGTGTGAGGAAACGGGGGCGACGGCTTAGTACTCGATCCGGGCGTAGAAGGTCTTCTGCGCCGCTTCCCGGGCCTCGCCCAGGGTGCGGATCCCCATTCCGGCGAGGAGGGGGATCATTTTCAAAAACACCTCGCCGGTGACCATGGCATCCCCCAGGGCGGTGTGACGACCGATGACGTTGATGCCAAGGCGCTCCGCGATGGCCTCCAGCTTGTGCTGGTTGAGATGGGGATGAATCACCGCGGAGAGCAGCAACGTGTCCAGCACCGGCTGGGTGAACCTGATGCCGGTGGGCCCCTCCTTCATCTGCAGGAAGCGCATGTCGAAGGCGGCGTTGTGGGCGATCAGCACCGTGTCCTCGCAGAAGCGGTGGAAGGCGGGCAACACCTGGTCGATGGCGGGCTGGCCCGCCAGCATCTCGGGCTGGATGCCGTGGATTTTTATGGATTGCGCCGACAGGGACCGCCGCGGGTCCACCAGCTGCTCGAAAACCTCGTGCTCCAGCAGACGGCCGTTGACCAGGCGCACCGCGCCGATGGAGATGATCTCGTCCCCCTCGGAAGGATCGAGGCCCGTGGTTTCCGTGTCGAACACCGTGTAAGTGAGCTCCGACAGCAACCGCTGATCCAGTTCCGGGTTCTGGCCCGCCTGGTGGAACAGGTCGAAATCGTAATACTCGGGCCGGCTCTCTCCCGTGACAGGCACGGTCCAGGCGACCTCTTCGGGATGGGTCACGGGAACCGCCAGCCGGAAATATTCCCGGTGCCTGGGCTTCTCGATCTGGTACCACAGCTCGCCGTCGTGGCGTTCGATCACGTCCTTCAGGCTCAGCGGGCTCGCCTCGCCTCCCAGGTTCATGGGCTCGGTCTGCCAGCTCATCGTGGTCTCGGTTCCGATCGGCGCCCCGGTCCAGACGATATCGAGATGGGCGAGCCGCCCCGCGCTTTCGAGGCCGAACCTGACTTCCCGGACGCCGAATTCGTCGCGCAGGCGGCTGGCGAGATAGGTGAAGGCCTGGATCAGAGAATAGCTGTCCACCTTGAGCCACAGGGACTCGTCCACGTTCTCGGTCTTGGTCTGGAGCCCAAGCTTCTGTTCGATGCGCCGCTGGGCCGCGGCGATCAGGTCTGCGCCGCGCATGTCCTCCAGGGGCCACTGGGTCTTCAGGGAGTCGGCGAACTCGGTCACCGTCCGGTTCAGCGCCGTGGACAGCTTCGCCGCCTCCTCCCCGATGATGCCGATGAAACGGTTATGCCCCTCCCTGTCCATGTCCGGGAACGACAACATCATTTCCACCGCGGCCCGGATGTTGGCGAGCGAGGCCCGGGTGCCTTCGGTAAGCGTCTGCATCAGGGCGTCGCGCCGGCTTCCCATTTCGATGGTGCGGGTGATGTTCTCGAGGATCAGCACGAAACCGGTGATTTCCGGCGCGGAGGCTGCCTTTGCCATGTCCTCGGGACGGCCCTGCTCCACGGCACTCACCACGGGCGCCATCTGTACCCGGATCAGCTGGCCGGCCGGGGTGGTGGTCACGAAACTCGCCACCGGCGCCATATTGCCGCGGGTCAGGCGATCGTGGACGTTCTCGAGCGCATGCGTGATGAGGTTGCGGTCGAGGATTCCGAAAATGGAGCGCCCCAGACCCACCAGGCTGCGGGTCGCGGCGCCCGACTGCTTGTCCACGGGTTGGGTGAGCAGCTGCCGGGCGCGCGCGTTATAGAGCAGGATGCGGCCCTCGATGTTGCACACCACGACGCTTTGCGCCAGCTCGGACATGAGGGCGGCGAGCCGGTTTTTCTCCGCTTCCAGGTCCCTGCTGGCTTCCCGGATCCTGGCCTCGACGTCCCGCTGAAGGGCCTGGCGGCTGTCGGCGAGCTCATTGACCAGCCTGACGACTTTCCGCAGCTCGGCGGAGCCGCGCGGGGTGGCCCGGTGATCGGGGTTGGCGCTCACAATGAGCTGAATCTCCTCGGCGAGCTGGCTGGGGGCGGAGATGTAGCGCCGGAACAGGTGGTTGATGAGGAAGCCCAGGAAAAACGGAAGGAAAAAACCGAACACGACGATGCCGCCCACGCGCTCGTCCAGCACCTGGGCCGCGAGGAGACGTTCCTCGGGCTTGAGATCGGCCCACACCAGCCCCGCCAGGACGGCAATGATGCCGGCGATGAGGACATAAACGGCGGCCAGGACGGCCGCAAACTTCAGTTTGTCCCGCATCGCTACTCGCCGAGAATTTCGCGGACCTTGGCGGTGAGTTCCTTGGTGGAGAAGGGCTTGGTCACATAGGCGTCCGCCCCGAGCGCGATGCCCTTGGTCACCTCCACCTCACGCCCCTTGGCGGTGAGCATGATGATCTTGATGTTCTGCCAGGCCGGGTTCTCGCGGATCTTCTGGCACACGTCGTAGCCGCTCATGTGCGGCATCATGACGTCCAGCAGGATCAGGTCGGGAACGAACTCCGCCACGCACTTCAGGGCATCCTCCCCGTTGTTGGCGACCTTGACCACGTAGCCGTTCCGCTCCATGAGGAACTCGAGGGAGACGACGATGTTCGGCTCGTCGTCGGCGATCAGCACTTTTTTCGTCATCCCGGTTCTCCGGCAAACAGTTCAGGCCGCTTTCTCGGCGGCGGCGCCGGCGGCGCCCGCCCGGCTTGCCGCGAGCGGCAGCGTAAAGGAGAAGGTCGCGCCCTTCCCCGGCTCGCTTTCCACCCACAGGCGGCCGCCGAAGTGTTCGACGATCTGGCGGCTGATGGGCAGCCCGAGCCCGGTGCCCTGGGGCTTCTCGGTCAGGTTGTCGCCGGCCTGGCGGAATTTCTCGAAAATGACGACCTGGTCCCTGGCGCCGATGCCCGGGCCGTTGTCCTTGACGTCGACCTGCAGGCTGTCCGGGTGCCGGTGCAGCGAGATGGCCACCCTGCCATCCTTCGGGTTGCAGAATTTCACTGCGTTGGACAGCAGGTTGATGACCACCTGCACCAGCCGGTCGCGATCCGCGACAATGAGCGGCACCGCCGCGGGGAGGTGCGTCTCCAGCCGGACGTTCCTTTCCCTGAACAGCTGGCTGGTGGCGTTGATGCAATCCTCGATGACCTCCCGCACGTCCAGCTCCGAGACGTGCCATTCCGCCTTGCCCGATTCCAGCTTGGCGAGATCCAGCACCTGGTTGATGAGGCGCGTCAGCCGCTCCGACTCCTTGATGATGATGTTCAGGAACTTGCCGCGCTCGCCCGCGTCCAGTCCCGGGTTGTCGTGAAGGATTTCGGAAAAGGCGCGGATCGAGGTGAGCGGCGTGCGCAACTCGTGGCTCACGGTGGATACGAAGTCATCCTTCAGCCGGTCCAGCTCCTTGAGGCGCTCATTGGCCGCGCGCAGCTCGGCGGTGGCCTCCTCCAGCTCCCGGGACTTCTGCTGCAGCTGGTGGCTGTAGGCGATGATCTGGGACGCCTCGTCGAGCATGCCCATCACCTCCTCGATGGTGAGTTCCTCCTCCTTCACCACCGAGGCCACCATGATGCGGGCGGACGCGCCGCCGATGGCGCCCGCGAGCTGGGTCTCGGCGAAATGCACCATGTCGGCGTCGGGCTCCAGGTGCTGCGGCATGAGCGCGCCGCGGCGCTGGGCATAGGCAACGAACGCTTCGTGGGCGCGCTCGGGACCGAGGAAGCGGCCGAGCAGCGCCTGCAGGTCCTCCACCGACGCCGTGCCCCGCCACAGGTGGACCCCGCTGGTATCGCCGCCGCGCTTGAAGACGTCGACGAACAGGCTGGCCTGGCTGTGCTCCACGGCGCTTTCGTGCCCCACCAGGGAGACGGTGACAAAAGTGCCGACGTTGGCGAGCATGCTCCACAGCAGGGAGTGGGTGATCTGGTCCAGGCCCTCCAGGCCGAACAGCTGAAGCGGCTTGAGAAGCGCGATGCCGAAGGGCCCCTGCTCGATGAACGAGAGCGGGAGCCATCCGGACTTGGCGAAAGAGGGAAGGAGCAGGGTGTAGGCCCAGACGGCGAATCCCGCGGACAGTCCGGCCAGCGCCCCCATGCGGGTACCGCCCTTCCAGAAAATGCCGCCGATGATGGGCGGGCCGAACTGGGCCACCGCGGCAAACGAGATGAGACCGATGGCGACCAGCGCGTAGGCCTCGCCGGCGAGACGGAAGTAGAGGTAGCCGAGCAGCAGGATCGACACGATGGCCCAGCGCCGGATCCCGAGAAGAAGGCCGGAGAGGTCCGGGCTCTCGTTGAGCCGCAGCCCCTTCATCCGCAGCAGCACCGGCATCACCAGGTCGTTGCAGACCATGGTCGAAAGCGCGATCGTCTCCACGATCACCATGCCGGTTGCCGCCGAGAGCCCGCCGATGTAGACCAGGAGGGCGAGCCACTCCTGGCGCTCGGCCATGGGCAGGGTGAGTACGAAGGTGTCCGGGTCCACCGGGGCGTTCGAGAAGTGCATGACGCCGCCGAAGGCGATCGGCAGCACGAAGACATTGATGGCGAGCATGTAGAGCGGGAACAGCCACATGGCCTTGGAGAGATGGTTCTCGTCCACGTTTTCCACCACCGCTATCTGGAACTGCCGCGGAAGGAACATGATGGCGAGCATGGACAGGAAGGTGAGCCATGCCCAGCTTGCGAAACTTCCGGCGGCGCCGCCGAAGGGATTGAGCAGCTGCGCGAGCTTGGGGTGGTCCGCGGCGCGCCCGAACAGATCGCCAAACCCGTTGTAGATGCCGAAGGTCACGAATACCCCGACCGCCAGGAAGGCAAGCAGCTTGACCAGCGACTCGAAGGCAATGGCGGCCACCAGCCCCTCGTGGCGTTCCGAGGCGTCCAGGTGGCGGGTCCCGAACAGGATGGAGAAGGTGGCGAGGAGCATGGCCACGTAGAAGGCGGTATCGCCCAGTATCGGCACCGTTCCCAGCTGTCCGGCGCGGATGATCTCCAGGTTATCGGACTTGATGATCTCGAAGCTGTTGGAGATGGCCTTGAGCTGCAGCGAGATGTAGGGCACGATGCCGACGACCGCGATGATGGTGACCAGGCCGCCGAGCAGCGCGCTCTTGCCGTAGCGGGACGCGATGAAATCCGCCAGCGATGTGATGCGGTTCATCTTGCTGATGCGGATGATCTTGCGCATCACCACCCACCACAGGGCCATCATGAGCGTGGGGCCGATGTAGATGGGAAGAAAGCCGACGCCGTTGCTCGCTGCGCGCCCGACGCTGCCGTAGAAGGTCCAGGCGGTGGCGTAAACCGCCAGCGACAGGGAATAGATATACGGGTTGGCGATGATGGAGCGCCCGGCGTCGGCCCGCTTGTCGCCGTAGTAGGCGATGGCGAACAGCACGCCCAGGTAGGCGCCGGAGATCAGGATGATGACCCAGCCCTGCAGCATGCGAGTCCGCCCCGGGGGCCGCCGTTACCTTCTTTCGATGACCAGGGCGAGCAATCCGATCACGACGCCCCAGGCGAGGAACAGGTAGGCATAGAGAACCGGCACGCCGAACACCGTGCCCGACTGGTTGAAAAGGGAGAGCAGCGGATAGTTGAAGAACAGGCAGCCCAGCAGAAAAACGGCCACCAGCTGCTGACCCTTGATGCCCGGGGTGATCATGCCGTCTCCTCCTCGTGCGCGAACCCCGTCAGTTTATGCTGGCGGCGACGGGTATGACAAGGCGCTTGCCGCGGCGGGCGCCCGCCCGGGCTAGTGTGGTGCTTGCGAAATGCTGGATGCCACGTAGGGTCGGCTTTAGCCGACCATGGCGGGCTGAAGCCCGCCCTACGGCGGTTCCCGGACTTGCGAAGCACCACACTAGGTTTCCGGAGAACGCTGACCGTCCAGCCAGGATGCCAGGCCCTGGGCGTTGAGCTCCACGTCCATTCCGATGATGTCCAGCAGCGCGCTTTCCGGCAGCGTGCAGCCGTGGGCGCGAATGCGCTTCAGCAGCAGCCTCTCCATTCCCGCCGCCAGGCAGCGATGGCGGGTTTCGTCGCGGCTCCGGCAGGCTCTGGCGACGCCCACGTAGTCGTCCAGAAGCCGGTGCAGGGCGGCAGCGTGCCGGTCGAGTTGGGTCACCCGGCTGAAATGGGTGAGGAAGGCCTGGCGGGGATGGTAGCTCATGATGCGCTCGATGGAAGCGTGGGCCGCCTCCGGATCGAACTGGCTGGGGCTGGAGGTGGGAAAGACGAATTCGCGGCCGTCCACGTCCAGTTCCCGGTAGGACATGCCGAAGATGTCGCCGGTGAACATGCAGCCGCTGTGCTCGTCCCAGATGACGTTGTGATGCCGCGCATGGCCCGGGGTGTCGAGGAACAGGAACGGGCGGCCGTTCAGGCTCGCGCTGAATCCGTCGGTGGCCTCCACCAGGCGCGCCGGGTCCACCGGCGGGATGTCTCCATACATGGCCCTCACCGCCTCCTCGCCGTACACCGCCGCGGCGCCGGCCACCAGCTTCGACGGATCGGCCATGTGCCGCAGGCCCCGCGGATGCACCACGATCCGGGCCTCGGGCAGGGCCCGGGCCAGGGCCCCGGCGCCGCCGGCGTGGTCCAGGTGGACATGGGTGAGAAAAATGAATTCGACGTTTTGCGGCGAGAGCCCCTTCGCTTCGAGGGCCTCCAGCACGCGGGGCACGGAATGGGTGGTGGCGGCGTCCACTACCGCCGCGCGGCTGCCTTCGACGATGAGATGGATGGCGTCCAGCCCCGGTCGCAGGTATTCCGAATCAATGGCGCTGATGCCGTGGTCGAAGTCGAGGATTCGGGACATGAAGGGCGGGAAGCGGTGAACGGTAAACCGAGAACGGTGAATCGGCAGAAGCGAGATGCCGGAAACCGCAAGAGGAGAGGGGGCTGGCGCCATTCCGACGCTCAACCCCCTGTTTACCACAAGCCTTACTTCACCGCTTCCTTGAGCTGGTCCAGGATGTGGGGGTTCTCCAGGGTGGAGACGTCCTGCTTGATTTCCTCGCCCTTGGCGATGGACCGCAGCAGCCGGCGCATGATCTTGCCGGAGCGGGTCTTGGGCAGGTTCTCGCCGAAGCGGATTTCGTCGGGCTTGGCGATGGGGCCAATTTCCTGGCCTACCCAGTCGCGCAGGGTCTTGGCCACTTCCTTGGCGGCATCACCAGCGGGACGGGCGCCTTTCAGCACTACGAACGCCACCACCGCCTCGCCCTTGATGTCGTGGGGCTTGCCCACTACCGCGGCTTCCGCGACCAGGGGATTTGCCACCAGGGCCGACTCGATTTCCATGGTGCCCAGCCGGTGGCCGGAGACATTCAGCACGTCGTCGATCCGGCCCACGATCCAGAAGTAGCCGTCGAGATCGCGGTTGGCCCCGTCGCCCGCCAGGTAGTACTTGCCGCCCAGCTCGGCGGGATAGTAGGAATTCTTGAAGCGCTCCGGATCGCCCCAGATGGTACGGATCATGGACGGCCAGGGACGCTTGATCACCAGGAAGCCGCCTTTGCCCTTTTCCACGTCGCCGCCGGTTTCATCCACGACGGCGGCCATGATGCCGGGAAGAGGCAGGGTGCAGGAGCCGGGCTTGGTGGGCACCACCCCTGGAAGCGGCGTGATCATGTGAGCGCCGGTCTCGGTCTGCCACCAGGTGTCCACGATGGGGCAGCGCTCGTTTCCGACCACCCGGTGATACCACATCCAGGCCTCGGGGTTGATTGGCTCGCCCACGGTGCCGAGCAGCCGCAGCGAGGACAGGTTGTATTTTTTCGGCAGGTCCGCCCCGAGCTTGATGAGCGAGCGAATCGCGGTGGGGGCAGTGTAGAAAATGCTGACCTTGTGCTCCTGGATCATGTGCCAGAAGCGCCCGGCGTCGGGGTAGGTGGGCACGCCCTCGAACATCACCTCGGTAGCGCCGCAGGCGAGCGGCCCGTAGGAGATATAGGTGTGGCCCGTGACCCAGCCCACGTCCGCCGTGCACCAGAAAACGTCCGTCGGCTTGATGTCGAAGGTCCATTTCATGGTCAGAATGGAATGCAGGACGTAGCCGCCGGTGGAGTGCTGTACGCCCTTGGGCTTGCCGGTGGAGCCGGAGGTATAGAGGATGAACAGGGGATGCTCCGCGCTCACCCACTCGGGCTCGCATACGTCGGGCTCGTCCCGGACCACGTCGTCCCACCAGACGTCGCGCGGCGCGTGCACGTGGATCGGGCTGCCGGTGCGCTTGTAAAGCACCACGTGCTTCACTGCGTCGCAGCCGCCCATGGCAAATGCCTCGTCCACCGCAGGCTTGAGAGGGATTTCCTTGCCGCTGCGCATCTGGCCGTCGGCGGTGATCACCGCCACCGCGCCGGCGTCCACGATGCGTTCCTGCACGCTCTTCGCGGAGAAGCCGCCGAATACCACCGAGTGGATAGCGCCGATCCGGGCGCAGGCCTGCATGGCGATGACTGCCTCGATGGCCATGGGCAGGTAGATGAGAACCCGGTCGCCCTTCTTGATGCCGAGCTTCTTCAGTCCATTGGCGAACTGGCACACCCGGTGATAGAGCTGCTCGTAGGTGATCTTGGTGACCGAGCCGTCATCGGCCTCGAAAATGATGGCCACTTTCTTGGGCTGGGTCTTGAGGTGCCGGTCCAGGCAGTTGTAGGAGGCGTTGAGCTGGCCGTCCTCGAACCACTTGTAGAACGGGTGGTTGGATTCATTCAGCACCTGGGAGAAGGGCTTGTGCCACAGGATGTGCTCCCGGGCGAGCCGGCCCCAGAAACCCTCGAAATCCTGCTCGGCTTCCTTGGCCAGGGCCTCGTAGGCCGCCATGCCGCTGATCGTCGCTTTCTTGACGAATTCCTCGCTGGGGGGGAACACCCGGTTTTCCTGCAGCACCGACTCGATGTTTGCCATGACCACTCCTCCGTTGTGCCAAAAGGATGAAGACTTCCAAGCGCTGACCCGGAGCGCGGCTGCCCGGTGCCCCGGAAACCCGGGCGCACGCTCTACCCCCGGGGAATGCCGTAACCTTGCGCGGGCAGTTGGCCCGCGACGCCGCGGATCTTGACATCTTGTATAAGACACAAGAGCCCAAAACGCCTGCAGATTCTACCATCGGCGGCGGTTTCATCAAGGCGGCGTTGGGGACCTTGACCTGCCTATGCTAGACTTAGCAAGCTATCACCAACCCGGGCGGGGCCGCGCCTTCAAGTGCCCGATTGTATTCCCGAAACCTTACGAAAACCTTACTTAATGGCAACCGTAATCCGGCAGTCCGACCTGATCGAAAGCGTGGCTGACGCCCTGCAGTATATTTCCTATTACCACCCCGTGGACTACATCCAGGCCCTGTCCCGGGCCTACGAGCTGGAGCAGTCGCCGGCGGCGAAGGACGCCATTGCCCAGATCCTCATCAACTCCCGGATGTGCGCCGAAGGCCACCGGCCCCTCTGCCAGGACACCGGGATCGTCAATGTGTTCCTGAAAATCGGCATGGACGTGCGCTGGGACGCGAGCATGGGCCTCCAGGAAATGTGCGACGAGGGCGTGCGCCGGGCCTATCTCGATCCCGACAACAAGCTGCGGGCGTCGGTCCTGCTGGATCCCGCCGGGGGGAGAAAGAACACCGGGGACAATACGCCGGCAGTGGTGCACATGACCCTGGTGCCGGGCGATATCGTCGAGGTGGACGTGGCGGCGAAAGGCGGGGGCTCCGAAAACAAGTCCAAGTTCGTCATGCTCAATCCCTCCGATTCCATCGTGGACTGGGTGCTGAGGACGGTGCCGACCATGGGCGCGGGGTGGTGTCCGCCAGGAATGCTGGGCCTGGGGATCGGCGGCACCGCCGAGAAGGCGATGCTGATGGCCAAGGAATCCCTGATGGACCCCATCGACATGCAGGAGCTCATCGCCCGCGGGCCAAAGGACCGGATCGAGGAGCTGCGGGTCGAGCTCTACGAGAAGGTCAATGCCCTGGGCATCGGGGCCCAGGGCCTGGGCGGGCTTACCACGGTGCTGGACGTGAAGATCAAGGATTTCCCGACCCATGCGGCGTCGCTGCCCATCGCCATGATCCCCAACTGCGCGGCCACCCGCCACGCCCATTTCGTGCTCGACGGCTCCGGACCGGCGCGGCTCGAGGCCCCGAGCCTGGAAGACTGGCCGACGCTCACCTACGACGCCTCCAAGGGCAAGCGGGTTTTCCTCGACAACATGACCCGCCAGGAAATCGCATCATGGAAGCTCGGCGCCGTGCTGCTCCTCAACGGTAAAATCCTCACCGGCCGCGACGCCGCCCACAAGCGCATGACCGACATGCTGGCCAAGGGGGAGAAGCTTCCTGTGGATTTCACCAACCGCTTCATCTACTACGTGGGCCCGGTGGACCCGGTGCGGGACGAAGTGGTGGGCCCGGCGGGCCCGACGACTGCGACCCGCATGGACAAGTTCACCCGCACCATGCTGGAGAAGACCGGCCTGATCGGTATGATCGGCAAGGCCGAGCGCGGCCCGACCGCCATCGAAGCGATCCGCGACCACAAGGCGGTGTACCTGATGGCGGTGGGGGGAGCGGCGTACCTGGTGTCGAAAGCCGTCAAGGCCGCCAAGGTCGTGGCCTTCGGGGACCTGGGCATGGAAGCCATCTACGAGTTCGAAGTTAAGGACATGCCGGTCACGGTGGCGGTGGACGTCAACGGCAGTTCGGTCCATCAGATCGGGCCGAAGGAGTGGCAGCAGCGCATCGGAAAGATTCCGGTGGCAGCAGCGGGCCTCCCCGCATTGCATGGTAGCGAACCTGGTCAGGTCCGGAAGGAAGCAGCCACAGCTATTCTCTGCAAGTGCCGGGGGTTAGGCTCGCCACCCCTTTTTTTTGATTTAAGATTGCCCGAACCTTTTAGGGTGGGACAACAATGAACAAGAATTGCTGGCTTGGCGCCGCGGCCGCAGCGGCCATTCTCTCCCTGGCCGGTCCGGCCCGGGCGGTGGACGGCGTATCGGTGGAACTCGGAAACGGCGACTCCACCGACATGTGGCGGGTTGGGGCCCAGTGGAACTGGGAGAAAAAGTGGTTTACCGGGGGCAACTGGCATCTCGGCGGATACTGGGACGTTTCCCTGGGCGCCTGGGACAGCAACAGCAGCGCGGGCGGCAACAACAACATCGTGGATCTGGGCGTCACGCCGGTTTTCCGCTTCCAGCAGAAGACCCCGTCCGGGATTGCGCCCTATCTGGAAGGCGCCATCGGCTTTCACCTGCTGTCCAAGAGCCGGGTCAACGCGGACCGCGCCCTCGGCAGCGCGTTCCAGTTTGGCGATCACGTGGGAGTCGGCATCCGCTTCGGCAGTGGGCACGAGTTCGACCTCAGCTACCGCTTCCAGCACCTGTCGAACGGCAGCATCAAGCAGCCGAACCAGGGCATCAGCTTCAATCAGATACGGTTTCAGTATCACTTCTGAAATGCGGTAAACGGTAAACGGAAAAAACGCGATGCCTGGCACGGTCTGTTCACGGTTTACTGTTCACTGTTTACGCAGTCTCTAAGGTGTCCGACACTCAGGTTCTGGCCCGCAAGTGGCGGCCGAAGACTTTCGCCGAGCTGGCCGGGCAGGAGCACGTGGTCCGGGCGCTCACCAATGCCCTTGAGCAGAAGCGGCTGCATCACGCCTATCTGCTCACCGGCACCCGTGGCGTGGGCAAAACCACGCTGGCGCGGATTCTCGCCAAGTCCCTCAACTGCCTGACCGGCATCACGCCGACCCCCTGCTGCACGTGTTCCGCCTGCACCGAGATCGACTCCGGGCGGTTCGTGGACCTGATCGAGCTGGACGCGGCCTCCAACACCCAGGTGGACAACATGCGCGAGCTGCTGGAGAACGCGCTCTACGCGCCCACCGGCGGCCGCTTCAAGGTGTACATCATCGACGAAGTGCACATGTTGTCGCGCTCCGCGTTCAACGCCATGCTGAAGACCCTGGAGGAGCCGCCGGAGCACGTGAAGTTCGTGCTGGCCACCACCGATCCCCAGAAAATTCCGGTCACGGTGCTCTCGCGCTGCCTGCAATTCAACCTGAAGCAGCTTCCGCCCCAGCTTATCGCCGAGCGCCTGCGCTTCGTGCTGGAGCAGGAGGGCGTGGCGTTCGACCAGGCATCCCTGGCGCTGATTGCCGCCGCCGCCCGGGGCAGCATGCGCGATGCGCTGAGCCTGCTCGACCAGGCCATCGCCTACGCCGGGGACCGGGTGGAGGAAGCGGCGGTGCGCGGCATGCTGGGCGCCGTGGACCAGGGCTACCTGTTCTCCATACTCGGGGCGCTCGCCGAAAGCGATGGCGGGGCGCTGCTGGCGGTGGCCGACGACATGGAAAGCCGGAGCTTCGAGTTCGAGGCAGCGCTACAGGACCTGGCGGCGCTGCTGCACCGGATCGCGCTGGTCCAGACGGTGCCGGAAGCGCTGGACGAGACGGCACCCGAGTATGCGCGGATCAGGGCGCTGGCGGGCCGCTTCGACCCGGAGGAAGTGCAGCTGCTGTACGAGATCGCGATACACGGGCGGGCCGAGATCGGCCTGGCGCCGGACGATTACTCGGGATTCACCATGACGCTGCTGCGGATGCTGGCGTTCCGGCCCGGGACGGGAACATCAGGGACTGAAGCGAACGTCGCTCCTGCGGTGATGCCCGCGAAGGGGGCTGTCAATCCGGGGGTTGCGGCGGGGTCGGAGAACAGGACGACCGCGCAGGCGGCCGGCGAAGGGCAGGCAATGCGCGCCGAAGGCTTTGACGGCAACTGGCCGGCGCTCGCCGCGGACCTGACGGTGAGCGGAATGGCCAAGATGCTGGCCCACCACTGCGAGCTGAG
>JACPEG010000004.1 GCA_016183615.1 Betaproteobacteria bacterium
CGGGTCGAGGCTTCAATGAGGCCGAGGCACGCGTGCCTCGGAAAATATCAGCCGGTGATGACTGGGACGCCGTTCCCGGCGCGCTTCAATGAGGCCGAGGCACGCGTGCCTCGGAAAATAATCAAGGCGGAATTGATGCAAAAGGCGGCGACGTGCTTCAATGAGGCCGAGGCACGCGTGCCTCGGAAAATGGTGCTCGCCAGGACCCTTGATCCACGCCGCTTTGCCGGGCGCTTTGCGAGCGCCGTCCAAAGCCGGCGGGAATAGGGCACCAGAGACGGGACCTGACGATGGTCATCATAGCATTTTCCCCATTCTGTTAAAGAGCTTAGTCCGGCGCGAGCGGTCGCCCGGTTTCCGCCACCACCAGAGCGCTCGCACGCTCCCGGCGGACTTCACACGATCACCGGCTCGCGGGAAACCGGCGCAAACGTCTTTCCGAGACTGCGCACGTGGGGCACCACCTGCTCCGCCGGACCCACATCCAGTATGAGCACGTGGTCCTCCTGCTGGTTCATGGCCTCCCTCAGCGACGCCTCCAGGTCCAGCATCCGCATCCGGTTCAGCCGGCACTGGAACACCGACAGTTGGAGCCACTCCCCATACCCCTTCATGATCCTGAACACGCGCCGCCAGCGCTTGGGGTCGGAAATATCATAGCTGATGACGTACAGATGCTCCATGGGCGTCACCTCGTCACGAAGTTGGGATACTGCTCGATTTCCCCCGCCAGATACCGGATAAGCAGGCGCGCCTGGACTTCCAGCAGCCGCCGGTAGCTGATGCGGTACTTGAAAATCGGGTGTGTCACTTCCTGCGCCATCCGCCGCTCGAACGCGGAAATGAAGCGCTTGCGTCCGCTGTCCCCGAGACTGCAGCTCCCCGCGGCGTGGATGAAATCGGTGGGCCGCACCTCGCCGTTGTTCACCGCCGTGAGCACCACCGAATCGGCGATCAGCGGCCGGAACGGCTCCATCATATCAAGCGAGAGCGCCGGCCTGGCGAAACGGGGTTGATGGAAAAAGCCCCGGTAGGGGTCTAGCCCCACCGCGGAGAGCGCCACCGTCCACTCCCGCGTGAGCAGGGCGTAAGCGAAGGACAGCAGCGCATTGATCGGGTCCTTCGGCGGACGGCGATTGCGTCCCATGAAATCGAAGTTGAGCGAGGGATCGGCGTCGCTTCGGAGCATCGAGCTCAGATTCCGGAAGTAACGGTTGGCGCCGGCGCCCTCCAGGCCGAGTAGCACTTCAAGCGATGGCGCCTTCTCCGCGTTCCGCGCATCTTCCTTGAGCGCGATAAGGAGTTCCTGTGGAGCCCGGCCCGAATCATCGCGATCCTCGGCGACCGCGATATCTTCTTCCGGCGTCTCGTTGTCGAACTCGGAGGCCCCGCGCCAGTTCCGGCGCAGCAGCGTGCGGCAGTTGAGAATCTTGGCCGCGACCCAGCCGCGCGCGAGGCGCAGGCATACCTGGGGATCGAAGCTCCCCTGGTACTGGAAGGTGCGGGTCTCCACGTTGTGATGCCCGGTGCCCACCGAATGACCGACGAACCAGCCGCCGTAGGTGTGCCACGTGACGGGAATGTTGCGCCGGAAACATTCATGGAGGGCAGGCGTGGTGAGCATCGCGGCTCCGAACAGAACCAGCTGCGACACCTCGCCCACCCGCGCCTCGGCGACCTTCTCCTTCTCGACCTCGATCACGAACACGTCGCCGTCCTTGCGCACGTAGGCCCGCGGCGACTGCACGTAGAGCGGCAGCGCATCCTGCAAGGCCGGAAACAGCGGGCGCGGCTCGATCTGCGGCTGGTTGAGGAAGCGCACCTCATCGGGCAGGCAGATCCCCACCAGGGAGCAGCGCGGGCACTTGGGACTGTCTTCGAGGGGCGGCGGGATATGCCCGGCAAGCGCGATGCCGCGCAGGGCGGTGATCGCCGCCAGGGTCTTCTCGACGAGTTCATCGTCGAAGGGCACCCGCACCCGCTCGCGCGAACCCGCAAAATAGAGGACGCCATCGTCGCACTCGAAACCATGCTCCCGCAGCAGCAGGCCCTGGGCGCAGAGCTGCACGCGTTCGGGATCGTAGGCTCCGCCGGCGACATGGGGCCGGCTGCCGCGCTTGTAATCGACCGGCGTGACGCGGGTCCCCTCGCCCTCCACCAGATCGAGCTTGGCGGTGATCCCCAGACGGGTCGAGCTCAGCGCCACGCTGCGGGCGTGAATGACTTCACCCTCCTCGGGCTGCTCGGGAAGCGGCGCGCCCTTCTGGTCCACCCGCCGGTGCTTGATGGCGCCGTCCACGGTGTCGGCGCTGTGGGCGAACTCTCCCTGCACCCACTCCAGGTAGGCAAGCCGCGGACAGTACACGTACTCGTTCACCATGCGCACGGGGATGAGCGGAGCCTCGGGGGAAAGCTCCGGGAAAGCGAGCGGGAGTTCGCGCTGGTTGGTCATTGGGAGGAGGCGCCCCGCGGGCGCGATCCGGGCCTGACACAGAAAGGGCCCCAAGCCGACGAGGCCCTTACCAGCCAATACACACCGGATACTCTGAACTATAGGAATTGGGCAGCCGACTGCCAACCCGTTGGCATAAGCGGTGGTGGATCCGCACTCACTCAATGGGAGCCGGGCAGCCGTGGGGGCGCTGCCGGCCGGTTTTTTCCACTCTCCAGAGGCAACTTGGCCTAACGAATGGAAATACCTTGACAAACAGTTACTTCCCATTCATATTTCGAAATAGCAAAATTGAATGGAAAAAACATGAATTACATAGAGTTAAGTGCCAATAAACGGCGCATGCTGGTGGACAGCATCCAACTGTTCGACGCCTACCGGGACGCCCGCGCGAGGTTGCGCGCCCTCGCCGGCGGCATGTACTGGAAGAAAACCGGCGGGACGGAGTACCTCATCAAGCTCCGCGGGCGGGAAGGCCACGGCAAGAGCCTCGGTCCGCGCTCGCCCGCAACGGAAAAAATCCACGACGACTTTCACGCCCAGAAAACGAGGGCCTCGGACCGGGAAAAGGCGTTGCGCGCGAGCCTCGCGGAACAGGCCCGCTTCAACAAGGCGGCACTCATCAACCGGGTGCCCGTCATGGCGGCCCGCGTGCTGCACTTGCTGGAGGAGCGCGGTCTGCTGGGGGGAAGCGTCATCGTGGTGGGGACCCACGCGCTCTACGCCTACGAGGCCGCGGCGGGCGTCCTGTTCCAGCGCGAACTCCTTGCAACCACCGACATCGACCTGCTGTGGGACGCGCGTACCCGGCTGAAACTCGCCTCCGGCATGACCGAACGCGGTCTCCTGGGTCTGCTGCAGAAGGCGGACACGAGCTTCGAGCAGGACGCCAAGAACCGCTTCCGGGCGGTCAACCGCGACGGCTTCATGGTGGACTTTATCAAGCAGACTCCGGCACCGCCCTGGAAAAAAGAACCCTCCGGATGGGGGCCCGGCGATCTCACGGCCGCCGAGATACCGAACCTCAACTGGCTGCTCAACGCCCCCAAGTTCGAGCAGGCGGCCATCGCCGAGGACGGATTTCCGGTACCCATCGTCGCACCCGACCCGCGCGCCTTCGCCGTGTTCAAGCACTGGCTCGCCCGGGACAAGACCCGCGACCCGGTCAAGGCCAAGCGCGACGCGGTCCAAGCCGTCGCCGTTGCGGAAATCGTTGCGCGCTACCTGCCGGCGCTGCCCTTCACGCCGGACGAGCTCAGGATGTTCCCCGCGTCGGTGGTGGAAGCAAGCAGGAAAGACCTGGGGAAGGGCTCGCTGCCGGAGGAGTGAGGGTCGAGGCCGCCACGGTCAACGCCGGTTACTTGCGTGCTTGCCGGCGGCGGACAGCCTTGTCCCCCTCCAGGGACGCCGGCCGCTCGGGTCGCGGCAGGATGCCAGCAAGCTCGGGCGCATCTTGTGCGACAGCGCGGTCTTCCGGCGCGACGCGCAGGGTCTCGAGCATCTTCAGCAGCAAAGCGCCCCGCCGCCCGCCAGTGCGGGCGAGCAACGGCAGCCCCGCCGCCTCGTAGACGTCGCTCCATTCTTCGCCGCGGCGCAGCGCGAGGCCCGGGCTGAGCAGGTAGCGGCCGTGGCCCGTCCGCCGGAACAGGCGACGGCTGTAGGGATTGGCGCTCTCCACCTCGTTTCTCGCCAGCACCCCGGAGAGATAGGCGCGCTTCTTCCGATAGGCCGGGACGATCGCCTCGGGCAGCCGCGCCAGCCGGTCGACGAAATCCGCGGTCGCGAAGCCGCCCCAGACCGGGTCGTGGCCGATCTTGTGCCGCAACAGGACGAAGAAGGCCTGGAACAGCAAGAACTCCCCCAGGTGGCTGTCGAGCTTCACCAGCCGCTCGCCGGAGCGCACGCTGACCGAGCCGGGATGCAGCCGATCGTGGATGGCGGGGAAGGCGCGGGCGGCATAGGCCTCGTCGTCGAAAGCGCGGCCGAGGGCGATCTGCCACGCGCTCTGGCCGTAATTGTCGCTGAGTTCCGGATCGGCGCCGCGGGCGAGCAGCGCGTCGGTGAGCGCGGCGTTGCCGGCCTGGGCGGCGAGCATGAGCGGCGTGCGGTTGAAGGTATTGCGGTGGTCCACCCCGTACCCATCGCAGGCGCGCAGCAGGTCCTTGGCCTGGCGGCTCTCGTAGGCAGCGAGATGCTTGCGCAGCACGGCCGCGCGCTGGTTGGCGTAAAACTGCCGGTTGAGAAGAACCGTCTCGCCCAGGCGCATCTCCACCAGCGCCCGGGCGCGCTCGAAGCGGCCCGCCTCCAGCTGCTCCACCAGGCCGGGCTCGTCGTAGAACAGCGCGTAGTCGAGGAGCGCCTCCTTGGGCTTGCGCGAAACCTCCTTCGCGTCGAGGGCGCGCGTCATCAGCTCGGGCAGCCGGACGGCGTCCCACACTTCCCAGGGCACGGGCTTCGCTTGGAGAATGCTGCGGCGGATCTCCTCGGCCTGCGCGAGCTTGCCCTGCAGCTCCAGGCGGTGGGCCTCGGCCTGCCATTCCTCGATGCTGGACTGATCGCCGGCGACTTCGACCTCGGCGCGCGCCTGCGCCAACCCCAGCAGCTTGAGCAGCGGATGGCCGGTGTCGGCTTCAACCAGGACGATGCGCCGCACGGCGCGGGTCAGGGCAACATACAGCGCGTTGACGAAAAACTTGTAGACCTCCAGCGACTTGTCGCTCTTGTCGCGGGCGCGGGCGTACTCCAGGTCGCCTTCCCGGTGGTCGGGCGCGATGCCGCGGGCGATCTCGGCGAAGGCGGCGCGGTCGCCGGAGACGAAGCCCCACAGGATGATGTTATCGTATTCCAGCCCCTTCGCCTCGTGGATGGAGAACAGCAGCGGCGTGTCGAAGCGGGCGCGCGCTTCCGTCTTCTGCTCGTCGCGCGTCACCAGCACCGCGAAGCGGGTGGAGCGGCGCGTCCTCCGGTTCAGCTCCTGCAGGGCAGTCTCGCTTTCGGCGATCAGCTCGACTTCGCCGGCTTCCGCCGCCACGCTGCGCATCAGGTAGTTGCTCTCGCGGTCCACCGAGCCGAAGCGGCGCTGCTTCACCCGCAACAGGCGGTTGGCCACCTCGGTGACGCGGGCGGCGCTGCGGTAGTTGGCATCGAGCACCCGGGTGATCTCGCGCGCTTCCACGCCGCCGGCACGGTGAAACATGGTCTTCAGGCCAGCCCAGGAGAAGAAGTTGGGGTGCACGATCTGGTTGGAGTCGCCGCACAGCAGGAAATGCCCGGGAGTCTTCAGGCTCTTCAGGAGCAACTGGAGCTGGACGTTGGTCACGTCCTGTACTTCGTCCACGACGACGAAATCGTAGGCGGGCTCGACCAACGACAGGTAGTCGTGGGCGATGATGTTGGGGTCGTAGCAGCCGCTGTCCTTGAGGAAGACGAGGTATTTCTCGAACAGCGCGTAGGCTTTCTCGCGTTCCTGTTCCAGGAAAATGGACTGGCGCACGCCCAGGCGCAGGTAGTCCTCGCGCCCGAGCCAGGGCCGGTCGAGCGGCGATCCGGTGATGACACCGCGGAATTCCTCGAACAGTTTGTGGGCGTCCCCCGGCCGCTGCGCCTTGGGAAAACGCGCGAGCCACGCGGCGAAGGCGCCGAAGGCGATCTCGCGTCCCGCCGGCACGCGCCAAGTCTCCAGGTATTCGCGCAGCGACAGGAATTCCACCTCCTGCTCCGGGTTCTCGTAGCGGTGGGCGTAATACAGGTTGCGCGAATGCTCGGCGAGATAGGGCGAGAGCGTGACGTAGAGCACGCGCCCGGCGGCCTGCTTGAGCTTCTCCAGCGTGAGCGCGGTCTTGCCGCTGCCGGCCGGGCCGATCACGATGAGCGGCAGGGGCAGCTCATACACCGACTGCTGGGCGGAGTCGAAGGAGATGATCTTGTCGAGGAAGTGAAAGCGCCGGCTGTCCGGGTTGAGGTAGGGCAGCTCGGCCAGCGCCGCGTCGTCAATCCGCTCGGCTTCCGCGGGCAGGATCTTCGCCTCGTCAATGCGGGCGCCGCGCAGAAAGCGCGACTTGTCGTAGGCGTGGTTGAGGATCGCCTCCAGGATCAGGGCGTAGCGCTCGCCCCGGTGGCGCACGATCTTGAACAGCAGGCGGTTGGCGTTGTCCAGCTTGGCCCGGTACAGATCGTGCTCGGCCAGCTTCTTGACTTCGGCGGAGCGGAAATCGCCGCGCTCGATCTGGGCGATGACTCGCTCGTACTGCCGGCGCACCGGCGCGACGTCGAGACCGCTGTATTCGAGTATTTTCATCTCATGACAGGCCAAGTCCGTAATACGCCCTCGGCTCCTTCACGGCCCAGACGATCCGCCGGGCCTGGCTGAACAGCCGCCCTAGACTGGATGGACAGGACCAAATCGGGCAGCGTCTTACGCTCGAACAGGAACCGCCCGTCCACCTTATAGTCGCCCACCGCGAGCCACCGCAGCGTGACGTCGAAACAGCCTGTCGCGCGCAGCGCTTCCACGACGCCGCCACGACATTCGCGGTCGTCCGCGATGATCGGGATGGTTTCGGGTTCGAGGCGGATCATGGCGGTTTCGTTGCGTTATTGTCCTGCGTCAGATGGTCTTCACCCGTGCTCTGGGCGCTCTCCTTCAGCAAATTCTCGATCGTCGCCGGCACCACGCCCCGCGCCAGCATTCTCTTGAAGGCCTCGTACACATCGGTCCTGGAGCCGGCCTTGCGCAGCGTGTTCTCGTCGTTGAACCATACGAACACGATGAGCTTGACGGGCCGGGAGGCAAAACGAAAAAACAACCGGTAGCGATCCGGCATTCCCTTCTTGACCCTGCGCCAGTGAGCGTATTCCGCGCCGAGCATTTTCCCGAGCCGGAAATCGGGATGGTCGGGATTGGCCGGCACGCTCTGGGTAACCGCCTTGTAAACCGAGGCCAGCAGCTTGGTCTTGGGGTGAGACCTGTAGCCCGCCTTGTCGCGCCGGGCAAGCGCGGCGACTTCCCGTTCCAGCTCCGAAAGCGCCTCCGCGAAAGGCCGGAAAAAATAAAGCCGCCAGCCGTTGACGATCACTCAACGCCTTCGACCAGCTTGGCGATGCGCTTAAGCTGCGCCTTGTCCGCCGGCTCGACCAGCTCGGGATGCTCGGCGATCTGCTTCTCCAGAAACCTTAGGAACCCAAGCATCACCGGGTCCTCCGCGGACGGCCTGCGGCGACCCGATGCCTTGGTGGACAGCAGCACCTGCCCCTCGCCCACCACGGTCGCCCGCACCTCCCCGCTGAACTCCGGGTGAGCCTTGAAGAACGCCGCATCCAGGCGCACCCCCTTGGAGTTGCCCACCGGCGTGACCTTGCCCGAATACTGCTCGCGCGTGCTCATGATCTGCCCCTGCATGTAATTACGATAGTAACCACATTATACCGATTCGGACCGTCGGTGCAATGGCTGGCACAGGACTGTGCATCAATGGGGAGAGAGGTTCATATCAGTATCCAAATCCAATTACTTGCCCTAAACCCGAGCGGCGAACGGCCCCAGATTAAAACCCGTAGCCCTTGGCGACCCAATACCGCCAATCCTCCACGGCCTCCCGGGTCTCCGGTCCGGCATCCAGCGGCTCAAGCTGAGATAGCGGAACACCGAGCTTGCGGCCGGCGAACCGGATCAGCACGAACATCTCGCGCATGCAGTCGTCCTCCCGCGCCATCGAAAGCACTTCGACTTCCTCGCCCTTCTTCACAGGGGAAATTGTTCGGGTTGCAACACACCGCGCCTTGAAGGGAAACGCAAGCTTGCCCTCGAGGTAGCAATGCCAGCCCATGGCTCGCTCCTCTTCGCCGTAAGCGTCCACGACGATTTCGTCGGTAATGCGCTTCTCGCGAGCGGAGTTAATTTTGAGTTTAGGCATCGGGGGCGGGGACGAACAGGCCGAGGCCAAAGTGACCGAGGCGCGGATCAACCCTTGAGCAACTTGACCGGAGGTTTCAAGCCAAGCCTCGCCGCCCGGCGCACGAAACTGCGATCATCGAACGTAAGCAACTCGCGGCAATCCCGGCTTGCAGCAAGGTGCAGCGCATCGGCGAAATCGAGGCCGCGCCGGCAGTGGTGAAGCGCCACCTCCACTTGCTCGTGATTCTCGACAGTAATCCCCGGCAAAGCGATCAAGTGCGCAAGGCAATCCAGGACCTTACCCGCTGGCTGTTCGGCCACGTACCGCAACACCCATTCCAGTTCCAGCACCACGGTCTTGGGCACAAAAATATCACCGTCGGAAAGCATCCTCGCGGCAGTGCGCGCCTGGGCCGGATCGTCGTGCAGGTAATAGCGGACAAGCACGTTCGTATCAACGGCGCGCATGCTTGTGCGCTTTCTTCATCGCGATGCCGCCGTGCATCTGGGCGATGGGAATCCGCGGCCCCGCGTAGTTCAGAATCGCCGGCCCATCCTCGACCCGCGTTGGCGCCCGCCGTTTCACCAACTTTAAACTGGCGCTGCCCCCCTTCAGATCGAACTCCACCTTGCTGCCGGGAGTAATGCCAAGCGCCTGCCTCACCCGTTTCGGAATGGTGACCTGGCCCTTACTGGTAACGGATACGGCTGCCATAAAAACCCCCAAAGATAAGTAATACCAAGTAAGAATTTTATCCCGGTGCCGCCCCCGATACAAGGTCCGTCCGCAAACCGGTCGCGGAAGGGCTGCCAGCCTTTCTCTGTCCGGTCGCTCAGACCTCGTAGCCCCTGGCGACCCAGTACCGCCAATCTTCCACGGCCTCCCGGGTCTCCGGTCTGGTGTCCAGCGGCTCAAGCTGAGATAGCGGAACACCGAGCTTGCGGCCGGCGGACCGGATCAGCACGAACATCTCGCGCATGCAATCGTCCTCCCGCGCCATCGAGACCACCTCGGCCTCCTCGCCCTTCTTCAAGGGGGATCGTCGATAAAGCGACACACCGCGCCTTGAAGGGAAACTCAAGCTTGTCTTCGAAATAGTAATACCAACTCGTCGCGCGCTCTTCCGAGGTGTAAGCATCGACATGATTCCGTCGGTGACGCGCTGCTCGCGGGCGCGGTTCGGTTTTTCAGGTTTGGGAATTGGTGGCGGGGACGATCAAACCGAAACCAAAGACAACTTTGTGCTGCATCACTCAGCGGCCGAAAAAAGCCCGCCACCGAAATGCCGCGTGCGGCCAATCAGAATCGGTCCGTTTACAGCAGTCGCAAAACGAAGCCGCAATCGGCCTGCCAGTCCGCCCCGTGGGCCTTCGCGTAGTTCAATGATCTCGATATGCGTCGGCATGGTGATTCCGCGCCTCAGCACTTCTGACTGCACGTCAGACACCAGCGCCTCATTCGGGGTCATGCGCTTGCCATGGCGTGTCGGTTGATAGTCAGTGACGCTTTCCCAGCTTCGTGCCGCACCGAACAGCGGGTCCTCATGCACGTGAATCGGAGACCACGCCAACTCAAGCCGCCCCGCTGCTCCAGCGCGCAGATCACTGAGGTCTGCCACAGATGCATCGAGCGTTTCGAGATGTTGCCGTTCAGGGCGCGTGGGTTGACGCCCTTCGAGGACATGCGGCGCGACGATCAGGAGCCGGTGCCTCACAAGGTCGGCGGCAAATGCGAGATGCGCGTGGATTCCGCTACGCGACGGCGCGCCATTTGGTTCGTGGCCTGAAAAGAAGGCCGGGAGTCTGGCGTGCCTTCCGATCCGTTCCTGTACGCGGGACATCACGGCGCGGCGCAGTGCTTGCGCGAGAACCGTTGGATCGGCCCGGTCGGCCAGCCCTTCGAGGATCGCAAAGGAATGAATGCCTTCGACACGTTGTACCGGCGCCATCAGGCCAAGTCCTAGATAGCGACCATCTCCAAGAAGCAGCGGCCCCGCAATAGGCTCTGCGAAAACAATCTCGATATGCCAAAGACGCTCTTTGGCGAAGCGCGTTCCTGCGGCAAAAGCCTCGGCGCGCATACCCTTGGCTTCGAACGGCTCACGTCGCACGCGGATGGTGCTGACCTGCGCAACGATTCCAACATGACGCAGAGCCTGGAGGACCGCGGTTGCAGCGACATTCTGCTCTCGCGCTCGCTCGTGACCGCTCTTGGCCTCCTCACGAAGGCGGCGCGGTTCGATACGGCGGCGTGCGACAGTTTCGGGAAGGGCGGCGGGAGTGACCGTCCTCCATTGCCGATAGCGCTCGTCGGTATCCATACCATAGTGAGTGAGCATGGTCCGCTCCTCGGCGGGAACCAGCCTCGTTTCGCCGATGATCTCGCCGGTCTCCGGGGCCACCTCTCCTGCCTCGACAACGAGTCCTGAGAACGCCCACGCAATGTCATCCGCGCCGATTGGACAATTTGAAGGCACTTCGACCAGCACACGACGGATCGAGCGGTCCGCGTGGTGGTAGCCTACCGAGGGTAGCGGCACGATGCGTACGCGCGCAGCTTTGTCTGCATCCGTGGCGTCGCGACCAAGCAGAACGCGCTTGATCTCCGCAGTTTGCTGCGGCAGGGTCTCCTCAAGCCTCTCTACGGCCTTGTCGCGAATACTAAGAGTGAGTTCGCTCACGCGCACCAAAGGACACGGATCGAACGGTGAGTCTCCTGTGGTACTGCGCAAATCGAACAGCCGGAGCGTAGGTGGGCTGTTGTAAGCGATGGACTGAAATCGCGGCTTCGGCGCTTGGGTGAAAGTCACCAGAACTTTCCTGTCTTCGGCTCTCACGTTGAAGCGCTGACTCTGTGCTCGGAACCGCTTCTCTAGACTCACGAGGGAGCCTTGCATGGGGCAGTCAAGCGAAGCTCCGGTCCCGCCTGCCATTGGGTGATATCGGGTGCCGCCGTGGGTTGCTAGCCGCGCCTCGACTTCGCCCTCATCAAGCACTTCACCCCATGCCCATGCCATGTCCACGCCCCTGCCGAATTGATAAAGACCTTCAGCCATCGCGCAGATAACGCGAGCCAAGCTCATATCTTCAGTGCGAGTATCGAAGCTCCATGCGTAGAGAAATGGCATTTCGGCGTCGAATAAATGCGGCTTGACTGCCTTAGTGGTACGAATCTCTCCGATTCGATGCACATCGCCGTTGACAGCATCAAGCGCATTATTCGGAACGAAATTTATGAAGCTGCGCCCATCTCGGACGCGAGGCGCCACAATTTCTGGTGCCGCGAGCCTCTCAAGCCAACCCAAGGCTTCGTGAAATTCCCTCGCCAGTTGCTCCCCCTGTGCCGCTCCTGCCGTCAGCGCCTGAAATAGGCGGGCAGGAGCTGGTGGCCAGTCACCCGCTCCGTGGTAGCGGTTGTCATGCAAGCGAACTGATATCAGCAGCGCGTTGTTCATTGGCTACTCACTGGCCGGTTCGTCCATGCCCTTCTTGGCCAGCAGTTGCTTAGCCGCCTTCAGGTCAAACTTGTGAATAAGCTTGTCGCCTTGAGGCCACTTGGCGCTGAAGGGCCCGGCGGCGGCCCTCGCATACTCGAGGAGGGTGTCATGCCCTTTTGCCGATGACAGATCGATTGCTTCTGGCGATCCGCGGCGCGGCACTTTCACCCAAGTGTCTCGCTCGTCTGCGAACCGAAGATGGCAGCCTTCCCTCAGGAATAGTTCGATGTCGGCTGTAGCCGCAAGCAGCGCAAGCGAAAGCAGGTAGCGACGAATTTCCTCAGACTTCTCTCCGCTAATCGCCCGCAGTGCAACCAGGTTGATCGTGATGTCGCGCTCGATACGGCCATTAGCAATGACGCCACCAAGTACACGGCGCTCAGGATTTGGGGATCCGTCGCGATATTCGGTCATTTTCGCGGCAGCGGCGGTGCTCACCTTCCGAAAGGTTGCAGGAGCGTCCGCAAAGCCTTTCTCCGATAATTTCGTCTTCTTGGCCTTGGCCTCGGCTTCAAGCGCCTTCTGTTGGTCCTCGTCGAGAGATTTCCATATGGAATTGAACTGGGCCGCTGCATACAATGGCTCGACATTCCAGGCGCGAATGACTGAGCGAACCAACCGAGGCCGCTTCTCGCCCGATCCTCCTCGTGAATCCCAAACACCGAACAGTAATGACGTGGGCGCCAAGATGCACAGCGGCCTCGCGTCGCCATGCCGCTTCAGCGCGGTGAACGCCTTTGCCATGTCCGCGGATAAGGTGGGAGAAGAGTGAACCACTGCATCCGCACTGCGGTGAGCTAAATCGAGAATCGAGCGCTTCTCAACATACTTCTTCTTGCCGTCATCTTCATCCTTGGTATGAATTTCGATCTCAATCTGCGGCACCAATTCAGAATACGGTGCATGCTTAAAAATCGGCTCCATCCGATTGGCTTGCGAGCCTACGCTGTCGATCATCGCTACCTTGGTGCCGTCGGAAAGCGTATCAATGTTGTAGCCGATGTCGGCGTAGGTGGGTGGGAAGATGACACCGCCTTCGCCTTCAACTGGTAGCAATCTCTGCTTCAAGTACAAGGCCACGGGTCCCTTCGGATCGTCGGCCCAAGAGTTGATGGTTTCATTTGTCACTGCGGTTGTGCTGGTCATGGATATCTCTCCTCAGTAATGTTCGTTATGCAACGCGCTTGGTTCTCTTTTCCCGGCCATCCAAGTCGCATTCGGAAGAAGCGCTGTGGGAAGGGAAGCGCTGGGCAACCGAGCGCTGCTCGCAGGAAGGTCGGCGCATACAAGCCATCGGCCGCGGTCTTCCCGATGACGCTGTAACGGTACTCAAGCTTGCGGAGCCGTTTGGGGCGCGCATTCCCGAGACCAATCGCAGCCAGAATCTCGATCAGCGGAAATCCCATCATGTTCATATCGCCGTGGTCATTCGGAGAAAAGCCGGCATCAATCGGGATGTAATCGCGCCGCCAATCGAACCGATAGCTACTGCTCTGGGGCCTACAAAAAGCGAATGGATCCTCAACATCGCTGATTGAGCAGTCACGAACGAGATCAAGCGCGTCACGCGCCAGTGCTGCGCCCGGATAGCCTCCGGAACCAGCCCAGAACTTCGCGGCATCACGATTTGTGGCATCACCCCAATGGTCAATCAAAATGGCTTTCCCACTCGCAACCAGTACAGCGGGAAGCGTCGCTGGGCTTTGTGGAGTGGGATATGGGTATGGCGCATTGCCGTTGATCTCCTCGGTGAGGATGCCCCATTTCGCCGTGCTTAAACCTGATCCCCCAGGAGCCTGCGCAAAAACCTTGGCTGCTGCAAGAAACTGTAAGACTGCGGCAAATGGGTTCTTGTCGCCCTTTGCTCCCAATTGAAACCGCACGTTCGCCTCATCCGTCCAATCGAAGCCGCCTTCGGCCTCACCAAGCAGCACGTCGGCGGCTTCCAGGAAACCGAGGCAAGCGAAGACCTGGCCGGGATTGAAGAGGTCCACAGGAATCGAAGCATCGGCCATTACACGCGCTCCCCTGTCTTGGCGCTGTCACGCGCATCATTATCGCGCGAGGCTTGTTGATCCGCCGCACGCAATAGTGCCTCCCACCAGCTGAGGCCCCAGGGACCCCAACGCTTCTGCAGCCGCGCGAAGCGCAGCGCGACATCGCACGCGCGTTCATTGAGGGCAGATGGAGGGGCATCCTCGCAGCTCTTCGTAGAAATGACGGGGCGCGCCTGACCGTGATGAGCCGCGATCAGGTGCAGGACGAGGTCTTGCATGTCAGGGGGCGAGGACTTGAAGTCCGCATCGTCTTCCACGTATGAAAGCGAGCCGAATTCATGGCGGTAGCCGTCGAGCAGCGCCAGATTTAACGGCCCCTTGGTCTTTGCGTACTTTCCGTCACGCGGCGCATTGAAGGCCCGTTGCCAGCGCTCGGCTTTCTTCCCCTCATCGTGCAGCCGCGCCGCGCAGACAAGCATCTCGACGTAGGTGTCTTGAAGCCCGATCCGCTTCGCCAGATCACGCGCCTTCTGCGCAGTCCAGGATTGATGCTCGTCCAGCGCCTGGGGCCGTCCGGCGGAGCGGTCCTCTTCGGTTGCGGCATCGTGACGCCATTTCTCGACCACGAGCCAACGCACGACCTCGCCATCCTCAGTCCGCTCACTCTCGAAGCGCAGGCGCTCCCGCCAATTCCTGTCGTCTTCAAGCTTTTGCCCAGCGAAAATGCTGCGCACGCGGAACCGGATCACCGGCTGCGCCGAGGAACCGGCTTTCCCGCTCTGCGTTGAGCTTCCCCACTGCACAATCCAATCCTCACCGTCATCGGCAGTACGCGGCATTTCGTCAGAATCCTCGTTCAGAAGCCCGTCACGCAATCCACCCAACCGCGCGTCCACGACGAGGATCGCGCCAAGAAGTAGCTTCTCCAACTTCTCCATTTTCCTCTTGGCAACATCGCTGTCGGCGTCAATGATGTCGTCGAGACGTAGCGCACCACGCAGATCCCCCGCGTTTGAGAGCACAAAGGCCAGAACATCGCCGTCTTTGAGTGGCGTCCTAATTTCCAGAGCATGCTCGCTCGCTTCCTCTGCGCTTGGCGTCTCCGCGTCCGGCGCTCCGTATGTTTCGGAGGTTTTTCCGCACTTTCTGGCGAGCATCGCTGCGCGCTCTTTGAGCCAACCCACAACCCGATAGGTTTCGGTTTCAAGGAGTTCGCTTGCATGCACGGGGGCCGCCTCGAAAAACGCTTCGACCTCCTTAATCTCTTTCTTTGTTGCTCCCGAACCTCCGGTTCGCACGGGGAGGTACACACGCCAAACAACACCTGTCTGCGGCTTATCATCGTCAATCCACCCCCTGAGCCATGGCTCGACCTCCGGCCGCCCCGTATGCTCATCGAGCGATGTCATGGACCACGCGTCTACGAGCGCGCGAGTGAGCGCGGGGCGCAGCGGCGGTGACGTGGTGGCGGCCTCGATTAGTTTGCGCAGGTGCCGACGATATTCGACGACATGGTGGTCATACAGCGTGGGCTCGCTAGCGCCGTTGATTGGAACTTGCAGGTATCCGTCGTCGGCCGCACGCTTCTTCAGATCGCGCAATGCACTGGGGCTTGCGTCGATTGTTCCGTCTTCGCGGCGTAAGGGCGCCTCATCGAAAGGGCGTCGAAAGGCGAGGGTCTGAGCCACTGATTTTTCGCAGACTGCTTCGAAAGCTGCAATCGCCTTGCGATCCTTCTCGTTCCGGTCCGCTTCCGGTTTATTACTCGCCTTGGCGGCCGCCGATCCGTCTTTCGGTTTCGGTTCGGGTTCAACAACCACCACGACGTTGGCGTCGCCCCCGCCCCGCCGATTCACTCGCCCGAGCCGTTGCACCATGCGCTCCCACGCGACGAGGTCGCAGACCATGTGATCCGCGTCCAGATCGACACCGACCTCGCCTGCGGATGTCGCGATCAGGAAAGCGGGCTTCGTTAGAGTTACATCCGATCCTGCGATAAAGCCAAGTTTTTTGAGCGTCTCGGCAGCATCCACGCGCTCCAATACGCGGCGCGCGCCAACAAAGAGTTCTGGGGCGTGGATATCAACCACCGGTTGCCCCTTCTTCTTGTCCCCGTTCGCCAGCGTCGCGATTTCGTCCTTCGTCCTCTCTGCCATGTCGCGTTCGTTGCAGAACACGATGCACCGGATCGGCGCCCGGCCTTCCTCCGCCAGCGCCCATGCCTGCGCGGCAAGGGTCTGCTCAAGCTTTTCTGATTTAGCTGCAATGATCGTGACGGACTTCTTCGCTAAGAGACGCTGCTCCACGACTCCGTCATCGAGGTCGCGGCGCTGTCCGAGTGGTTCATCGAAGCTGCCTTCCAAGCGAAATACCGTGCCCGCTCGCTCCCGCCCCGTCGCCGAAAGCGAAAGAAGCTTGAACGGCGGGATGAGCTTCCTATCCGTCTCGGCACGTGCTGCGAACTGGTTCGCTCCCTGCTCGATCGCCTCCAGCAGTTTCTCGAATGGCGGGACGAGATGGGCTTCGTCCAGCACGACGAGCGTGTCCGCGCCCAGGAGGCCCGCATGATAGGAGCGCATCTTTCGAGACACACCATAGCCTTCGAACAGGAGCCGTGAGCCGATCATGTCGACCGTGCCGACAATGATCGCCGTTGATGCCGGGTCTTCCAGCCATTCCCTATTGTCGACGTGCTGACCGCGCAACGTGGAAATGGGCAATGAACGGTCGCCCAGCTCCAGCGCGTTCTTTACGTCTGCTGCCTCTGGTGAATCGAGTTTCTCGCACAACAAATCCGCAAACTCGGTTGCCTGATCGACGACTGCTCTGCGATCGACCACATATACGAGCCGTCGCGGCAACTGTGCGCCGCTGGCCCGAGCGATAAGCCATAGCGCCATGACTGCCGTCTTCCCCAAGCCTGTCGGGAGGTCCACGGCGGCCGGAATCTCGCCCTTCTCAAAATATTCTGAAAACAGGCGTGACTGCCACGACAGCGGCGAAAATCCGGTCAGTGTCTTGAATTGGCTATCCAGCACTTCGCTTTGTCCTAGAGGCTCCGGCGCTCGCGGCTCGGCGGCGCCCCCGCCTGGGGCGGCTTCATGGCCTCCATCATTCGATTCGTACGGCGCCGGGGTTTGATGAACAGCATGAGCTTCGCTCGCCGGCGCTGCGGTTTTTCCGGATGGAGCAGCAGAAAACTTGCCCGTCTCCCGCATCTCGCGGAAGTGTTCCGTCAGATCCTGCATTTCCTCGATGGCCAGAATGACGCGTTCCAGCGGCAGCGCGGCCCACCGTCGCAACTGCTCGCGGCGCGAGCCCTCCCATGTGGTCAGACGCCAGTCGATGCCATTTGCCGGCGGTTCATTCTCGGGCATCGTCTTCCAACCTCATGCGCAGATGTTCGATGTCGATTGCGTCCTGCGGCCGACCCGCCGCTTCCTTCATCCGAATCAGCGTCGGAATGGAAACGAAGCGAACCGGCAGCGCCCCGTAAAGCGGCTTGACCAGAGCGCGTTCGCATTCTTCGTCAAAAGGGAAAGGCTCGCCGACGAATATATCGATGGGTGTCTCGATGTGCTGATCGCTCCAGAACTGGAGCACCTGCATGCCCTTGTCGCGAATCCAGCTTTCCCGCAATGCCGCATCGGCGAACTGCTCTGCCGTGATCGGCACCATCGGGCGGTAACCCAGGGTACGAAGCGCGGCGAAGGCTCGCTCGATATTTCCCGGAACCAGTTGCACCACGAAGTCCACGTCCTTGGTGAAGCGCAGGTAGCCGTGCGCATTCACCGCCAAGCCGCCTGCCACCAAGTAGCGCACGCCGGCGTTCTCCAGCGCGCGCACGATGGCTTCGAAGCTGGCGAGCTTCATGCAAGCTCCTGATGCTTCATATCGCTCACTTCCGTCCCAACCTTTTCAATTCCCCTACTCGTTTTATCAAGGGGAGAAACCTTCCGATGCCTCATGATAAGTGCAAATGCACTTCCAATTCCACCCGCTCCCAGGGATCGATGTTTTCCGCGAGGCGCGCAATCCGCGCGCTAAGCTCCTCGTCGCGGTCAAGCAATTGCGCGACCGCAGTGTTCTCGACTCTGGGCACATAGCCGAGCTTGTGGCCTTCCCATTCAACGCGCACGGCATTCGGATCGTGGGGGTTGTCGGGTTCTCGTGCCAGGTTGACGGCGTCGCCGGTCCGCATAAACGGCCAAACGGACTCTCCGGCGTGATACTGGAAGCCCGCAACGGGCGAGATTTGGAGCAGGATGCGGTCACGCGCCGGCGCGGGACCGGGCTTCGCCGTCTGTGGGGCTGATGCGGCATACCCCGTAGCTCGGACACCATCGAGTGGGACGCCCGCCGGAGCGGGTCCCACCACACCGGAAGCAAGCGCCAGATGCGCAACCGCCGCGTCGACGGCCTTCGCGTCCGCGGGCAACGCGATGCGCGCCGCGTGCGCAAACAAAGTGGAAACGCCGCCGGAGGCCAATAAGCCCAGGACAGATTTAAAAAACGCGCGGCGGAACATGCTTCTCCCCTTTTTGTTGCGGTTGCCCCTCACAGGGGCTTGTGGTCTTTATAGCACGGCCAGTGGCTCATTCCGTGAGCCTCTTCCAAGTCATCGGATTACTGGATGCCGGTTTTCGCCGGCATGACGATAACGGGTGTCTTGAGGACTCATTCAACATCCTGTTGACCCCCCGATTTCGCAAACACGCGGTCGAGCCGCTGCATGAAGTTACGCTTCGCCTTGTGCTTCACGCGCATGGCATCGAGCCACGCGGTGAATTCTCGCTGTTGCCCAACGCGCTTCATCAGCGCTCCGATCTTCCCGATCAACTCCGTGGCCTCGTCGTAGGCGCGGTTGTCCTTCTGATTGACGATGGGTTCCACCCGCGCCCGGTAGATTTCGATGGCGTCTTGCGGGTGTTGCTTCTCCCGGGCCTTGGCGAGCTTGAACCAGAGGTCTTCAGTGCAACCGCCGGCCTTGGCCTCGGCGAGCGCCGCATCGCTGTCGCCTTCCCACAGGAAAATTTCCACGAACAGGGAATGCCCGCCCGCGGTCCAGTTCCAATGGGAATGATTGCCGTTGGCGGCCTTCAGCGCGGCGCGCAGGTGGCCGAGCGCCTGTTCGCGCCACTCGGGCCAGGCCTTGGTCCGATCGGCGCTTTTCTTGAGCTGCTGGTAGGCGGAGAGGCCCGGCCAGCGGGAGAACTGGTCCCACGCCAGGGCAAGCGCGTCGTCGTGGCGCTTGGGCCGGTGGTAGGCGGCGATGAGGAACTCGGCCAGAGGAACGTGCAGTTCCTCCTTGAATGCCGCGTGGCCCCGTTCGGCCCACGCAAGAGCCTCATCACGGCGGCCCGCCTTCTCCAGGATCTGCGCGATCTCGAGGAAAGCGTGGGAGCGGCTGAGGTCGCGGCTCTTGACCTCGATCAGCCGGTCCACGTCGCCTTCCCGCCGGGCAAGCGCCTCCATGATCCGGGTGAGCATGTGGCGGCCTTCCTCGCCCAAATCGCGGCGGTCGCCGGGCTTGAGCGGCGGGACCTTGGCCCAGGCCGCTTCGGCGAGTTTGCGGAAGCGGGCGACCCCGGCTTTTCCGAGAAGCGGCGCGTAGTCCTCGAATCGGAAGAGGCCCCAATCATCGCGCATCAGGAGTTCGAACAGGCTGTTCGCCAGGGCTTCGCCGTCCGGTTTCGCCTTGCGGCCGGCCTTGAGGTGCAATTCCGCCATCTGGGAAAGCATGTCTCCGAAGCTCCCGCTGGAATCGTCAACCTTCTCGTAGGCCGACAGCCCCTGCCGCACGGCGTACTCCGCCGCATCGAAGACGGCGCTCGCGTCGCCCCGGCGCAGCAGGCCGGAAAGGAGGTCGAGGACGGGGGCGGCCCGTTCGATGTAGCGTCGCATGCCGTAGAAGTCCACTCCGCCGTGCACCGCGAGCGCCCTGCGGATCGCTTCGCGGACGGCCGCGGGATCATCTGTGGATGCGCGCCCCGCCGCCTCGGTTTCCAGCCGGCTGCGCAGCGCCGGGTCTTCCTCGGCCTGTTCCAGGACCAAGGCAACGAGTTCGTCCTTGCTTCGGCCGGCGAGATAGGCGCGCAGCGCATCGTGCCGGCCCCTGGCGGTTGAGGACGCCGGCGCCCCCGCCTCGTCCGCGCGCTGCGCCAGCCAGGCGAGGCCGGTCGCCACGGCGTGCTTGCAGAAATCCCCATCTTCGCCGACCGGGCAGGTGCAGGAGTAGTCGAGCGCCCCGCGACCGGGCCAGAGCCGGACCTGGTATTCGTCGGTTCCGACCACGCAGGCCTTGATGGCTTTCCCCGTGTCCACCAGGTCGGCGACGGCGCCCGCCTCGAAATACGCCGCGCCGCGGGCAAACGCGCGCTCGCCGGCGAGCGCCAGCAGCGCCCCCTCGGTAATCAGCTCCTCCAGCCCACGCTTCATCTCCTGGCCCGCCTCCAAACGGGTTTTTCAATCATTCACCGGTCCCTCCCCTGAGAGGTTCCTCATTTCCGGATACCGTTCAAGCGCTTCCCGCAGGCGCGAAGCGACCTCCCGTCGCAGTTCTGCGGGGCCCAGCACCTCCACGTCCGGGCCGTGCCTGAGGACGTCCATGACCAGTTCCCGGGCATCGGAGTAGGGAACCCGAAGCTCGTAACTGCCGCTTTCGAGAAACCGGCCTTCCTGTTGCGGGTGCCATTGCTCCTCCGCGACCCAGCGGGCGCGCTCCGCGGTGAAGCGCAGGACCGCGGTGTGCCCGGGGTGCCCGGAAAATATGCCGTAGCTCCGGGTGAAATAGGCGTTCAGTTCCCTTTCCACGACGTTTCGGGCCGCGGCTCCCCGTTGTGCCGCATCGACAATGCGCTCCAGGGCGAACGTGCGCAGCGCCTTGGCTTTGTGGCACCAGGCATCCAAATACCAGTTGTCCCGGTAATGGACCAGGCGCTGGGGCGAGATTTCCCGTTCGGTGGTCTGGTCCCTGCCACGTCCATGGTAGCGGATGCCCAGGCGCTGGCGCTGCAACAGCGCGCCTGCCACGGTCCGGAACCGCTCGTTGTCGGTTGCACGGCCCGCCATGCGCAGGATGCGCACCCGCTTTGCCACCTCCCCGCTCCCCAGGTGCTCGGCGGCAAGGATGTGCTCGATGCGGCTTTTGACCGGGGCGATCACGTCGTCCAGCAGCCCCGGCTGGGCCTCGGCCAGGAGCTGCTCGCTCGCCAGCAGCGCGTACAGCTCGGAGGGCGTGAGCCACAATCCGGGAAGTTCGTAGGGATGTCCCTCGGTCTTCGAGTAGTGGTAGCCGTTGTGGCCGCGGTCGTATTCGATGGGGGCGTTGAAATAAAGCCGCATTGCCCGAATGACCCGGTTGACCGTGGCCCGGGTGCATTCGAGCTTTTTCTGCAGGACGGTGTGGGAGACCGGATGGCGGTGGGTCGCCAGAATCTGGTGCAGCCTGAAAATGCGGGTGAACCGGTCCATGGCCCCAGATTGTGGACGTAGCCGACCGCAAGGCGCAAGCGGGCGATTACGGACAGGAACCGACCGCGCTGGGGTTCCCACAAGCGTGCGCACAGCGCTACGAGGGACCGGCAGGCACAGCCTGCCCTACGGCTTCTGCGTCCCCGCAAAATGTTGGGCATAAATGCCCAACCTACGTGCCTGTGCGAATGAATTCGCGGCGGGCACAGCCCGCCCTACTGGGGCGGTTGGCCGCCGTTCTCGCGACGGGGCGGCGGGCGGTGCATCATGCCGGGGCGCCCGGCATCCTCGAAATCGCGGCGCATCCGCTCGCGCTCCTCGGGGCTCATGTGGCGCCAGCGCTCGCGCAGGGCCTCGCGCCGCTCCGCCCTTTCCCGCGGCGGCTGGCCGAGGGCCTGTTCCCGCTCCCGCATCCTCTGCCGCCATGCCTGCCGCTCCTCCGGGCCCATGGATTCCCAGCGTTCGCGCAATCGCTTCCGCAGCATCGCCCGCTCCTCGGGCGAGCCCGCACCTTGGCGTGATTGCGCTTCTTCCGGCGGCCTTGGGGGCATCGGCCCCATCCTGTCGCGCTCGCGCAGGCGGCGCCGCAGCGCCTGGCGCTCCTCGGGGCTCATGGCCTCCCAGCGCTCCCGCAGCCGCTCCCGCTCCGCCCGGCGCTCGTCCGGAGGCAGGGCCCGCATGCGTCCCACTTCCTCCACGGTCACCGCACCGCGGTCGCCGGATGTCTGGGCGAACGCGGGCCCCGCGGCCGCCAGGACCGCGACCAAACCGAACAGGCACACGACTCGTCTCCGACCGATCATTTTCCGCTCTTGATCACGATGCGCCCCTCAACGCGTCTTCGCGCGGGGCGCCAAATCCGTATAAAGGTACTTTAAAGGGGTTCCGCGAGCCCGGGGCGGCGACATTGTAAAAATTTGTTTCGGCCCGGACCGGCGCAACATACTGTTACAAGGCAGCCTCCCGAACCGTGGCGCGGAAACCCGGCCGGCGCTAGGATTCGCTTCCATGAGCCAACGAAAAGCCCGCATCCTGGTGGTGGACGACGACCTGCGGCTGCGCGAGCTGCTGCACCGCTATCTCGGCGAGCAGGGTTTCTCGGTGCGCACCGCGGAGAACGGCGCCGCCATGGACAAGGCGCTGGCACGCGAGCGCTTCGATCTCATCGTGCTCGACCTCATGCTGCCGGGCGAGGACGGGCTGGCCATCCTGCGGCGATTGCGCGCGGCGAAGGACGCGATGCCGGTGCTCATGCTTACGGCCAAGGGCGACCAGGTGGACCGCATCGTGGGCCTGGAGATGGGCGCCGACGACTATCTTCCCAAGCCTTTCAATCCGCGGGAGCTCGCGGCCCGCATCCACGCCATCCTGCGCCGGCGCCCTGCGGAGCCGGCCGGCGCGCCCGAATCCGAGGACCGCACGGTGGCCTTCGGCGACTGCACCCTGAGCCTCGGCACCCGCAGCCTCACCCGGGCCGGCGCGGCCATGCCCCTCACCACCGGGGAATTCGCCGTGCTCAAAGTCCTGGTGACCCACCCGCGCCAGCCGCTCTCCCGCGACAAGCTGATGGAGCTGGCCCGGGGCCGGGAGCACGAGGCCTTCGACCGCGCCATCGACGTGCAGATCTCGCGGCTGCGCAAGCTGGTGGAACCCGATCCGGCAGCGCCGCGCTTCATCCAGACGGTGTGGGGCTTCGGCTACGTATTCGTTCCGGACGGGGGCAAGGCGTGAGGGGGCTGCCGCGGACCCTGGCGGCGCGGGCCTTCCTGCTGATCGCGATTCTCCTCGTGGTGTCGCTCGCGGTCAGCGCGGAGATTTTCCGGCGCTCCGAGCAGGCCCCGCGCGCCAGGCAGCTCGCCCAGATGGTGGTGTCGGTAGTGAACCTGACCCGGGCCGCGGTGCTCTCCGCCGACCCGGCGCTGCGACCCGCCCTGCTCGCGGAGCTCGCGGAATCAGAGGGCATCCGCGTGTTTCCCGCGGAGATCGACGAGACGGTGGCCGCGCTGCCGCTGGATCGCCCCGTGGCCCGCCTCATGACCGAAGAGGTGCGCAGCCAGCTCGGCGCCGCGACCCGCTTCGGCCTGTCGCGCAACGGCGCCGAGGGCTTCTGGGTCAGCTTTTTCATCGGCGACGAGGAATTCTGGGTCATGCTGCCGCGCGAGCGCATCGAGCGGCCCCGGGCCCTGCAGTGGCTGGGCTGGGGCGCCCTGGTGCTGCTGCTCGCCCTCGCCGGGGCCTGGCTGATCGCCCGCCAGGTGGGCCGTCCCCTCAGGACCCTGGCCTCGGCGGCCGCGGCCGTCGGCCAGGGCGCGACGCCGCCGCCCGTGCCGGAAACCGGTCCCGGCGAAGTGCAGACGGTGGCGAAGGCCTTCAACCAGATGTCGCGGGACCTGGAGCAGATGAACAGCGACCGCGTCATGATCCTCGCCGGCATCTCCCACGATCTGCGCACACCGCTGGCGCGGCTGCGCCTGGGCGTCGAAATGAGCAGGGCCGACGCCGCCACCCGCGACGGCATGGCGGCCGATATCGAGGAGATGGATGGAGTCATCAGCCAGTTCCTGGATTTCGCCCGCGACGAGCGCAGCGAGGCCGCGGGTGCGGCCGACCTCAACGGCATCGTCGCCGAGGTTGCCGAACGCTATGGACGCCGGGGACAGCACGTCGATACCCGCCTTGGCGCACTGCCGGCGATGACCCTGCGGCCACTGGCGATTCAGCGGCTGGTCTCGAACCTGGTGGACAACGCACTGCGCCACGGCGGCAGTCCGGTGGAAGTGCGGACCGCCCAGCAAGGCGACGCCGCGGTACTTCGGGTTCTCGATCGCGGGCCAGGGATCCCCCGGGACGAGGCCGCGCGCATGCTACGCCCTTTCACCCGCATGGACTCCGCTCGCGGCGGTGCCGGCACCGGACTGGGACTGGCCATCGTGGAACGCATCGCGCGCATGCATGGCGGCGCTATCCGTTTGATTTCCCGGGACGGCGGGGGCCTGGAAGCGCGGGTCGAATTGCCCCTCAGTCCGGTGTGACTATCTCCCCGGGGTGTTGGCGAATCGGGGTTTCCCCTATAATCAAATCGAGGGAGGTCGCGCAGTTTGTCCAAGCAGTTGTCCGAACGTCTTTCTGAGCAACCATGAGAACGGAGCGTTGCGAATGAACACCACTTGGATCCTTGTCGCCAATTCCAGCACTGCCCATCTTTACGTCAACCAGGGCCCCAGGAAGGGCCTCACGAAGCTGAGGGAATTCGATCACTCGGCGAGTCGCGGCAAGGGCACGGACCTGGTCTCGGACCGGCCCGGCCACAACAAGAGTCACGGCAACGGCCACGGGGCCTATAACCCCGCCACCACGCCGAAGCAGAACGAAGCCCAGCATTTCGCCATCGAGCTCGCCAAGGAACTGGAGCACGGCCGCTCCAAGAACGAATTCCAGCGGCTCATCCTGGTATCGCCGCCCGCGTTCATGGGCATGCTCAACAATCACATCGGGGGCCATCTGAAGAATCTGGTGACCGACAGCTTCGAGAAGGACTATACCAAGGCGACCGAAAAGGAATTGGCCGGCCATCTCGAAACCTGCATTTTCCTCTGACCGCGACGCGGCGAAACGGAACGGGGCCCTTCCGGGCCCCGTTCGTTTTGGCGAAGCGCGAAGATTAAAGATGCGGTGGTTTCGTAGGGTGCGCTCTGCGCACCCAATCCCGGGATCGAGCGGTGCGTGGGACGCACCCTACCCAGAGCGGTGCGTGGAACGCACTCTAGCGCAAAGGCCAGCGCCCGATGATCCCGTAGGCCGCGCCCCCCGGCAGCAGCGAGGATCGGACCAGCACGAACTCCTCCACCCGCCAGCGGATGTCGGCGTCGGTGGGCAGCGGCGCCTCGCAACGGGCGCTCCGGGCGAGCGTGAGATGCGGGAAATAGGGCCGCTGGTCGAACTTGAATCCCTCGCGCCCGAGCCCCTGCTCCAGGCCCTGCACCAGCTCGGCGAGGGGCAGCGGCGTCTCCCGGGTCCCAAGCCAGGCGATCCGGTTGCGCTTCCAGCAGCCCACGCGATCGAGGCGCAGGTCGAAGGCGGGGACACGGACGCCGGAGGCGACGGATTTCAGGCTTTCCACCCGGGCCAGCACCACCTGCCCCACGAACACCAGCGTCAGGTGCGCCGACTCGGCACGCATTCTGCGCCCGCCGCAGGCCTTGTGCACCTGGCCGGCCAGCTCATCGAGGCTGCACCGGACCGAGGCGTCCGGCCAGAGGGCGAAGAATACTCTCGCCCCCGGGTCCGGCGCTTTCTTCGCCGGATCCGTCAGATCCTTTCGCTGGTGCGGGCGATCAGGCATACCGCTTCCGCCGCGATGCCCTCGCCGCGGCCCAGGGCGCCGAGCTTTTCCGCGGTCTTGGCCTTGACGTTGATCGCGGTTGCATCGAGTCCCAGGTCCTGGGCGATGTTCTTCACCATGGCCGGAATGAAGGGGGCGAGCCGGGGCGCCTGGGCGATGACCGTGGCATCGATGTTGACGACGCGGTAGCCCAGTTCCGCGACCAGCTGTCCCACCTGGCGCAGCAGCTGGCGGCTGTCGATGTCCCTGTAGCGGGCTTCGGTATCCGGGAAATGCCTTCCGATGTCGCCCTGGCCCGCGGCCCCGATCAGGGCATCGCAAACCGCGTGCAGCAGCACGTCGGCGTCGGAATGGCCCGCGAGCCCCCGGTCGTGGGGAATCGCCACGCCGCCGATGATGAGCCTGCGCCCCGCCGCGAGCGCGTGCACGTCGAATCCCTGTCCGATCCTCATGGCGCCTCCCTGTCCTGCAGTATGAGTTCCGCCAGGCCGAGGTCCTGGGGATAGGTGACTTTCAAATTGCGGATATCGCCGAGCACAAGACGGGGCTTGAGCCCCAGCGCCTCCACCGCGCTCGCCTCGTCGGTCGCCTCCGTCCCGGCCTGCTTGAGCGCCGTCACCAGCGTGCCGTAGCGGAACATCTGGGGGGTCTGGGCCTGCCACAGGCGGGCCCGCGGCTCGGTGCGCAACACGCGGCCCTGCCCGTCGTCCCGCTTGAGCGTGTCGGCGACCGGCACCGCCAGCAGGCCGCCGACCTCATCACCCGCCAGCTCCCGCATCAGCTGATCCACCAGCACCGAACTCACGCAAGGGCGCGCGGCATCGTGCACCAGCACCCAGTCGTCATCGCCGATGGCGGAACGGGAAGCGCGCAAGCCGTTCAACACGCTCTCGGCCCGGGTCTTCCCGCCACAGAACAGGGGACAGAGCTTCCCGGAAAAGGCCGACCAGTCATGCTCGTGCCAGGCTGCGTCTTCCGCGGCGAGCACCACGAACACCTGCCGGATCGTGGACAGCCCGCACAGGGTGCGCAGCGCATGGTAGATGAGAGGGCGGCCCCGCACCGGCAGGTACTGCTTGGCGCCCGTCTCTCCCATCCGGAATCCGGAGCCCGCTGCGGGCACCAGTGCGAAGTAGCTTCTCATTCAAACCTTTCTTGTGGGCAGCCGTATTATCGGGGGAACCTTCCGCCGCCAGCAAGCCGGCGCGCAGGTATGTCAGAATCGCCTCAATGAAAATTCACCACCTCAGCGTCGGGGAGGCGCTGGAAAGCCTCAGAAGTCCCCCCGGAGGCCTCGCGCCGGAAGAGGCAGCGCGGCGCCTCGGGGAATACGGGGCCAACCGGGTGGAGGAAGTCCGGCGCGAGCATCTGATCACGCGCTTCGCCCGGGAATTCACCCATCTCTTCGCCCTCGTCCTGTGGCTCGCCGCGGCGCTGGCGTTCGTCGCCGAGCGCTACGACCCGGGCGAGGGCATGGCCACCCTCGGCTTTGCCATCGTCGGCGTCATCGTCATCAACGGGGCGTTCTCCTTCTGGCAGGAATACCGCGCCGAACAGGCGCTGGCGGCGCTGCGGCGGCTGCTGCCCCACCAAGTGGCGGCGCTGCGCGCCGGCGAAGCGCGGCAGGTGTTCGCCGAGGCGCTGGTGCCCGGCGACGTGGTGCTGCTCAAGGAGGGCGATAGCGTGCCCGCCGACTGCCGGCTGCTGGAAAGCTTCGGCCTGCGGGTGAACAACGCCACCATCACCGGCGAATCGCTGCCCAAGGCGCGCGTCACCGACCCCTGCGCCGAGGAGGAAATCATCCACGCCCGCAATGTGCTGCTGGCCGGCACCTCGCTCGTGTCGGGCGAGGCAAAGGCCCTGGTGTTCGCCACCGGCATGCACACCGAGTTCGGGAAAATGGCGCATCTCACCCAGACTTCGGGCGAGCCCATGTCGCCGCTGCAGCGGGAGATCGCGCGGCTGTCGCGCCTGGTGGCGCTGCTCGCCACCATCCTGGGCCTCGTTTTCTTCCTGGTGGGACAGGTTCTGGGACTTTCCTTCTGGCAGAACTTCATCTTCGCCATCGGCATCATCGTGGCCAACGTCCCGGAGGGGCTGCTGCCGACCGTGACCCTGTCGCTCGCCATGGCGACCCAGCGCATGGCCCGGCGCAACGCGCTGATCCGTCACCTGCCGGCGGTGGAGACCCTGGGCTCCGCCACCGTCATCTGCACCGACAAGACCGGGACGCTGACCCAGAACCGGATGAGCGTGAAGCAGCTCTTCTTCGCCGAGGGATTCGCGGACGAGCTCCCGGCGGGGCGGCCAGCAGCGGCCCACCATCGCCTCTTCGCGCAGATCGCGCGCCATTGCCACAGCCTCACGCCCCTTTTCGGAAACGGCTGGAGCGGCGACCCCATGGAAATGGCGCTCAACCGCCTGGGAGAATCCGCCCTGCCCGGTGCAGCTTCATATCCCAAGGCGGACGAGGTGGCGTTCGATGCCGACCGCAAGCGCATGTCCACCGTGCACCGGACGGATGAGGGCGCCCTGCTTTACTGCAAGGGTGCTCTCGAAACGGTGCTTCCCCTCTGCAACCGTCTCGAAACCGCCTCCGGCGCGCAGCCCCTCGACGGCAGGATACGCGAGCGTTTTCTCAAGGCCCAGGAGGCCATGGCGGACCGGGGCCTGCGGATCCTCGCCTTCGCCTACCGCGTGCTGCCGGAGGGCAGCGCGCGGGAGGCGTGGGAAGGCGAGCTCGTGCTTACGGGGCTTGCCGGGCTGGAAGATCCGCCGCGTCCCGAAGTCCCCGCCGCCATCGCCAGGTGCCGCGAGGCGGGCATCCGCGTCATCATGGTGACCGGTGATCATCCCCATACCGCGAAAGCGATCGCCCGGGAGATCGGCCTCACCCAAGGGGAGAATCCGGCGATCGTCACCGGCGACGATCTGCGCCGGATGTCCAACACCCAGCTCCAGCTCGCCCTGGACACACCCGAAATCCTGTTCGCCCGGGTGGGGGCGGACCAGAAGATGCGCATTGTGAATGCGTTGAAGCGCAAGAAAGAGGTGGTGGCCGCCACCGGCGACGGGGTCAACGACGCGCCGGCGCTCAAGAGCGCGCACATCGGCATCGCCATGGGAATCAGCGGCACCGATGTGGCCAAGGAGTCGTCGGACATGATTCTCCTCGACGACAACTTCGCCACCATCGTGGCGGCCATCGAGGAAGGCCGCGCCGTTTTCGACAACATCCGCAAGTTCCTGACCTACATTCTGACGTCCAATATTCCTGAAATCGTTCCCTATCTCGCCTTCGTGCTGTTCCGGATTCCTCTGCCGCTCACGATCGTCCAGATCCTCGCCGTGGACCTGGGCACCGACATGCTGCCGGCGCTGGCGCTGGGGGCCGAGAAGCCCGACCCCGCGGTGATGCGGCGCCCGCCCCGCCACCGCAGCGAGCGGCTGCTCAACTGGCCGCTGGTGGCCCGGGCCTACCTGTTCCTGGGGATGCTGGAGGCAGTCGCCGCCATGGCCGCATTCTTTTTCGTGCTGGAAGGCGCTCAGTGGCATTACGGGCAAATTCTCGCCGCCCGGGATCCGGTCTATCTTCAAGCCACCACCGCCTGCCTCGCGGCCATCATTGCCACCCAGGTGGTGAACGTCTTCCTGTGCCGCCACCCCGTGGAATCCGTCCGGGTCCGGGGCCTCGCCGGTAACCGCTTGATCCTGTTCGGGATCGCGGTCGAGCTGGCGCTCCTGCTTCTCATCGTCTATACGCCCTGGGGCAACCTCCTGTTCGGCACGGCGCCGTTGTCGCTTGAAGTCTGGCTCTTCATTCTGCCTTTCCCGTTCCTGATGCTGGCCTGCGAAGAGGCGCGCAAGGCCCTGGTGCGCCGGGCGGCCTCCAGGGCTACGGCGCTATAATTGAAACGAGGGGTTTTAACCAACCCCGGCGGCCCCATATGGGTGCCATAACGCACCGCCACCGAGAGGAGGGACCATGAGCCGCGTCCGCCCCGCCGCCGTCGCCGGAAGCTTTTATCCTTCCGATCCCCAGAGCCTCGCCTTCGAGGTGGGCGCCATGCTGGGCGACGCCAAGGCCCGGCAGGCCTCAGAGCCGGTTTCGCTGCCCAAGGCGGTGATCGTTCCCCACGCCGGCTATGTGTACTCCGGTCCCATCGCCGCCAGCGCCTACGCGCGGCTGGAAGCGGGACGGGGAGTGGTCAAGCGGGTGGTGCTGCTGGGACCGGTGCACCGGGTGCCGGTCAAAGGTCTCGCCCTGCCCGGGGCCGAAGTCTTTGTCACGCCGCTGGGACGGGTGCCGCTGGATCTGGAAGCCATGAAGGCCATTTCGGGGATGAAGCAGGTGGTGGAAAGTATCCCCGCCCACACCTGGGAGCATTCGCTCGAGGTGCAGTTGCCCTTCCTGCAGACCGTGCTCGGGGACTTCAGTCTGGTACCGCTTGCGGTGGGCAACGCCAGCCCCGAGGAAGTGGCGGAGGTGCTGGAAAAACTCTGGGGCGGCCCGGAAACCCTGATCGTCATCAGTTCCGACCTGTCCCACTACCTGCCCTACCACACCGCCCAGCTGGTGGACCAGGACACCGCCCAGGCGATTCTCGCCCTGAATCCGGACATTACCCATGAGCAGGCCTGCGGCGGCACGCCGCTGCGGGGACTGCTGCTGGCCGCCAAGCGCCATGCCCTGATACCGCAATTGCTGGACCTCAGGAATTCCGGCGACACCGCCGGAGACCGCTCGGCAGTGGTCGGCTACGCCGCATTCCAGTTTCTCGAGGAAGCACCCCATGTCCATTGAGCGGGGACCAGTGCTGCTGGCCATCGCGCGCACGGCCATCGCCAAAGGCCTCGGCATCGAGGCGTGGGCCGACGAGTCCGCGCCCTGGCTCAGGGACCAGGGCGCGAGTTTCGTCACCCTGATGCTGGGGAGCGAACTGCGCGGCTGCATCGGCAGCCTCACCCCGGAGCGGGTGCTGCTGGAGGACGTCAAGGAGAACGCCCTGGGCGCCGCGTTCCGGGATCCGCGCTTCGCGCCCCTCACCCGGGAGGAGTTTCCCCTGGTGCGGGTGGAGGTTTCCGAACTCTCGCCCATGGAATCCCTGCTGTTCCAGGACGAGGACGATGCGAGGCGCCAGCTGCGCCCGCACGTGGACGGCCTGGTGCTGGAGTACAACGGGCGCCGCGGCACCTTTCTCCCCCAGGTGTGGGACAGCCTCCCCGAGCCCAGCCGCTTCCTTGCCCACCTGAAAGTCAAGGCGGGGCTACCCTCCACCTTCTGGGGTCAGGGGATCAAACTCTCCCGTTACACGGTCCAAAAGTGGAGGGAGGCTGAAGCCATCTCGAAAGCCCTGTCATGAGCGACCTGTACAAAGCCCGGTACTGGCACATGCTGGAAGACGGCCGCATGCAATGCGACCTGTGTCCCCGCGACTGCAAGCTGCACGAGGGGCAGCGCGGGCTGTGCTTCGTGCGCCAGCGGATCGGCGACGAGATGATCCTCACCACCTACGGGCGCTCCTCGGGCTTCTGCATCGACCCCATCGAAAAGAAGCCCCTCAATCACTACTACCCGGGCAGCAGTGTCCTGTCGTTCGGCACCGCGGGCTGCAACCTGGCCTGCAAGTTCTGCCAGAACTGGGATATCAGCAAGTCCCGGGACATGGACCGCCTCGCGGATTCCGCCTCGCCGGAGGAGATTGCCCGCGCCGCCGAAGCGAGCGGGTGCAGGAGCGTCGCCTACACTTACAACGATCCGGTGATCTTCGCCGAGTATGCCATGGACATCGCCGACGCATGCCGCAAGCACGACATCAACAACGTCGCGGTGACCGCCGGGTATATCCACGATGCCCCGCGGCGCGACTTCTACGCCAAGATGGACGCCGCCAACGTGGACCTCAAGGGCTTCACCGAGGATTTCTACGTGAAGCTGTGCGGCGGGCGCCTGCAGCCGGTGCTCGATACCCTGGTCTATCTGAAGCACGAGACCGACGTGTGGTTCGAGATCACCACGCTGCTCATCCCCGGCAAGAACGACTCCGACGAGGAGATCACCGCCGAGTGCAAGTGGGTCATGAAGGAGCTGGGGCCCGACGTTCCGCTGCACTTCACGGCGTTCCACCCGGACTGGAAGATGATGGACGTGCCGCCCACCCCGCCCGAGACCCTCACCCGCGCCCGCAATATCGGCATCCGGGAAGGGCTGCACTACGTGTACACCGGCAACGTCTACGACGTCGAGGGCGGAACCACCTACTGCCCGGGCTGCAGGACGCCGCTCATCGTGCGCGACTGGCACAGGATCCTTTCCCACCGCGTCACCCCGGAAGGGAGATGCCCGTCCTGCGGAGCGAAGATCGCCGGTCAGTTCGAGGCTTATCAGGGGGCCTTCGGCCGGCGGCGCATTCCGGTGGCAATTCATCTGGCGCGATAGCGCTCCCGGGAAACCGTCGGCGGTTTCGACCTCGCCTCACGCCCCCGGACGCGGTCCGGGCGCAATCAAATGGGGAGGATCATGGGAGAGAAAAAAGCAATAATCCCGGCCAATGGGGTGCAGCTCGATGGCGACCTCGCGCTTCCAAAGGGCACTCCCGGGGTAGTCGCCTTCGCCCACGGCAGCGGCAGCAGCCGCCTGTCGCCCCGCAATACCTATGTGGCGCGGGTGCTGAACGAGGCGGGAATCGGCACCCTGCTGTTCGACCTCCTCACCCGCGAGGAAGACCGGGATTACCAAATCCGGTTCAACATCGAGCTGCTCACCGAGCGGCTCATCGCCGCAACCTGCTGGCTGGAGAAAAATCCGGACACCGCCGCCCTGAAGCTCGGTTACTTCGGCGCCAGCACCGGCGCGGCGGCCGCGCTGCAGGCGGCGGCGGAATCGGGCGGGAAGGTGTCGGCGGTGGTGTCACGCGGCGGTCGCCCCGATCTCGCGGGCCGCGAGGCCCTCGAACGCGTCGTCTGCCCGACGCTGCTCATCGTCGGCGGCTACGACGACGTGGTAATCGGGCTTAACCGGGCCGCGTACGCCCTCATGAACTGTCCGAAGGAGCTCATGATCGTCCCGGGGGCGAGCCACCTGTTCGAGGAGCCGGGTACGCTGGAAAAGGTCGCCGAACTCGCCGCCGCGTGGTTCCGGCGGTGCCTGCTGTAGTCGGAGGGCCGGTTTCAACCGGCCGAGACCGAATGAATTCGGCTCTGCGCCGGAGCCCAACACCGGAATGTAATGGTCCGTGTTGGGCTTCGCAAAGCGAAGCCCAACCTACGAGGCTGGTTCCAGCGCCACCTCGGCCGGGAATAGGCGCCGTTACGCCCCTCCCGCCGTTGCGATTTCCCTTTCCCCGCGGCGCGCTGCTTCGAACTGTTCCCAGGATCCCTCATCCACCTGGTAGGTGATCTGGGCCTGGGCAAAGCCATCGGTCAGGTAGGAATCGGCGTCCGCCCCTGACGGCCCGGCCGCCGCTACGCTCGCCTCCGCCGCTTCCTCCGGCTTGCGGGAAATCGGGAAGCGCCAGAACACCCGGTCGAGGCGCTTGCCGGTGGTGCGCTGCACGTGCTTGATCAGCGCCTGTTCGATGATGTAGGAGCAGCGCAGCTTCTTGTGGGGCTCGGTTTCGATCGCCGCCTCGTAGCGCCTGCCCTCCACCACCGGGTAGCAGTCGGCGGTCACCCCCAGGTCGTTGCGGGCGAAAAATGCCACGACGGTGTCGGCGATCTCGCGTGCCCCGGCATCCCGCCGGCGCCGCCGATGCCTGACGAACAGCACGTATCCCAGGATGAGCAGCACGTTGGCCGCCACGAGGTAGAGCAGGGCGACGTTGAAGGCGATGGTTACCGTCATGTTTTTTCCCCCTTGTCCTGATCCCGGATCAAGCGATGAATTTTCAGCCCTTGCGGCCCTTTTCGTGCCCGCCGCGCAGGATTGCGACCACTTCCTCGTCCTCCACCTGCGGAAAGTCGAGGTAAAACTGCCCCACCGCAAAAAAGTTGTCCGGCGTCTCCAGGCACACCAGCTCGTCGCAATAGCGGGCGACCCGGTCGGCAGTGTCCGGCGGCGCCACCGGCACCGCGCAAACCAGCCTCACCGGCTGCTTCGCCCGCAGGCAGTGCAGCGCCGCGATCATGGTCGAGCCGGTGGCCAGCCCGTCGTCCACCACGATGACGATGCGATCCTTGGCGTCGATGGGAGGACGGATCGGCGTGTACTGGGCGCGCCGCTTGCGAATGGTGTCCAGCTGTTCCCGCTTCTCGCGCTCGAGGTAGGCGTCGCTCGCGCCGGTCATGGGGACATAGTCGCCCAGGTAGGCCCAGCCGGTCTCATCGATGGCGCCGAGGGCGAACTCCGGATTGCCCGGGGCCCTGAGCTTGCGCACCAGCACCACGTCCACCTCGCCGCCCAGCTCATCGGCAATCAGCCTGGCCATGGGCACCGCACCCCGCGGCACCGCGAGCACCAGCGGGTTCTTTCCACGATAATGAGATAACGCAGAGGCGAGCCTGCACGCCGCGTCGTTGCGGTCGAGGAAAGGCATGGTGATTTTTGAGCCCCCTTTTTGGCGGCATTCGCGAATGCCGCACCTGTCCTGGCAGTATATTGCCCCTGTCCGGCCCGGGCCAATGGTTCCCGCGGGCCGGGAACTGTGTCATCCCTGCCGGCAGGCACCCGGCACACCGGAAATCGCCCCGGAACTTCCCTATAATAACGCGTTTCGCCTGACCCATTTCTCCGCCCCGCGTGCAGCCTCTTCCCGATTCCGAAACTTCCGGCGCCACCCGCCTGCTCCGGGCCGACCCGACCCCGGGTAGCCGCATCGGCTATGGCGGGCTCCATGGGTCGGGCGATGCGCTGGCCCTGGCGCAGCTCGCGGAGAACGGCTCGCCCCTGGCGGTTCTTGCCGCCAATGCCCTGGACGCGCAGCGCCTCGCCGCGGAGATCCGCTGGTTCGCGCCGAAGCGCGCGGTGAACCTGTTTCCCGACTGGGAAACCCTGCCCTACGACAATTTCTCGCCCCATCACGACCTGGTCTCGGAGCGGCTGGCCACCCTCTACCAGGTGATGCGCCACGCCTGCGACGTGCTGGTGGTGCCGGTCACTACCGCCCTCTACCGCCTGCCCCCCGCGGAGTACCTCGCGGCCTACACCTTTTTTCTCAAGCAGGGAGAGATTCTCGATCTCGATGCGCTGCGCATGCAGCTCGCCATGGCCGGCTACACCCACGTGACCCAGGTCTATGGCCCGGGCGAATTCACGTTGCGCGGGGGGCTCATCGATCTCTTCCCCATGGGAAGCCCGCTGCCCTACCGCATCGACCTCCTCGACAACGAGATCGAGACCCTGCGCACCTTCGACGTGGACACCCAGCGCAGCATCTACCCGGTCCCGCAAATCCGGCTGCTCCCCGCCCGGGAATTCCCCCTGGACGAGGCGGGCCGCGCCCGCTTCCGCGGCCGGTTCCGGGAGCGCTTCGAGGGCGATCCCTCCAAGAGCCGCCTGTACAAGGACGTGAGCCAGGGGCTCGCTCCCGCCGGCATCGAGTATTACCTGCCCCTGTTCTTCGAACAGACCGCGACGCTGTTCGACTACCTTCCGGAAAACACGGTGATCTGCCTTCAGGGGGCGGTGCAGGAGGCGATGGAGGGATTCTGGCGCGACACCCGGTCGCGCTTCACCCTGCTGCGCGGCGACCGCGACCGGCCGCTCATGGAGCCCGACGAGCTGTTTCTCACCGTGGACCGGATCTTCGGCGCCATCAAGGCCTATCCCCGAATCGATATTCAAGCAGCTCCTTCCCCCTCGATGGGGGAAGGCGGGGATGGGGATGAGCAACGGCGGTCTTCCACCCCCACCCTGCCCCTCCCCCCTCAAGGGGGAGGGAAGCGCGACACGATCGAATGCGCGACCGCGCCCCTGCCGGAAATCCAGGTAGAGCGCCGGGCGGAAAATCCGCTCGCGAAGCTTGGCGCCTTCGTCGAGTCCTTCGCCGGCCGGGTCCTGGTGGTGGCGGAGACCCACGGCCGGCGCGAGGTGATGGCGGACTATTTCCGCGAGTACGGCCAGCACCCGGTCACCTGCGACGATTACGCTGCGTTCCGCGCCGGCGGCGAGTGCTTCATGCTGGCCTGCGGCCCGCCCGCCGCCGGTTTCATCCTGGAATCCGAGCGCATCGCATTCATCACCGAGACCGAGCTCTACGCGAGCCACGTGCGCAATCGGGCGGCGCGCGAAGCCGCCCGCCCCGCTTCCGTGGACGGCGTGCTCAGGGACCTCTCCGAGCTCAAGCCGGGCGACCCGGTGGTCCACGAGCAGCACGGCATCGGCCGCTACCAGGGACTGGTCACGCTCGATCTGGGCGAGGGCCGCACCGAGTTCCTGCACCTGGAATACGAGGCCGGCGACAAGCTCTATGTACCGGTGGCCCAGCTGCATCTCATCGGCCGCTACAGCGGCACCTCGCCCGAAGCGGCACCGCTGCACCGCCTCGGCAGTGGCCAGTGGGACAAGGCCAAGCGCAAGGCCGCGGCCCAGGTGCGGGATACCGCCGCGGAGCTGCTCAACCTGTATGCCCAGCGGGCAGCGCGCCAGGGCCATGCGTTCCGGATGCGCAGCCACGACTACGAGGCCTTTGCCGACGGCTTCGGCTTCGAGGAAACGCCGGACCAGGCGGGGGCGATCCAAGCGGTGATCGAGGACCTCACGCGGGGCCGGCCCATGGACCGCCTGATCTGCGGCGACGTGGGCTTCGGCAAGACCGAGGTGGCGCTGCGGGCGGCTTTCGTGGCCGTCATGGACGGCAAGCAGGTGGCCGTGCTGGTGCCCACGACGCTGCTGGCCGAGCAGCATTACCAGACCTTCGGCGACCGCTTCTCCGACTGGCCGGTGAAAATCGCCGAGCTGTCCCGGTTCCGCTCCGCCAGGGAGACGGCCCAGGCGCTGGAGGGGCTTGCCGAAGGCCGCATCGACATCGCCATCGGCACCCACAAGCTGATTCAGAAAGGCGTCAAGTTCAGGAACCTCGGCCTCGTCATCATCGACGAGGAGCACCGCTTCGGCGTGCGCCAGAAGGAGCAGTTGAAGGCCCTGCGGGCCGAAGTGGATGTGTTGACGCTAACTGCGACGCCGATTCCCCGCACGCTCGCGCTGTCGCTGGAAGGCCTGCGGGAATTTTCGGTCATCGCAACCGCGCCTCAGCGGCGCCTGGCGATCAAGACCTTTGTCTCGCACTTCTCCGACGGAATCATCCGGGAAGCCTGCCTGCGGGAACTGAAGCGCGGCGGCCAGATCTACTTCCTGCACAACGAGATCGAGACCATCGAGGCCATGCGCGAGCGCATCGAGAAGCTGCTGCCGGAGGCTCGCATTCACGTGGCCCACGGCCAGATGCGGGAGCGCGAGCTGGAGCACGTGATGCGCGACTTCTACCATCAGCGCTTCAATCTGCTCCTCTGCACCACCATCATCGAGACCGGCATCGACGTGCCCTCTGCCAACACCATCGTCATCCACCGCTCCGACAAGTTCGGATTGGCTCAACTGCACCAGCTGAGGGGCCGGGTCGGCCGCTCTCACCATCAGGCCTACGCCTACCTGCTGATTCCCGACGAGGAGGCCCTCGGCAGGCAGGCCCGCAAGCGGCTGGAAGCGATCCAGATGATGGAGCAGCTGGGCGCAGGCTTCTACCTCGCGATGCACGACCTGGAGATCCGCGGCGCCGGGGAAGTTCTCGGCGAATCCCAGAGCGGCGAGATGCAGGAAGTGGGCTTCAATCTCTATGCCCAGATGCTGGATTCCGCGGTGCGCTCGCTCAAGGCGGGCCGCGAGCCCGACATGGCGCAGCCGCTGGGTATTACCACGGAAATCAACCTGCACGCCCCGGCGCTGCTGCCGGAAGACTACTGCAGCGACGTGCACGAGCGGCTGGTGCTGTACAAGCGGCTGGCCAACTGTGCGTCCCTGGAGGATCTGGATGAGCTGCACCAGGAGCTGGTGGACCGCTTCGGCCTGCTGCCGCCGCCGGCGAAAGTGCTGCTCGACTGCCACCGCCTGCGCATCCTCGCCAGGCCCATGGGCATCACCCGCATCGACGCCGGGCCGGAGGCAATCCTGGTGCAATTCGTTCCCAGGCCGCCGATCGACGCCGGCAAGATCATCGGGCTCATCCAGCGCAACAAGGAGTTTCGCCTCACCGGGCCGGAACGGCTGCGGATCCAGGCGGCTCACCCGGATGTGGCGGGTCGGGTCGCGAAAATTAAAAGCCTGCTCGGCGAACTCCGGTGATTGTGAACTATTTCACGGGCCCGGCCGGCCCTCCCCGGCGGGGCCCGTTTATGAGATGATTTAGCCGGTCCTAATAAACAACACTCCGCTTTTTCCCCCTCAAGGAGCGAGAAGATGTGGTTCTTCCTTTATGCAGTCTTTTGCGTAGCCATCATCGTTCTCCATTACACCGGGTGGCTCGCCGCCCGCAACCTCGAGTGGGTAATCTGGATCCTGGTCGTCACCATCGTCCCCGCCATTCTCTGGCTCTAGGAGCTCGGGCCGCCTGCCGCGCGGCCTGGCATCTGTCATGGACCGGAACCGCTGCCCCTGGGCCGACGCGAGCGCCCTGTCCCGGGACTACCACGACCGGGAATGGGGCGTGCCCGTTCACGAGGACAACAAGCTGTTTGAAATGCTGATCCTGGAAGGGGCCCAGGCGGGGCTCGCCTGGGCCACGATACTTACCCGGCGCGAGGGCTACCGCCGGGCGTTCCAGAAGTTCGACCCGGAGCGGGTGGCGCGCTTCGATGCGCGCAAGGTGGAGGCATTGGTGGCCGATCCCGGGATCGTGAGAAACCGCGCCAAGATCGAGGCCGCCATCCACAACGCCCGCTGCTTCCTCGACGTTCAGGAGCGATTCGGCAGCTTCGACCAGTACGCCTGGCAGTTCGTGGGGGGCAAGCCGCGCCAGAACGGCTGGAAAAGCCTGCAGCTGGTGCCCGCGTCCACCATCGAATCCGACGCCATGAGCAAGGAGCTGAAGAAGCTCGGCTTCAAGTTTGTCGGAACCACCATCTGCTATGCCTTCATCCAGGCCGTCGGCATGGTCAACGACCACGTGGTGGACTGCTACCGCTGGGAAGCGATCCGGCGCCTCGGCGCCTGAAAAAATCCGGTTCCGCCCCGGGCGCCCCCCGCCGCGTCAGCTGACCGCGGCACCTGTCGCGCAAGGATTACCGCCACCGGCAAGCCGTGTCGGAGCAGGGCGGGCGTTCCCATAGTACAATTCGCTTCCGCCATGCCTCTCATCCGACCGTTTGCCGGCCTGCGGCCGGCGCCGGGCCGCGCCGCCGACGTGGCCGCCCCGCCCTACGACGTTCTCACCACCGAAGAAGCCCGCGTCCGCGCCAAGGGCAGGCCGTGGAGCTTCCTGCACATCTCCAAGCCGGAGATCGATCTCCCGGAAAACACCGATCCCTACGCGCCGGAGGTCTATGCCAAGGCCCGGGGAAACCTGGATCGCATGCTGGAGGCCGGAATCGTCGCGCGCGATGCAGGCCCCTGCTACTACGCCTACCGCATCGTCATGGGGCAGCACGTGCAGACGGGGCTGGTCGCCGCGACCTCGGTCCCCGACTACGACTCGAACCGCATCCGCCGCCACGAGTTCACCCGCCCCGACAAGGAGGACGACCGGGTGCGGCAGATCGAGGCCCTCAACGCCCAGACCGGGCCGGTGCTGCTCGCCTATCCTGCGGCGCCGGCGATCGACGCCATGCTGGCCCGGGTGTCGGCCGCCGCACCCGACGCCGACGTGACCACCGAGGAAGGCATTCGCCACATGATCTGGCCGGTACGGGACCCTGCCGCCATCCGGGCGCTGACCGAGGGATTCGATGCCATGGCGGCGCTGTATATCGCCGATGGCCATCACCGCTCCGCCGCCGCGTCGCGGGTCGCCGCCCGCCGCCGGGCGGCCAATCCCCGCCACAGCGGCGAAGAAAGCTACAACCACTTTCTCGCGGTGATCTTCCCCCACCATGAGATGCAGATCCTGGATTACAACCGGGTGGTGACGGACCTCGGCAGCCTGACGCCTTCCGATCTGCGGAAGCACGTGGCGGAGCGCTTCGCCGTGGCGCCGAGTGCGGCGCCGGTGAAGCCCGCGCACCCGGGAGAATTCGGGCTCTACGTCGCGCGCGCCTGGTATCGCCTGACCATCCGCCCTGAACTCATTCCGGCGGATGATCCGGTGGCGCGGCTCGACGTGAGCCTGCTTTCGGATCACCTGCTGGGGCCGATTCTCGGCATCCACGACCTGCGCCGGGACAGGCGCATCGACTTCGTGGGAGGAATCCGGGGACTGGGCGAACTGGAAAAGCGGGTGGACGGCGGCGGCGGCGCCGCCTTCTCCCTCTACCCGACCCGCATGCAGGACCTGATGGCGGTGGCGGATGCGGGCCATGTCATGCCGCCGAAATCCACCTGGTTCGAGCCGAAGCTCGCCGACGGGCTGGTGTCCCACGTTCTGGATTAGCAAACCGGCGCGCCGTAACCCCGGCTGAAGGGAACGGAGGCGGCTATTCGACTTCCTCGATCCAGGCCGCCTGGATCGCCTCCAGGATTTTTTCCCCCGAGCGCTTGGGATCGTCGTCGAAGCCCTCCAGATCACGCACCCAGTTGTAGAGGTCGGTGAAGCGGATGCCGCGGGGATCCACATCGGAATGCTTTTCCGCAAGGGCGATGGCGATTTCCTGCACGTCGGTCCATTTCATGGCGACTCCCCTCAGTGCTTCCCTTCTTTCACCATGTTGATGGTGTATTTTGGAATTTCAATCACCAGGTCGCGGTCCTTCACCACCGCCTGGCAGGACAGCCGCGAGGTGGGCTCCAGCCCCCAGGCCTTGTCCAGCAGGTCATCCTCCTTCTCGTCCGAGGGATCGAGCGTGTCGAAGCCCTCGCGGATGACCACGTGGCAGGTGGTGCAGGCGCAGGATTTTTCGCAGGCGTGATCGATCTGGATGCCGTTGGCGAGCAGGTTATCGCAGATGGACGCGCCGCTTTCGGCCTCGAACAGGGCGCCCTCGGGGCAGAGTTCCTCGTGGGGCAGGACGATGATCTGGGGCATGAAGGACGGTGAACGGTGAACAGCAAACAGGAAACGGTGGCACTCAGGGTTTAGAGGAGGCCGCGGAATTGACGTCGGCCTTGGTGGAAGGCTGATCGCCGATGGCGGCAAGTTCGTCGATCCGATGCCCCGTCAGCGCCTGCCGGATGCTGGCGTTCATGCGCCGGGAGGCAAACTCCACCGTGGCGTGGTTCAGCCGGTCGACGGCGAGCTTGATGGCCTTGAGGTTGTCGGACTGAAGCGCGGCCCTGAGCCGCGCCATCTCTTCGTCGATCGCGGCCCGCTCCTCGGCGGAGAGCAGCGCTTCGCCGTTTTCCTCCAGGGCGGATTGCGTGGCCTCCAGCAGCCGCTGGCCGTCCACCTGCTGCTCCCGCAGTGCCCGGGCATGCACATCCTCCTTGGCGTGCAGATAGGAGTCTTTCAGCATGCCGGTGATCTGCTCGTCGGTGAGCCCATAGGAGGGCTTCACCGCGACCGAGGCTTCCACGCCGCTCGCCTTTTCCTGGGCAGTCACCGAAAGCAGGCCGTCGGCGTCCACCTGGAACGTGACCCGCACCCGCGCCGCGCCCGCCACCATGGGCGGAATGCCCTTCAGCTCGAAGCGGGCCAGGGAGCGGCAGTCGGCCACCAGCTCGCGCTCGCCCTGCACCACGTGGATGCTCATGGCGGCCTGGCCGTCCTTGAAGGTGGTGAATTCCTGGGCCCGCGCCACCGGAATCGTGGAATTGCGCGGAATGATTTTCTCGGTGAGCCCGCCCATGGTTTCGATGCCCAGGGACAGGGGGATCACGTCGAGCAGCAGCCAGTCGTCGGCGCCGCGGTTGCCGGCGAGGAGATTGGCCTGGATCGCGGCCCCCAGCGCCACCACCTTTTCCGGATCCAGGTTGTTGAGGGGCTCCTGCCGGAAAAACTCCGCCACCGCGCGCTGGATCTGGGGCATGCGGGTGGCGCCCCCCACCATCACCACGCCCTTCACCTGCTCCACCGTGAGTCCGGCGTCGCGCAGAGCCTTGCGGGTCGGAACCAGGGTCTTGTTGACCAGCGTCCGGGTAATATCGGTGAAGATGTCGCCGGTGAGCGTGAGATCGATGGTCTCCCCGCCCATCAGCACGCTGGTCATGCGGGCTTCGCCGTGCTCGGTCAGCGCCTCCTTGGCTTCCCGCGCGCGGGTGAGCAGATTTCGCATGTCGTGGGGCGTCACAAACGAGAGATTGCTTTTTTCGAGAGCCCAGCAGAACACCCGCTGGTCGAAGTCGTCGCCGCCGAGGGCGGAATCACCGGCGGTGGCGAGCACTTCGAACACGCCCTGGGACAGCCGCAGGATGGAAATGTCGAAGGTGCCGCCGCCCAGGTCGTAGACCGCGTAGATGCCCTCGGCCGCGTTGTCCAGGCCATAGGCAATCGCCGCCGCGGTCGGCTCGTTCAGCAGGCGCAGCACGTTGAGGCCCGCGAGCTTCGCCGCGTCCTTGGTGGCCTGGCGCTGGGCATCGTCGAAATAGGCCGGCACCGTGATCACCGCGCCCACCAGTTCGCCACCCAGGGCCTTCTCGCCCCGGGCGCGGAGCACTTTCAGGATTTCCGCGGAAACCTCCACCGGGCTCCTGATGCCGCACGCGGCTCTGATCTGGACCATGCCGGGCGCGTCCACGAAGTGGTAAGGCATGCGCCCGATGTCCTCGATATCCTTCAGTCCCCGCCCCATGAAGCGCTTCACCGACACGATGGTGTTGTGGGGATCCTGGCTCTGCAGCGTCTGGGCTCCGTAGCCCACCTGGGCGCAGCCCCCGCGGTCGTAGTGCACGACCGAGGGCAGCAGCGGCCGCCCTTCCTCGTCGTTGATCACCACCGAGATGCCGTTGCGCACCGTCGCCACCAGGGAGTTGGTGGTGCCGAGGTCGATTCCCACCGCGAGCCGGTGCTCGTGGGGGGCGGTGCCCATGCCCGGTTCCGAGATTTGCAGTAGCGCCATTATTCGTGCCTAACCACAGAGGCACAGAGACACGGAGAAAAGCAAATTCGTTTTAACGCAAAGACGCAAAGATCGCAAAGAGAGTCAAAATTGCTTCCGATCCTTTGCGTCCTTTGCGTCCCTTTCTTTTCCCCTTTGCGTTAATGCTCCTGGTTTTTGAACTTCTCTGTGCTCTGTGGTGAAAGGATTTTACGTCTCTATCGACTCCAGCGCTTCGCCAATTTCGTGCTGGAGCTTTTCGTAGAAGCGGAGCTTGCGGACGGTCTCGGCCGCCGCCGGGAAATTTTTCTCCGCATCCAGCAGGCGGGCGAGTTCCTCGTGCATCTCGGCAAGGTCACGGTTGAGCTTGGTTTCGAGGTGCATCAGCCCGTGGCCGTCGCGGGCGCTCCGGGCATCCTGGATCGCCTCCCGCCATTCCAGCTGGGCCATCAGAAACTCCGCCGGCATGGCGGTATTCGTCTCCTCCTGGGTATGCACGCCCTGCAGCAGGAGCAGGTAGCGAGCCCGGGTGAGGGGGCGCTTCAGGGTCTGGTAAGCCTCGTTGGCGCGGGTCGCCCATTGCATGGATACGCGCCGCTCGGCTTGCGAGAGATGGGCGAAACGGTCGGGGTGAACCCGGCTCTGGATGTCGCGGTAGCTCTGTTCCAGCTTGGCGAGATCGATCTGGAACCGGGGCTGCAGGCCGAACAGCTCGAAGAAGTCCTGGTTGAAATCCAGCGCCATGCCCGCGTGAGGGGAACCGTCTCGGTCTGCCCTGAGCACTACTTGTTGTTATTAGAGCGAGTATGTTGCGTCAAGACGAGGCGCCCGGCCCTTTTTCGAGCGGAGCATACATGAATCGTATGTGAGCATCGAAAAAGGGCCGGGCAACGATGTATTGGCGCAACAGACGAAGCTCTAAACGTTGAAGCTTTCGCCGCAGCCGCATTGATCCTTGACGTTGGGGTTGCGGAACTTGAACCCCTCGTTCAGGCCTTCCCGGGTGTAGTCGAGCTCGGTGCCGTCGAGAAACGCCAGGCTCTTCGGGTCCACCAGCACCTTCACGCCGTGGCTTTCGAACTGTATGTCATCGGGCGCGACTTCGTCGGCGAACTCCAGCTTGTAGGCCAGCCCGGAACAGCCGGAAGTGCGCACGCCCAGCCGCCAGCCCACGCCCTTGCCGCGCTTGGCGATGAAATTCTGCACGTGTGTCGCTGCGCTTTCGGTCAGAGTGATTGCCATGATTTGCCTCACTTGCGGGCGGCAGCCGGTTCGGGCTGCGCCTCGTCCTGTCCCTGTTTCCTGCGATAATCGGCCACCGCCGCCTTGATGGCATCCTCGGCGAGGATCGAGCAGTGGATCTTGACCGGGGGCAGCGCCAGCTCTTCGGCGATCTGGGTGTTCTTGATTTCCAGCGCCTGGTCGAGGCTCTTGCCCTTGACCCATTCGGTCACCAGCGAGCTGGAGGCGATCGCCGAGCCGCAGCCGTAGGTCTTGAACTTGGCGTCCTCAATGACGCCCTGCTCGTTCACCTTGATCTGCAGCTTCATCACGTCGCCGCAGGCGGGCGCCCCCACCATGCCGGTGCCGATGCCCTGGTCGTCCCTGGAAAACGAACCCACGTTGCGCGGGTTCTCGTAGTGGTCCAGTACCTTGCTGCTGTAAGCCATATTAACCTCGTTGTCGAGAGTCAAGAGTCGAGAGTTGAGAGTCGCGAGTCATGAGTGCGAAGCGGTTCGTTGTCTGCTCCCGACTCTCCACTCTCCACTGAATTCATCAATGCGCCGCCCACTGCACGGTGCTGAGGTCCACCCCGTCCTTGTACATTTCCCACAGGGGCGAAAGTTCCCGCAGCTTGGCGATCTTGCGTCTGACCAGGTCCACCACGTAATCCACTTCCTCCTCGGTGGTGAAGCGGCCCACGGTGAAGCGGATGGAGCTGTGGGCCAGCTCGTCGCTGCGCCCCAGGGAACGCAGAACGTAGGAAGGCTCCAGGCTCGCCGAGGTACAGGCCGAGCCGCTGGACACCGCCACGTCCTTGATGGCCATGATCAGGGACTCGCCTTCCACGAAATTGAAGCTCACGTTGAGATTGTGGGGCACGCGGCGCTCCAGGTCGCCGTTGACGTACACCTCCTCGATTTCGGAAAGCCCGTTCCACAGCTTGTCGCGCAGACAACGGATGCGCTCGTTCTCGGAGGCCATTTCTTCCATGGCGATGCGGAACGCCTCCCCCATCCCCACGATCTGGTGGGTCGGGAGCGTCCCGGAGCGCAGTCCGCGCTCGTGGCCGCCGCCGTGCATCTGCGCCTCCAGTCTCACGCGCGGCTTGCGCCGGACGTACAGGGCCCCGATGCCCTTGGGCCCGTAGGTCTTGTGGGCGGAAAACGACATCAGGTCCACCTTGAGCTTCGCCAGGTCGATCACCACCTTGCCCGTGGCCTGCGCCGCATCCACGTGGAGGATGATTCCCCTGGCGCGGCAAATCTCGCCGAGGGCGGCGATGTCCTGGATCACGCCGATTTCGTTGTTGACCAGCATCACCGACACCAGGCTGGTCTCGGGCCGCAATGCGGCCCTCAACTTCTCCAGGTCCAGCAGCCCGTCGGGCTGCGGGTCCAGATAGGTCACCTGGAAGCCGTGGCGCTCCAGCTCGCGCATGGTGTCGAGCACCGCCTTGTGCTCGGTCTTCATGGTGACGAGGTGCTTGCCCTTGCTCTGATAGAACCAGGCGGCGCCCTTGATGGCGAGATTGTTGGACTCGGTCGCCCCCGAGGTCCAGATGATCTCCCTGGGGTCCGCGTTCACCAGGGCCGCTACCTGCTCCCGGGCGGTTTCCACGGCCTTCTCGGCCTCCCAGCCGAAGGCATGGGAACGGCTGGCCGGGTTGCCGAATTTCTCGGTGAGATAAGGAATCATCGTTTCCGCAACGCGGGGGTCCACCGGGGTGGTGGCCGAGTAATCCATGTAGATCGGCAGCTTCATGTCACCCTCTTTCCACCTTTTTCACTGCTCAAGCAATTCTCATACCGCCATGGCGGTGAGCCGGCGCATTTCGGCGACCACGGCCGCGACCGCTCTCAGGAATTCCTCCACCTGGGCCGGCGTGTTGTCCTTGCCCAGGCTCACCCGCACTGCGCCGCGGGCAAGTTCCGGCTCGATTCCCATGGCTTCCAGCACGTGGCTGGGACCCGGAGAGGCGCTGGAGCAGGCCGCCCCGGCGGTTACGCCGAAGCCCTCCCGGTCGAGCCGCACCACCAGGGTTTCCCCGTCGATTCCGGGAAATGAGAAATAGGTCGTATTGGGTAGCCGCGGTGCTGCGGCGCCAAAAATTATCGCCCCCAGATCCCTCAAACCCCGCTCCAGCCGCGCCTGCATCTGCCGCAGCCGTGAATCCAGCTCCATGAGGCGGGCCTTCGCCAGCCGCGCCGCCAAGCCGAAGCCGACGATCGCCGGCACGTTTTCGGTGCCCGCCCGCAGCCCGCTTTCGTGGCCCCCGCCCTGGATAAGGGGCTTCAGCGCCACCCGCTTGTCGAGTATGAGGGCCGCCGCCCCCTTGGGCCCGTAGATCTTGTGGGCCGACAGGGTCATCGCGTGCACGTTGAGCGCCGCGAAGTCCACTTCGATCTTGCCGAAGGCCTGCACCGCATCGGTATGCATGAGGGCACCCACCGCGCGTGCGCGCTGCGCCACTGCCGCCACGTCCTGGATGACGCCGGTCTCGTTGTTGGCGAGCATCACCGACACGATTCCTGTCGGCTCCGAAAGCGCCCGCTCCACGTCGTCCATCTCGAGGCGTCCCTCGCCGTCCACTGCCAGCGTATGCAGCCTCCAGCCCTGCCGCGCCAGGTCCCGGGCCGGCCTCAGCACACAGGGATGCTCGACGCCGCTCACCGCGACCTGGGCCGGCCTGAGAAACGCCGCCGCCCCCTTCAGGAACAGGTTGTTGGCCTCCGAGCCCCCACTGACGAACACCACCTGCGCCGGCTGGACACCGACGGCTTCCGCAACCTGCTCCCGCGCCGTGTTCACCGCCCTGCGGGCCACGGTCCCGAACTCATGCCGGCTGGAGGCGTTGCCGTACTGCCCCCGGAAAAACGGGAGCATCGCGGCCAGCACCGCCTCGTCCACCGGCGTGGTGGCGTTGTGGTCCAGGTAGACGTGCGACATTGTGAACTACGCCGCCACCGACTCCGTACGGCGCCGCTTGTCCTGCACCACCGACATCTTGACGGGCTTCTGCTTGGCCACCAGCTGGTCCAGGGTGACCGAGGACAGATACTCGTAGATGCGCTCGTTCAGGCTGGTCCACAGCTCATGGGTCATGCAGCGCTGGTCGTCGTTGCAGTTTTCCTTGCCGCCGCACTGGGTGGCATCGAGCGGCTCGTCCACCGCCAGGATGATGTCCGCGACGGAGATTTTTTCCATGGGCTTGGCCAGGTTATAGCCGCCCCCCGGTCCCCGCACGCTTTCCACCAGCTCATGGCGCCGCAGCTTCCCGAACAACTGTTCCAGGTAGGACAGGGAAATCTTCTGGCGCTCGCTGATCCCGGCGAGGGTGATCGGCCCTTCGCTGTTGCGCATGCCGAGGTCGATCATTGCCGTCACCGCGAAACGTCCTTTGGTCGTCAGTCTCATAGGCTTACCCCTTCTCGTGGCTCAACAAAATATTGACGGGCTAACTGATTGAATACCCGATCAATTTTGCCACTATATAATACCTTACTATATTAGTCAACAATTTTGTTCAGATAGTTCGGATCGAAGCGGTCGGCCGTGGCCTTCACGTCCTCGATCCGCGCCCCGAGCTTCTCCAATTCGACGAGAATCTTCGCGATGCGCTGGTCGATGTTGACCGTATGGTCCAGCAGGCCGTGGATCGCCTTGGCGATGGGATCGTTCATGTCGGAGGAGATGGCATAGGCCGAGAATCCCATCTTTTCGGCGGTCTTCGCCTTCACCTCGTCAAGGATGCGGGCGGGAATCCCCACCGCGGTCGCCCCCGCCGGCACGTCCTTCACCACCACCGCGTTGGAGCCGATCCGGGCGCCTTCGCCCACGGTGATGGGTCCCAGCACCTTGGCGCCGGCGCCGATCACCACGCCCCGGCCCAGGGTGGGGTGGCGCTTGCCCTTGTTCCAGGAGGTTCCGCCCAGGGTGACGCCGTGATAGAGCGTGCAGTCATCGCCGATTTCGGCGGTCTCGCCGATCACCACACCCATGCCGTGGTCGATGAAGAACCGCCGCCCGATTCTCGCCCCCGGATGAATCTCGATCCCGGTGAACCAGCGGGCCAGGTGCGACAGAAAGCGCCCGAACCATTTCAAATCGTGCACCCAGAACCAGTGGGACAGCCGGTGCACCACCAGCGCGTGAAACCCCGGATAGCAGGTGATGACCTCCCAGGTGTTGCGGGCCGCCGGGTCCCGGTCGAAAACGCTGGCAATGTCTTCCCGAATCGCGCTAAACATTAGCATTCCCTAATAAAGCCATTATGGAGTTCCCAACCAATCCGGTCAACTATTCTCCAGCGCCCGCAGGATGCCGCGCAGGATGTTGACCTCCTCCTTCTCCAGGCGGGTGCGGGCAAACAGCCGGCGCAATCGCTGCATCAGCCGCTTGGGCTGCTGCGGGTCGAGAAAGCCGGTTTTGACCATCACCCGCTCCAGGTGCTCGAAGAACAATTCCACGTCCTCGAACTCCGCCGGCTCGTACTCCAGCGCCCGCAGGCCGCCCGGTTCCGAGGCCGCCACGCGCAGCTCGTAAGCCATCACCTGCACCGCGGCCGCCAGGTTCAGCGAAGCGTACTCCGGGTTGGCGGGAACGTGCACCAGCAACTGGCACCGGCTCGCCTCCTCGATCGTAAGCCCGGCCGTCTCGCTGCCGAACACCAGCGCCACCGGGTGGTTCGCTGCGTAGCGCAGCAGTTCCGCCGCCGCCGCCCGCGCATCCATGATCGGGTGCGGCAGGTCGCGGCTGCGGGAGGTGAGCGCGGCGGCGAGCACCGTTCCCGCCAGGGCCTCGTCGAGGCTCGCATGCACCCGCGCCCGTGCCAGCACGTCAATGGCCCCCGAGGCGCGGGCGTCCGCCTCGGCATCGGGGAAGCGCCTGGGATTCACCAGGTACAGGGAATCGAGCCCCATGGTCTTCATGGCGCGCGCCGCCGCACCGATGTTTCCGGGATGGGAAGGACGGGACAGCACCACGCGGACATTCGCAAGCGGGCCGGGCGCGTTCATATTAGAATTGCGTCTTTCGATTTCCCGACTTCTTCCCGCTCTCCATGCACCCGATGCTCAACACCGCGGTAAAGGCCGCGCGCCGCGCCGGCCGCATCATCAGCCGCGCGTCGGACAATCTCGACATCATCAAGGTTTCCCGCAAATCCTGGAACGATTTCGTGAGCGACGTGGACCGGGCCGCCGAGCAGGCTGTTATCGAGGTTATTCACGGCGCCTATCCCGACCATTCGATTTTAGCAGAAGAGAGCGGGCGCCAAGGAAAGTCGGATTTCCAGTGGATCATCGATCCCCTCGACGGCACCACCAATTTCCTGCACGGCTTCCCCCAGTACGCGGTATCCATCGCGCTGCGCCACAAGGGCATCGTCACCCAGGCGGTGGTGTATGACCCGACCCGCAACGATCTGTTCACCGCTTCGCGTGGCCGCGGCGCTTATCGCAACGATCACCGCCTGCGGGTCGGCAAGCGCATCCAGCTCGCCGACTGCCTGATCGGCACCGGCTTCCCTTTCAGCCAGTTCGAGCACGTGGACGCCTACCTGGCCATGTTCCGGGACATGATGCAGAAGACCGCCGGAATCCGCCGCCCCGGCTCCGCCGCCCTCGACCTCGCCTACACCGCCGCAGGCTACTACGACGGGTTCTGGGAGCTGGGTCTGCATCCCTGGGACATCGCGGCGGGCTCGCTCCTCCTCACCGAGGCGGGCGGCCTCATCGGCGATCTCACTGGCGAGGACCGCTACATGGAATCCGGCAACGTGGTGGCGGGAAGCCCCAAGGTGTTCGTGCAGCTGCTGCAGCTCATCGCGCCGCACCTGACGGAAAAACTCAAAGCCTGAACCACCTGGCAACCAGCGGTTGAGAAGCGAGGTTTCAACCGGGATGACCGCCCAGCACACCCCCGTCATGCAGCAGTACCTGCGCCTCAAGGCGCAGTACCCGGACATGCTGCTGTTCTACCGGATAGGGGACTTCTACGAGCTGTTCTTCGATGATGCCGAAAAAGCGGCGAAGCTCCTCGACATCACCCTCACCCGCCGCGGCGTCTCGGCCGGGGAACCCATCAAGATGGCCGGCGTTCCCTACCATGCGGTCGAACAGTACCTGGCGCGACTGGTGAAGCGCGGCGAGTCGGTCGCGATCTGCGAACAGGTCGGCGACCCCGCGACCTCCAGGGGCCCGGTGGAGCGCAAGGTGGTGCGCATCGTCACCCCCGGGACGCTCACCGATTCCGCGCTGCTGGAGGACGACCAGGACAGCGTGCTGCTGGCCCTGGCCACGGAAAAGTCCACCCTCGGACTGGCCTGGCTCAGTCTCTCAAGCGGCAGGTTCGCGGTACTCGAGACCCCGAGAGAGCGTCTGGCCGCGGAGCTGGAGCGGCTCAAGCCTTCGGAGATTCTGCTGCCCGAAGGCCTGGAGCTTCCCGAGGCGGAGGCAACGGGTCGTTCGCTGAAGCCGCTGCCCCGGTGGAATTTCGATCCGGATTCGGCGGTGCAGGTCCTGAACCGCCAGTTCGAGACCCTCACCCTTTCCGGGCTCGGCTGCGATGGCCTGCGGCCTGCGCTGGCTGCCGCGGGCGCGCTGCTGGAGTACGCGCGGCTCACCCAGGGCACGCCGATTGCCCACGTCAAGAGCCTGCAGGTGGAGCGGGAAAGCGCCTACGTGCGGATGGACCCGGCCACCCGCCGCAACCTGGAGCTGACCGAAACGCTGCGCGGCGAGCCTGCGCCCACCCTGTTGTCGGCGCTGGACCGCTGCGCCACGCACATGGGAAGCCGGCTGCTGCGCCACTGGCTGCACCACCCGCTGCGCGACCGGGTGGCGCTGCAGGAACGGCTGGAAGCCGTATCGTCGCTGCAGGGCGAAGCGGGAAGCGGACCGTACCGGAAAGTCCAGGAGGCGCTCGGGCGCTGCGCCGACATCGAGCGTATCACCGCGCGCATCGCACTCCGGAGCGCGCGGCCCCGGGACCTGTCGGGGCTGCGGGACAGCCTGCTGGAATTTCCGGATCTGGGCGGCGTGCTGGCGGGCGCCACCGCTCCGCGGCTCGCTCGGTTCGCCGCGGACCTGGTTCCCGATCCCGGCCTGGTCGCCCTGCTGCGGCAGCGCCTCAGGCCCGAGCCCGGCACCCTGCTCAAGGACGGCGGGGTCATCGCCGACAGCTTCGACGCGGAGCTTGACGAGCTGCGCGCCATCCAGGATAACTGCGGCGATTTCCTGTTGCAGATGGAAGCGCGGGAACGCAGCCGCACCGGGATTGCCAGCCTCAAGGTGGAGTACAACCGGGTCCACGGCTTCTACATCGAGGTGACCCGCGCCCAGTCCGACAAGGTGCCGGAAGACTACCGCCGGCGCCAGACCCTGAAGAACGCCGAGCGCTATATCACGCCGGAGCTCAAGGCCTTCGAGGACAAGGCGCTCTCCGCCCAGGACCGGGCGCTGGCCCGGGAAAAGCTGCTCTACGAGGCCCTGCTCGACGACCTGGTTCCCCATCTGCCGCACCTGAAAAACCTGGCAGCGACAGTGGCGGAGCTCGACGTGCTGGCCGACTTCGCCGAGCGGGCCCTCACCCTCAACTACCACCCGCCTGAGTTTACGGACACGCCGGTGATCGGGATCGAGGCAGGCCGGCATCCGGTGGTAGAGTCCCAGGTCGAGAACTTCATCGCCAACGACGCCCGGTTTTCGCCCAATCGCAGGGCGCTGGTCATCACCGGGCCCAACATGGGCGGCAAGTCCACCTACATGCGCCAGGTGGCTCTGATCGTCCTGCTCGCCCACTGCGGCAGCTTCGTGCCGGCCCAGACCGCGCGCATCGGGCCCGTGGACCAGATCTTCACCCGCATCGGCGCCGCCGACGATCTGGCCGGGGGCCGCTCCACCTTCATGGTGGAAATGACCGAGGCCGCCAATATCCTGCACAACGCCACCGAATCCAGCCTGGTGCTGATGGACGAGGTGGGGCGCGGCACCTCCACTTTCGACGGGCTGGCGCTGGCCTGGGCCATCGCCCGTCATCTCATCGACAAGAGCCGCTGCTTCACCCTGTTCGCCACCCATTACTTCGAGCTCACCCGGCTCGCCGAGGAGTTTTGCGAAGCCGCGAACGTGCATCTCGACGCCGTGGAGCACCGCCACCGCATCGTGTTCCTGCATAGTGTGAACGAGGGGCCGGCGAGCCAGAGCTACGGCTTGCAGGTGGCAGCGCTCGCCGGAGTGCCGGGCAGCGTCATCACGGCGGCCCGGACCCACCTGCTGGAGCTGGAGCAACAGGCAGCCCGGGACAATCCCCAGGGCGACCTGTTCGCGCCGCGCCGCGAATCGGGAGAGACACCGGCGGCGGAAGAGCCGGCCCTGACCCTGCTGCGCGAGATCGTCCCGGACGAACTGACGCCAAGGGAGGCGCTCGACCTGCTGTATCGCCTGAAGCTGCTTTCAAAATGAAAACATGACCATACTTCTAAGATGGTTTCGGTCCAGCCTGCTGGCCGCCCTTGCCGCGATCCCCGGCACGGGTTTCGCCGCCGAACCCGAGGGGGCGAAGCCCTTCACCTTTGTCGCCATGGGTGACCTGCCCTACACCGAGCAGGAGGAGAGGCTGCTTCCCGGGATGATCGAGGAGATCGGCCGGCAGGACGTGGTATTCGTGCTGCACGTGGGAGACATCAAAAACGGCCACAGCGTCTGCAGCGACCGGCTGTTCGCAAGCCGCAAGGAGATGTTTGACGCCTCGCGCCACCCCTTCATTTACGTCCCCGGCGACAACGAATGGACCGATTGCCATCGCGCGGACAACGGCAGCTATGACCCACCGGAGCGGCTGGGCAAGCTGCGCGAGCTATTTTTCCAGGGCGAATCGAGTCTCGGCGGCCGCAAGCTCAGGCTCACGCGCCAGAGCGAAGACCCGGAGTTCAAGCCTTACCGCGAAAACGTCCGCTGGATCCACAACAACGTGGTGTTCGCCGGCCTGAATCTGCCGGGAAGCAACAACAACCTGGGACGAAGTCCCGAAGCCGACGCGGAGCATTTCGCACGGGTCACGGTCAACCGGATCTGGATCAGGAAAGCGTTCGAGGTGGCTCGCGCCGCCAATCTGGGCGCCGTGGTGCTGTTCATCCAGGGCAACCCCCTGTTCGAGCTGCCCGCTGCCGACAAGCGGCGCACCGGATACGCCGCGTTCACCGCGCTGCTCGCCCAGCAGGCGCTGGCCTTCGGCAAGCCGGTGCTGCTGATTCACGGCGACACCCACAGCTATCGCGCCGACCAGCCGCTCAGGAATCCGATCACGGGGAAGACCATGGAGAACTTCTTCCGGCTGGAGCCGTACGGCTCGCCGACTCCCGGCTACATCCGGGTAACGGTGGATTTGAGCGCGCGCCAGCCGTTCCGCTTCGAACCGGTGCGGGTCCGGTTGCCGTAGCAAAGCTGCCCTGGTGCGCCTCGCGAACCGAAGCGCACCGGATGCGGATGGGTGGCCCCGCCCCTATTCCATCGCGCGCTGATCTTCAGTCGTGGTGATGATGGCCGTGAGGGCCATGGGCGTGGCCATGGGAAACCTCGTCCTGGGAGGCGGCGCGCACCCCGGTCACGGTGCAACTGAACACCAGTTTCTGCCCCGCCAGGGGATGGTTGCCATCCACCACGACCTTTTCCTCGGTGATGTTGGTCACGGTGTAGATCGTCGCGTGCTCCGTTCCTTCCGGGCGGCCTTCGAACTGCATGCCTACCGTGATGTTACCCGGGAACAGGTTGCGCGGCTCCACCCGCACCAGTTCCGCGTCGTACTCGCCGAATGCGTCCTCCGGTTCCAGGCTCACGCTGCAGGTCTCGCCCTGGGCGCGGCCGGCCAGGGCCTCCTCCACCAGCGGGAACATGCTCTGGTAGCCCCCGTGCAGGTAGCTCACCGGCTCACGGGATTTTTCGAGCACCTTGCCTGCGGAATCGCAAAGCTCGTACTCGATGGATACCACGGTGTCTTTCGCAATAATCATTTCAGTCGAGGCCTTTCACCAGGTTGAGAACTTCGGAGGCGTGGCCCCTGGGATTCACGCCGTAGAGCGCATGGCGCAGGATGCCCTTGCGGTCGATCACGAAAGTGGAGCGCACAATCCCGGTCTTGCGCACGCCATCCACCTCCTTGTCCTGGATGACGCCGTAGCTGCGGCAGGCCTCGCCCTCGGTATCGGCAAGCAGCTGAATGGTGATGCCGTGCTTGTCGCGAAACGAGCCGTGGCTCAGGCAATCGTCCCGGCTCACGCCCATGATGATCGTCTTGAGGCGGGCGAATTCATCCTCCAGATCGCTGAACTCCACCGCCTGCAGCGTGCATCCCGGCGTGTTGTCCTTCGGGTAAAAAAACACGACCAGGTTGTATTTTCCCTTGAAGTCCGACAGCTTGACCAATTCCATGTCGGCGTTGGGCAAATCGAAAACCGGGGCGGATTGTCCGACCTTCAGCATAGGCCTTGGAATCTGGGGTTGGCCAATTCTAACCCATTTCAAAAAACTTTAAATGGCGGAGCCGGCATCGCATCGGCGATGCACCGCACGGATATAATAACTCCGTGAAGCCCATTGCACTCGGCGGACTGAGCATTGCCGGATTCCTGCGCCGCCACTGGCAAAAACAGCCGCTGCTGGTGCGCGACGCGCTGCCCGGTTTCGGCGCGATGCTGGAGCCCCGGGATCTGATGGCGCTCGCCGCCTGCGAGGAGGCGGAATCGCGCCTGGTGACCGTGCGCAGGGGAAAATGGGAGGTGCGCCACGGCCCGTTCACGCTCGGAACCTTCGACCGCCTGCCGGCGCGCGGGTGGTCGCTGCTGGTCCAGGGGGTCAATCACTTCCTGCCGGAAGCCGACGCGCTGCTGCGCCGCTTCGACTTCATTCCCTACGCGCGGCTCGACGATCTGATGGTGAGTTTCGCGCCGCCCGGAGGCGGCGTCGGCCCCCACTTCGATTCCTACGATGTGTTCCTGCTCCAGGGCAGCGGCAGGCGCCGCTGGCAGATCTCCGGCCAGCGGGACCGGGCGCTGGTGAAAGACGCGCCGCTGCGCATCCTGCGCCGGTTTCGGCCGGAACAGGAATGGGTTCTCGACCCCGGCGACATGCTGTATCTCCCACCGCGTTATGCCCACGACGGCATTGCGGCGACCGATTGCATGACCTACTCGGTCGGATTCCGCGCCCCGAGTCACCAGGAGCTCGCGACCCGCTTTCTCGCACACCTGGACGACCGGATCCGGATCGAGGGGATGTACGCGGATCCCGGCCTGAGGGCTGCTCGCCGCCCGGCCCGCATTCCGCCGGACATGCTGCGGAGCGTGAGCAAGGTGCTGAAGCGGATTCGGTGGCGCGATTCCGACATCGTGGAGTTTCTGGGGTGCTTTCTCACCGAACCCAAGCCCCACGTGTATTTCCGGCGTCCCGCCCGCCCGGCATCACCCCGGGCTTTTCTCGATCGCGTGCGGAGACACGGTGCGCGCCTGGACCTCAAGACCCTGATGCTGTTTACGCCGTCCGCCCTGTTCATCAACGGCGAGAAGGCAGCCGCGGGCCACGCTGCCCGCGGCACGCTGAGCCGCCTGGCGGACGCCCGGTGCCTGCCTCCCGGATCGGCTCTCGCGACGGATGAGGCGGATCTGCTTTACCGCTGGTACCGGGACGGCTATATTTGCCCTGAACGCTGACGCCGAAAGGAACCCGCCATGCCGGATGGGGAACTGCAGCACACCAAGCTGGAGGGCATCAACGACTACATCGAGGCTGTCGACACGGTAATCGGGCTCGCCCAGCGCACCATCCGGATTTTCGGCCACAGCCTCGATGGCGGCGGCTTCAACTCCGTCAAGCGCCACGACACGCTCCAGCGATTCCTCCTGGCCAGCCGCAACAATCGCCTCCAGATCGTGCTGCACGACGTCAACTACGTCATGCTCGACTGCCCGCGGCTCATGAGCCTGCTGCGGCTGTACGGCCACGCCATCGCCATTCACCAGACCCAGCCCCACGCCCAGGGCGTCTATGACCCCTTCGTGGTGGCCGACGATCAGCATTACGTCCGGCGCTTTCACTACGCGGACTCCCGCGGGCTGCTTGCCGTCAACGACCCCCAGGGCGCGGAAACCCTGATTCACCGTTTCGGCGAGCTTTGGGAGGCCTCCTTCGCGGCGGTCTGGGCCACCACCACCGGGCTCTAGAAACCCTCCCCTCCCCCACTGGCAATATCAAGGTTTTCTGCTAGAATTTCCAGCTTGCCGGCTTCCGGCCGCGATCCGGCCGGGTCTGCTGGCAAAAGCGCTTTTGTTAATCATTTTTTAGGGAAATCAAATAATGAAACGCTCTCTCCTCGTTGCTGCTCTCGTTACTGTGACCCTCGCCGCCTGCGGCAAGCAGGAAGCCCCCCAGGCCACTCCTGCTCCGCAAGCCACCCCACCCGCGGCGCCGGCCCCCGCGCCCCAGGCTGCGGCTCCCGCCGCTGCCCCCGCGCCCGCTGCTGCCCCGGCCGCTGCTCCCGCGCCCGCTGCCGCTCCGGCTCCGGCCGCCGCACCCGCCGGCGAGAAGAAGGAAGAGAAGAAGTAATTCCTTCGGCACCAGAAAAAAGCCGGCCCTCGGGCCGGCTTTTTTATTGCCTGGCGCTGCCACCACAAAGCCACGGAGGTACAGGGGAAGGCAAAAGCGCTCTGCGCTCCTGTGTCTGTGGTTTGTCCTTAGATCGTCCGCCAGGCGAAACCCTCGTCCTGGTCCGCCACGCCGATCCACTCCGGCTCGCAGTCGAGGGCGCGTGCCAGGGCGTGCCGCGCGAGTTCCGGCGCGTTGTTGGTCTGGCTCAAATGAGCCGCGACGATGTGCTTCAAGCGCGTGGTATCGAGGCTTGCGAGCAGCTCTGCGGACGCATCGTTGCCCAGGTGCCCGAGCCGGCTCGCGATGCGGCGCTTGAGCCTCTCGGGATAGGGGCCGCTCGCCAGCATTTGCGGATCGTGGTTGCACTCGAGCACCAACGCGTCGCAGCCGGTAAGCGTTTCCTGAATGTGGGGGGTCGAACAGCCGGTGTCGGTGAGCACCCCGAGGCGCCGGCAGCCGTCACCGAACACGAACTGCACGGCCTCCCGGGCGTCGTGGGGAACGGGGTAGGGCTGAACCTCGATGTCGCCGACCGCGAAGCTATGGTGGCCGTCGATGAGGGTGGCGCCGGCCAGGACGCAAGGATCGAGGCCGATGGCCCGGGCGGTGCCGTGGGTAAGCCAGACCGGAAGACCGTGCCGGCGCGCGAGCCGCAGCACGCCGCCCACGTGGTCGTCGTGCTCATGAGTGACCACGATGGCGTCAAGCATGGCCGGATCGAGTCCGAGCCGCGCAAGCCGCCGCAGGGTTTCCCGCAGGGGGAACCCGCAGTCCATCAGGACGCGGGTCCGGCTCACCTCCACCACCAGGGCATTGCCCTGGCTGCCGCTGCCGAGGGAGGCGAAGCGCACGGGATTCAGTAAACGTTGAACCGTAAACGGTAAACGGAAAAACCCGCGGGAATTTCCCGTCTACCGTTCACCGTTTACCGTTCACCCTATTTGAGCTGCTCGAACAGCAGCGAAATGATGCGGTTGGCAACGTCGGATTTCTCGGGACCGCCGTCCTTGTTGAGCACGTTGACGGTGCTCGCCGCCCCCGTGTCCCGCACCTGTATGCGGTACTGCAGCGGCGTCTTCTTCGAATCGTCGCTGCGCCAGAACGCGAGCTTGGACAGGAATCCCTTGTCATCCTTCTTCTGCGCGTCCAGCTCCGGGTCCACGTAGCGCACGTAGTACAGGCCCTTCGATCGATCCCGGTCTTCCACGGTGAACCCCACCCGGTCCAGGGCAAGCCCGACCCGGCGCCAGGCGCGGTCAAACGCCTCGTCCAGGGCGAGCGAGCTGATGCCCTCCCGGTCCTTGGCGATTTTCGCCCGCTCGGGCAGGCTTCCTCCCGCGAGCAGCGACCGGGAGCGGGTGTCCTCGACGCCGAACCGGACCATCAGGCGCCCCAGCATCTCAGCTTCCAGGTCGGGGTCGGCGGCAGCCGGCTGCCACTTGGTGGTGTCCTTGGCCTCGGAGACGAACACTTCTTCCATGCGCCGGTGGCTGATGTAGATCTCGGTGCTGGTGCCGTCGGTCGCCCGCTCGAGCCGCGTCCGGAACTTGTCGCGCTCGGCGGTGGAGTACAGCTGGTCCACAACCCGGCCCAGGAAGCTGCGGACAGGATCGAGCGGAATCTTCGCCCGATTCTCCGCCCAGTCGGTTTCCATGACCCCGGTCTCCGGCTTCTCGATATTGACGATGAAGCCGATCTCCTGCCAGAACTCCTTCACCACCGGCCACACCTGCTCCGGCGCACCCTGCACCACCAGCCAGCGCTGGGTGCCGGCACGCTCGATGCGCACCTTGTCCGCGGCCACGGGAAGGACCCCGGACTGGCCCTGCGGCTGGGCGGTGCGGTCGCGCGTGTACGCGGAATAGGTAGCGGTGCCCTGGGGCGACACGTCAGGCACCGCGTAGCGGTCGTCCGCCGTGGGCGAGGTCAGATCGGGCGGAACCTCCAGCGGCGGCAGCTTGCCGGCGGACTTGTAGTCGATCTTCTTGCCCTCAAACAAATTGGTGGTGCCGCATCCGGCGAGCACCACCAATCCCAAGGCGAGGCTCAGGCTGCGAAACAGCATACTGGACTTCATGAGGCTTCCTCTATAGTGCGCGGATTTCGTTACGCTTTGATACCCGCCTGACGCATGGCGTTCCGCACCGTCTCGTAAAATTTTTCGGAAAGGGGCGTCAGCGGCAGACGGATCCCCTCCTTCATGAGGCCCATCCGGGCCACGGCCCACTTCACGGGGATGGGATTGGCCTCGACGAACAGGTCCTTGTGCAGCCCCATCAGCAGGTGGTTGATGCGGCGGGCCTCCGCCAGATCCCCCAAGAATGCAGCAGCGCACATCTGGTGCATGAGGCGGGGCGCCACGTTGGCGGTCACGGAGATCACGCCGTGCGCCCCCAGCAGCAGCAGGCCCAGCGCGCTCGCGTCGTCTCCGCTGTACACCGCGAAATCCGGAGCTGCCCGCTGGAGCAGGTCGGTGCCGCGCTCCATGTCGCCGGTGGCATCCTTGATGCCGACGATATTGGGAACCTGAGCGAGCCGCAGCGAGGTGTCGTTGGCGAGATCCGCCACGGTACGGCTGGGCACGTTGTAAAGAATGATGGGGATATCCACCGCCTCGGCAATGGCCCGGAAATGCCGGTACAGCCCGTCCTGGGTCGGCTTGTTGTAATAGGGCACCACCGACAGGCTGGCATCCGCGCCCGCATCCTTCGCGAATGCCGTGAGCTCGATGGCTTCCCGGGTGGAGTTGGCGCCGGTCCCCGCCACCACCGGGATGCGTCCGGCCGCGTGCTCGACCGTGGCCTTGATCAGCAGCCGGTGTTCCTCGAAATCGACGGTGGGGGATTCCCCCGTCGTGCCCACGACCACGATGCCATCGGTCCCCTGCTCGACGTGGAAGTCCACCAAGCCCCGCAGCCGCTCGAGATCGAGGCTGCCGTCCTCGTGCATGGGAGTGACGATGGCGACCAGACTGCCCTTTATCATGATGTTCCGACCGGAAAAATGGGTAATTTTACCCGAAGATGCCGGTCCGGGGATAAGGTCTTGGGCGCAAACACCCAGGGCGGGCTGGCACTGGCTGTGGAAATCCACCGCCGGGCCGGGCTCCCCCGTTCCGGACCGGGACAGAAGGATCCGTCCCGTCACGGGGTTGGGACGGACTCACCTGCTCCGTGGTGACGAAAGCCTCGGGGAGCGGCGCCGCTTCGCCACGCAGGCGCCTGAAAAGGGCGTACGCATAATCGGCCACCGGGCAGGAAGCGGGATCCTTCCAGCACCCGGCCGCCCTCCTGGTGCCGGTACTTCACCTCCCACACGTGGCGGGAGATGTCGGAGGTGAACGCATTCCCGCTCATGGCTGCGTGATCTTCACCGCGCAAATTCGCTGCACCACGGCCATCTTGGGACGGGAAACAAGTCCTTCCTCGAAGGCCACCACCCGCAGCCTGCCCCGGACCGCCTCCAGAAGCTCGTTGGATCTGAGAAGAAAATCCGGATTGCTGGGCCGCCCGTAGTGCTCGTTGCCCAGGGCGAAGGTCTCGTAGATCAGCACGCCGCCTTCCTCCAAAGCCGCAAGCAGGTTGGGGAACAGGGGGCGATGCAGGTAATTGCAGACCACGATGCCGCTGAAGCGCGATTCTTGGTAGGGCCAGGGCCCGCCTTCCAGGTCCGCGATCAGGGCATCGATTCCCGGAATGCCGCCGACCAGCGCAATCGCCCCGGGATCGCGGTCCACGGCATCGACGCGGAAACCCCGCTTCGCGAAAAATCGCGCGTGGCGGCCGCTGCCGCAGGCCACATCCAGCACCCTTCCGCTGGCAGGTATCAGCCGCGCCCAGCGCCTCACCCAGGGAGACGGCTCATGCGGATGGTGCTTCGCTTCCATGCATTAAACATTGGAACAATCGTTGTGGCACAGACTATAGCAGGTGCAATTCCACCGCCCAACCCTTCCGCCGGTTGCACAGATCTCGTAGGTTGGGCTTCGCACTGCGAAGCCCAACGTTCAGGATCAGGTGCGCCGGGCGTTGGGCTGCAAATGCGCAGCCCAACCTACCCCTTCACCCGGTGGAGAGGGGGCCGGGGTGGTGCGACGAGCGAGTGCCCTCTGCTACGATGCGACTTTCCGGGACAACACCTTCCGCCGTGACTTCCAAAAACAACAACGACGCTTCCTGGCTGCTGTGGCTGTGCGTGAGCCGGGCGGGTTTCGCCACCATCTTCACCACCTATTCCGCGGCGCTCCCGCTTCTCCGGACCGACTGGGCCATGACGGCGGGGCAGGCAGGGATGGTGCAGTCCGCCTGGCACCTGGGCTTCCTGGTTTCCCTCTTCACCGTCGGCTTCATGGCCGATCACTACGGGGCCAGGCGCACCTATCTGCTCACCAGCATCGCCGCCAGCGCCAGCGCCCTGGTATTCGCCGTGTTTTCCGGCGGCTTCGTTTCGGGACTGCTGCTGCACGGCCTGGCGGGATTGTGCTCGGGAGGCTCTTACACCCCGGGCCTCGCCCTGATCGCCGAGCGCTTCCGCGGCCGCGGCCAGGGTCGCGCCATGGGGTTCTATCTCGCGGCCGCCTCCCTGGGCTACGCCATCTCGCTGTTCCTGTCGAGCGCGCTGATCCCGGTTTACGGATGGCGGGGCGCCTTCATCGTGACCGCCTGCGGGCCGCTCGCCGCCACCCTCATCGCGTTCCGGGTGCTGCGCGACACCCCCAACGTGGTCCATCCCGTGCCGGCGGACCACGGCGACCGCGCTTCGCTACTCACGGTGATCCGCAATCGCCCGGCCATGCTGGCGATCTGGGCCTACGTGTTCCACGCCTGGGAGCTGCTGGGGCTCTGGGCCTGGCTTCCCGCCTACCTGGCGGCTGCCATGGTCCATGGCGGCGGGGTCACGGCCGCGGCGGCAAGCGTCGGCGCGACGCTCACCGCGGTGACCTATCTCATCAGCACGGTGGGCAGCGTCGCCGGAGGATCGCTCTCGGATCGCTGGGGGCGCACGGCAGTGATTCTCATGATGTCGGTCACGAGCCTCGCCTGCTCGTTCCTGTTCGGCTGGCTGATCGGGCTGCCGCTCTGGATCGTGATGGCGGTGGCGATCCTCTACAACTTCACCGGCACCGCGGACTCCTCCATTCACTCCACGGCGCTCTCGGAGCTGGTACCGCCGCGCTTTCTCGGCGCGGCCTACTCGCTGCGCTCGGTGCTGGGATTCGGCGCCGGGGCCATCAGTCCCTGGTTGTTCGGGCTGGCGCTCGACTGGGGACGCGGGCCGTTGCAGTCGGAGTCATTGGGGTGGGGCCTCGCCTGGACCACGCTGGGCCTCGGCGCCCTGCTGGGACCGGTCGCCACGCTCGCGCTGCGGCGTTCTTCGGAGGCAGGCAGGCTCGCCGGTGGACGACGTTGAGGGCGTAGGAGCGAATTCATTCGCGACCCTGGTCGGGGATAAATCCCCTCCTACACCGCGGGGGCAGGAGCGAATTCATTCTCGCATGCTGGTCGAATAAATTTGGTTACGGCGTAAGCACCCGTGGCGCTTACGCCTTCGCGAACCGCATCTCCCCGCCCTTGCAGTCCACCTTGATCGTGTCCTTGGGCGCAAAGCGGCCTTCGAGGATTTCCTTGGCGAGCGGGTTCTCCACCTGGGCCTGGATCGCGCGCTTGAGGGGCCGCGCGCCGAACACCGGGTCGAAGCCCGCCTTGGCGAGCTCCGCCAGCGCCGCGTCGGAAACCTCCAGCTTCATCTCCAGCTTCTCCAGGCGCTTCGCCAGGTTCCGGAGCTGGATCTTCGCGATGGACATGATCTGGCGCTCGTCGAGGGCGTGGAACACCACCACCTCGTCGATACGATTGATGAACTCGGGCCGGAAATAGGCCTTCACTTCCCCCATCACCGCGAGCTTGATCACCTGGTAGTCGTCGCCCGCCATGGTCTGGATCATCTGGGAACCCAGGTTGGAGGTCATCACCACCACCGTGTTCTTGAAGTCCACGGTGCGGCCCTGGCCATCGGTCATGCGCCCATCGTCCAGCACCTGGAGCAACACGTTGAACACCTCCGGGTGGGCCTTTTCCACTTCGTCCATCAGGATCACCGAGTAGGGCTTGCGCCGCACCTGCTCGGTCAGTTGGCCGCCCTCCTCGTAGCCCACGTAGCCGGGCGGCGCGCCGATCAGCCGCGCCACCGAGTGCTTCTCCATGTACTCGCTCATGTCGATGCGGATCAGGTGCTCCTCGGAGTCGAACAGGAATTCCGCCAGCGCCTTGCAGAGTTCCGTCTTGCCCACGCCGGTGGGACCCAGGAACAGGAACGAGCCGTAGGGCCGGTTGGGGTCGGCGAGCCCCGCCCGCGAGCGGCGGATGGCGTCGGACACCAGGCGCACCGCCTCGTCCTGGCCCACCACCCGCTGGTGAACGCGCTCTTCCATCCTGAGGAGCTTCTCGCGCTCGCCCTGCATCATTCGGGACACCGGGATGCCGGTGGCGCGGGACACCACTTCCGCGATTTCCTCGGCGCCCACCCTGGTGCGCAGGAGCTTCGTCCTGCCGTCGGGCACGCCGGCCTTGTCGGCCTGCTTGAGCTGCGCCTCGAGCTGGGGCATTCGCCCGTACTGCAGCTCGGAGACCTTCTGCCAGTCGCCCTTGCGCTTGGCGGCTTCCATCTCGACCTTGAGGTGATCGAGCTGCTCCTTGATGCTCTGGGCCCCGTGCACCTGGGCTTTTTCGGCTTTCCAGATGTCCTCCAGATCGGCGTACTCCCGGGACAGGGTTTCGATCTCCCGCTCCAGCAGCGCAAGCCGCTTTTGGGACGCCTCGTCCTTTTCCTTCTTCACCGCCTCGCGCTCGATCTTGAGCTGGATGATCCGCCGCTCCAGCCGGTCCATGGCCTCGGGCTTCGAGTCGATCTCCATCTTGATGCGGGAGGCCGCCTCGTCCACCAGGTCGATGGCCTTGTCGGGCAGAAAGCGGTCGGTGATGTAGCGGTGAGAAAGCTCCGCCGCGGCGACGATGGCCGGGTCGGTGATGTCCACCCCGTGGTGCAGCTCGTACTTTTCCTGCAGCCCGCGCAGGATGGCGATGGTGTCCTCCACCGTAGGCTCGTCCACCATCACCTTCTGGAAGCGCCGCTCCAGCGCCGCGTCCTTCTCCACGTACTTGCGGTACTCGTCGAGGGTGGTGGCGCCTACGCAGTGCAGCTCGCCGCGGGCGAGCGCGGGCTTCAGCATGTTGCCGGCGTCGATGGCGCCTTCGGCCTTGCCGGCGCCCACCATGGTGTGCAGCTCGTCGATGAAGACGATGATGCTGCCGCCCTCCTGCGCGATTTCCTTGAGCACCGCCTTCAACCGCTCCTCGAACTCGCCCCGGTACTTGGCCCCGGCCAGCATGGCCGCCATGTCGAGGGACAGCACGCGCTTCCCCTTGAGGGTCTCGGGCACTTCGCCGTTGACGATGCGCTGGGCGAGCCCCTCCACGACGGCGGTCTTGCCCACGCCCGGCTCGCCGATCAGCACCGGGTTGTTCTTGGTGCGGCGCTGCAGGATCTGGATCACGCGCCGGATCTCGTCGTCGCGTCCGATCACCGGGTCGAGCTTCCCCTGCCGCGCCCGGTCCGTGAGATCGAGGGTGTATTTCGCCAGGGCCTGGCGCTGGGCTTCCGCCTCGGGGCTCGCCACGTTCTCGCCTCCGCGCACCGCCTGAATCGCCTTTTCCAGGGCGGCACGGGCGCCGCCGTGCTGCTTGAGGAGCTTGCCGGTCTCGCCCTTGTCCTCGGTGAGCGCCAGCAGGAACATCTCCGAGGCGATGAACTGGTCGCCGCGCTTCTGGGCTTCCTTGTCGGTCAGGTTGAGGAGATTGCCGAGTTCCCGGGACAGGGTGATTTCACCGCCGGTGCCCTCCACCTTGGGCAGGCGCTCGATGGCTTTCCTGAGGGCGTCCCGCAGGGGCGGCACGTTGACTCCGGACCGGGCCAGCAGCGATGCCGTGCTCCCGTCCTCCTGCTGGATCAGCGCCAGCGCCAGGTGCTGGGGCTCGATGTAAGGGTTGTCATGGCCGATGCCGATGCTCTGGGCCTCGGCGAAGGCCTGCTGAAACTTGGTGGTGAACTTGTCGAAACGCATGGGCTTTCCCTGAGTCCGGATGTTCCTGAGCCTTAAATGGGGCAGGACCGGGGAAATTCAATAGCCCCTGATTTTCAACGGGATTTGAAGACAGCGCCAGTCCCGTCGGTTAAGATAGCAGCGTCTGTTTTGGACCGCGCCCATGAACAAGACCAAGATCAAGGCCTTCGTGTTCGACGCATACGGTACGCTGTTCGACGTCCATTCCGTCGTCTCCGAGTGCGCGAACCTGTTTCCAGGGCAGGGGGAAGCCTTCAGCCGCCTGTGGCGGACCAAGCAACTGGAATACACCTGGCTCAGAAGCTTGATGGGAAAGTATGTGTCGTTCCAGCAGGTCACCGAGGAGGCATTGAAGTTCACCTGCCGCAGCTTCAACATCCCCTGCGATCCCGAAATCCGCCACCGGCTGATGAACGCCTACCTGCATCTCGATACCTATCCTGACGTGACGCCCGCCCTCAAGGCGCTCTCCGGAATCCCGCTAGCGATTCTGTCGAACGGCTCGCCGGGGATGCTGGACGCAGTCGTGGCCAATGCCGACCTTGCTTCCACCTTCAGGCACGTCATCAGCGTGGACGAGGTGAAGATCTTCAAGCCCGATCCCCGGGTGTACGATCTCGCGCCCCGCAAGCTCGGCGTGGACAAGTCCGAGATCGGCTTCGTCTCCTCCAACTGCTGGGACGCCGTGGGCGCCAAGGCCTTCGGTTTTTCCACCTTCTGGATCAACCGCGCCGGGGCGGCTATGGACGAGATGGGCATCGCGCCCAACGCGGTGCTGGGCAAGCTCACCGAGCTGAAAGATCTGGTCACTGGGTAGGGTACGTCCCACGCACCGGTCAAACGCCGCAATTGGTGCGCAGGGCGCACCCTACGAAATTGCGTCGTCGTCACCTACGGCAGCACGCATCGCGATCTTGTCTCAGTAGCGCGAGGCTTTCGGAGGGCGTGCGCAAACCTGCCTTCCGCAACTCCTTGAGAATCTCTTCCGTGCCGCGACGGCGCGGCTGGCCGACCGCCTCCCGCAAAATCACCACGAGCTCCTCTTGCAGCGACCGGTGATTTCGCCGCGCACGGGCCATGAGAGCGCGGGCCACCTTGGCGGGGACGTTCTTAACGGAAAGGCTGATCGGCATGGATTACTCCGGGCGTCTTCGGGCTGGTGCGGCTCGACGTGGACCAGTTCTACGGCATCGAGATCGAGGAGTTTCCGGCCCAGATCGCCCAGGTGGCCCTGTGGCTCATGGACCACCAGATGAACCAGGCGGTATCCGAGGAGTTCGGACGGTATTTCGCGCGCCTTCCGCTGAAGAAATCGCCCACCATCGTGCACGGCAACGCGCTGCAACTGGACTGGGCGAGTATCGTGCCGGCGGAGCACCTTTCCTACATCCTCGGCAATCCGCCGTTTGGCGGATCCAAGTATCAGACCGATGCCCAGCGCGCGGAAATCACGGGGCTGTTCGAAGGGGTTCCGGGAGCAGGAATCCTGGATTACGTCACCGGCTGGTACATCAAGGCGGCACGTTTCATCAAGACGAGCGGTCCGGAGGCCGCGGCCCGGATTCGCTGCGCCCTGGTCTCGACCAACTCCATCACCCAGGGCGAACAGGCGGGGGTGCTCTGGCCCGAGCTACTGCGGCTGGGCGCCCACATCCATTTCGCCCACCGCACCTTCCAGTGGTCCAACGAAGCCCGCGGTGTCGCAGCGGTCCATTGCGTGATCATCGGCTTCGCGCTCCACAACGCGCAGCGGAAGACGATCTTCGATTATGACGATCCCCGCGGCGAGCCTCACGCTCTGGCAGCGGCCAATATCAACCCTTATCTGGTCGACGCGGCCGATATCGTCCTGCCTCGCCGCGACCGACCGATCTGCCCCGTACCGGAAATCGGCATCGGCAACAAGCCCATCGATGGCGGCAATTACCTATTCACTGCGGAGGAAAAGGCGGACTTCCTGAGGGCTGAACCAGCGGCAAAGAAATACTTCCGGCGCTGGATCGGTTCCGACGAATTCATCAACGGCTATGAGCGCTGGTGCTTGTGGCTCGGTGACTGTCCTCCCGACGAATTGCGCCGCATGCCCGAGGCGCTGAAACGGGTTGAGGCCGTGCGTGCCTTCCGTCTCGCCAGCAAGAGCGCGCCCACCCGCAAGCTGGCCGAAACTCCGACCCGGTTCCACGTCGAAAACATCCCGGACGCGCCCTGCCTCGTGATCCCTGAGGTATCGTCCGAACGCCGGCGATTCATTCCGATGGGTTTCATGCCGCCGGACACCCTTTGCAGCAACCTGGTGAAGATCGCGCCCGACGCTACGCGTTATCACTTCGGGGTTCTGAACTCGACCATGCACATGGCCTGGGTGCGTTATACCTGCGGAAGGCTGAAGAGTGACTACCGCTACTCCGCAGGAATCGTTTACAACAACTTCCCCTGGCCCGAAACCCTCACCCGGCCTGCGGCCACCCTCTCCCCGAGGGCGAGGGGATTGAAGGATGCCATCGAGTCCGCCGCCCAGGGGGTGCTGGATGCCCGCGCCCGGTTCCCTGGCTCGTCGCTCGCCGATCTCTACGACCCCCTCACCATGCCACCCGCACTCACCAAGGCACACCAAGCCCTCGACCGGGCGGTGGACGCCGCCTATCTCGCCGGAACGAAGGGCAAGGACTTCGCCAACGACGCCGAGCGCGTCGCCTATTTGTTCCAGCTCTACCAGGAATGCACGAGCTTGCTGCCGGCGGAGGGGCAAAGAGCCCGCCGCCGAAAGCGGGCTTCGTAGGGTGGGTGGTAACCCACCATCCCGCCACGATCAATCGAATTTACGGAATCAGCTGCGCTCCACCGGTCCCACGGATGGTCAGGGTCCCGGTAGCCGCTTAATGGTAGGATGGCCTTGCGGGTGACGACCGGAAATTCGGCGTCCGCTCACTGGGCCCCCAACAGGGCGCTGTATGGAGGGACGGCCAGCCTCCCACCCGTATTTTCCGCGTTTTACCAACGCCGCTATACTGCAATAAGGCCAGTGGCGCGGGAGAATCAATATGAAGATTATCGTGGATATTGCCGTCGTCGCGGCTTTCTGGCTTGCCAAGGCGATTTTCGGCGCACTCGCGTTTCTTTTCCTGGCAACACTGATCCTCAAGGCAGCCGGGCCTGTGCTCCCGGTACTGCTTGAGCCGCTGTTCGCGGTGCTGCCCGCGGATCCCGATGACCGGTTCAGCGTCAGTTTGCTTCTCGCCGCCGCCGCCGTGCTCGTCTGTTGGGCAATCCGCGACCGCACAAGGTTGAAATCCTGGTTGCACCGCTGAGACTCTTCAGGCCAACGCCTTACCGAATCTCCGGCATCTCGCGGAAAGCTCCTCAGCCCAAGCTCATCCGGTGAGCCTGCAAAACGATTAAGCCGCCCTACGGTCGGGCGGGAAGCCATGCTTCGGCCCGACCCCTCTGATAGAGGCGATCCCCCGGAACGAACACGCGTTTCCCACCTTCGCCGCGCATCTCGTAGGGGAAAACCAGCTCCCAGGCGCCGTCCCCGCTGGCTTCTTCGACGCGAAGCAACACGACAGGGTGAATCCCGCCCTCGACAACCATGGATGCATCAATGGCAAGAACATAGCCGGTAGCATCTGAGAGGTCGGTCGTGAGATCGCGCTTGCATTCTTCTGTCGCTTCCTCGACGGTCGCGAAACTGTACCTGCTGGCCCGCGTCCCGTTCGGATGGGCAGATACCATGAGTGCCGAGAAGCCCTCCTGTGCCACCGGTTTCGAGGCAATCCATTCGATGGCCTGATTGATGAGCTTGGTCGACTGAGGCGAGAATTTCATTGAATCCTCCCTGAAATTGTGGAATCAATCCTTTGCCGCAGTAGATTCATCAATCGGCTTGTGCGCCGCCTCACCGGCCGTACCACGGGCACCTCAAGTACCCGCCGCAAACTGCTACAAGTTCGCCAGGTATTCTGCGACCGTCTGAATGACGCCGCCGCCCGTCTGCTTCGGGCGGTTCATGAACGGCCCGAAGTCCTTGATGTCCCCGGTAAGCAGGTGGGTGGCGCGGCAGGCGACCGCCGCAAGAAAAATGGGCCGGTCTTTTTCCGGCAGCGCCAGAGGACACCGGGCTCCCGATTTCGGATCGATTATTTTCATCCGCCGCGCCAGATCGTCGAGCCTCGATAAACGTTCCGGGTACTTCAGGCGCAGGTTATGCCGCGCCTCCGCCAGGGCATAGGAACTGGTGAAGAGCCGCCAGCGGCCAGCGTCTCCCAACTCGATCAGCAATGCGGCCTTCCCCGCCGGGTTGTGGGCGGCAGTGAAAACCACATTGGCGTCGAGAAAGAGGCGGTTCACACCTTCTTACGAGCTTTACTCTTGACGCGGGCCCGCTCGGCATCGGAAAGCGCGTCTTCCGCCTCCCACCGGGCGATATCCTGTTCCGAATAAGTCTCCAGAGTCACCACCGCGGCCGGCTTGAGCACCACCTCTCCCGCCCGCTCCTCCAGGACAACCACGCCGCCGGGCTCGATCCCCAGGCGCTTGCGCAGGCCGGCGGGCAGAGTGATCTGCCCCCGGTCGGATACCACTACGTTCTTGCTCATCCCATCTCTCCGATATTCCGTAATTCCGTAATTCCGTAATTCTGAGATTAGCCGAAACCGGCCACGCAGGCAAGGGAAACCGACAGCGGCGGATAGCAGGGCGTAGCGCGCCGCTCCGGCCTCATCGTTCGGATACAATTCCAAGTCCGCCTTCAAACCCAGCTCCTTTTTCCATGGATCTCGCCTCGGAAATCGAAAGCAACGTGACCGCGGCCCTGGTCGAGGACGTGGGCAGCGGCGACCTCACCGCGGGTCTCATTCCCGCCGATGCCCGCGCCCGCGCCACGGTGGTGAGCCGCGAGGCGGCGGTGCTCTGCGGCGCGGCCTGGTTCGAGGCCTGCTTCCGGCGCCTGGATCCCGCTATCCGGATCGAGTGGACTGCGAAGGACGGGGATGCGCTCTCCGCGAGCCAGACCCTGTGCCGGATCGAAGGCCGGGCCCGGGCCATGCTCACCGCCGAGCGGCCGGCCCTGAACTTTCTGCAAATGCTTTCCGCGATCGCCACCCGCACCCGCCAATTCGTGGACGCGGTGCAAGGCACCCGGGCCGCCATCGTCGATACCCGCAAAACCCTTCCCGGTCTGCGCCTCGCGGAAAAATACGCGGTGCGATGCGGCGGAGGAGAGAATCACCGGATGGGGCTCTACGACGGCATCCTGATCAAGGAGAACCACATCATGGCGGCGGGCGGCATCACCCCCGCCTTCCGGCAGGCCCAGCGGATCGCCCCGCCGGGAACCATGATCCAGGTGGAAGTGGAAAACCTGGCCGAGCTGCAGGAAGCGCTGGCGGCCGGTGTCAGCCTGATTCTTCTCGATAACTTTGCGCGGGAGGCGATGCGGGAGGCGGTGCGGGTGACGGCCGGCCGCGCCGTGCTGGAGGCCTCCGGCGGAGTCAATCTCGATTCGGTGCGGGCCATCGCGGAAACCGGAGTGGACCGGATTTCGGTAGGATCGCTGACCAAGGACATCCGCGCCGTGGACCTCTCCATGCGCTTCGAGACCTGCTAAACTCAAACCAGGCCGGCCGCGCGTCCATGCTCCCCGCCACCAATTCCGATCTCATCAGGCTTTTGCTCCGCACCGTAGCCGGCGCGGCCGCGTCCTGCACCCTGGTCGCGGCCCACGCCGACAACAGCGAGCGCATCTTTCGTGATGCCCTGTCCTACACGGTCCAGGTCCGGACCACCGTGACGGTTCCCTTCGACGGAGACCGCAAGGGCTCCAGCCTGGGAGCGGGATTCATGGTGGACGCCTCCCGCGGCTGGATCATGACCAATGCCCACGTGGTGTCCCGGTCTCCCTCGCGGGTGGAAGTGGCATTCCACGGCAGGGAATTCCAGGACGCGCAGAAGCTTTACGTGGACCCGTTCCTGGACCTGGCCCTGGTCAGCATCGGCAAGCTGCCGGAGGGCGCCGCCGTCGTCACCCCGGCCCTGGAATGCCAGGAGTTGCCGCCGGTGGGCCATTCCGTGGGGGCCTTCGGCCATCCGTGGCGACTGCCCTACACCGGCACCCGGGGCATCGTATCCGGCGTCACCAACAAGTACGAAACGGAGTTGCTGCAGACCGACGCCCCCATCAATCAGGGCAACTCCGGCGGCCCGCTGATCAGCCTCATGAGCGGGAAAATCGTGGGCATCAACACCGCCTCCATCGTCGCGCGCGGCGCCCAGAACACGAACTTTGCGGTGGCGATGAAGTACGCCTGCCGCGTTCTCGCCCTGCTGCAGAACGGCCAGGACCCCTCTCCGCCCCAGCTCTCCGTGATCTACTTCAAGGACCTGGACAATCGCAAGGTGCTCAAGGTGGCGCGCAATTATCTGGCTTCGGGCGCGATCGGGCTCAAGCCCGGGGACGTGATCCGGGAAGCGGGAAATTCCCCGGTGAAGGTCGAAAACGAAACCCAGCTCATCCACGTGCTACGCGGGCGCCTGGACCAGGTGCGCCTGAAAGTCGAGCGCACCGGCGAGGCGCGGATGCTCACCGGGACCATTCCCTCCGAAAACCCGGTGCTGGATCGCACCGCGATCTTCGTGTCAGGCGTGCTGTTCGGGCTGGTCGCCTACCGGGACCTGCCTGAAATTGGCGTCCGGGGCCTCACGGTGCACTACGTGGAGCGGGGCTCGGTGGGCGAAGCCCAGGAAATCGAAAAAGGCGATCTGCTGGAATCCGTGGATGGCACGCCCGTCGCCACCCTGGACGAGTTGAGTCGCGTGCTGGCGGAGGCCCGCAAGGCGAACCGGCCGGCGGTGCTGGCCCTCAAGCGGGTGACCAGCGAGGCCACGCTGTTTACTCATGTCGAGCGCAATCTGCCGATCGCGGGGCTGCGCACTATTTCCGCCCGCGAAACCGAGTAGGACCGAAAAACGCGAAGTCTGGTGTCGGCAAAGGGTTGCCGACCTACGCCTTGTAGGGTGCAACCGCGAAGCGGGTTGCACCATCATCTCGCCGATGATGGCCCAGCCGGAGTGGCGGAACCGGCTTCGCCGTTCCGCCCTACGCCCGCCAAAAACAGCTTGACGACGAAGACGGTATCTACGGTTTGCGGGCCACCAGGTCGATGAGGGCCGATATGCCGTTGTGGCCCTTGCCTTCCCGGATCACGTCCTCGTGCTCGTGCAGATGCAGTATCTGCAGGTCCCCGAAGCTTTCCCGCAGCAGGGCTTCGGTGTAGAGGTTCTCCGCATGGGGCGGGCCGCCCGTGCGGTATTCCAGTTGCTTCGGCGTATAACCCTGGAGAATCAGCACACCGCCGGGCGCCAGCGCCTCGATAAGCTGCCGGAACAGGCGGGCGCGCTCGGTGGGAGCGGCAAACTGGACGAAGATCGCGGCGACCACGTCGAAGGCTTGTCTCGGCCAGGCCCAGTCGAAGACGCTTCCCACGACGAAGCGGAGCGATACGCCGCGCCCGGCGGCGAGTTTCCGCGCCTTCTCCACGGCCACCGGGGAGAGCTCGATCGCCGTCACCTCGAGGCCGAGCGAGGCCATCCAGACGCTGTTCCGCCCTTCGCCGTCGGCCACCGACAGCGCCCGCTGGCCGGGCCTGAACAGGTGCTTCCGGGTAGTGAGAAAGACGTTGGGGGCGGTGCCGAAGAGATAATCTTCGCCGGAAAAACGCTCGCTCCAGAATTTTTCGGCGTCGGAAAAACTCATGGGCCGCGCAGCCACTCGGTCAGCCGGCGTGGGCGGCGATGAAGGCCTTCACCGCCTCGGCGTTCACGTCGAGCACCTCGAAGTGCTGGGGCAGCTTCTCCAGGTTCTCGAATCCTCCCGGCCGACCCGGCGCCTGCCCCAGGGCTTCGTTGATGGAATCCTCGAACTTCACCGGCAGCGCCGTCTCCATGCAGATGAGCGGAATGCCCGCCTCGCGATGGACGAGGCCCACCTTCACGCCATCGGCGGTATGGGTGTCGATCATCACCCCGTAGTCGTGGTACACGCGGCGGATGGTCTCCATGCGGTTGGCGTGGGTGCTGTGGCCCGACACGAAGCCGAAATCCTGCACCTTCCGGAAATACCCGGTCTTCGATAAATCGAAAGCGCCCTCGCTGTCCACCCGGTGCCACAGGTCCTTCACCAGCGCCCCGTCGCGCCCGGTGAGGTCGAACACGAAGCGTTCGAAGTTGGAGGCCTTGGAGATGTCCATGGAGGGACTGCTGGTGTGATAGGTCTGGGCCGACGAACGCACCCGGTAGCACCCGGTGCGGAAAAACTCGTCCAGCACGTCGTTCTCGTTGGTGGCGAGAATGAGCTGGCGGATCGGCAGCCCCATCATGCGCGCCACGTGGCCGGCAAGGATGTTGCCGAAATTGCCCGAGGGCACCGCGAACGACACTTCCTCGTCGTTGCTGCGGGTGGCGGCAAAGTAACCCTTGAAGTAATACACGATCTGGGCGGTGATGCGCGCCCAGTTGATGGAGTTGACGGCGCCGATGCGGTAGCGGGCCTTGAACGCCGCGTCGCCGGAGACCCGCTTCACCATGTCCTGGCAGTCGTCGAACACGCCCTTCACCGCCAGGTTGAAGATGTTGGGCTCCGCCAGCGAATACATCTGCGCGGTCTGGAACCGGCTCATTTTCCCGAGCGGCGACAGCATGAACACCCGGATGCGGGGCTTGCCGCGCATGGCGTACTCGGCCGAGGAGCCGGTGTCGCCGGAGGTGGCGCCCAGGATGTTGAGATCGTGCCCGGTCTTCTCCAGCACATACTCGAACAGGTTGCCCAGGAGCTGCAGCGCGATGTCCTTGAAGGCGAGCGTCGGCCCGTTGGAAAGCCCGAGGATGTGCAGCCCGGGCTCCAGGGTCTTCAGCGGCGTGATCTCCTCGCTGCCGAACGCCTGCGCCGTATACGTGCCGTCGATGATGGCCTTCAGGTCCGCCGCCGGAATGTCGTCGGCGAAGCGGCTGACGATCTCGAAGGCAAGGCTGCGATAGTCGAGGGCGCGCCAGCGGGCCAGCTCCTCCCGGTTGATCCTGGGATAGGCTTCGGGAATGGTCAGGCCGCCGTCGCTGGCCAGGCCCCCGAGCAGGATCTCAGTGAAGGTCTTGGGCGGCATGCCGCCGCGGGTAGAGATGTATTTCATGTCTTGAACCGCGAAGAACGCCAAGGACGCAAAGGAAAGCACCCAAAGATCATGTTGAAAATTCCTTCGCGTCCTTCGCGGTAAAGCCTGTCAGTTCTTCCCGAGCTCTTCCAGCCGGATGCGGGTCACCTTGCCGGAAATGGTAGAGAGTTTCTCGATCCTGGCGATGGCGGCGTTGACGTTCTTTTCCACCGTCCGGTGGGTGAGCATGATGATGTCCACCAGCTCCTGCCCTTCCGCCGGCTCCTTCTGGATCACCGCCTCGATGGAAATGCTGGAATCCGCCAGGATGCGGGTCACGTCCGCCAGCACCCCCGGCTTGTCGAAGGCCCGCATCCGCAGGTAGTAGGAGGTCTCCACCTCGGTCATGGGCAGGATGGGCAGGTTGGAGAGCACGTCGGGCTGGAACGCGAGGTGCGGCACCCGGTGCTTGGGGTCCGCGGTTTCCATGCGCGTCACGTCCACCAGGTCCGCCACCACCGCGGAAGCCGTGGGCTCGGCGCCGGCGCCCGCCCCGTAATACAGGGTGGCCCCCACCGCGTCGCCCTTCACCAGGATCGCATTCATCACCCCTTCCACATTGGCGATCAGCCGCCGCTCCGGGACCAGCGTCGGATGGACCCGCAGCTCGACGCCGTTCGCCTTGCGCTTGGTGATGCCCAGCAGCTTGATGCGGTAGCCCAGTTCCCCGGCGTAGCGGATGTCCTCCTGGGTAAGCTTGGAGATGCCCTCGGTGTAGGCCTTTTCGAACTGGACCGGGATGCCGAAGGCGATGGCCGAGAGAATGGTGAGCTTGTGGGCGGAGTCGATGCCCTCGATGTCGAAGGTGGGGTCCGCCTCGGCGTAACCGAGCTTCTGAGCCTCCTTCAGCACCTCGTCGAAGCCCTTGCCCTTGTCGCGCATCTCGGAGAGGATGAAGTTGCTGGTGCCATTGATGATGCCGGCCACCCACTCGATGCGGTTGGCGGTGAGTCCCTCCCGCAGCGCCTTGATGATGGGGATGCCGCCGCCCACCGCGGCCTCGAACGCCACCATCACGCCCTTGTTCTGGGCCGCAGCGAAAATCTCGTTGCCGTGAAGCGCCAGCATCGCCTTGTTGGCGGTCACCACGTGCTTGCCGTGCTCGATGGCCGTGAGGACCAGGTCCTTGGCCACGGTGTAGCCGCCGATCAGCTCGATCACGATCTGGATGTCCGGATGTCTCGCCACCTCGAAGGCATCCGCGGTGACGGTCGCGGCCTCGCCCACGAGCTTCTTCGCCCGCTCCACGTCCTTGTCCGCCACCATCCGGATGGCGATGCCGCGGCCGGCGCGCCGGGTGATTTCCTCCTGGTTGCGCCGGAGCACGGTGAAGGTGCCGCCGCCGACGGTGCCGATACCGAGCAAGCCTACATTGATGGGTTTCATGCAGAACCTTTAAAACTCAAACGCGAAGACGCAAAGAGCGCGAAGGAAACCCAAGGAAAACTTTGCGATCTTTGCGCCTTTGCGTTGAATGGGTTGGTCAAAGCAGTCCGTCCTTGCGGAACATGTCCTTGATGCCGCGGATCGCCTGGCGGATGCGGTTCTCGTTCTCGATCATGGCGAAGCGCACGTGGTCGTCGCCGTACTGGCCGAAGCCGATGCCGGGGGATACCGCCACCTTGGCGTCCACCAGCACCTTCTTGGCGAACTCCAGGGAGCCCATGGCCCGGTAGACCTCGGGGATCCTGGCCCACACGTACATGGTGGCCTTGGGGTTCTCGACCATCCAGCCGGCGGCGTGCAGCCCGGAAACCAGCACGTCGCGCCGCTTCTGGTAGGTCTGGCGGATCTGCTCAACGCAGTCCTGAGGCCCTTCGAGGGCTACGATGGAAGCCACCTGGATCGGCGTGAAGGTGCCGTAGTCGTGGTAGCTCTTCATGCGCGCGAGCGCCGCCACCAGGTCCTTGTTACCGACCATGAAGCCCACGCGCCACCCGGCCATGTTGTAGCTCTTGGACAGCGTGAAGAACTCCACCGCCCACTCCTTGGCGCCGGGCACCTGCATGACGGAGGGACACTGGTAGCCGTCATACACGATGTCGGCGTAGGCGAGATCGTGCACCACGTAGATGTCGTGCTCCTTCGCCAGCGCCACGATCCGCTCGAAGAACTCCAGGTCCACGCACTGGGCGGTGGGGTTTGCCGGAAAGTTGAGGATCAGCATCTTGGGCTTGGGGTAGGAATCCTTGATGGCCTTTTCCAGCTCCTCGAAAAAATCCACGCCATGAGCGATCGGGACGTGGCGGATATCCGCCCCGGCGATGATCGGTCCGTAGATGTGGATCGGATAGCTGGGGTTGGGCACCAGCACGTTGTCCCCCGCACCCAGGGTGGCAAGCGCCAGGTGGGCGATGCCCTCCTTGGAGCCGATGGTGACGATGGCCTCGGAATCGGGGTCCAGGTCCACGTCGTAGCGGGTCTTGTACCAGTTGCAGATGGCCTTGCGGAGCCGCGGAATGCCCTTGGACATGGAATAGCGGTGAGTGTCGGAGCGCTGGGCGGATTCCACCAGCTTGTCCACGATGTGCTTGGGCGTGGGGCCGTCCGGGTTGCCCATGGACAGGTCGATGATGTCCTCCCCGCGCTTGCGGGCCTCGGCCTTGAGCTCCCCCGTGATGTTGAACACGTAGGGCGGGAGGCGCTTGATTCTCGGGAACTCTTCCATGGAGGGCGTTTCGCTTTTAACTGCCGGTAAAAAAAGTGATAATTCTAATGGAGCGGACCCTTGGCCGCAAACGGAGCTGGAATTGAAACTGCATCTTTCCACGACCGCCGGGATGTACCAGATCACCGGCTACGGCGCTGGCCACGTGCTGGTGAACGGGGTTCGTTACGAGAAAAGCCTGATCGTGATGCCCGAGCGCATCATCGAGGACTGGGAGGTGGCGGACTTCGAGGAACTCACCGCGGCCCACTTCGAGCTGCTCGGGAGCCTGAAGCCCGAGGTCGTCCTGCTCGGCACGGGCCCCCGTCTGCGCTTTCCCCACCCCGCCCTCAGCCGCTGCCTGGCGGAGGCCCGGATCGGGCTGGAGGTCATGGACACCAGCGCTGCCTGCCGCACCTACAACATCCTGATGGCCGAGGGCCGCAGGGTGGTGGCGGCGCTGCTGCTGCCCCAGGCGCCCCAGGAATCGGGGATGAATCCCCTACTACAAGCCCCCGGGTAGGAGCGAATTCATTCGCGACCCATCCGCCGCGATATTTGTCGGACCTGGATCGGGGATAAATCCCCTCCTACAGACCCTCGGGTAGGAGCGAATTCATTCGCGACCCATCCGCCGCGATATTTGTCGGACCTGGATCGGGGATAAATCCCCTCCTACAGACCCTCGCGTAGGAGCGAATTCATTCGCGACTTGTCAGCCCTCCACCAGCCAGCAGGTCCCGGAACCCGGAGATCGAATCGTAATCCGGAAACGTCTTGTCCGGCTGCCGTGAATCGGGGCTGCGCACTCCGAGAACGAATGCCATCCCGAAGTCCCGGGCCGATCGCAACACCGGCTGGCTGTCATCAATGAGCAGCGTGTGTGCCGGCTCGAACGGCTCCAGTATCTTCAGCCGGCCCCAGAATTCCGGGTGCTCCTTCGGCACACCCACGTCATGGGCGCAGACGATGGCGTCGAAATGGGGATCGAGCCCGGTGCGGCGCATCTTGAGGGAGATGCTCTTGTGGTGGGCGTTGGTCACGAGCACCACCCGTTTCCCCAGGGAGCGGAGCCGCTCCAGGAACGGCACCACGTGGGGATGCACCGCGATCAGGTGGGAAACCTCCTCCTTGAGCCGGGCGATGTCGAGACCCAGCTCCCGGGTCCAGTACTCCACGCAGTACCAGTCGAGCGTCCCCTCCGCCGCCCGGTAGCGGGAAACACAGTGCTCACGCCCCTCGTCGTGACTCAGGCCGTGGCGCTCGGCGTAGCGCAGCGGCACATGGGACAGCCAGACATGGTTGTCGAAATGCAGGTCGAGCAGCGTGCCGTCCATGTCCAGGAACACGGTGGCAATTTGGCGCCAGTCGAGCACGGTCAATCGTAGATCCAAATGGATTCGCGGATCATGCCTTTTGGGTCAACATGCGAATTAATTCATTCCTGCAGGGTTGGTAGGAGGGGATTCATCCCCGACCAACGGCGCGAGTGAATGGGTCGCGAATGAATTCGCTCCTACAACCCCGAAAGGACCTTGAGGTGGCTGGCGACGCTGCGCCCCAGCGCCGAGAACTCGTAGCCGCCCTCCAGCACCGACACGATGCGCCCTTCGGCGTGCTTCCGCGCGATCTCCTTGACCTGCTCGGTGACCCAGGCGTAGTCCGCCTCCACCAGGGCAAGCGAGGCCATGTCGTCCTCGCGGTGGGCGTCGAATCCGGCGGAGATGAAAATCATCCTGGGCTTGAAGCGCTCCAGGGCCGGGAGCCAGTGCTCGTTGACCGCCTCGCGGAACTGCACCCCGGAGCTGTAGGCGGCGAGCGGAACATTGACCATGCGCGAGGAGCGGCCGTCGATGCCGCTGTAGGGGTAGAACGGGTGCTGGAAGGTGGAAACCATCACGACCCGCGGATCGCCGCTGAAGATGTCCTCGGTGCCGTTGCCGTGGTGCACGTCGAAGTCCACCACCGCCACGCGCTCTAGCCCGTGGTGTTCCAGCGCATGCGCCGCGCCCACCGCCACGTTGTTGAAGAAGCAGAAACCCATGGCGCGGGCACGTTCCGCGTGGTGGCCCGGGGGGCGCACGCAGCAGAACGCATTCACGGCTTTTTTGCCCATCACCAGGTCTGTTGCTAAAATCACCGCGCCGGCCGCCCTGCGCGCGGCCTGCAGGGTGTGGGGATTCATGGCAGTATCGGGATCGAGATGGACAATCCCCCGCTCCGGCGCGCTGGACTCGACTGCGTCGATGTAGTGTTCCGCGTGAACCCGCTTGAGCTGTTCCCGGGTCACCAGCGGCGCATCGTGGTGATCGAAATAATTGATCAGTCCGGACGCGATCAGCTGGTCCTCGATCGCCCGCAGCCGCGCGGGACACTCGGGGTGATAGGACCCCATGTCGTGCAGGTGACAGTCGGGGTGGGTGATGTAAGCGGTACTCAATTGCGCTCCTCCGTGAGCCGCTGTGTTTTAATGGTCTGAGCCAAATCTTACGGCCTGCCCCAGCGAATGTCCATGACGCCCGGCCCCGCATAGGAACGATGGAAAAACACTATCTCACCCCCCTGTTTTCCCCGCGCTCGGTGGCGGTGATCGGCGCCACCGAACGCGAAGGCTCCGCTGGGCGCCTGGTGTTCGAGAACCTGCTCGCCAGCGGCTATTCGGGCGAGCGCTACGCGGTCAATCCCAACCACCGGACGATTCTCGGCTTCCCCGCCTTCGCCTCGGTCGGGGACATCGAGAAGCCGGTGGATCTGGCGGTCATCATCACCCCTGCGCGCACCGTGCCGGGCATCGTCGAGCAGTGCGGGCGCAAGGGCGTGCGGGCCGCCATCATCATCAGCGCCGGATTCACCGACGGCGGGCCGGGCAGCGCGAGCCTGCTGCGGTCGGTCCTGGCGAGCGCACGGGCCCGCCGGGTGCGGATCCTGGGTCCCAACTGCCTGGGATTGATGCGCCCGGTGGCAGGAATCAACTTCACCTACAGCCTGGTCGGTGCCAAGCCCGGCAGCATCGCCCTCATCTCCCAATCCGCAGCGCTCACCAATGCCGTCCTCGACTGGGCCCACGCCAACGACATCGGATTCTCCAACGCCATCACCCTGGGCGACGGCGCCGACATCAATTTCGGCGACGTCCTCGACTACCTGGTATGGGACTCCGAAACCGAGAGTATCGTGCTCTATATGGAAGGGGTGTACGTACCCCGCCAGTTTGTCAGCGCCCTGCGGGCCGCCGCCCGGGTCAAGCCGGTGGTGGTGGTCAAGGCGGGCCGTGACCCGGCGGGCGCCAAGGCGGCGCTGACCCACTCGGGGGCCATGGTGGGCGCCGACGAGGTGTTCGACTCGGTGCTGCGGCGGGCCGGGGCGGTGCGGGTGAAAACCGCCACCCAGCTGTTTTCAGTCGCCCGCTGCCTCACCTCGCGCTACCGCTCCACCGGCAAACGGCTGGCGATCGTCACCAACGGTGGCGGCCCCGGCATCATCGCCGCCGACTGGGCCGCCGACGTGCGGCTGGAGGTCCCGGAACTGTCCGCGGAAACGATTGTGCGGCTCGAGCCGCTGCTCTCTCCCAAGTGGTCGCGCGGCAACCCCGTTGATCTCTGCGGCCAGGCCACGCCGGAGCAATACGGTAATGCCATCGCCGCCTGCATGGAGGACAGGAACGTGGACGGGGTGCTGGTGATCCTCACGCCCCAGGCCACCACCCACTCGGAGGAGGTGGCCCGCACCGCCATCGAGGTGGCCGCGAAATACAGCAAACCGCTGCTCGCGTGCTGGATGGGCGAGGCGCGCGTCGTCTCCAGCCGGCAGCTGCTCACCCAGGCCAAGATCCCGGTGTTCCGCACCCCCGAGCCGGCGGTGGATGCATTCGCCGAGATGGCGGCCCACGCCGAAAATCAGCGCATGCTGCTGCAGGTGCCCCACGCCATCTCCCATGGCACCGCGCCCGACTCCGCGGGAGCCAGGCTGCTGATCGAAAGCATCCTGGCCGAGAAGCGCAGGGTGCTGAACGAAATGGAGTCCAAGGCCCTGCTTGCCGCGTTCCACATTCCGGTGGCCAACACCGTCGTGGCGCACTCCGTGTCCGAGGCCATCATGATCGCGGAGCAGATCGGGTTCCCGGTGGCCATGAAGGTGAATTCTCCCCAGGTGATCCACAAGTCCGACGTGGGAGGAGTGCGGCTCAACGTGAACAGTGCACAAGAGGTGCGCGCCGCCTACAACGAGATCCTGGCGGCGGTAGCGAAGCACCAGCCCGGCGCGGCTATCGAAGGAATTTCCATCCAGCCCATGACCCGCAAGCCCCATGGGCGCGAGCTCATGGTCGGAATCACTACCGACGCCGTATTCGGGCCGGTGATCACCTTCGGCGCGGGCGGCATTGCCGTTGAGGTGATGGGCGACCGGGCGGTCGCCCTGCCGCCGCTTAACCAGTTCATCGTCCAGGACCTGATCGGGCGCACCCGGGTGGCCAGGACCCTTGGGGCATTCCGCTACATGCCCCCGGTCAACATGGAAGTCCTGGAAAGCCTGCTGCTGCGGGTATCGGAGATGGCGTCCGAGCTGCCGTGGATCAGGGAGCTCGACATCAATCCTCTCATCGTGGACGAAGATGGCGCGGTGGCGGTGGACGCGCGGGTGGTCGTGGATCACCCTCCGCTCAGCCTCGCGGGGCGCTACGGCCACATGGCGATCCACCCTTACCCCACCGACCTGGTCCGGGAATGGACCCTGTCCGACGGCACCGCGATCACCCTCCGGCCGATCCGACCCGAAGACGCGGAAATGCACCAGGAGTTCATCCGCAATCTTTCCGACGAATCCAAGTATTTCCGTTTCATCAGCACCATGCACGAGCTGTCCCAGAAGGCCCTGGTACGCTACACCCAGATCGACTATGACCGGGAAATGGCGCTGCTGGCAGTGGTCCGGGAAGGCGGCAGGGACGTGGAACTCGGCGTCTCCCGCTATGTCATTAATCCTGACGGGGAGTCCTGCGAGTTTGCCCTGGTGGTGGCGGATGCCTGGCACGGCCGGGGGGTCGGCAGCAGGCTGATGCGGGCCCTCATGGACGTCGCCCGGGGAAAGGGGCTGAAAACCATCGAAGGCGACGTGCTCAACACCAACCACACCATGCTGAAGCTCATGACCGCGCTGGGATTTGCCCTCAACAACAGCGAAGACGACCCGTCGATGAAGCGGGTGGTAAAAGCGCTGTAAATCATGCCTTCCGCCATCGACCGCGTCATCCACCAGGCCTGCCAGGTGATCCTCGGCAAGGAACGCCAGATCCGGCTGGCCATGGCCTGCCTGCTCGCCAAGGGTCACCTGCTGATCGAAGATCTGCCCGGCGTCGGCAAGACCACCCTCGCCCACGTGCTCGCGAAGTCCCTGGGGCTGGATTTCCACCGCATCCAGTTCACCAGCGACATGCTGCCGGCGGACATCCTCGGCGTGTCGGTATTCGACCGCGGCAGCGGCGCCTTCAAGTTCCACCCGGGACCCATCTTCTCCCAGGTAATACTGGCGGATGAGGTTAACCGGGCCACGCCCAAGGCCCAGAGCGCCCTGCTCGAGGCAATGGAAGAACACCAGGTGACCACCGAGGGCGAAACCCGGCCGCTGCCCCGGCCCTTCTTCGTGATCGCAACCCAGAATCCCTCCCACCTGGTGGGGACTTTCTCGCTGCCCGAGTCCCAGCTCGATCGCTTCCTCATGCGGATCCAGCTGGGCTACCCCGACAGCCAGGCGGAACGGGGGCTGCTCAAGGGCCTGGAGCGCAGGGAGATGATTTCCACCCTGTCGCCGACCATGGACGCGCCGGAGCTGCTTTCATTCCAGCAGAAGGTGCGGCAGGTCCATGCCGCGGACCCGCTTCTCGATTACGTGCAGGCGCTGATCCAGCGCAGCCGCGAGGCCGCCGACTTCGAGCACGGGCTGTCGCCGCGGGCCGGGCTGGCGCTGCTGGCGGGTGCCCGGGCCTGGGCGCTCATGGACGGCCGCGGCCAGATCCTTCCCGAGGACGTGCAGACCGTGTTGCCCGCGGTGGCGGGCCACCGGCTGAACCCGGCCCACGGGCTGGCCAAGGTGAACGGAACGGAACTTGTGGAAAAGCTGGTGAGCGAAGTGGCCATCCCCTAAAAGGGTAAACGGTGAACGGAGACACCAGGGAGTCTCATCGTTCACGGTTCACGGTTCACCGTTCGCCGTTTACCTGTCACTCAAATGATCGGCGCCCTCAGAAATTATTTCGCCGGGTGGCAACCCCGCGCCCGGACCTCCGATGGCAGTGCCGCCAGGCTCGGCCTGCGGCGCGTCTATATCCTGCCTTCCCGGCACGGGATCTTGCTCTGCGGATTTTTCGTGCTCATGCTGCTCGGTTCCATCAACTACAACCTGAGCCTCGGCTACGCCCTCACGTTCCTTCTGGCAAGCATGGCCGTGGTCTCCATGGTCCATGCCTTCCGCAATCTGGCGGGTCTCACGGTGCGGGCCGGGCGGGCCGAGGCGGTATTCGCCGGGGACACGGCAACGTTCAATGTTTTCCTGGAAAACGAAACCGATCAGCCGAAGCAAAGCATTGCGATCTCCCGCGAGGCTGAGCCGGTCGAATACTACGATGCCCCCGCGCGTGCGGCCACGCCTGCCCGGCTGCGCATCCCCGCACGCCGCCGCGGGCACCTGAAGGCGGGCCGGTTCAGGGTATTCACCCGCTTTCCGCTGGGCCTGTTTTACGCCTGGTCCAATATGGACCTGGACATGTATTGCGTCGTCTATCCAAAGCCGGAAGCGGCGCGCCTGCCGCTGCCCGCCGCCGAGCCTTCCCCGGGCGAGGGAATCGAATCCGGCTATGGCAGCGACGATTTCGCGGGGCTCCGGCCCTATCACGCGGGCGATTCGCTGCGCCACATCGCGTGGAAGGCGGTCGCGCGCGAGCAGGACCTGCTCACCAAGCAGTTCACCGGCCGGGCCGAGGCGGAGCTGTGGCTCGATTGGGACCTTCTGCCCGGGGTTGACCAGGAGACCCGCCTGTCGAGGCTCGCCCGCTGGGTGCTCGACGCCGAAGCGCGGGGGCTCAATTACGGCCTGCGGGTTCCGAAAACCCGTGTCGAGCCGGGCCGCGGCGATACCCACCGCAGGCGCTGCCTGGAATCGCTGGCCCTGTTCGGAACTGAGCCAGGCTGATGGCGGCAAACGGCGACATCGGCTTCCGGAACACCGCGTGGCTGATCGGCGCCCTCGCGATGATGGCGGCGCCCCACGCCGAGCATCTTCCGGTGTGGGAATCCCTGCTCTGCGTCATGCTCGTCCTGTGGCGCCTGCACATCGCCCACCGCAACCTGTCCCTTCCCCCCAGGTGGCCGATAATCCTGATTGCCCTGGGAACCGCCGTCGGGGTGGCCCTGAGTTACGGCATCCTGTTCGGGCGCGAGCCCGGGGTCGCGCTGCTCATCGCCCTGGTCGCGCTGAAGCTCATGGAGATGCGCACGTTGCGGGATGCCATGCTGCTCGTCTACCTGGGCTATTTCGGAGTCCTTACCAACTTCTTCTACTCCCAGAGCATCCTGATCGCGATATACATGCTGGCAACGGTCATTGTCACTACCGCGGCGATGCTGGGATTGAATCAGATGGCCGGCGAGCTCCCGGTCCGGGCGCGGTTCCGGTTCGCGGCAACGTTGCTGGCGCAGTCGGTGCCGCTGATGCTGGTGCTGTTCGTGTTCTTTCCCCGGATCCAGGGTCCCCTGTGGGGATTGCCCCAGGACGCCCACGCCGGCCTGAGCGGGCTCACCGATACCATGACTCCCGGAAGCATCAGTCAGCTGACTCTGTCGGATGCCGTAGCGTTCCGCGTGACGTTCGCAACGCCCATGCCAAGGCCATCGCAGATGTACTGGCGCGGCCCGGTCCTCTGGAATTACGACGGGCGCACCTGGACCCAGGGGCGCCCCACGCGGTTCAAGGCCCCGGGCTTCCAGCCCGAAGGCGAGGCCGTGCGCTACACCGTCACGCTGGAGCCCCACAACCGGCATTGGCTGTTTGTCCTGGATCTGCCGGCCGAGCTCTCCGCCCGCAGCCGCGTGACCAACGATTTCCAGGCCATCGCCTATCTGCCGGTGCGGGAACGCATGCGCTACGAAGCGGCCTCACACCTGCAGTACCGATCCGGCCTGGCGGAAGCTCCTTCCGAGCTGCAGCGGGCGCTGCAGCTTCCACCGGAATTCAATCCCCGCGGGCGGGCGCTCGCCCAGTCCTGGCGCCTCCGGGGCGGGAGCGACGAGGCGGTAATCGCAGCAGCCCTCGCGCACTTCCGCGAACAGCCCTTCGTGTATACCCTCACGCCGCCGCAGCTTGGAGAACATGCCATGGACGATTTCCTGTTCACGGTGCGCCGCGGCTTCTGCGAGCATTACGCCTCGGCATTCGTGTTCCTGATGAGGGCGGCCGGCATACCCTCCCGCGTCGTGCTCGGCTATCTGGGCGGCGAGGTGAACCCGGTCGGCAATTACCTCATCGTGCGCCAGGCCGAAGCCCACGCCTGGGCCGAGGTCTGGCTCGCGGAACGGGGCTGGGTCCGGGTGGATCCCACCGCCGCGGTTTCGCCTGCCCGCATCGAGTCGGGCGTTGCCGCAGCGGTGCCCGCCGGCGACCCGCTGCCGGCGCTTGCCCGTGTGGACTACCGGTGGATCAAGCAGCTTAGACTCAGGCTCGACGCCGTCGCCAACAACTGGAACCAGTGGGTGCTGGGCTACACCCCCGAGCGCCAGACGCGGTTCCTGACGCGGGCCGGCCTGAATGCGCCCGACTGGAAGAGCATGACCGCGGCGCTGACGATCGGAACCGGCGCGCTATTGCTGGCGTTTGTCGCCTGGACCCTGTGGCGCCTTCGACCGGCCGTTCAAGGCGCAGTGCAGGCCGCATACCTCAGGTTCTGCTCCAAGCTCGCCCGCAGGGGGCTGCCTCGGGGCCAAGCCGAAGGACCGAGGGATTACGCCACGCGGGTGTCAAGGGCGCGCCCGGAGCTTGCCCAGGTGGTGGACGCGGTGATCCAGCTCTACATCCAGCTGCGGTACGGAACGCTCAGGGACGAAGCCGCGGTGGCACAGTTGAAGAGGCTCGTTGCGGCGTTCAAGGCGTGAGGAGAGGCGGTGAACAGTGAATCGGACGAGTCTCGCCGGAACGAGTTCGACCGATTACCGTTTACGCCTTTACAGCAGCACATCCTTCGATACGCCCTTGCGCTTGATGATCTTGCGCAGGGAGTGCAGCGCCTCCACCTGGATCTGGCGCACCCGCTCGCGCGTCAGCCCCAAGGTTTCGGCCAGCTGCTCCAGCGTGCAGATTTCATGGCCGTTCAGGCCGTAGCGGCGCTCGATCACCCGCCGCTGCTTGTCGTTCAGCTGGGACAGCCACTCCTGCACCCAGGCCTCGATCTCGGCCCGTTCCAGGCGCAGGTCGGGGGTCGGATTGCTCTCGTCGGGAATCGATTCCCCGATCGACAGCATGGGGTCGATGTCGAGCGGGGCGTCGAGCGACGCCATGCGTTCGTTGAAGGACAGCACCCGCCGCACCTCTTCCACCGGCCGTCCGAGCAGGTAAGCGACGTCATCGGCGCTGGGGTCCCGGTCGGCGTGGGCCTCCAGGTGGCGCTGGGCCCGCAGGATCACGTTGAGATCCTTGATCACGTGCACCGGCAGCCGGATGGTGCGCGACTGGTTCATGATGGCGCGCTCAATGTTCTGGCGAATCCACCAGGTGGCGTAAGTGGAGAAGCGGAACCCGCGCTCGGGGTCGAATTTCTCCAGCGCGTGCATCAGCCCTAGGTTGCCCTCTTCGATAAGGTCGAGCAGCACCATCCCGCGGTTCACGTAGTGCTTGGCGATGTTCACCACCAGCCGCAGGTTGTGCTCGATCATTGTCTGTCGCGCCTCGAAATCCCCCTGGCGCACGAGCCGGGTGAGCCGCAGCTCCTGCTCGGGGCTGAGCAGCGCATTCTGGCCGATTTCGTTGAGATAGAGCTGGGTAGCGTCGGAGACCAGGTCGCCGAAGGCTTCCGGCTCGGGAGCCGGCTGCTCCTCGGCAGGTTCCTGCGCCTCCCGCTCCAGATCAAGCGGCTCGTCTTCCTTGGGGTACTCGCCGTTTACCATGGTCAACCGGGGAGATGCTTCAGGGGATCCACCGGCTTGCCGAAGCGCCGGATCTCGAAATGCAGCTTGACCTGGTCGGTGTCGGTGTTTCCCATTTCAGCGATCTTCTGGCCCTTCGCCACGCTCTGCCCTTCCTTGACCAGCAGCTGGCTGTTGTGGGCATAGGCCGAAAGGTAGGTCTTGTTGTGCTTGATGATGATCAGCTTACCATATCCACGCAGGCCGCTGCCGCTGTACACCACCCGGCCGGGAGCGCTTGCGAGCACCGGCTGGCCGGCTCGGCCCGCGATGTCCACGCCCTTGCTCTTGTCGGAGAAATCGGCCAGGAGCTTGCCCGCCGCGGGCCATGCCCAGGCCAGCCCCTCGTCGGCGTCCCCGTCTTCGGGCTGCGGCCTGGGTTCGGGCTTGGCCGGCTTCGGCTCCGGCTCCGCTTTCGGCGCTTGCGGTTTCGCGTCCTGGATTTGCGCCAGCGCCTTGTCGGAGTAGGGAAACTTGGCGCCCCGGGGCTCGACCTTCAGCATTTCGGTGTTCCCCACCGGCCGCGCTTCCACCGCCGCCGGGGCCTTGAGCGCGGAGGTGGTGGCGCCGGAGGCGGGCTGGACGATCCGCAGCTGCTGCCCTACCCGGATCAGGTTCGGGTTGTCGATGCCGTTCCACTCGGCGAGCTCCTTGTAATCGAGCCCGTGCTCGAGCGCGATGGTGTACAGCGTATCGCCCTTCTGCACCGTGTAGGTCTTGGGCCGCCAGTCCGGATCGCGCGCCGCCTTGGTCCTGGTCGCGGCCTTGTCGGGCCGAGCTGCGGGTGCTTTCGCGGTTTCAGCGCGCTCGATAACCGGCGCCCGTGGAGCCGATGCGCAGGCACCGATTGCGAGCGTCGTCGCGACGAGGACCAGCCAGGCATGAGGGCGGGCGCCGCGGCAACGGAGAACTTCGGTGCGGCCTGCCATCATCCTTCATCCCTCAATCTTTGTCGCTGCCGTCAACGGGTACCGGGTAACAGGGGCACGAAATTGACGGGATCCAGGACGGTTTCGGTGAAGCCCTGCGCTCCGCGCTCGACCAGGCACAGGCGCTGATCCCGGGCCCCCTTGGGAAAAACCATTCTACCACCGGCTGCCAGCTGCTCCAGCAGCGCCTGGGGCATGTGAGTCGCCGCCGCTGCCACGATAATGGCATCGAAAGGCGCGATCTCCGGAAGCCCAAGGCTGCCGTCGCCATGCTTGAGCTTCACGTTGTGGATCCGCAGCTCCCGCAGGGTGACCCGCGCCCTCGACACCAGCGGCGCCACCCGTTCCAGCGAGTAGACTTCCCTCGCCAGTTTCCCGAGCAGTGCGGCCTGGTAGCCGCAGCCCGTGCCGATCTCGAGCGCCTTCGCCAAGTCGCGCCCCGAGCGCGCCAGCTCCAGCATCCGGGCCACAATAAAGGGATTGGAAATGGTCTGCCCAAAGCCGATGGGAAGCGAAATATCCTCGTAGGCGCGGCTGGCAAGGGCCTCGTCCACAAAAATGTGGCGCGGCACCGCCGCCAGGGCCGCCAGCACCACTTCGTCCCGGATGCCCTGCGCGCGCAGGCGCTCCACCATGCGCAGGCGCGTGCGCTCGGAGGTCATGCCGATGCCGCTGTGTCGGATGTTCATCCTGTCAGAGGCTCCCAATCCAGTCGCGCAGGCCGGGAAGCTGCCCGTAGTGGGTAAGATCGATCTGCAGCGGGGTGACCGACACGGCCTTCCGGCTCACCGCAAAAAAATCGGTTCCCTCGCCGGCATCCTGGGCGCTTCCCGCCGCCCCCACCCAGTACACTTCGTCTCCCCGCGGGCTCCGGGATTTCACCACCGGCTCGGCCTTGTGGCGCCGCCCGAGGCGGGTGATCTCCATCCCGGCAAGTTCCGCGTAGGGAACGTCAGGTACGTTCACATTGAGCAGTACCGGCTCCCGGACCGGCCGGCGGCCGAAGCGCTCGACGATCTCGCGGGCGACCCGCGCCGCTGTGGCGAGATGGCCGCCGGAGCGGCTCGCGAGCGAGACCGCGACCGAAGGAATGCCCAGGAGGAAGCCCTCGGTGGCGGCGGCTACGGTGCCGGAGTAGATGGTGTCGTCGCCCATGTTGGCGCCGTCGTTGATGCCTGAGACCACCACGTCGGGAAGGCTGGGGAGGAGCCCGGTCACCGCCAGGTGCACACAATCAGTCGGCGTGCCGTTCGCGTAGTAGAAACCGTTGGGGGCGCGCCGCACCGTGAGCGGGCGGTCGAGAGTCAGGGAGTTGCTGGCGCCGCTGCGATCACGCTCCGGCGCCACTACCGTCACTTCGCCGAGGGAAGACAAGGCTTCGGAGAGCAGCACCAAGCCAGGCGCGAAATAGCCGTCGTCATTGCTCAGCAGAATCCGCATGGCGACGCGCTCACGGAAGTCTGCTGGTGGAACCAAGGCAGGGACAGGTTGCTCGGCGAACGGTTGAACCGCCTCCTCTCGATCCTGCCATCTGTCCCCTGTTGTGTGTTCTGGTCGGGGCGACTGGATTTGAACCAGCGACCACCTGCACCCCATGCAGGTACGCTACCAGGCTGCGCTACGCCCCGAAGTGGCGAATTATAGCAGAGCACCGCAGCGAGAAAAACCGGCCGCAGGCGGAACGATCGGGAAATACCGGAAACGAATCAGGTCCGGAGCAGGTCGACCACGCTCTTGATCTCGCGCTTGAGATAGGCAAGGTCGACCTTGGCAGGAGGGGCCTCGCGGGAGGATTCCGCGGCGAATTCGTCCAGGCGGTTGCGGGCGCCGCTAATGGTGAACCCTTGCTCGTAGAGCAGCTCGCGGATACGTCGGATGAGCAGGACTTCGTGGTGCTGGTAATAGCGCCGGTTGCCGCGGCGTTTCACCGGCTTGAGCTGCGTGAACTCCTGCTCCCAGTAGCGCAGCACGTGGGGCTTCACTCCGCACAGCTCGCTCACCTCGCCGATGGTAAAATAGCGCTTGGCCGGGATCGGCGGCAGCGCCTCACTGCGCGTTGCGGTTTCCATGGAAGTTCTTGTCCACCATCGCCTTCAGCTTCTGGCTGGCGTGGAACGTCACAACCCGGCGCGCGGTAATCGGGATCTCCTCGCCGGTCTTGGGGTTGCGCCCGGGGCGCTGGGGTTTGTCCCGCAGCTGGAAATTGCCGAAGCCGGAGAGCTTCACGCCCTTGCCGTCTTCCAGGGCCGTGCGGATTTCCTCAAAGAAGGATTCCACCATGTCCTTGGCTTCCCGCTTGTTCAGACCCACCTTCTCGAACAGCAGGTCGGCAAGTTCGGCCTTGGTTAAAGTCATGTTTCCCCCTAGGTTCGCAGCTTTGCTTGATATTGGTGTTCCAGAACCCCGACCAGCTGTGCCACGACGGCGTCGACTTCCGCGTCGGTCAGTGTTTTTTGAGTATCCTGCAATAACACTCGGAATGCAAGGCTTTTTTTGCCCTTTTCAATACCCTGTCCCCGGTACAAGTCGAACAGGGCGATCTCCGACACGACGGGGGGTTGGGCGGCCCGCAAGGCATCCAGGAGCGTCTGAACCCCCACCCCCTCGTCCACCAGGATGGCGATGTCCCGGCGCACCGGCGGGAACCGGGAAATCTCTCCGGAAGCGGGCAGGTCCCGCCCGCAAAGGGCCCGCAGTTCAACCTCGAACAGCACCGGCGCCTGGGGCAGCTCGTACTTCTGCTGCCATTCGGGATGGAGTTCCCCGATCCATCCCACGTCCTTGTCCCCGGCGCGGATGCGTGCCGCCCGGCCGGGATGCAACGCCGGGTGCGGCGCGGCTTCCAGCCGCAGAGCCCGAGGCCAGAGCAACGCCTCGAGGTCCGCCTTGAGATCGTAGAAATCGGCGCGCCGTGCTTCGGCATCCCATTGCTCGGGGAGGGTCTCGCCGTAGATCAGGCCGCCGAGCTTCTCGGGCTGGTCATAGCCCTGGCCGCTGCGGGCGAATACGCACCCCAGCTCGAACAGCCGCACCCGGCCCTGCCTGCGGTTGACGTTGGAGCGCAGGCACTGGATGAGCCCGCCGGCGAGGCTCGAGCGCATCACGCTCATCTGGCTGGCGATGGGATTCCTGAGGGCCACCGGGTTCGCGTTGCCGCAGAAGTCGGCTTCCCAGGCGGCGTCCACGAAGGCGTAGTTGATGACCTCCTGGTAGTCGCGGGCCACCAGCATCTGGCGGATCTCCGAACGATGACGCTCGCCCTCCGGTTCCGGCAGCATGGCGAGGCCCGCGCTGGGCAGTACCGCGGGAATATTGTCGTAGCCGTGGAGACGCGCCAGTTCCTCGATCAGGTCTTCCTCGATGGCGAGGTCGAACCGGTAGGACTGGGGCGTCACGTGGAATACGCCCCGTTCCTCCGCGAAGCTCATGCCCAGGCGCCGCAGCAGCCCCGTTATCTGCCCGTCGTCCAGCGGCACGCCCAGCACCCGCCGCGCCCGCTCCACCCGGAGCCGGATCGGGTCGCGCCGAGGCAGCGCCCCTCTCGCCTCGGTCACCGGTCCCGGCCGGCCCCCGCAGATGCCGACAATGAGCTGGGTGGCGCGCTCCAGAGCCATGCGGGTCGCCGCGAAATCCACGCCGCGCTCAAAGCGGTGGCCGGAGTCCGTGACAAACCCCAGGCGGAAAGATTTGCCGGCGATCGCCTTGGGATTGAAAAACGCCGCCTCCAGAAACAGGTCCCGGGTGGAATCGGATACGGCCGTGCCGGCGCCCCCCATGATCCCGCCCAGCGCCACTGCCTTCTCTCGGTCAGCGATCACCAGCATGTCGGAATCCATGGCGATCGCTTGGTCGTTGAGCAGGGCGAGCCGCTCGCCCTGCCTGGCGAAGCGCACGACGATCCCCCCCGAGAGCTTTCCCAGATCGAAGGCATGCAGGGGCTGGCCCATTTCCAGCATCACGTAGTTGGTCACGTCCACCGTGGCGCTGATGGAGCGCAGCCCCGAGCGCTCGAGCCGCCGCACCATCCAGTCCGGTGTCGGCGCGTTAACGTCGATCCCCTCCACCACCCTGCCGCAATAGAGCGGGCAGGCCTCAGGCGCCGCAATCTCCACCGGGAAGGCCTCATCGGTTTCGACCGGCACCGGGCTGGCCTCGGGCAGCCGCAGGTTGGTGGCGGTAATCGCGGCCACTTCCCGGGCCACACCCATGACGCTCAGGCAGTCGGAGCGGTTGGGCGTGAGCTTCAGGGTAAACAGCCGGTCCTCCAGCTCGTAGTATTCACGGAAGTCCGTCCCGACCGGGGCATCGGCGGGCAGGAGCAGCAGCCCGGATGCCTCGTCGCTGGCCCCCAGCTCCTTCGCCGAACACAGCATTCCGTAGGACTCGACACCCCGCACCTTGGCGGCCTTGATGGCCAGTCCGGGAAGCTGCGCTCCGACGCGGGCGCAGGGAACCTTCGCCCCCGGGACCACGTTGGACGCGCCGCACACGATGGTGAGCGGCCCGGTTTCCCCCACGTTCACCTTGCACACCGAAAGGCGGTCGGCGCCGGGGTGTTTCTCAACGGACAGCACTTCGGCCACCACCACACCGTCGAACGGGGGCGCGGCCGCCTCCACCGCCTCCACCTCGAGCCCGGCCATGGTGAGCTCATGGGCCAGTTCCTCGCTGGTAAGCGGAGGATCGACGAAGGTGCGTAGCCAGTTTTCGGAAAACTTCATGACTTCATTTCACCACAGACACAGAGGCACAGAGAAGACCCCATGTCCGTTTAAAATCCTCTGTGTCTGTGGTTCAGTTGAATTGTTTCAAAAACCGCAGGTCGTTCTCGAAGAACAGTCGGATATCGTTCACGCCATACCGCAGCATGGCCATGCGCTCGACGCCGAGCCCGAAGGCGAAGCCCAGGTATTTCTCGCTGTCGATGTTCACGTGCTTCAGCACGTTGGGGTGCACCATGCCGCACCCCAGCACCTCCAGCCAGCCGGTGTGGCTGCACACCCGGCAGCCGCTGCCGCCGCAGATGACGCATCCGATGTCCATCTCGGCCGAGGGCTCGGTGAACGGAAAGAACGACGGCCGGAACCGCACCGGCAGGTTCTCGCGCTCGAAGAAGCGCTGCATGAAATCCCCGAGCACGCCCTTGAGAGTCGCCAGCGTCACGTTCTCGTCCACCCACAGGCCCTCGACCTGGTGAAACATGGGGGTGTGGGTCACGTCGGAATCGCAGCGGTACACCCGCCCCGGCGCGATGATCTTGAGCGGTGGCTGATGCTTCTGCATGTAATGGACCTGCACCGGAGAGGTGTGGGTGCGCAGCAGCGCGCCGCCCTCCACGTAAAAGGTATCGTGCATCGCCCGCGCCGGATGGTCCTCGGGGATGTTGAGGGCGGTGAAGTTGTAGAAATCGGTTTCGATCTCCGGCCCGGAGGCCACGTCGAAGCCGATGGAGCGGAACAGGCTCTCGATGCGTTCCAGGGTGCGGGTCACCGGATGCAGCCCACCCACCCCGAGCCCCCGGCCCGGAAGCGAAACATCCAGCGCCTCCTCGGCAAGCCGCACTTCCATTTTCTTCCCCTGGATCGCCTCGCGCCGGCGCGCCAGTGCGTCTTCAAGCTGCTGCTTCGCCTGATTGATGCGGCTTCCCGCAGCCGGTCGCTCCTCCGCCGGGAGCTTGCCCAGCCCCTTCAGGAGGTCGGTAAGCGCCCCCGACTTGCCCAGGTAGCGCGCCTTCGCCTGCTCCAGCTGAGCCGGATCCTCGATACGCTCAAACACTGCCAGGGCTTCGGCGATCAGCCGGTCCAGGTCTTGCATGGGAGTGGAAACGATTGCCATAAGCTAAAAAGGAGGCTTGCGCCTCCTTTTTTCAGGCCCAAGCGGCGTCAGGCGCCGAGGCTCGCCTTGGCCTGCTCGGCGATTTTCGCAAACGCTGCCTTGTCGGCCACTGCCAGGTCCGCCAGCACCTTGCGGTCGATCTCGATGGCCGCCTTCTTGAGGCCGTTCATGAACTTGCTGTAGCTCAGGCCGCACTCGCGGGCCGCGGCGTTGATGCGGGCGATCCAGAGGGCGCGGAATTCGCGTTTTTTCACCCGCCGGTCGCGGTAGGCATACTGCCCCGCCTTCATCACCGCCTGCTTGGCGATGCGGAAGACATTGCCGCGGCGGCCGCGATAGCCCTTGGCTTTGCTGAGAACTTTCTTGTGACGGGCGCGGGCCGTCACACCCCGTTTGACTCGTGGCATGGCGGTTCTCCTTTAGGCGTAGGGCAGCATCGAACGCACCTGCCGCTTGTCGGAGGCCGACAGGCTGGTCGCCCCCCGCAGGTGGCGCTTGCGCTTGGTGGATTTCTTGGTGAGGATGTGGCGCTTGAAGGCCTGGGAACGCTTGACGCTCCCCCCGGCCCGCACCTTGAAGCGCTTGGCGGCGCCGCTCTTGGTCTTGAGCTTGGGCATTTCAACTACTCCTTTTCTAACATGACGCCGGGTGGTTCGTTGGCAGAACGCTTCAAAAACCCGGACACCACTTGTCAAAAAACGTGAACAGTAAAGCGTAAACGGTGAACCGTAACATCAACGCCAACGGCCTTCACCGTTCACCGTTTACTTCTTTTTCGGCGACAGCACCATCACCATCTGCCGCCCTTCCATCTTCGGGAACTGGTCGACCACCCCGTAAGGCTCGAGGTCGATCCTCACCCGCTCCAGCAACTGCGCCCCGAATTCCTGGTGAGCCATTTCGCGGCCCCGGAAGCGCAGCGTCACTTTGGTCTTGTCGCCCTCCTGCAGGAACCGGATCAGGTTCCGCAGCTTGATCTGGTAGTCGCCCTCGTCAGTGCCAGGCCGGAACTTGATTTCCTTGACCTGGATCTGCTTCTGCTTGAGCTTGGCCTCGTGCCGCTTCTTGCTTTCCCGGTACTTGAATTTGCCGTAATCGACCAAGCGGCAAACCGGTGGATTTGCCGTCGGCGCAATTTCCACCAGATCCAGCACGGCTTCCTCCGCCATCTTGTTGGCGGCAGCCAGACTCACGATGCCAATCTGCTCCCCGTTGGCGCCTATCAGTCGGACCTCCGGCGCAGTGATCTCACCGTTGATCCGCAACTCCTTTTCCTGAGCGATACCCAACCTCCACGCAAAAAAATTAAGCCGCGCCCCCCGCCGGGCCCAGGTCCTGTCTCAGGCGATCGAGGAATGCCTGAAGGGACATCTGGCCCAGGTCGTGACCCCCACGGGTACGCACGGCGACCATGCGAGCCGCCACTTCCTTGTCACCCACGATGACCTGGTAGGGCAGCTTCTGCAAACTATGTTCCCGAATTTTATAGTTTATTTTCTCATTTCTCAAGTCTATCTGGACCCGGAACCCGGCCTGCCGCAGAAGCTCGGTCACCTCCCGGGCATAAGCTTCCTGGCCCAGGGTGATGTTCATGACCACCACCTGCGTGGGCGACAGCCACAGGGGCATGGCTCCGGCGTAGTGCTCGATCAGGATGCCGATGAAGCGCTCCATAGAGCCCAGGATGGCCCGGTGCAGCATCACCGGTACCTGGCGGGAGTTGTCCTCGGCCACGAACTCGGCCCCAAGCCGCCCCGGCATCGAAAAGTCGAGCTGCATGGTGCCGCATTGCCAGACCCGGCCCAGGGAATCCTTGAGGGAAAACTCGATCTTGGGCCCGTAGAAGGCCCCCTCCCCCGGCTGCAGTTCCCATTTCAGGCCCTTGTGGTTGAGGGCGGTTTCCAGCGCCACCTCGGCCTTGTCCCACTGCTCCCCGGTTCCCACCCGTTTCGGGGGCCGGGTCGAGAGCTTCACCAGAATGTCGGTGAAGCCGAAGTCGCGATATACCTTCTGCAGCAGGTCGATGAATCGGATCACCTCTTCCTCGATCTGGTTTTCCATGCAGAAAATGTGGGCGTCGTCCTGGACGAAGGCCCGTACCCGCATCAGGCCGTGCAACGCCCCTGAAGGCTCGTTCCTGTGGCAGGAGCCGAATTCCGCAAGCCGCAGGGGCAGGTCCCGGTAGCTTCTCAGGCCCTGGTTGAAGATCTGGATGTGGCCCGGACAGTTCATGGGTTTCACCGCGTAATCCCGGTTTTCGGAATTCGTGGTGAACATGTTTTCCCGGAAGTTCTCCCAATGGCCCGAGCGCTCCCAGAGGCTGCGGTCCAGTACCTGGGGGGTGCGCACCTCCTGGTAGCCGCCCTCCCGAAGCACCCCCCGCAGGTACTGCTCGATGGCCTGCCAGATCACCCACCCCTTGGGGTGCCAGAACACCATGCCCGGAGCCTCGTCCTGGGTATGAAACAGGTCGAGGCTGCGCCCGAGCTTGCGGTGGTCGCGCTTTTCCGCTTCCTCCAGCCGGTGCAGATACTCGTCCTGGTCTTCCTTTTTTACCCAGGCGGTGCCGTAGATCCGCTGCAGCATCTCGTTGCGGGAATCGCCGCGCCAGTAGGCCCCGGCCACCTTGAGCAGCTTGAACACCTTGAGCTTGCCGGTGGAGGGCACGTGGGGCCCGCGGCAGAGGTCGGTGAACTCGCCCTGGCGGTAAACGGAGATGGCCTCTTCGCCGGGAATGGCCTCGATGATCTGGGCCTTGTAATGTTCGCCCTGGTCCTTGAAAAAACTGATGGCGTCGGAGCGCTCCCGCACCTGTCGCTCGACCTTGAGATCGCGCTTCCCGATTTCCTGCATGCGCTTCTCGATGGCGGCGAGGTCTTCCGGCGTGAAGGGCCGCTTGTAGGAGAAGTCGTAGTAGAAGCCGTTCTCGATCACCGGGCCGATGGTGACCTGGGCGTCGGGAAACAGCTCTTTGACCGCGTGGGCCAGAAGGTGCGCCGTGGAGTGGCGCAGGATTTCCAGGCCTTCGGGATCCTTGTCGGTGACGATCGAGAGGTTGCAGTCCCGCTCGATGCGGAAGGAAGTGTCCACGAGCTTGCCGTTCACCTTCCCCGCCAATGCGGCACGTGCCAGGCCGGCGCCGATGGACGCCGCCACCTCGGCCACGGTCACTGGCGCGTCGAAGCGCTTTTGCGAGCCGTCGGGAAGACGGATGTTGGGCATAGTCCGACAGAACAAAAAAGGCGCGGTTGCCCGCGCCGTCTTGTTGGTGCACCGCGCGTTGAACGGCGCTCCGCGTCCGTTCCAACGCGCGGGGCTAAAACGGCGCCCACCGGGCGTCCGTTTTAGCAGCTGGTAGGCGCGATTGGACTCGAACCAACGACCCCCACCATGTCAAGGTGATGCTCTAACCAGCTGAGCTACGCGCCTGAAGGAGCGACATTCTAGCGGAAACGCCCCACCGGCACAAACGCGGGCGCGACCGCCGCGGCGAAACTTCCGCTCCGGATCCCGCCCGCCTATGCAACGTCCCCGGAACTCGCCTTGATCCGGGCCAGCCAGGCCAGGGCCAGGGCCTCCAGCCTCGCCCTCACCCCGGCAGGGGCAGCCTGCGGGTCGAAGCGCAGTCGATAGTGCAGGCCCAGCATTTCCTTCATCTCCCCCGGGTCGGCGGCAATCGCCGGGGCCTCTCGAATCCTGGCCAGCCATCGGGCCAGCGGCTCGCCCGCGCCCCGGACGTACCCGTATTGCTCCAACCGCGCGACAACCTGGTAAAACGCCGATTCAGGCGCCACTCCCGCCGTGCGCTCCGACGCCGGCCCGCTGCCGGCGCCGCGCATTTTCCTGCGGCTGAACACCCGCCACAGCAGAACCGCCGACAGAGGAACCGCCAGCCACGCGATGTTGAAGCCCTGTCCCTCTTCCTCCTCGGCCCAGCGCCAGCGGGAGAACAGGTACCAGGCATAGGAGCCCAGGTCCAGAAGCGGCTGCCAGACCGAAGCCTGCTTTTCCTCCTCGACGGCCCAGACCGAAGGCGTGGTGTCCACCTCGCGCCAGGCGCCGTCCACGAAGGCCAGCGCCCAGGAGTGGGCGTGCCGCGTGCGCACCAGGTACTGCCCCTGCAGCGGGCTGTATTCCTGGACCGCGTAACCGACCGCGTAGCGCGCCGGTATTCCCGCCTTGCGCAGGAGCAGCACCGTCGCCGTGGCGAAGTACTCGCAGTGGCCCTTCCGGGAATTCACCAGGAATTCCTCCAGCGAGCGTGTGCCGCCGGGCTCATCTTCGAGCTGCAGGGTGTACCCGAATCCCTCGTGGAAAAAGGCCTGGACCGCGGCGAGCCGCTCGCCGGGCGATTTGGTGGCGAGCCCCAGTCTCCGGGCGATCGGGTCCAGGGTTTCATCGACGGTGGCGGGCACCTGCAGGTCGGCGGGGTCGGGCACCGCATCCGCGACCGCACCGCCTCCATACTGGGCCCGGTAGGTGACAAAACCGGGGGCATCCTCCACCCGGACGGCTCCCGCATTTGAGCGCTCCAGGGCGATGGCCGGCAATGACAGAATGCGCGTAGTCCCGGCAGGCAAGGCGATAACGCCCTTGCCGTTTTTCAGGTGAGTCCCGATGGCGACGCTCTTGTCCTGGTCCGCGGTCGGTGCGAGATTCCAGGTCTTGTTGTCGGCGCCGGGAGCCAGCTGCTCAAACCTCGCGTTCTTCGCAAACCAGCTCCCGCCACCGAAGGTGTTGTAGGTCGTTTCCCGCAGCAGCCGCGGTGGCTCGCTCCCCTCGGGCGCGCGAACCCGCAAGTTTACCCGGTCCGAGAGCTTGAGCTTGCCGATCGCACCGATGCGGGTACGCGACTTGAAGGGATCGGTTTCCAGGTCATAGTCGAACAGCCAGCCGATCACCGCTTCCTCGATGGCGGTCTGCAGCCGGCTCAGGCCCACGTGACCGAGATAGCCCGATCCGGCAGCCGCCAGGAACAGAAGGCCCCATAGCGCCGCCGACTGCCGCGCAGGACGTACCGACCACAATCCCCACGCCGCAAGCAGCGTCAGCCCGGCATAAAACCACGGCGTGCGGGGATTGGCCGCGGCAGCCGCGAGCGCGCAAACCGCGGCAAAGGGAAAGCCCACGTTGACTGGCGCCAGCGGCTCCGCCTGGACGCGCCTGGGGTTGCGCAGGGTGAGAAACAGCGCTTCGACAGGGATTTCACCCTGGGTGCTGTAAGACTGGGCGAGAATCAGCGGGAAGACGGCAAACGGCAGCCATTTCAGCACCAGGAACATGGCTTCTGGAAAGCGCCCGCCGATGAACTGGTAGCCGATGATGCCCACCAGGAGCAGCGTGCAGAGATCCGCGACGCGGTAGAAGTCCTGCGCCTCCAGCTCCCAGCGCCATGGGAGTCCTCTTGCGCCCTCGATGGCGAGCGCCATCGGCAGCGCCGCAGGGAGCAGCCCTCCGTGCCAGCCCCAGAACAGAAGTGCGGCGCCGATAAGGAAACGCGGAGGCCTCATAGGGTCCTCATGTCCTCCTCGAGACGGTCGGCCCGCAACAACCTGAAATTGCGCGGGTCCCCCACCATGGGTTCCGGATCGAACCTCGCTCCATCGGCGCCGATCACGATTACCAGCAATGGGACGCCCAGGGCCTGAAGTCTGCGCACGAGTTCCCGGCGCGCCTCGCCCCAGTCCAGGAAAATGCAGATGCACCCGCTCAGGATCCCGGCTCGCGCCGTTACCGCCTGCGTCAGCGCGCCGAACTGCTTGTCCCGGCAGGGCGCCACCGCCGCCAGCATGCGCAACATGGCATCGGCGCTGGCAAGGCCCCGGCCGGCGGTAAAACAGTACGCTTCGGCGCCCACGAACATCAGGTCCAGCAGCGATTCGCGGGTGCGCACCGCACACGCGAACGACGCCGCGACCGATACCGCCGCTTCGAAGCGCTCATCGTCCGCATCGCCCGGAAAGGTATCGAGCACCAATGCATGGCGCACGAAAAACTCGTCCTGGTATTCCTTGACGATGGGCCGGCCGGCCCGGGCAAAGCTTCTCCAGTGGATGCGCCGCAGCGCATCGCCGGGCCGGTAATCCCTCAAGCCGATGAACTCCTCGGCGTCGCCCACGCGCGAGGCGAGGGCGAGCCCTCCCCGGTGATAGCGCCGCGCTCCGGGCAGATCGATGGGCGGAAGGGGATAGCGTTTCGGAAGCACGATCAGGCTGGCGGGATCCGAAACCGACAACGAACCCAGGTAAATCCCCAGGGGGTCGGGCTGCGCGAGGCTGGTTTCCCTGAAACACAGCACGCCGCGGCGCAGGGGCTGCAGCCGCACCCTGACCCGCGCCTTGCCACCGGGAGGCAGCGGCGGCACCACCGACTCCTCGATATTGGCGCCGCGCCTGCGGTGGATAAGCCACAGCCAGCGGGGATAGCCGATGCGCCGGTCGAACCAGTTGCGCTCCGCATCCCCCGGTACCCGCGCGCTCACGAACTCCTCGTAGCTCGGCAGGGTCTCCTCGAGACGTTCCCGCAACAGAAACTCCGGCTGGGCGCGCCTGCCCAGGTTTTCCACGCTGACCAGGTACTCCGTAGGCTCCCCCGCCGTCACGAATTCAGGGAGCTCGCGGCGCATGCGGAACCGGGCGCCCCGCGGCCGGCCCGCTGCGACGGCTATCACCAGCAGCGCGGAGAGAAAGGCGAAAACCTGGTAAGCGGTTGACTGGCGGGTATCGACGCCGAAGATTCCCGCCGCCACCATCCCGCCGATCACCAGGAATCCCGCCGCCGTGAAATGCCGGCGCACCCAGCGGTCGAGGCGGTAAATGAAGCGGAAATTGCGAAACAGGAATCTCATGAACCCGGTAAGCCGTGAGCGGCGTGCCGCACGCTGGGCGAGGGGAACGGGCAGGGTTATCCGTCTGCGGCCCCCACCCACCCTGCCTTTCAGGTGGGCACCGTGACCGATTCCAATATGTCCTGAACAATGCGCGTTGCAGATACCCCGGAGAACCGGGCCTGGGGATCGAGCCCCAGGCGGTGGGCGATCGCGTCCACCGCGATTTCCTGGACGTGGTCAGGCGTGACGAACTCCAGGCCGTCGAAGGCCGCCAGCGCCTGGGCGGTCTTCATGAGGGTCAACGAGGCCCGCGGGCTGGCGCCGAGTTGAATGCCGGCACGGCCCCGGGTCGCGGCGACCACGTCCACCATGTAGCGCAGGATCTCCGGGGACACTCTGACCTGAGAGATCTGCTGCCGCAGCGCGGTCGCGTCGTCGAGCCCGATGCAGGGCTGCACTGCCTCCACCGGGTGCCGGCCCCTCTGCTCCGCGAGGATCGCCACTTCCTGGCCACCCTCCACGTAGCCGAGGGAAAGCCGCAGCGCGAAGCGGTCCATCTGGGCTTCCGGCAACGGATAAGTGCCGTGGAATTCCACCGGGTTCTGGGTGGCGATCACGAAGAATGGCTCCCCCAGGCGCCGCCTGACCCCGTCCACGCTCACCTGCTGCTCCGCCATGGCCTCCAGCAGTGCCGACTGGGTGCGCGGACTCGCCCGGTTGATTTCGTCAGCCAGCAGAATATTGCAGAACACCGGCCCCGGGTGGAACTCGAAGCTCTGGTCCCGCTGGTTGTAAACCGATAGCCCCAGGATGTCGGAGGGCAGCAGGTCGGGCGTGAACTGCACGCGCTTGAATTCGGCAGCGACCGATGCCGCGAGCGCCTTGGCCAGCGTGGTCTTGCCGGTGCCCGGGAAGTCCTCCAGCAGCACGTGCCCGCCGCTGAAAAACGCCGCCAGCACCTTGCGGATGGTGCCATGCTGGCCGCGGATCACGCTCTCGATGCTGGCGCGGACCCGTTCGTAGGCGTCGCGGGGCTGAATCGTCATGGCCGGATCCATGGTTGCGGTTCTCCTTTCACTTCTATCCGGATCGTAGGAGCGAATTCATTCGCGACGCTCGTCGGGGATAAATCCCCTCCTACAGACCCCCCGTAGGAGCGAATTCATTCGCGACACTGGTCGGGGATGAATCCCCTCCTACAGACCCCCCGTGGGAGCGAATTCATTCGCGACGCGAATTCATTCGCGACACTGGTCGGGGATGAATCCCCTCCTACAGACCCCCCGTGGGAGCGAATTCATTCGCGACACTGGTCGGGGATGAATCCCCTCCTACAGACCCCCCCATGGGAGCGAATTCATTCGCGACCTCTGTCGGGGATGAATCCCCTCCTACCCACGGCGCCCGGCGCGCTGCACGCCGGACACGTCGTGAATCAGCGCCAGCACCCGTCGCAGCTGCTCCACGTTGGCAACCTCCAGCGTGAAAAACATGCGGGCGCTGTTGTTCCGGCTCAGCGTGTTGGCCGCGATGACGTTGACCTTCTCCCGCGACAACACGTCGGAAATGTCGCGTAGCAATCCCTGGCGGTCGCTTGCCTCCACTTCGATGTCGACCGGGAACACGGAGCCTTCGCTGCGGCCCCAGTCGGCGGCAACCAGGCGCTCCCTGAGACCAGGGCTGAGCTGCGCCACGTTCGGGCAGCCGGCACGGTGGATGGCGACCCCGCGGCCCCGGGTGACGAAGCCCACGATGGGATCGGGCGGCGCCGGCTTGCAGCACTTGGCCAGCACCGTGAGCAACCGGTCCACGCCCACGATCAGGATACCACTGCCCTGGGGCTGGGCGGCCTGGCGCCCCAGGTGCAGTTCCTGCTCGGGAACGGCTGCCGCGGGTTGGCCGCCGAGGCCCTCGGCGAGCTGCCGGGTGTTGATCTCGCCGCGGGCCACCGCCAGCAGGAATTCCTCCGCCTTGGTGAACTTGAATTTCTCGGCCACCTTCTCCAGGGCAAGTGCGGTGAGTCCCTGGCGCTGCAGTTCGCGCTCGACGGTGGCGCGCCCCTCGGCGATGGTCTGCTCCAGTTCCAGGGCCTTGAACCACTGCCGCACCTTGGCGCGGCCCCGGGAACTCTTGAGGAAGCCGAGCGCGGGGTTCAGCCAGTCGCGGGAAGGCCCGCCCTGCTTGGCGGCAGTGATCTCCACCCGCTGGGCGTTTTTCAGCGGATAGTTAAGGGGCACCATGACACCGTCGACCTTGGCGCCGCGGCAGCGGTGCCCGAGATCGCTGTGCACGTGATAGGCGAAATCCACCGGCGTGGAGCCCTTGGGCAGGTCGATCACCCGGCCCTGGGGCGTGAGCACGTACACGGTGTCCTCGAACAGGGCGGTCTTGAACTGCTCGGCGAGCTCCTGGGCGTCCGCCATGTCCTCCTTCCAGTCGAGGATCTGGCGCAGCCAGGCGATTTTTTCGTCGTACCTGGCGTCGTGCCGGCCGGACTCCTTGTAGCGCCAGTGGGCCGCCACCCCCAGCTCCGCGTGCTGGTGCATGTCGAAGCTGCGGATCTGCACTTCCAGCGCCTTGCCCTCCGGCCCGATCACTGCGGTGTGCAGGGAGCGGTAGTGGTTGCCCTTGGGCTTGGCGATGTAGTCGTCGAACTCCTTGGGAATCGGCGTCCACAGATTGTGCACCACGCCGAGCGCCGTATAACAGTCCTTGAGGTCGTTCACCAGCACCCGCACCGCCCGGGCGTCGTAGATTTCCTCGAAGCCCACCTGCTTGCGGCGCATCTTCTTGTAAATGCTGTAGATGTGCTTGGGCCGTCCGCTGATCTCGACCCGGCTGAGCCCGGCCGCGGCCAGCTCGCGCCTGAGCAGGGCGATCACGTCGGCGATGTAGCGCTCCCGGTCGGCGCGCCGCTCGTCGAGCTTGCGCGCCAGGTCCTTGTACAGCTCCGGCTCCAGGATGCGGAACGCGAGGTCCTCCAGCTCCCACTTGGCCTGCCACACGCCGAGCCGGTTGGCGAGCGGCGCGAAAATATCGAGAGTCTCCCGCGCCGCCTCGGCGCGGCCCGGCGCCTCGCGCCCGGCGGCGAAGCGCAGGATCTGGATGCGGTCGGCCAGCTTGATGAGCACCACGCGGACGTCCTCCGCCATGGCCAGCAGCATCTTGCGCAGCGCCTCCGCCTGGGCCGCATGCTCCGCCCCCGCCCCACCGGTGAGGGTCTGGATCTGGCCCATGCGCGTGACGCCCTCCACCAGTCGCTGCACTGTCGTTGCAGTCGCAGCCTGGAACCTTTCGGCGTGGCCCTCCAGGCACTCGGGCACGGCAAACAGGATGGCGGCGGCAAGCGTCTCGTGGTCGAGCCGCATGCCGGCGAGAATCGTCGCCATGGCGAGGGCATGCGCGGCAATCGGCTCGCCGCTCCGCAGCCGCCGCTCGCCGTAGGCCGGCAGGGCCAGCGCGATCGCCCGCTCAAGGACCTCCGCTTCGGCGCCGGCGAGTTTCAGCGGCAGTGCAGCAACCCAGCCCTTCGGATCGATGCCGGCCGGCGTGGCAATTTCCGGGACCTGAACCATAATGGAATTATCGCACGCCACCGAAGGGGAGCAGAACGACCCGGTCGTTGGCAGGGTCAAAGCCATAGCGACAGGAGGCACCTATGACACACCTGGAACTGAATGTAGAGGAACAGGAAATCCTGGCCGATGCGCTGGAAAGCTTCATTTCCGATCTGCGGATGGAAATCTGCGACACCGAGCAGATGGATTTCCGCTTGAATCTCAAGAACCAGGAGCGCATCCTCCAGCGGGTATTGGGGCACCTGCGGCCTGCCGGCCACGCGGCGGCCTGAGCGCTTACGGTTCCGGGCGCTCCTGCCAGTAGCGGCGCCGCCGGTCCCTGAATGACTGGACGCGGATTCCCGTCGCGTCCGCGGTGAGGATGACGGCGCCGTCCCGGTCGCTGCGGTAAACCTCGGCGCCCACCCCCCGGTAGCGTGCCACCACCTCCGGCCGCGGATGGCCGAAGGGGTTTCGATAGCCCGCGGTGAACACCGCCGCCCGCGGCGAAACCGCCTCCACGAACTCACGTCCGGACGACGATTTTCCGCCATGGTGGGGAACCACCAGCACCGTGGCCCGGAGTTCCCCGCGGGCGCGCGCAAGCAGTTCCGCCTCGCCCCGCCGCTCGATGTCACCGGTGAGCAGCACGCTTGCCGCACCCACCGAGATTTTCAGCACGCAGCTACGGTCGTTGTCCCGGATGCGCGGATTGGCAAAGCTTTCGACGGCGGGATGCAGGACCGTGAAGCGCACCCCATCCCAATCCCACTCCTGGCCGGCGTAACAGGGGTCGGCCATGGCCACATCCCCAAGCAGCGGGTGCAGCGGCGCCAGCGATGAGATGACCGTTTCCACCGGCAGCGCCTGCAGCACCGATACGGTGCCGCCATGGTGGTCGGTGTCGTCGTGGGAGAGCACCAGCAGGTCGAGCCGCCGCACCCCCTCGCCCCGCAGGAAGGGCACGATGATGCGGTTGCCGCTGTTGGCATCCGCCGCGAATCCCGGCCCGGTATCGTAGAGCAGCGCGTGGCGATGGGTGCGCGCCACGACCGAGAGCCCCTGCCCCACGTCCAGCACCGTGAGCCAGGCTTCCCCCGGCCCCGGGGCGGGCGGCAGCACCAGGAACATCGGGGCCAGGCCCGCCGCGCCGATCCAGCGGCTCGGGAACCCCTTCGGCAGCAGCAGCCAGGCGACACCCAGCAAGGCGACCGCGACCGTCCACGGCGGCGGCGCATGCTGCTCCCACACGGCATCGGGCAGCTCCGAAAGCCAGACCAGGAACGCCATGCAACCGGCCATTACCTGGTGAGCGATCCAGAGCAGTCCGTCCCAGGGAATGACCGCACCCAGCAGGGTGATCGGCACCACCACCAGGCTTACCACCGGAATGGCCACGGCATTGGCCACGGGCGAAACCAGGGACACCTGCTGGAACAGGGCGAGGAGCGGCGGGGTGAGCCCCAGGGTCACCGCCCACTGGGTGCGCCACCAGCCGCGGACGAGGGTGGGTTTGCCGGTGCGCCCGACGGAGACGTAGAAGATCAGGGCCACGGCGCCGAAGGAAAGCCAGAAGCCGGGCGCCAGCACCGCCCAGGGATCGGCAAGCGTCACCAGGAACAGGGCGATCGCCAGCACGTGGAACGGCGCGCTCAGGCGCCCGAGCCACAGGGCGAGGGCCACCGCCGCCAGCATGAACACGGTGCGCTGAGTCGGCACGGCGAAGCCCGCCATCAGCGCGTAGCCCAGCGCGGCAGCCGCGCCGGCGAGCGCCCCCACCTTGCGGGCCGGGACCGCCAGCGTGAGCCGGGCGCTGCGGGTCCACAGCCAGGCGGCGAGGAAAAAGGCGAGTCCGGCCACCATGGTCACGTGCAGGCCCGAGATGCTCATCAGGTGATTGACCCCGGTGCGGGTGAACACTTTCCACTGATCCTGGGGAATGGCCTGCTGGTCGCCGATGGCGAGCGCGATGAGAACGCCGGCATAGGGCGCGTCGGCCCGCGCCGCCCGGAATCGCTCGCGGAACCCTTCCCGCCAATGCTGCACGCGGTAGGCGAAGCTCTCGGCCAGGGCGTCCGTTCGCCGGTTGTCGCCCTCCGCCCGCACATAGCCCACGGCGCGGATATTGCGCTCCAGGAGCCAGGCTTCGTAGTCGAAGCCGTGGGGATTGGCGCTGCCGTGGGGGCGCCTGAGCCTCACCCTGAGCTGCCAGCGCTCGCCGGCCCTTACCGGGGCGACGCGCGGCCCGCCATCGCCCGCCTCGTTGTACCAGGTGAGGCCGATGCGCCGCGGAACATGGGCGCCGGCGGTCTTCACCGCTTCCACGTCCAGGTCGAACCGCAGCCCGTAGTCCCGCTGCTGCGGCAGGCCGGCCACCACGCCCACGAGCTCCACGTTCCGCCCCTCCCAATCCGCGGGCAGGGCGTCCGCGAGGCGCAGCTGGGCGAGCCAGGCCGCCCAGAAGAATCCCGCCGAGAAGAAGGCGGCGCAAAGCACAGCCTTGCCCATGACCGCGAGCCACGCGGGTCGTTCCACCGCAACCGCCCCGGCGAAGAACAGCGGGATCACCCCCCAGGCCCAGGAAAGGGCGGGAAGTTCCGGCTGCCATTGCAGAAGCCAGGCGCCGCAGACGAAGGCGACGAAAAGGAGGGGCATGGATTGGGCAAGCGCTTCTGCAGTTAACGTCCCAGGTGCGTTTCGGCTGACCTTGGTAAAATGCTTCGAGCCATTTCCACGATCGCGCTGATCCGCCCCCCCGATGCCCCGCAAGTATTTCAGGCGGTTCCTGCCCTCCCACGAGAGCGTCAAGCAGCATCGCTATGTCGCCGTGTTCGGCACCCTGCTGCACCACCCGAACCTGTGGCACCTGAATCACCACTCGGTGGCGGGGGGCGTGGCGGTGGGCCTGGTAAGCGGCCTGGTGCCCGGGAGCAACCCGGTGCAGTTCCTGCTGGCCGCGATATTCTCCATCGTGTTCAAGGTCAACCTGCCGGTGGCCGTAATCGTCACGCTCTACACCAATCCGTTCACCATCGTCCCCATCTATTTCGTCGCCTACAAGCTGGGCTCCCTGGTCACCGGACAGGCGAACAACCCCCCGCCCCACGCCGAGTTCAGCCTGGCCGGTAGAAGCGTCGGCGAATGGCTTCCGGCGCTCATCGACTGGCTCACGTCCATCGGCAAGCCGCTGCTGGCGGGGCTGCCGTTGCTGGCCCTGATTCTCGCCACGACCGGCTACTTTGCAGTGCGATGGGCCTGGCGGCTGCACGTCATGTATTCCTGGCACAAGCGCAAGGCGCGGCGCCGTGCGCAGTCCGCACCGCCGACCGAACCATGACCCCGCGCTACTGGAAGCGCGCCGTCCGGGAGCTTTCCGAGCGGGACCCGGTGATGGCCGGGATCATCGAGAGCCACCCGAACGGGCGGCTGCGCAGCCGTGGCGACCCGTTCACGACGCTCGCCCGCTCCATCGTCGGACAGCAGATCTCGGTGAAGGCCGCGGACGCGGTGTGGTCCCGTTTCGAGTCGCGGGTGCAGACCGTCGCGCCGGAAAGCGTGTACGCAGTCGAGGCGCCGGACCTCCGGGCCTGCGGGCTTTCAGGGAAGAAAGCGGAGTACCTGCGGGACCTGGCCCGGCATTTCATCGACGGAAAACTGGAACCTGGACGCTGGCAGGGGCTCGCCGACGAGACGCTCATTGCCGAACTCACCCGGGTGCGCGGCATCGGCCGCTGGAGCGCGGAGATGTTTCTGATCTTCCACCTGCTGCGCCCCGACGTGTTTCCGGTGGACGATCTCGGGCTGCAGCGGGCCCTGTGCCTGCACTACAACCGGGGCCGCAGGATGCCGGTCACCCGCATGCGCAAATTTGGCCAGCGCTGGCTGCCATGGCGCTCGGTGGCGACCTGGTACCTGTGGCGGAGTCTCGACCCGGTGCCGGTGGAGTATTGAGATGACGCACCAGGAATTCGTCGCCGCCTACCGGCAGGGCCGCGTCCGCGTCAACGTGGATCCGGTGCTGGCGGGAAAATATCTCACCGCGAAGATGCTGCTGCCGGTGGTGGTGACCCCGGTGATCGGCGTCGGGGCCGCCCTGATGCTGATCGGATTCTTCTGGCTGGGGCTCGCCATCGCCGTTTTCGGCATCCTGCTGCCGCGGCTGATCAAGATGACCGCGCCGGGCTTCGTGCTGACCCGGGCGCTGCAGGAAGAAAAGGTCTACCAGGAAGTGACCCGCGCCGGAATCCTCAACATCCTGGGCTCAGACGACGCGGCGTAGGTTGGGCTGCGCGCAGCCCAACATTCGGAGCCACCGGGTGTTGGGCTTCGGGATCAGGCCCCGAAGCCCAACCCACAAGCCGTTCACCGTTCACTCACGTCTAATCCGCCGCCAGAACGCCGTCCACCAGCCTGAGCACCCGCTGGGCCTTCCTGGCAAGGTCCGGATCGTGGGTGACCATCACCAGGCTGGTATTGAGATTGGCGTTGAGCTCCAGCATCAGTTCGAACACCCCTTCCGCGGTATGGCGGTCCAGGTTGCCGGTGGGCTCGTCGGCCAGCACGCACGCGGGCTGGGTGACCAAGGCGCGGGCCAGCGCCGCCCGCTGGCGCTCCCCGCCGGAAAGTTCCCCCGGCGTGTGGTTGTGGCGGTGACCCAACCCCACGCGGTTCAGCATCTCCGAGGCCGAGCGCCGGGCGCCTTCCCCATCCATGCGCCGGATGAGCAGCGGCATCGCCACGTTCTCCAGCGCGGTGAATTCCGGCAGCAGGTGATGGAACTGGTAAACGAACCCGAGCCAGCGGTTCCGGAGGTCTCCCTGCTCCGCCTCGGTGAGGGTCGCCAGGTCGCGCCCCTGCACGGTGACGGTCCCGGCGGTCGCCGCATCCAGCCCGCCGAGCAGGTGCAGCAGCGTGCTCTTGCCCGACCCGGATGCGCCCACCACCGCCACGCGCTCACCCGCCGCCACGTCCAGGTCCACGCCCATCAGTACCGGCACCTCCACCTTGTCCTGGCGATAGGTCTTCCTGAGCCCCCGGCAGGAAAGCACCGGCTGATTGCCGACGGCTGACGGCTGACCGCTATTCATAGCGCAACGCCTCTGCGGGGTTCACCCTGGATGCCCGGTAGCTGGGATAAACGGTCGCCAGCAGCGAAAGCGCGAACGAGACGACGGCCGTGATGATCACGTCCGCCCACTGCAGCTCCGAGGGCAGCTCGCTGATGTAATACACGTCCTTGGAAAGGAACTTGAAGCCGAGGACCTGCTCGAGCGCCGCCACCGCCGTATCCACGTTGAGGGCGAGCGCGATGCCGCCCGCGATTCCGAGCGCCGTGCCCAGCACGCCGATGAAGGAGCCCTGGACGATGAAAATTTTCATGATGCTCCGGGGCGAGCCGCCCAGGGTGCGCAGGATGGCGATGTCGGCCTGCTTTTCCGTCACCGCCATCACCATGGTGGAGACGATGTTGAAGGCCGCCACAGCCACGATCAGCACCACCACCAGGAACATCATGCGCTTTTCGATTTCCACCGCCCGGTAGAAGTTGGCGTGGAACCGGGTCCAGTCGCCGATGTAGGCCTCCGCCGAAACCAGCCGCGAGAGTTCCCGCGCCACCCGCCGGGCTTCGAACAGGTTCTTGAGCTTGAGGCGCACGCCGCTCACCCGGCGCTCCAGCCGGTAGAGCTTCTGGGCGTCGGCCATGTGCACCAGGGCCAGTCCCGCGTCGTACTCGAAATGCCCCAGCTCGAAGATGCCGGCGACGGTGAACTGCTTGAGCCGGGGCATCACCCCGGCCGGCGTCACCTGGCCCTGGGGCGCGATCAGCGTCACCTTGTCGCCGATGGCCACGCCCAGGGCCCGGGCGAGATCCACGCCGAGGATGATGCCGAAGCCGTCGGGAGTGAGGGCTTCGAGGCCGCCCTGCTTCATGTGCTTGCCGATCTCCACCACCTTGGCCTCGTACTCCGGCAGGATGCCGCGCACCACGGTGCCCTTGACCGCCTGCCCGAAACTGAGCAGGCCCTGCGAGTTTACATAGGGCGCGGCCGCGATCACTTCGGGGTGTGCCGCCGCCTCGCCGGCCACCTTCTGCCAATCCTCCAGCCCGCCCCGCGCGCCCATGATTTCCACGTGGGAGGTAGCCTCCAGGATGCGGGTGCGGATCTCGCGCTGGAAGCCGTTCATCACGGACATGACGGTAATCAGCACCGTGATGCCGAGGGCCATGCCCACCACGGAGATGGCGGAGATGAAGGAGATGAAGCGGTTGCGGCGCTTGGCGCGGGTGTAGCGAAGGCCGACGAAGAGCTCGAAGGGGTGCACGGGCGGTAATAGGACAGGGTTCGCGGAAGTTTAGCAGAGGCTGCGCGGGGAGTATAAAGGATGCGCCGCGCCGCTGTGTTAAACTCGGCTCGCCATTTTTCCCCCGGCAATGCACCTCCATCTTCTCATCCCCGACCTGTTCTGGCCCGACCCGCGCAACGCCGACGTCTATCGGGATCTCGGGCTGCCCGGCCTCGAACGCCTGCTTTCCCGCGGCACGCGAAGCGAGATGCCGGGAGAGGAAGCGGAAGCCTGGCTGTGCCGGGCCTTCGGCGTCCCGAGACAACAGGACTGGCCGGTGGCGCCGCTCACGCTGGAAGGAGACGGCGGGCGCGCGGGCGACGCCTACTGGCTGAGGGCCGACCCGGTTCACCTGAGGATCGAGCGCGACCAGGCGGTGCTCGCCGACAGCGGCACGTTTTCCATTTCCCAGGCCGAGGCGAACGCTCTCACCGAGGCGCTGAACACGCACCTGCAGGGCGACGGACTCATCTTTTATCCCCTGCGTCCGGACCGCTGGTACCTTCGCGTGGAGCACGCCCCCCGCTTCCAGACCCACCCTCTGCCGGCGGCAGCAGGCAGGAATATCCCGGCCCTGCTTCCGGCCGGCGAGGAAGGGCCGGCCTGGCGAAGGCTGCTCAATGAAATCCAGATGCTGTTCCACCAGCACGCCGTGAACGAGGCGCGGGAAGCCCGCGGCGACATGCCCGTCAATAGTGTGTGGCTCTGGGGCGGCGGCGTTGCGCCGCAGTCGATCGACAAACCCTACGATGCGGTATTTGCCGACGATCCACTGGCACTGGCTTTGGCCGCGAGGAGCGGCGCCAGCCCCGCCCCGCTGCCCGGCGAGGTGGAGCAGTGCTTTGCCGCGCCGGGTCCGGGAACGGCTCTGGCAATGCTCGACGCGCTGCGCGGCGCGGCCCAGTATGGTGACGCGTACGGCTGGCGAGAGGGTCTGCAGAAGCTCGAAGCGACCTGGTTCGCCCCGCTGCTCGACGCGCTCGGGAGTGGACGGCCGGGCACCGTCACGGTTCATGCCACCGGGCCCGCCGTGAGCCGGAGGTTCACGGTATCGCGCACGGATTTGCGGAAGTTCTGGCGGGGCCGGAAGCCGCTTGCAAGCATTGCAGGTATTTCACCCTAGGCGAAAATGCAACCCCCCAGCATCGTTACCCGCGCCTATTCCAATGAGGCGTTCCGCGGCCTCGTCGAACATGGGCTGCACCCGGTGCTCGCCCGCGTGTTGGCAGGGCGGCGTATCGAATCCCCCCAACAGCTGGAGGGCAAGCTGGCGGGCCTCTTTTCCTTTGAATCCCTCAAGAACGCCGACGCGATGGCCGGACGGCTCGCCGATGCCATCGCCGCAAGGCGGCGCCTGCTCATCGTCGCCGACTACGATTCCGACGGCGCCACCGCTTGCGCCGTGGCCATCCGTGCCCTGCGCGCCTTCGGGGCGGACGCGGACTACATCGTGCCGAACCGCTTCCGCTACGGCTACGGGCTCACTCCGGAAATCGTCCGGCTCGCCAAGGACAGCAAGCGCCCCGATGTCCTCGTCACCGTGGATAACGGGATTGCCAGCGTGGAGGGAGCAGCCGAAGCCCGGCGCCTCGGGATGCAGGTGCTCATCACCGATCACCACCTCCCGGGCAGCGAATTGCCCCAGGCCGACTGTATCGTCAATCCCAACCAGCCGGGATGCGGATTCCCCAGCAAGAGCCTGGCCGGCGTCGGCGTCCTGTTCTACGTCGTGCTCGCGCTGCGGGCCGAGCTGCGAAAACGCGGCGCCTTCGCCGTGAGTCCCGAGCCCAATCTCGCCCGGCTGCTGGATCTGGTCGCGCTCGGCACCGTGGCCGACGTGGTCCGCCTCGACGACAACAACCGCATCCTGGTGCACCAGGGCCTGGCGCGCATCCGCGCCGGGCAGGCCCAGGCGGGTGTTCTCGCCCTGCTCCGGATCGCGGGCCGGGATCATCGCCGCGCCGCAAGCTTCGACCTGGGTTTCATGCTTGGGCCGCGCCTGAACGCTGCGGGAAGGCTCACCGACATGACTCTCGGCATCGAAGGACTGATCACCGATGACGCGGACCGCGCCGCGGCGGTCGCGCGCCAGCTCGACGCGCTGAACCGGGAACGGCGGGCCATCGAGGCGGACATGCACGGCGCGGCGCTGGCGATGCTGGATGAGGGCTTCCTCAGCCGCAGCGGCGCCAAGGTGGACGACGCCTACACCCTGAGCCTCTACGATCCGGCATGGCACCAGGGCGTGGTGGGAATCCTCGCCTCCCGCATCAAGGATCGCTGCCACCGTCCCGTCATCGCCTTCGCGCGGGGAGAGAGCGGGGAACTCAAGGGCTCCGGCCGTTCGATTCCGGGCTTTCACCTGCGGGACGCCCTGGACCTCGTGGCCAAGCGTGAGCCGAAGCTGATCGCCCGCTTCGGCGGTCACGCCGCCGCCGCAGGACTCACCCTCGCCGAGGCGGATTTTCCGCAGTTCGCGCAGGCCTTCGAGACCGTGGCCCGCGAGCTGCTTACCGCCACCGACCTGGAGAAAGTGATCGAAACCGATGGGACCCTGGAGGCTGTGGATTTCAGCATGGATCTGGCCCGGCTCCTCGAGCGGCAGGTCTGGGGCCAGGGATTTCCGGAGCCCACGTTCGTCGGCGAGTTCGTCGTGGAATCGCAGCGCGTGGTGGGGGAAAAACATTTGAGGCTCAGGCTCAGGCAAATCCCCGCCGGTCCCCCTTCCGGAAACGGGGGAACGAGGGGGGACGTCGTGGAAGCCATGCTGTTCCAGCACAGCGAACCGCTGCCCGATCGAATCCGCGCGGTGTACCGCCTCGCGATCAACGAATACAATGGCGCCCAGAGCGTGCAGCTCACGTTGCAGCACTGGGAGGAAGCGTGAACTCGACCGAATTCCTGCACGGCAGCGGCCTGGAGCATCTGCCGGCCTTTCTCACCAGCCTCGCCATCGGGCTGCTGATCGGCCTAGAGCGCGAGCGCCGGCCCGAGGCCAAGGCGGGCCTGCGCACCTTCGCCCTGGTGGCCGTGTTCGGCACCGTGGCGGGGATGCTCTCGGACCGGACCGAATCGCCCTGGATGCTGCTGGGCGGATTGCTGGTGGTGGGCTTCATGACCGTCGCCGCCTATTTCCGCGAGCGCGAAGCCGCGACCGATCCCGGCACCACGACCGTGGTTGCGATCGTGGTCTGCTATGGGCTCGGTGCCCTGATCTGGTACGGCTACGGCACCCTGGCGGTGATGCTCGCCATCACCACTACCATCCTGCTCTACTTCAGGGCGGAGCTGCGCGGCATCACCCAGGCGCTCACGCGCCAGGACCTGGTGTCCATGCTGCAATTCGCGGTGCTCTCCTTCATCGTGCTGCCGATTCTCCCCAACCGGAACTACGGGCCCTACGAGGCGCTTAATCCCCACCAGGTCTGGCTCATGGTGGTGCTGATCTCGGGAGTGAGCCTCGCGGGCTACGTGGCGCTGCGGGTGTTCGGCCAGAAAAAGAGCGCGCCGCTCCTGGGCGCCCTCGGGGGCCTGGTTTCCAGCACCGCCACCACACTGGTCTATGCCCGGCATGCCGGGAATAATGACCGGGTGCTGCCGCTCGCCGTCGTAGTGATCCTGCTCGCCAATCTGGTGGTCATGGTTCGCCTCGGCGTGATCAGCGCAATCGCGGCGCCGGCGATTCTCACGACATTGCTTCCGGTCCTCGGAACCGGGCTCCTGTTCGGGCTCGCCTGGACCGCGTTCGCGTGGCGGCGCCTGAACGAGCACCGCGAGGCGCTGGTGCCGCCCATCACCAACCCGACGGAGCTGAAGACTTCCCTCGGCTTCGGCGCCCTCTACGCGGTGGTGTTGTTTTTTGCTGCCTGGCTGTCGGACATCGCCGGCAGCAGTGGCCTCTACGCCGTGGCGGTGCTCTCCGGACTCACCGACGTGGACGCCATCACCCTTTCCAGTCTGCGTCTCTTCGACCTGGGAAAGCTCACCGCGTTCCAGGCTGTAACCTCGATTGCCGTTGCCGTGGTATCCAATATCGGCTTCAAGCTGGGTCTGGTGCTGTTCATCGGCGGTGCGCCGCTTGCACGCCGCTGTGCCACGGGAATGGGTGCGGTGGCGCTGGGAACGGTTGTGGCGCTCGGGGCGGTGGGAGCCTGATGCCCATGGCAAAAAAAAATTTGCGCAGGAGCGAATCCATTCGCGACCTTTATCGGGGATGAATCCCCTCCTACAAACCTCGGGTAGGAGCGAATTCATTCGCGACCTTTATCGGGGATGAATCCCCTCCTACAAACCCCGGGGTAGGAGCGAATTCATTCGCGACCCCGGTCGGGGATGAATCCCCTTCTAGCCCCAAGGAGCGAGTTCATGCGCACGTGTCGGCACCTATTTTCACTCAAGGAGCAATAAATGGTCTTCCCAGGCAAAGGCTTCAACGAAACCAGGGTCGGCGACAGCTTCGAGTCCGCCATGACCGTCACCGAAACCCACTTCGTGCTGGCCGCCGGCCTCACCGGCGACTTCAACCCGCTGCACGTCAACCAGCAGTTTGCGGAGCAATCCCGCTTCGGCAGCCGCATCCTGCACGGGGTGTTCACCGGCGCCATGATGGGCGGCCCGGTCGGCATGTACTACGCCGGCACCGCCATCGCCTACCTGGAGCAGAACTGCAAATTCAAGGCCCCGGTGCGGGCCGGCGACACCCTCACCTTCCGCTGGACCGTCACCGAAAAGTTCCCCAAGGCCGATGCCGGCGGCGGCATCGACGTGCTTCAGGGAACTGCCCGCAATCAGGACGGTATTGTGGTGGCCGAGGCGACGGGAAAGATGCTGGCAAAAAATGTCTAAGTCTTGAGTGCCGTCGGAGTGTAAAATGGCGGATTCGCCGTGGTCAGAATGATGACTCCGCCCCCTCTGCCTTCCAGGACTTTCAGCATACCCATGAAGCGCGTGGACGATTTTCGTCTGCTGTTCGGCAAAAAGGAACTGGTGCCGATCATGATCGGCGGGATGGGGGTGGACATTTCGACCGCCGAGCTGGCGCTGGTGGCCGCGCGGCTGGGCGGCATCGGGCACATCTCCGACGCCATGGTGCACACCGTTTCCGACCGGCGCTTCCAGACCCGTTTCGTCAGCGAAAAGCTCAAGCTCTACAAGTACAACGTCGCCAGCTCCGACAAGTCCAAGATCCTGTTCGATCTCGGGCGGCTGGCGGAGGCGACCCACAACCACGTGGGCGCCGCCATGCAGGCCAAGCGGGGTGAGGGCCTCATTTTCATCAACTGCATGGAAAAGCTCACCATGAACGCGCCGAAGGAGACGCTGCGGGTGCGCCTGACTGCGGCGCTCGACGCCGGCATCGACGGCATCACCCTCTCCGCCGGCTTGCACCTGGGTTCGCTGGCCCTGATCGAGGACCATCCGCGCTTCCGCGATGCCAGGCTCGGCATCATCGTCTCCTCACTGCGGGCGCTGCAGCTGTTCCTGCGCAAGAATGCCCGGCTTAACCGCCTGCCGGATTACGTGGTGGTGGAGGGGCCGCTCGCCGGCGGGCACCTGGGCTTCGGCATGGACTGGGCGAAATACGACCTGCGCACCATCGTGGCGGAGATCCAGCAGTACCTGGCGACCGAGAACCTGAACATACCCGTCATCCCGGCCGGAGGGATTTTCACCGGCAGCGACGCCGTGTCGTTCCTTGAGGCGGGAGCAGCAGCGGTGCAGGTCGCCACGCGTTTTACGGTCGCGCGGGAATGCGGGCTGCCGGACGAGGTGAAGCAGGAATATTTCAAGGCAAGCGAGGAGGAGATCGAGGTTAACACCATCTCCCCCACCGGATACCCGATGCGCATGCTGAAGAGCAGCCCCGGCATCGGCGCCGGCATCCGCCCCAACTGCGAGGCCTACGGCTACCTCCTCGACGGCTCCGGCAACTGCGCCTACATCACCGCCTACAACCGCGAAGTGGCGGCCCACCCCGATGCGAAGAAGGTTTCAGTGAAGGACAAGACCTGCCTCTGCACCCACATGCGCAACTTCGACATCTGGACCTGCGGGCACTACGCCTACCGGCTGAAGGACACGTCCACCCGGCTGCCCGACGGCAGCTACCGGCTCCTCACCGCGGAACACGTGTTCCACGACTACCAATTCAGCATCGAGCAGAAGATCGCGCTGCCGGCGTAGGACCGCTCGTTGCTGCTCCGGCGGGTTGTGGTGCCACGCAGCGCCTTGGAGGCGACCTGCTGATGCTCTCCTCAGAAGACCTGCGCTCCTCCGTGAGGTTGGTCAAAACCATTTGAACAAGAGGTAGAGCAATATCAAGATCGCGATAATAATCTCGATCACCCAAGTCACCTTGATGGTTGGTCGAACAAAGGCAAATCTGTCTTCGCTGACATCGTGCTTGGTTTCCTGGGAACTCTTGTCCACCTGGTACCTCAACGGCAAGTGAGCGTGTCAGAGCGGCAGCCGACAAAGCACCATGAGAATACCTGTGCTCTGCATGCGAGGTATGCTGCCGCAGCCCCAATTCCGCTTTCTGTAGCAGCCACTTCTACCAGGAGGAGATCCTGGCGGGCAAGGAACAGGTTTTAGTCCCATAGGATCAACCCTAACGATTGGATTCCCATTGACATAGAGATAGAGGTTGATGCCGCCCCCCAGCCCAATCGGATCCGGCTGGCAATAGCGCCCGGTGGCGGGATCGTAGCAGTCGCGATAGTAGTTGTAATGCAGCCCCGTCGCCCTGTCGAAGTACTGCCCCGGGAACCGGAGGTTGAACTCGAATTTGTTTCCATCCCCGTCCGGGTCCTCATCCGGCGGGTTTCCGCCGAAGGAATCGGTGTTGTCCCAGCGCTAGACGATTCTCTGCTGCGGATCGATAATCACGCGCGGGGTGTTCAGATGATGAGACGAATTCTTAATTTCCGTTGCGCCACTTCGCGTGAATGGCAGTCCAAGCACTACTCACAGCAACGGGCAGGAAAAGCCACCAGAGAGACCCAAGCAGACCGTGCACAATGGCTGGCACAACGAACCCGTGAAACTCGCTAGCCGGGTAGCTTGCCCATGGTGAAGTCAGACCCGATAGAAGCTCATTAGAAAAGACGACGACAAGCGAAACTGGGAAGTCCACAAGCAGGAGCGGAACCCAAATGAGCTGCCACTGGGCATCGACGTCCGTTGCCAACAGGTACCAAACAATCATCAGCACGGAAAGCAAATGCACGAATCCGAGTGCTATTCCGAGTTTCACGCTTAGTGGAGATGCGAGTCTAAACATCAGTCCCTCGGTGCTGGATTGCTTCGTGAAAAATACCAGCTTGCGGTTCTAGCCCTCCAGTTATTCCAAGGAGCCTTAGCAGGCAGATTGGCCAAACACTGGCTAAGCCGTCGATCGCAGTCGCGAAAACACGCTGCTCGGTCTCGGGGAGGGCAAATATTGCCACTATTGCCACGGCACCCGCCAAAGCAGATGTCATGCGCCATATAACACGCATCCTGTGAGTCGATAGGCTGTCGCACACTGACCTGTTGGGCTGGTGTCAATCCATTCCAATTCGACCAAAAGCCTCCGGTCCACCCAGGTCCACCCCAGTTCCCATACCAGCGAAATCCAGACGGCAAGGCTCCAACGCCTGGTATCGGAAGGCTCGTCTGACCGACCGCAGCTTGGCAAACATAGTCATCAGGGTCACAAAGCCCTAAAGGGTCTACATATCCTAGGGGCTGACCACGAACGTAGAGGTAGAGATTCAAGCCGCCTTCGAGCCCAATCGGATCTGGCTGGCAATAGCGCCCGGTCGCCGGATCGTAGCAATCGCGATAGTAGTTGTAATGCAGCCCCGTCTCCCTGTCGAAGTACTGCCCCGGGAACCGGAGGTTGAACTCGAACCTCTGCCCATCCCCATCCGGGTCCTCATCGGGAACGTTGGTGCCAAAAGGATCGGTGTTGTCCCATCTCCAGACGATTCTCTGTTGCTGGTCGGTGATCACTCTCGGCGTGTTGAGATGATCGGCGAAGATATAGTACACCTGCGCCTGGGCCGCGGTGACCGTGATGGCGACCGAGCCGGAGATCATCTGTGCGCCCCGGTCGTCGGTGGCGACCGCGGCGAGGATGTAATTCCCCGCGGCGACGTTCGTCCATGGGGCGCTGTAGGGGGCGGTGGTGGCAGTCCCGATGAGGGTCGCACCCTGGAAGAACTCTACCTTGGCGATACTGCCGTCACTGTCGGAGGCGGTGGCGGCAAGCGCAATCGTGGCCGAGGCCTTGAAGCTCGCCCCCTGCGCGGGGCTGGTCATCGAGACCGCGGGCGGGGTGTTGGGCTTCACCGTCACGTGGAGGGGCAGGGCCTGAGCGACCGCCCCCCGGTCGTCGGTCGCCCGGGCAAAGAGGGTGTAGCTCCCGGGAGTGGTCGCCGTCCAGGTGGCGCTAAAGGGCGGCTGAGTCATGCCGGCAAGGAGGTTCGCCCCTTCGAAGAACTCGACCCGCGCAATGGTGCCGTCGGTGTCGGAGGCCATGGCGGCCAGGTCGATGGTCGCCGGGGCGATGAAGGTGGCCCCCTCGGAAGGCCCCGTGAAGGCGATCGCCGGGGGCGCATTCACGATGACCGGCACCACGGCCGAAGTGGTGGCCGCTCCTCTGTCGTCGGTCGCCACGGCAGTCAGCGTGTGGGCGCCTATCGAGGCGCTCGTCCACTGGAAGCTGTAGGGCGCGGCCGTGACGCTGGCAATGCGGGTTGCGCCATCGAAGAACTCCACCTTGGCCACGGAGCCGTCGGCATCCGCGGCATGGGCCGCGAGGGGAATCGTTGCGGGAGCGGTGAACACGGTATTTGCGCCTGGCGCAGTGAGCGTGACCGACGGCGGGGCGTTCACGATGATATTGACCGCGGTGGAGGTGGCCTGCGCCCCCAAGGTTGTCGGTGGCCCGCGCCGTGAGCGCATAACGTCCCGCCGCGACGTGGGTCCACTGCAGCGTGTACGGAACCGCCGTGGCGGTGCCAAGGAGCGTCATGCCCTGGAAGAACTCCACCTTGACGAGGCTTCGCCCGGGGCTGCTCGCGCTGGCGGTGGCCCCGAGCACGACCGCGGCGGGCGCCGTGTAGAGCGCGCCCTCGGCGGGGGCCGTGAGGCTCACGGCGGGGGCGGTGTGCTCCGCCACCTCCTGCTGGGCGCGCTCGGCGGCCTGAGGCGGAAGCACCACCGCCGGCACTTGGGGCCCGGCCCCTTCCGGCGGCGCGGCTTGGGCGGCCAAGGCCGCCGTCAGAAGCATGATCCCCGCAACGCGATCCCCGATGCGCTTCGAGCGCCACCGGCTCATGCGGTGTCCCGTATCCATTGTTGTTCTTCTCCCTTCCCCGTCCCTGCTACCAAATCACTCTGGGTCGCCGCCGTCGAAAAAATGAGCGGTCCCCTATTTCTTCCAGGGGCCCTGGGCCCCGTCCCTGATCTTCTTTCCTCCTCCAGCGCCAGACGCAATGTGCCTTAACCCGGCGCATCAGCATCACGACCCGCTCAGGACGAAAAAATCGGTGCCTCGTCCAGGGAACAGCCCCTGAACGAACAGAACTTCCGTTATGGGAGGTGGGATCCCCTTCAGGTCCGGAAACTGCCGCCGCCGACCGGCACGGGCGCCAGGGCGGGTTACGGCATTTTGCCGATTTCTTTTTGGCCTACCGGAGTACAGGCTTTGACGCCTTGTTGTTTATCGGGGCCGGCGCGTATTCGTTTGTATTATTCCGAACCGTTGCGCAGTGTAAGGGGCGCCCCAATGACTTGTCAATGGAATATTGGGCGAGCGGGAAGCGAGCAGATAGTCAGCCCGCGGCTGCTTGGCAACTGGCTCGCGGCGCGCGAGCCGCGTCCTCATGCAGTACCGCTGAAGTACGGCCCCGGATCTTTCCCCTCGACGTAATCCCGCAGCCGGTACATCAGCTCGCCCCAGGTAAGGTCGCAGGTGCCGTACCACCCGTCCTTGGAGCGCCAGCCGGAATGGGTCAGCCGCAGCTCGGAGGCATCGCCCTGGGCGGAGATTTCCCAAATGATCCGGGTGCCGGTCCACTCGTCCACGTCCCCCACGCATTCCCACACCACCCGCTGCATGGGCTTCAGCTCGGCGATTTTCATGCGGAACAGCGTCGAGCGGTTGCTGAAGCCGAACTCCGCGATGGAGCCGACCTTGGGCTCGGCGACGACGTCGCCGGTCCACCAGCCCTTGAGGCCGGGGGCGGCGATGAGCGCGTAGTACACCTTGGCGGGCGGGGCCTTGATTTCGATCCGGTGGCAGATTTCCGGCATATCGGTCTTTCGAGCGGTTGAAGTGTCCATGACAAGCTGATGCCTACCTGATGCGTTAGCGAAATTCTGCGGCTACTGCTTGCGCTTGAGCAATCCCTTGAGATCGGCAAAGGGTTTATAGGTCGCACGGGATTCCTGCTCGCGGCCATCGCCCCCGGCGAGGGCATCCAGGTAGCGCCGGTGCTCGTTCTCATGGCAGTACACGCACAGCAGCTCCCAGTTGCTGCCGTTGGGCGGATTGTTGTCGTGGTTGCCGTCCTTGTGGTGCACGGTGAGCAGATGGACAGTTTCGCGACTGAATTCCCGAGCGCAGCGTCCGCAGATCCAGGGGAAGATCCTGAGGGCCTGATCGCGGTAGGTCTTTTCGCGCTGCTCCCGGTTGCGCCGGGCCTCGGCGACCACCCGGTCGAGCCGGTCTTTATCCGGAGTTGGTTTCGACGCCATGGACGATCAGCCTCCGGCCTTCGCCTTCGCCTTCTCCTCCTCCCGCAACCGCAGCACCCGGCGCTGCACTTTGCCCGTGGTGGTCATCGGCAGTTCCGATATGAACTCGATTTCCTTCGGATACTCGTAGGGAGCAAGCCGGCCCTTCACGTGGTTCTGGATTTGCTGCTCCAGCTCAAGCGACGGAGTGTAGCCCGGCGTGAGCACGATGAAGGCCTTGATGAGCGTTCCGCGATCCGCGTCGGGCTTGCCGATGACACCCGCGTTCGCCACCGCCGGGTGCTTCACCAGGCAGTTCTCGATCTCGGCCGGGCCGATGCGGTAGCCCGCGCTCTTGATGACGTCGTCGGAGCGCCCCTGGTACCAGAGGTAGCCCTCCTCGTCCTGCCTGGCGAGATCCCCGGTGCGGCACCAGTCGCCGGTGTACTTGTTTTTCGTGGCCTCCGGATTTTTCCAGTACTCCAGGAAAAACACTGGGTCCCCCGTCCGGTTTACCGCGACTTCCCCGATTTCCCCGCTGGGGACGATGTTGCCCGCCTCGTCGATCACCGCCACCCGGTGGCCGGGGTAGGCCCGGCCCATGGAGCCCGCCCTGGGCGGCCATACCGAGGCGCAGTTGCCGACGATGTAGTTCATCTCCGTCTGGCCGAACATTTCGTTCAACGTGACGCCGAGCGCCTCCTTTACCCAGTGGAACACGGTCTCCCCCACCGGTTCGCCGGCGCTCATGATGGAGCGGACCTGCAGGTCGTAGCGCCGTTTCGGCTCCGGCACCGCCTTCATCATCATCTTGAGCGCCGTGGGAAACAGGAAGCTGTTGCGCACCCCGTATTTCTCCATGAGGTGATAGGCCTTCTCCGGGTCGAAGCGCCCCCGGTAGGCAAGGATGGGCTGGCCGTAGTGCCAGGCGGGGAGTAGCGCATCCATCAGCCCCCCAGTCCAGGCCCAGTCCGCCGGCGACCAGAACATGTCCCCCTCCCGGGGGTAGAAGTCGTGGGAGCACTCGAACCCCGGAAGGTTGCCGATGAGGCAGCGGTGGGCGATCAGCGCCCCCTTGGGGGGGCCGGTGGTGCCGCTGGTGTAGACGATCATGGCGGGATCATCGGCCAAGGTGACGACCGGCGTGAAATGGCGGCCCGCCCTGGCGAGCAGATCTTCCCATCCGAGGACGCCGGTCTCGCGGGCGCCGCCGACTCCGATCACATGAGTGAGCTGGGGGCACTGGTCCCTTACCGGGAGCAGGTGGGGCAGCGACTGCTCGTCCACCAGCGCCACCTTGACCCCGGCGTTATCCAGGCGGTACTGGAGGGCATCGGGGCCGAACAGGATGGACAGGGGCACCGACACCGCCCCCATCTGGTAGATGGCCACGTGGGCGATGCCGGTCTCGGGCCGCTGGGGCAGGATGATGGCGACCCGGTCGCCCCGCTTCACCCCCAGGGCCGCGAGGGCGTTGGAAAGGCGGTTCGCCTGCTGCTGGAGGTCCCAGAAGGTGTAGCGGGCAGCCTGTCCGGCATCGTCTTCGTAGTAGAGGGCGAAGCGCGAGCGGTCCCGGGCGTGGCGGCCGCACACGTCCCAGCCGATATTGAACTCCCGGGGTACTTCCCAGCGGAAAGTCCTGGCCAGCTCCTCGTAGCTCGAGGCCTTTTCCATGACCCTCCTCCTTGTTTTAGCCCTGCAAGTATAGCCAAGGGACGGGGCCTGCGGCAGCCCGTCCCGGCAGCCTGCTCCTGGGCTCCAGCGCAATGTATAATAACGTTCTTTTCAGCGTGCATTGCCATGGAAGCGGAACAACTCAACGCCATTGCCAACAAGCTTGCGGACCTGCAGGGCCGGGCCGCCGAGCTTCGGAGGTATCTTTGACTTCGATGCCAAGCAGAAGCGCTTAGCCGAAGTCTCCAAGCTGGTCGAAGACCCGTCCCTCTGGAGCGACAACAAGCGCGCCCAGGAGCTGGGGCGGGAGAAAAAATCCCTGGAAGGCATCGTCCTCACCCTGGAAAAGGTGGGGCAGGACCTCACCGACACCCGGGAGCTGTTCGACCTCGCCCGGGACGAGAACGACGACGCCACCCTGGTCGGACTGAGCAGGGACGTGAACGCCCTGGAGCAGAAGGTGGCGGACATGGAATTCCGGCGCATGTTCGCCAATCCCATGGACCCCAACAACTGCTTCCTCGACCTCCAGGCGGGCGCCGGCGGCACCGAGGCCCAGGACTGGGCCCAGATGCTGCTCCGGATGTACACCCGCTATTGCGAGCGCCGCGGGTTCAGGGTTGAGGTGCTGGAGCAGTCCTTTGGCGAAGTCGCCGGAATCAAGACCGCGAGCCTTAAGGTCTCCGGCGACTATGCCTACGGCTACCTGCGCACCGAGACCGGCATCCACCGCCTGGTGCGGAAATCCCCCTTCGACTCCAACGCCCGGCGCCACACCTCCTTTGCCAGCGTGTTCGTCTACCCGGAGGTGGATGAGACCATCGAAGTCAGCATCAACCCGGCGGACCTGCGGGTGGACACTTTCCGCGCCTCCGGGGCCGGCGGCCAGCACGTGAACAAGACCGACTCGGCGATCCGCATCACCCATCTGCCCACCGGCATTGTGGTCCAGTGCCAGAACGACCGCTCCCAGCACCGCAACCGAGCGGAGGCCATGGCCATGCTGAAAGCCCGGCTCTACGAAGTGGAGCTGCGCAAGCGCCAGGCCGAGCAGCAGAAGCTGGAGGACACCAAGACCGACATCGGCTGGGGCCACCAGATCCGCTCCTACGTGCTCGACCAGTCGCGCATCAAGGACCTGCGCACCAACGTGGAAATCGGCAACACCCAGGCGGTGCTGGACGGGGCGCTGGACGATTTCATCGAGGCGAGTCTGAAGCAGGGGGTTTAACAGCCTGTTAATCTCCGAGGCTTGCCGCTCCGACCGCAGTAATGGTCGACAAAGCCAAAAAAGGAACTTGTGACACATATTCAGTTTTGTGTCACAATCTGCCGTGCAAGGAGGTTCCACCATGAAAAAGGTCACGATCCGAGAGGCCCGGGAAGGCCTGAGCCATCCTGAACGGATGTTCGCCGATGACGACGAAGTTCTGGTGGTCCGTCGCGGCGAACCGATCGCCCGCATTCTTCCCGCAGGCCTGAAGCGCAAGGTGCGCTCCCTGGCGAAGTTCAGGGCCCGCCAGCCCATGCAGAAGGTGCCCAGCGAGGTCATCGTCGGCCAGGATCGCGAAGAGCGCTGCTGATGATCTACGTCGACACCAGCGCACTGATGAAGCGCTACATCGCCGAGCCCAAGAGCGCGGCGTTCGACTCTTTTTTTGTGGAGCGGGCGCCGGTGGCCGCCAGCCGCCTGACGGTGGTGGAGATGCGCTGCGGCCTTGCGAGGCGGCGCCGCGCAGGGCAAATCGATGGCGGGCTGGAAAAGCGCGTCCTCGAGGAAATGCGCACCGACATCCAGGACGGCGCCATTGCGCTGTTTCCCGTCACTGACGGACCGGTGGCCGACGCTTATCACCTGCTGGGCCGCACCGGAAACACTCCACTTCGCACCCTCGACGCACTGCACCTCTCGCTGGCCCAAGCCTCAGGGGCGTCCGAATTTGCCACCGCCGACAAAAACCAGGCGGAAGCCGCCCGTATGCTTGGCTTCCGAGTCTTCACCTTTTTCTAACGAGTCAAACCGTATGTCCGGAAACCCGGCCGACACCGCACCGCGCGAAGAAAATCAGATCATCGAGGAGCGGCGTGTCAAGCTGAAGGCGTTGCGCGAGCAGGGCATTCCCTTCCCCAACGACTTTCGCCGCGCCAACCTTGCGGCCGACCTGCACGCGGTCCACGGCGCCAAGCCCAACGAGGAGCTGGAGCCCGCCGCCGATCCGGCCCGGGTCGCCGGCCGCATGATGCTCAAGCGCGTCATGGGCAAGGCGAGCTTCGCCACGGTCCAGGACATGAGCGGGCGCATTCAGCTCTACGTCACCAAGGACGGCGTGGGCGAGGCCGCCTACGAGGCCTTCAAGCGCTGGGACCTGGGAGATATCCTGGGCGCCGAGGGCACGCTATTCAAGACCAGGACCGGAGAGCTTTCGGTCAAGGTCACGGTGATCCGCCTGTTATCGAAGGCCCTGCGGCCCCTGCCCGAAAAGTTCCACGGCCTCACCGACCAGGAGAGCAAGTACCGCCAGCGCTACCTCGACCTCATCACCAACGACGACGCCCGCAAGGTATTCGTCACCCGCTCCCGGGTGATCCAGGCGATCCGCGAATTCCTGGTGGCCCGCGGCTACCTGGAAGTGGAGACGCCCATGATGCACCCCATCCCGGGGGGCGCGGCGGCGCGGCCCTTCGTCACCCACCACAACGCGCTGGACATGGACCTGTACCTGCGCATCGCGCCGGAGCTTTATCTCAAGCGGCTGGTGGTGGGCGGACTGGAGAAAGTGTTCGAGATCAACCGCAATTTCCGCAACGAGGGCATTTCCACGCGCCACAATCCCGAGTTCACCATGCTGGAGTTCTACGAGGCCTACCAGGACTACCGCTACCTGATGGATCTCACCGAGGAGATGCTGCGGGAGGTAGCCCTCAGGGTGCTGGGCACCACCCGCATCACCTACCAGGGCAAGGTGATGGATTTGGCGGAGCCTTTTGCGCGGCTCACGGTGATCGAAGCCATCAAGCGCTTCCACCCGGAATACACGGACCGGGAGTTGAACGACCGGGAGTTCCTGATCTCGCGCTTCAAGGCCATGGGCGTTGGCTACCGTCCCGGCGACGGCATCGGCGGGCTGCAGTTGACCCTGTTCGAGGAAACCGTCGAGGAGTTCCTGTTCGAGCCCACCTTCATCGTGGACTACCCGGCGGAGGTGTCGCCGCTGGCGCGGCGCAATGACGCCAACCCGGAGATCACCGACCGCTTCGAGCTCTACATCGCCGGCCGCGAGATCGCCAACGGGTTCTCCGAGCTGAACGACCCCGAGGACCAGGCCGAGCGCTTCCGGGAGCAGGCCCGGGCCAAGGAAGCGGGCGACCTGGAAGCCATGCACTACGACGCCGACTACATCCGGGCGCTGGAGCACGGGCTGCCGCCCACCGCCGGCGAGGGCATCGGCATCGATCGCCTCATCATGCTGCTCACCGACAGTCCAAGCATCCGCGACGTGATTCTGTTCCCGCAGCTGCGACGAGAAGACTAGCCTGGGATTTGCGCGGATGCGCGGATCTCCGGAATCGTAAGACGCCGTAGAAAATGGCCGCGACGATTTGCATTCATCCGCAGCCAACCTGAACACTGGAGGCATTAATGGATCAACCTCTTTGGCAGCCCTCACCCGAGCGCATCGCGCAGGCCAACACGACCGCATTCATGAAGGCCGCCGAGGCCCGCTGGGGCGTCAAGATTCCGGACTACGCTTCCCTTGACCGCTGGTCGGTGGAAAAGCCCGAGCAGTTCTGGACCTCGATGTGGGAATTCGCCGGAATCGTCGGCGAGCGCGGAAGCGACCGGGTGCTGGTGGACGGCGAAAAGATGCCGGGCGCCAGGTGGTTCCCGGACGCGCGCCTGAACTTCGCCGAGAACCTGCTCCGGCGCCGCGACGACGAGACGGCCCTCCTGTTCCGCGGGGAGGACAAGGTACGGCGCTCCCTGACCTACCGGGAGCTGTACGACCAGGTGTCCCGCACTGCCCAGGCCTTGAGATCCATCGGCATCAAGCCCGGCGACCGGGTGGCGGCCTTTGTGCCCAATCTGCCCGAAACCATCGTCGCCATGCTGGCCACCACCAGCCTCGGCGCCATCTGGTCCTCCTGCTCTCCGGATTTCGGCGTGCAGGGCGTGCTGGATCGCTTCGGCCAGATCGAGCCCAAGGCGTTATTCACCGCCGACGGCTATTACTACAGTGGCAAGACCGTGGATTCCATCGAGCGGGTGGCGGAAATCGTGAAGCAGCTGCCGTCAGTGGAGAAGGTGGTCGTCCTTCCCTACGTGCGGCAGCACGCTGACGTGAGTCCGATTCGTGGCGGTGTCCGATTTGGCGATTTCGTCGCGCCTTTCAACTCCGGCGATATCCGGTTCGAACGCCTGTTCTTCGATCATCCGCTCTACATCCTTTACTCCTCCGGAACCACCGGCGTGCCCAAGTGCATCGTGCACGGCGCCGGCGGCACGCTGATCCAGCATCTGAAGGAACATCTACTGCACGTGGACATCAGGCGCGGCGACCGGCTGTTCTACTTCACCACCTGCGGCTGGATGATGTGGAACTGGCTGGTTTCGGGACTTGCCTCCGGCGCGGCGCTGGCGTTGTACGACGGCTCGCCGTTCCATCCCGGCGGCAATATCCTGTGGGATTACGCCGACGAGGCAGGGATCACGGTATTCGGCACCTCGGCCAAGTACCTCGATGCGCTGAACAAGCAGGGGCTGGCACCGATGCAGACCCACAAGCTGGCGTCGCTGCGGACCATTCTCTCCACCGGCTCGCCCCTGGTGCCGGAAGGCTTCGACTTCGTGTACCGGAAGATCAAGGCGGACCTGTGCCTGTCCTCCATTTCAGGCGGCACCGACATCATTTCCTGCTTCGTCGGCGGCAATCCGGTTCTTCCCGTGTGGCGCGGCGAGATCCAATGCCGGGGCCTCGGCATGAGGGTGGAGGTGTTCGACGAGTACGGCCTCCCGCTGCGGGGACAGAAGGGCGAGCTGGTGTGCACGGCGCCCTTCCCCTCCATGCCAGTCGGATTCTGGAACGACCCGGACGGAAAGAAATACCGCGCCGCCTACTTCGAGCGCTTCCCCAATGTGTGGTGCCACGGGGACTATGTGGAGGTCACGGCTCACGACGGCGTGATCATCTACGGCCGCTCCGATGCGGTGCTCAACCCGGGCGGCGTGCGCATCGGCACCGCCGAGATCTACCGCCAGGTGGAGCAGCTTCCCGAGGTGGTGGAAAGTCTGGTTATCGGCCAGGACTGGGACAATGACGTGCGGGTGGTGCTGTTCGTGCGGCTGAAGGAAGGCGTGAAGCTCGACCCGGCGCTGGTCGACAGGATCAAGCGGCAAATTCGGCAGAACACCACGCCGCGCCACGTGCCGGCCCGGATCGTGGAAGTGCAGGACATCCCGCGCACCAAGAGCGGCAAGATCGTGGAGCTGGCGGTGCGCGACGTGGTCCACGGCCGGCCGGTGAAGAACAAGGAAGCGCTCGCCAATCCGGAAGCCCTGGAGAATTTCCGCAATCGCCCGGAACTCGCGAGTTGAGCGGAAGCCTGTAGGAGCGAATTCATTCGCGACCCAGGTCGGGGATAAATCCCCTCCTACACCTCGCTCCCGGGTCTAGGATGAAACAAGGAACCGTATCCTTCGCTCAAGGAGGTTTGCCATGTTGAGAACGAATATCAGCATCGTCGCAGTGGCGCTGGCGGCAGCGCTCGCCGCACCGGCGTTTGCCTTCAACGAACCCAAGCAGGCGGCCCCCGCCGGCACGCCGGCTGCGGCACAATCTGGTTCCGCCGCCCAGCCCGTGGCGCCAGCAAAGTGTGAAAACTGCGGCGTAGTGGAAGGCATTACGGTGCGCGAGCAGGAAGGCGAAGCCACCGGCCTCGGCGCCATTGCCGGCGGCGTGGCGGGCGCGCTCCTCGGCAACCAGGCGGGCCAGGGCCGCGGCAAGACTGCCGCAACCGTGGTGGGCGCCGCAGGCGGCGCCTATGCCGGCCACCAAGTGGAAAAGAGCATGAAGAAAGCCAAGCGCTACGACATCAGCGTGCGCATGGACGACGGCACGACCCGGATCATTTCCCAGACCACCGAGCCTGCGGTCAAGGTCAACGACAAGGTGAAAATCGTTGAAGGGCTGGTGGTGAAGAACTGAGCCCACGGACATCGCCCGATGCCCTCTTCAACCACGGGAATATGAATATCGCTTTTTCTTGGTTCCCGTAGCCGGCCTCGCCGTCTAGAGTTCCATCGGTCCCAATCAACCGAAAGGAACTCCCCGTGGCTTCCCGTTCTCCCGCCCGCGCCCTCGTCGCCGGGCTGATTCTCGCCTTCGCTTCGCCCCTCGCTTTCGCCGACGCGGTCCTGCTCAACGTCTCCTATGACCCCACCCGCGAGCTCTACCAGGACTTCAACGCCGCTTTCGCCAGGCAGTGGAAGGCGAAGACTGGCGAGTCCGTGACCGTCCGGCAGTCCCACGGCGGCTCCGGCAAACAGGCCCGTGCCGTCATCGACGGGCTGGAAGCCGACGTGGTCACCCTGGCGCTCGCTTGGGACGTGGATGCCTTGCACGAAAAGGGCAAGCTCATTCCCGCCGATTGGCAGAAGCGGCTCCCCCACAACGCGTCCCCCTACACCTCCACCATCGTGTTCCTGGTGCGCAAGGGCAACCCGAAGCAGATCCGGGACTGGGACGATCTGGTGAAGCCGGGCGTCTCCGTCATCACCCCCAACCCCAAGACTTCCGGCGGCGCGCGCTGGAACTATCTGGCGGCCTGGGGCTATGCACTCAAGAAGTACGGCAACGATGAGGCCAAGGCCAAGGACTTTGTCGCCAAGCTCTACAAGAACGTGGCGGTGCTGGATTCGGGTGCGCGCGGCTCGACGACGACCTTCGTCGAGCGCGGCCAGGGCGATGTGCTGATCGCCTGGGAGAACGAGGCCTATCTCGCGGTGAAGGAGCTGGGCCCGGACAAGTTCGAGATCGTCACGCCCTCGGTGAGTATACTCGCCGAGCCGCCGGTCACGGTGGTGGACAAGGTGGTCGACAAGCGCGGCACCCGCAAGGTAGCGGAAGCCTACCTGCAATATCTCTACAGCGAGGAAGGGCAGGACATCGCCGGCAAGCACTACTACCGGCCGCGCGACGGCAAGGCGGCGGCCAAGTACGCCAGGACCTTCCCGAAAGTGAATCTGTTCACCATCGATGACGTGTTCGGCGGCTGGCAGAAAGCCCAGAAGACCCATTTCGCCGACGGCGGGATGTTCGACCAAATCTACGGGAAGTGACCGACGCCTACGCAATGGGCGTTGGGAGGGAGACTTCCCTCCCGCCATTCCCGGAAAGATGGGCATGCCAACCACCACCCTGATCGTCCCGGGACTCCACGACAGCGGACCGGAGCACTGGCAAACCTGGTTCGAGAGCCAGGTGCCGGCCGCTGTGCGGGTGTCGCGGATCGACTGGGAGGCGCCGGTGCTCGCCCGCTGGGCCAGCGCGGTGCGGAACTCGATTGACCGGGCCTGCGGCCCGGTCTGGCTGGTCGCCCACAGCTACGGCTGCCTGGCGGCCGTACTGGGCGCGGCCGACCGGCCCGAGCGGGTGGCCGGCGCGATGCTCGTCGCCCCGGCCGATCCCGACCGCTTCTCGCCCTCGGGGTTTCGTGCCGACGACAGTTCGGAGAGCCTCGTGTCCTGGATGCCCAGGAGCCAGCTCGGCTTCGCCAGCACCGTCGTCATCAGCAACAACGATCCCTGGGTGAAAATGACCCGGGCGGCATACTGGGCGGAGTGCTGGGGAAGCCGCCTGATCAACATCGGGGATGCGGGGCATATCAACGTCGATTCCGGATTCGGGCCCTGGCCGCAGGGACTGGAGCTGTTCCGGTCGATGCAGCATTCGTGGGGTTCCCTTCCGCTTGGGCCGATCGGGGACAGCCGTTTCAGCCGCCGGAGACGAGGAGGCGTGCTTGCCAAGCTCCGGCACCGCACACGAGTCGACTCATGAGACCGCGAACGCAAGCATCGGACATCGGCTGACCGGAGCGCGACTCTGCACAACTCCTCCGTGCGACGGCCAAAGCCGGTGACCGCTTATCTTCAATCCTGCGTTCCATGTGAAATTTTCTTGGTTCGTCCCGGGGCGCTCGCTGGGTAACCTCTTGCTATGCACCGCAGGTCGCGCTCCGACGCGAGCTTCGGGTTCGAAACCTTTTCGGGAGAGAGATCAGGGCATCATGTACTTTTCGGGAAATGGCGCCGTGGAGCAGTCGCTCCGCATCGACAAGCTGACCAAGCGATACGCCGTCAAAGACGCGGCCGGGCCCATCGTCGCGCTGGACGCCATCAGCCTGACTGTGGGCAAGGGTGAATTTATCGCCATCCTCGGTCCCAGCGGCTGCGGCAAGTCCACCTTGCTGCACATCATCGCCGGCTTGGTTTCCGCCGACGGCTCGGTGGTGGCGCACGGCAAGACTGTGGCTGGTCCAGGCTTCGACCGCGGCCTCGTCTTCCAGGACTATGCCCTGTTCCCCTGGCGGACGGTGCTGGAAAACGTCGCTTTCGGCCTCGAGATCAAGAAGGTTCCCGCCAACGCGCGCGAGCCGATCGCGCGCGAGCACATCGCCGCCGTTGGTCTTGCCGGATTCGAGCACCGCTATCCGTCCCAGCTCTCCGGCGGAATGAAGCAGCGGGCGGCCATTGCCCGCGCGCTGGCCTACGACCCGGAGGTACTGCTGATGGACGAACCTTTTGCCGCACTGGACGCCCAGTGCCGCGAGATTTTGCAGGGGGAGCTGCTGCGCATCTGGGAAAAGACTGGAAAGACAGTGGTGTTCGTCACCCACTCCATCGAGGAGGCGGTGTTTCTGGCGCAACGGGTAGTCGTCATGACCGCGCGCCCCGGCCGCATCAAGCAGGTGGTGGACATCGACCTCCCCGCCGGCCGCGCGGCCGGCGATGTCCGGTCGTCGCCGCAATTCGCCGCTCTTCGTCACTTGATCTGGGAGCTGCTGGCCGAAGAGGTCGACAAAACGGCCGAGGGGTTTCTCGCCCGACCCGCGCCCGAAGCCCGCACGCGCCGCAGCTTGTTTGGCCTGCTTTCGGCCGCCGTCTCTCGGGAGGGCGGTTGATGCGCGCGCTGGCTCTTAGATTCCTCGTCGTCGCCGTTCTCGTCGGCGCGTGGGAGCTGTTGCCGCGCGCTGCCATCGTGAACGCCAATTTCCTCACGCCGGCCTCCGTCGTTGCCGACTCCCTGTGGCGACAGATCGCCTCCGGCGAGATCGACCGCCACGTGCTCGTCAGTCTCGAGCGCATTCTCTACGGCTTGGGCCTCTCTGTCATCATCGGCGTGCCGCTCGGACTGGCGACGGGATCCTTCAAGACCTTTGACGGCGCCGTCGATGCACCGCTGCAGGCAGGGCGCCAGGTTTCCGCCATCGCCTTGTTCCCGGTCTTTATCCTGTTCTTCGGCATCGGCGAGATGTCGAAAGTCATGATCATCCTCTGGGCGTCCGTCTGGCCGGTCATCCTCAATACCACCGCCGGCGTGAAGGGCATCGATCCGATCCTGATCCGGTCGGCGAGGTCGATGAACGCCAAGGGCGTCACGCTGTTCCGCAAGGTGATCCTGCCTGCGGCGGCCCCTTCCATCTTCACCGGAATCCGCCTGGGCGCCGCCTATGCCTTCATGGTCCTGGTCGCGGCCGAGATGATCGGCGCCAACGCCGGCTTGGGCTTTCTGGTCCTGCATTCGCAGGAAATCTTCAAGATTCCGGAGATGTACGCCGCCATCGTCGCGCTGGCCCTCTTGGGGCTCGCCTTCAACAAGCTGCTGCTGCTGATCGAGCATAGCGCCACGGCTTGGCGCGACGCCGCCGGTCATTGATTTCACTGTGAAAAGGAGAACGACATGAAACTTTCCGGAGTTGCCGCCGCCATCGCCATCGCCGTGCCGCTGTTCGCCCTTTCCGGGGCTCACGCCGAAGAGGTCAAGAAGCCCTTTCCCATCAGGTATGCCAACGTGCAGTGGTTCGACCCGGTCTACATCGCCGACGAGAAGGGCTGGTTTGCCGAGGAGGGTCTGAAGATCGAGTGGGTCGGCGAGATTCCCGCCGCCCAGCTGGTGCCGGCGGTCGCCTCGCGCACCATCGACGTCACCAACCGCATGACCCCGCTGGTGCTGACGGCGCGCGCCGGCGGCGCCAAACTCAAGCTGATCGCCGCCGGCGCCCAGACCACCCCCGACCGCCCGCACATGAAGTACCTGGTCCGCCCGGACAGCCCGATCAAGTCGGTGTCCGATCTGAAGGGCAGGAAAGTCGGCATCAACAGCTTCGGCGCCTGCTCGGAATACGTGCTCAAGGAACATCTGCGGCGCCAGGGACTGGACAAGACCATCAATTTCGTGGTGCTGCCCGACCCCAATCAGGAGCAGGCGCTGACCCAGGGCCTGATCGACGTCGCCGTGGTCCACTCGCCCTACTACGAGAAGGCGGAGAAGACCGGCGCGGCGCGGGCGCTGTTCAACGACTACGCCGTGGACAAGGGGGTGGCGGGCATGCTGCCCTACTTCACCCATGAGGATTTCATCGCCGAGCATCCCGACGTGGTGCGCAAGTTCGTCAAGGTGCTGGTGAAGGCGTCCAACTGGACCAACAAGAACCCCGACGAGGCAGCGCAGATCTTCGCCAAGCGGCGCGGCCTCGATCCCAAGTATGCCGGCGCCTGGAGCTATTACGACAACGGCCTCATCCCCAACGACGAGCCGGTGCAGTGGTGGATCGACCTGCTGGTCGCCGAAGGCAAGCTGAAGCCGGGCGAAATCAAGGCCGCGGACGTATACACCAATGCGCTAAACCCCTATTACGTGGCCAGGAAGTAGGCGCGCCGGAGGCGAGACGCTCCCTATGCGCCGCCTCCCCTCGCCTGCGCCAGCCGGCTTCATGGCCTTCCGGCATCTGATCGCCCGCCTGGCCTCGGCGCTCGTGGTCGCCGCGGTTGTGTTACTCCGTGGCGGCGCCTCTGTCGCCGGCCAGGGATACGGTGACGTCTTGCGCTACCTCTTCGTGCCGTCGGCCGACAGACCCGTCGTCACCGTCATCGACACCACCAGGGACCGGATCGCCGGCAGCATCGACGTCGCCTTGGTGCCGCGGCAGATCGAGAGTTCGGCGGAGCTCGCGAAGCTGGTCGTCGCCGACGGCCGCACGCCCCGAATCGCCCTCATCGATCTCCCTTCAGCCAGGGTCGATCGGATCCTGGCGCTCGATTTCGCCCCCACACGGCTCGCCGTGAGCGGCGACGGGCTCAAACTCGTTGCCGCCGACCCGGCCGCGGGCAGAGTGGCCTTCGTCGATCTGCTGTTCGGCAAGGTCGTTGCCGGGAGCCGAGAACTTCCGCCCTTGAGGGACCTATTGTTCAACGCGGATGGCTCGCGGCTGTACGCGGCCCCCGAGGGTCGAGACGGCATCAGCGTCATCGATGCGTCCACCGGCAGGATCGTCGGCGAAGTCTCCGCACCACCGTCCGAGCTCGGCGGCGTCGTCTCTCTTACCCGTTCTCCCAACGGCCGCACGGTGTTCGCCCGCAGCGCGGGCGCCCCGCTGGTCAGCGTCATCGATATCAGAGGCGAGCGGATCTCCGCCACCTTCGGCGTGCCCGCCGGCGCGCAAAAAGTCTTCCCTTCCGCAACGGGCGCCCATTTACTGGTTCCCGACAACGTGACGCGAACCGTGACCGTCGTGCCGGCCGCCGCCCCGGGATCGGGCATCGCCCTCAAAGGAGCGGGCGACATGTACACGGTTTTCAGCGGCTGGTTCGACACCGTGGCCCTGGTCCCCAGCCGGGCCGAACGCAAGGTGCTGGTCTACGACCTGGATCGGCTGAGGAGGGACGCCGACATCGACCTGCCCGGAACGCCCGGCCGTGGCGCCACCACCGCCGACGGCAAGAAGCTCTACCTGCCGCTGGCGGACGCCGGCAGCGTTGCCGTCATCGACATGGCAGCGAGGCGCCTTGTCGCAACCGTCAGGGTGCCCGGTGCACCGGCCACCGTCCTGATGGCCCTCACCTTTGGCATCTGCCACTGATCCATGAGAAAAACTCCATTGCTACTGGTCTTCCTGCCGATTCTGGTTGCCGCTTGGGCATTGTGGATCTCCCGGGGGAATGCCGTTTCATCACCGGAGCGGGACGAAATGGCGCAAGGCGCGGCACAGGTGGGCGGCGCGTTCACGCTGACCGACCAACTTGGGCAGACGGTGCGCGACAGCGATTTTCGGGGCAAGCTCATGCTCGTTTTCTTCGGCTACACGCATTGCCCCGACGTCTGCCCGCTGACGGTGGCGGCACTCTCCCAAGCGCTGAAGCTGCTGGGCGATAGGGCCGACAAGGTAGTGCCGGTATTCATCACGGTGGATCCCAGGCGCGACAGCCCCCGGGTAATCAAGGCCTATCTGGCCAACTTCGACCAGCGCATCGTCGGCCTGACCGGGACGCCGGAGCAGATCAAACCGGTGGCGGCCGCCTACAGGGCCTTCTACGCCCGGGCGCAAACCGCTTCCGACCAGGAATTGCGGGACCACCCTCCCGGCGCAAAGCAGGAACCCGGACACTCGCATGCCAGCTCCGGGGCCCACAAACACGAGCATCATCAGGGGCGCGAACAGGGAAACGGGCATGGCGATTACACCGTCGAGCATTCGGGCTTCATCTACCTGATGGGTGTGGACGGGAAATACGTTCGGCATTTCCCCTACAATGCACCCGCGCAGGATATTGCCGATTCCGTGGCCGCGCATGTGAAACAGCCCTGACCGCCTTCAATCCAACAATTTTCGCCTACGGAATCCATGGATGCAGAAGAACTGAAGGCCCTGCAGACGCCTCTTAAGGCCCGCTACAAGGAAAATCCTGACGCTGCCCGATGGACGCTCAAGGCTGGCGGCCGGCTCGGAACGGATCGCCCGACGGTGCGCATCGAAACCGGCCACGGCCGCGTCGAAGCCGGCCTGCATCCCGCCACCGGCGGCAGCGGCGAGGAGGCTTGCTCCGGCGACATGCTGCTGGAAGCGCTGGCCGCCTGCGCCGGCGTGACGCTCAAGGCGGTCGCCACCGCGCTCGGCATCGACATCCGCGACGGCCGGGTGCTGGCCGAGGGGGACCTGGATTTCCGCGGCACCCTCGGTGTCGCCAGGGACGTGCCGGTCGGTTTTTCGGCCATCCGCCTGTCCTTCGAACTGGATACCGATGCCAGCGAGGAACAGCTGGCGACGCTGCTCAATCTCGCTGAGCGCTATTGCGTCATTTACCAGACGCTGCGCCAGCCGCCGCAGATCGGCATCAGCCGGCAGCGGGCGTGAGTGCCGCGATTGCCGGCGGCGATCCCACAGGACTCGCGCCGCAAACCATCGCCGCCCAGGCCACGCCACCGCAGCCAAGCGGATGTCCGGCTTCGGCGCCATGCGGTCGCTGCGGGTAAAGCCTGAACTGCCGCGTATTGCCGATGCGCGCTTGCTTATCTCACTTCCTGCGTTCCATCTGAAATTTTCTTGGTTCGTCGCGAAACGTCCGTTCGGTAATCTTGTGCAATGCACCGCGGCTTGCGTTTCAACGCAAGCCGCGAGGGGTGCGAACGCTGACTGACTGAATCAAGGAGAAAGGAATGAACGGATTGAACGGCCTGCGCGCAGGTCTTGCAACGCTGATGTTGGCGGTGGCCACGGGCTCGGCGACGGCGGAAACGATCAGGGTGGGCTATATCCCCGTCACCGGCCACGCCAAATTTTTTGTCGCCCAGGAGCAGGGCTACTTCAAGCAGGAGGGACTCGATGTCGAATTGATCGAGTTCCAGAACTCCGCCGACGGGCTCAACGCGCTTGTCGCGAACAAGCTGGATATCGGCGCCTTCGGGACGACCGCGCCGCTGGTTCATTACGCCCGGGGGGCGGATCTGAAAATCATCGGCGGCATCATGGGAGGGGACGCGGCGATCGTGGTCAAGCCGGAGAACGCGGCGGCCATCAAGGGCATCGGCGATCTCAAGGGCAAGAAGATCGCCACCGTGCGGCTGGCGACCGGCGACGCGGTGCTGCGGGGCGCGCTCAAGGATGCCAAGCTCGACTGGCGCCGGGACGTCCAGATCTTCGAGCTGAAGAACCCGCCCGCGGTGCTGGAGGCGGTGAAATCCGGCCAAGTGGACGCCGGCGTGGTATGGGGACCTCACGATATCCGGGCCGAGCGCCAGGGACTCAAGGTGGCGATCCGCTCCACCGAGCTGCAGCCGGACCATCCCTGCTGCCGGCTGGTGGTAACGTCGGAAAAGCTCAAGCAGGGTGACACGTGGGAGAAATTCCTTCGAGCCATCCTGAAGGCGGAGAAGTTCGCTGCCGAGCATCGCAAGGAAACCATCGACGCGATCCAGAAGTACGTCAAGCTGGACCGGGATATCCTGGAGCAGGGCTATTACTCGCCCTATCTGGAGCAACGCACCGATCCCAACGTGAAGGGAACGGAGAAGTTCTGGACGACCCTGGTCAACTCCGAGTTCGTGGAAGGCAAGCGCCCGCTTTCTCCCATCTTCGAGTTGGGTGCCTATGACCGTGCGCTCAAGGGCCTGGCCAAGGAGAGCCCGAACGACCCGTTCTGGAAAGCGCGGCTCAAGGAAGCACAGGCGAGGAACGCGCTGTGACCCAGGCGGGCGGAAACGCGTTGCGGATCGACGCCGTGGCCTTCGGGTACGGAGAGGCCGTGATCCTGGAAGGCATTGACCTCGCGGTGGCGGAGGGCGAATTCCTGGCTCTGCTCGGGCCAAGCGGTTCGGGCAAGTCCACGCTGCTGCGGCTGATCGCCGGCCTGGAGCGGCCGTCGGCCGGGCGGATTTGCGCCGCGGGCCGGCCGGTGGCCGGGCCGGGCACCGATCGGGCCGTGGTGTTCCAGAACTACGCCCTGTTTCCATGGATGACGATTGCCGACAACGTTGCTGAGGCGGTGGCCAAGGCCCACCCCGACGTGTCTCGCCCGGAACGGCGCCAGCGGGCGAGGCAGCATCTGGCCCGGGTGGGACTCGGGGAAGTCGTGCATCAGTATCCCTTCGAGCTTTCCGGCGGCATGCAGCAACGCGCCGCCATCGCCCGGGCCCTGGCGCTGGAGTCCCCGTTCCTGCTCATGGACGAGCCCTTCGGCGCCCTCGACCCCATCAACCGGGCGAAGCTCCAGGATCTGCTGATCGAAGTGTGGCAGGGTAGCGCTCCGCGCCGTACCGTGGTGTTCGTCACCCACGATGTGGACGAGGCCCTGCTGCTGGCGGACTCGATTGCGGTGCTTGGCGCCTCACCCGGCCGGATCATCGCCGAATATGCGGTGCCCTTCGGACGCTCACGACGCCGCGCGACGCTGTTGGCCCACCCGGTCTTCCATAACCTGCGGGAGAGCATCGCGGAAGCTCTTGACGCGGACACCTTGGCGCACTTGGAACCCGCTTGAACGCCGCACCCTTCTGTTCCTGGAGAATCGTCATGAATGCTCCCGCCAAAGCGCTCGATCACTTCGTTGGAAAAGCGAGCCTTGCGGCAGTCGACCGCGTTTTGCGACTTTCGTCGCGCTGGCGGGCGCTGGCTTCGTTCGCCTGGGAGCCCTGGCTGCTGGCGGCCTGGCTGCTGGCGGCCTGGCAGGCGATCGCGAGCCTGCTGGAAGGGCGCGGCAATTCCCTGCTTCCCCCGCCGGCCGTGGTGCTAAATGCGCTGTGGGCATCGTTACCCGAACTGGGCTGGGGGACGCTGTCCTCCTTCCTCATCCTCGCGCCGGGGTTCGGCGCGGCAGTAGTGCTCGGAGTCACGCTCGGACTGCTCGCCGGCACCACCCCGCGGCTCGGGCGGGCGCTGTTTCCGCTCGCCAAGGTGGCCGCCCCAGTGCCGCCCACGGTCTATATCCCTTATGCCATCGCCGTGCTCCCGACCTTCCATCTGTCGGCGACCCTGGTGGTGTTCGTCGGCGCCTTTTGGCCGGTGTTCCAGAATGCCGCGGCGGGCGCCCTGGCCGTCGAAGGGCGGCACCGGGATAACGCCCGGGTGCTTGGCTTCGGTCATTTCGAATACCTGCGCAAGGTGGTCTTCCCCGCGAGCCTGCCCCACATCTTCTCCGGCATGGCGGTGGGGCTGGGATTTGCCTTCATCCTGCTCACCGTGGCCGAGCTGTTCGGCGCCAACGCCGGGCTCGGGCGCTTCGTCCAGTATTACGCCGACTTCGCCGACTACCCGCGCATGGTGGCGGGCATCCTCTACACCGGCGCGATCACCTGGGCGGCGATGACCTTGCTCGACAGGCTGCGCCATCGGGCGCTTTTCTGGTTGCGATAAAGGAGGCTCGGATGGACGATCCAATCCACCCGCCGCAAGAGGAACTCGAGGCCGGCCGCGAACAGTTGCTGCGCCGAATTCTGATCGTGAGCCTGATCGGGCTGCTGCTGTTCGCGCTGGCGCTTTTCTCGGGCAGGTTCGACGCCCAGGCTGGAGAGCCTCGCGGGAAACCGGCCGACGGCTTCTTCCCGGCCGCCGCCGATCTGCAGTCCGCGCTCGCCCAGGCCAAGCGCTCGGGCAAGGCGGGAGTGGCGGTGCTCTTCGAGGCGAGCGGCTGCGCCGAGTGCGCGCGGCTTCGCGCAACCACGCTCACGGATGCCGGGTTGCGCCGCTACTACCGCCGCCACTTCGTCGCATTGAGCCTGCTGGCCGATGAGCCGACAGCGCTGCGCGATTTCGAGGGGTGGATCACCACCCAGGCGGGCTTCGCCCGGGCCGAGCGGGTGATGGCCACACCCACCCTGGTGTTCTACGACCTTGAAGGCGTTCCGGTGGCCCGGCAGGTGGGCAGCGCGCTGCCGACCGAGGAGTGGTTGCGGCTCGGCCGCTATGTCCGGGAAGCGGGCTACGAGCAGGCGCCGTTTTCCGGGTGGCGTCCGGCCGAACCGCGGCGCTTCGAAAAGGATGAGCCTGTTTCCGTCAGCAAGGGAGTACGACCGTGAGTGAGGAAAAGAACTATCGCTTCGAGACCCTGCAGCTGCATGCCGGGTACCGCCCCGATCCGGCGACCGGGGCCCGCCAGGTGCCCATCTACGCCACCAGCAGCTACCAGTTTCGCGACTCCGGCCACGCCGCGCGGCTGTTCGCCCTGCAGGAGTTCGGCAACATCTACAGCCGCATCATGAATCCCACCAACGACGCGCTGGAGAAACGCATTGCGGCCTTGGAGGGAGGCGTCGGTGCGCTCGCCACCAGCTCGGGCCACGCCGCCCAGTTCCTGGCACTTACCACGCTCGCCGGGACCAGCGACAACATCGTCTCCACCCCCAACCTCTACGGCGGCAGCGTCAACCAGTTCCGGGTCACCCTGCCGCACTTCGGGATCGAGGCCCGCTTCACCGGCCGCTCCGAAGACCCGGAAGATTTCCTGCGCCTCACCGATGCGCGCACCCGGGCCTGGTTCATCGAGTCGATCGGAAATCCGGCCCTCAACATCCCCGATTTCGAGGCCGTATTCGCCGCCGCCCGGAAGGCCGGCGTGGCAGTGGTGGTGGACAATACCTTCGGCATCGGCGGTTATCTGTTCCGGCCCTTCGACTGGGGCGCGGCGCTGGTCACCCATTCGGCCACGAAGTGGCTGGGTGGCCACGGCTCCGCCATCGCCGGCCTCATCGTAGACAGCGGCCGCTTCCCCTGGGACAACGGCCGCTACCCTCTCCTCACAGAGCCCCAGCCGGGGTATCACGGGCTCAAGCTCATCGAGACCTTCGGCAATCTCGCCTTCATCGTCAAGGCGCGCGTGGACGGCCTGCGCGACCAGGGACAATCCCTCGGACCCTCCGAGGCCTTCCAGATCCTGATCGGCATCGAAACCCTGAGCCTGCGCGCCGAGCGGCACGTGGAGAACACACTCGCCATCGCCCGCTGGCTGCGCGATCAGGAAGAGGTGGCCTGGGTCAACTATCCCGGCCTGGAGGATCATCCCTCCTACGCCCGCGCCCAGAAATACTTCCGTGGCAAGCCGGGAGCGGTGCTCACCTTCGGGCTCAAGGGCGGCCACGAAGCCGCCAAGGCGTTCATCGATCGCCTGGAGCTGGTTTCTCATCTGGCCAATGTAGGCGACGCACGCACGCTCGCGATCCACCCCGCCTCCACCACCCATTCCCAACTGAGCGCGGAGCAGCAGGCGCTGGCCGGGGTGACGCCCGAGCTGGTGCGCCTGAGCATCGGCCTGGAGCATGTCGAAGACATCAAGGACGACGTCCGGCAGGCCCTCAAGTCCGCTCACCGGGTCTTGCAAAGCGTCGCGTCGGCATGATCGTGCCGGAAAGCGTCTTTCGGGCATTCCCCAGGCTGGCGGTCACGGCCGACCCCTCCAGCGGTCCCGCCGCTCCGCGCACCGCGGTCCTCCGGATGGCGGGGCGCGCGTTTGCCACCGAGGGAGGCGAATCGCTGCCGGAACTGGAGATGCGTTTCGAAACCTATGGCCGTCCGAGCGCCCGCCGCGACAACGCGGTGCTGGTGTTCCACGCCCTGAGCGGCAGCGCGCACCTGGCGGGACAGTACAGCGAAGCGGTTCTCGCCGACCTTTCTTCCCTGGAGCAGGCCTTCGGGGCGGAAGGCTGGTGGGAGGGGCTGGTGGGTGAAGGCAGGCTGCTCGACCCCGCCCGCGACTACGTAATTTGCGCCAACCACCCGGGCAGCTGCTACGGCTCCACCGGCCCGCTCTCCGTGGATCCGCGGAGCGGCCGTCCTTACGGCCGGGACTTCCCCGCCCTCACCGTGCGCGATCTGGCGCGGGTGCAGGCGCGGCTGCTCGATCATCTGGGGGTGGAACAGGCCGTGGTGATCGGCGGCAGCCTCGGCGGCATGGTGGCCCTGGAGTTCGCCCTCATGTTCCCGGAGCGGGTGAAGCGCCTCGCCGTGGTCGCCGCGCCGGCGCGCCAGGGGCCGTGGGCGCGGGCCTGGAACCGGCTATCGCGCGAAGCCATCCTGGCCGACCAGGCCTATTATCGCCAGGGGCCCCGCCAGGCGCAGCCGACGGGATTGGCGCTCGCCCGTGCCATCGCCATGTTGAGCTACCGTTCCCCGGAAAGCTTCCTGCGGCGCTGGAGCGATGACCCGGCGCGCGGCGAAGACTATCCCCTCCATCAGGGCGAAAAATTCATTCGCCGCTTCGACGCCAGCAGCTATCTCGTCCTCTCTGCCGCGCTGGACAGCCACGACATCGGCCGCGGGCGGGGCGGAATCGAGGCGGCGCTGAAGGGTCTGAAGGCGCCGGCCCTGTTCCTCGGCATCGATTCCGACATCCTGTATCCGGCCTCCGAGATCGAGGCGCTGGCCCGCCTTGCGCGGGCGGAGTACGCGTTGCTGCGCAGCCCCCACGGCCACGACGCCTTTCTCATTGAAACCGGCGCAATAACCGAGCTGCTCTCCCCATTTCTCGGCACGGAAGCCGGAGCGGGAACGGTATTTCGCTTCTGCATTTGAAGAGAGCAAGCCATGCATGCACTGATGATGCAGATTCCTCTGCTCGTTTCCGGCCTGATCGCCCACGCCGATCGCTGGCACGGCGACACCAAGATCGTGAGCCGCACCGTGGAGGACCCCAAAGGCCTGCTCCATCGCAGCACCTGGCGGGAGGTGCACCGCCGCGCGCGGCAACTCGCCAACGGCCTGCGACATCTTGGAGTGAGGGAAGGCGACCGGGTCGCGACCCTCGCCTGGAATACCCACCGCCACCTGGAGCTTTATTACGCCATCTCCGGGAGCGGCGCGGTGTGCCATACGGTCAATCCGCGGCTGTTCGACGAGCAGATCGCCTTCATCCTCGGCGATGCGGACGCCCAGGTGCTGTTCTTCGATATCTCCTTCGCCGAGCTGGCCGCGCGGCTCGTTCCGACGTTGCCGCGAGTTTGCCACTTCGTGCAGATGAGCGCCCGGGAGGCATTGCCCGCCGGCTTCCCCGCGGAGTTGCTCGCCTACGAGGACTTGGTGCGCGGCCACTCGGAGCGTTTCGACTGGCCGTTGCTGGACGAAAACGCGGCGTGCGGGCTGTGCTACACCTCGGGCACGACCGGCAATCCAAAAGGAGCCCTCTACAGCCACCGCTCCGCGGTGCTCCACGCCTATGCGTGCGCCCTGCCGGACAGCTTCGGCGTCTCGGCCTGCGACGTGGTGATGCCGGTGGTGCCCATGTATCACGTGAACGCCTGGGGTCTGCCCTATGTCGCCGCCCTGACGGGGGCCAAACTGGTGCTGCCGGGTCCCCTGCTCGACGGCGCCAGCCTGCATCGGCTGATCCTGCAGGAAGGCGTCACCCTCTCCGCGGGAGTGCCCACGGTCTGGGCCGGCCTGCTCCAGCACCTGGCGCGGCACGGCGGCGATCTCGGCAGGCTGCGCAAACTCGTGATCGGCGGCTCAACCTGCCCGCCCGCCATGCGCGAGCGGTTCGAGCAGCTCGGCGTAACCGCGCTTCATGCCTGGGGCATGACCGAGCTGTCACCCATCGGAACGGTCAACGCGCCGAGGGGCGATGAAGAGATCATTTCGTCCGAAGCGCGCGCCAGGCGTCGCGCCAAGCAGGGCCGGCCCCTGCCGGGCGTCGAATTCGCCATCCTCGACGAGGACGGCCAGCCCTTGCCCCATGACGGCGAATCCTTCGGGGAGCTGGTGGCGCGGGCACCCTGGGCGATTCGCCAGTACTTCGGCCGTCCGGAGCGGGAGGGCTTCACCCCCGATGGGTGGTTTCGCACCGGCGACGTGGCGACCCTGGACCCCGCCGGCTACATGCAGATCACCGACCGGGCGAAGGACGTGATCAAGTCCGGCGGCGAATGGATCAGCTCCATCGAGCTTGAGAATGTTCTCGCGGCTCATCCCTCCGTGCTGGAGGCGGCCGCGGTCGCGGTCCCCCACCCCAAATGGGACGAACGCCCGCTAATGGCCGTGGTGCTCAAGCCCGGGGCCACGCTCGGTCGCGACGAGATGCGGGCCTTCTACGAGAGCAGGGTGGCGAAATGGTGGATTCCGGACGATCTGGAAGTGGTGGACGAGATACCCCACACGGCCACCGGCAAGATCAACAAGCTGGCGCTGCGCACCCGTTTCCGCGACCATTGCTGGCCGGAAGACGCTGCCGCGCACACCACGGCCACTGCGACGGGGGACATCGTCGATATTGGGGTCGACCTTATCGAGCAACCGGGATAAATACCATGCGGGCAACCGCCCACGGCAACGTGCTCGAGTTGATCGGCGACACGCCGCTCGTCGAGATCTCCCGCCTCGACACCGGCCCCTGTCGGCTTTTCCTCAAGCTGGAGAGCCAGAACCCCGGCGGGTCCATCAAGGACCGCATTGCGCTTTCCATGATCGAGGCCGCCGAGCGCGAGGGGAGAATCAGGCCGGGGGCGACGCTGGTCGAGGCGACCGCCGGCAACACCGGACTCGGCCTCGCGCTGGTCGCCGCGCAGAAGGGCTACCGGCTGCTGCTGGTGGTGCCGGACAAGATGTCCCAGGAGAAGATCTTCCACCTCAAGGCGATGGGGGCGGAGGTGGTACTGACCCGCTCGGATGTCGCCAAGGGCCATCCCGAGTACTACCAGGACCTCGCCGAGACACTGGCGCGCGAGACGCCGGGCGCGTTTTACATCAACCAGTTCGCCAACCCCGCTAACCCGAAGGCGCACGAAGAGACCACCGGCCCGGAGATCTGGGAGCAGATGCAGCACGAGGTGGATGCCGTGGTGTGCGGCGTCGGGAGCGGCGGCACGATCACCGGTCTGTCGCGCTTTTTCGCGCGCGCCGCGCCGCGGACGGAAGTCGTGCTCGCCGACCCCGAGGGTTCCGTGCTCGCCGGGTACGTGAAGACCGGCGCGGTGGCGAAGGAGGCTGGTTCCTGGCTCGTGGAGGGCATCGGCGAGGACTTCGTGCCGCCGGTATGCGACCTTTCGCGCGTGAGAGAGGCCTACACGATCCCCGATGCCAAGGCCTTCGACGCCTGCCGCGAGCTGCTCTCGCAGGAAGGCATCCTCGCGGGCACCAGCTCGGGAACGCTGATCTCCGCGGCGCTGCGCTACTGCCGGGAGCAAAAGGAGCCGAAGCGCGTCGTCACTTTCGTGTGCGACAGCGGCAACAAGTACCTCTCCAAGGTCTACAACGACTACTGGATGATCGATCAGGGGTTCATCGAGCGCGAGACCTGCGGCGACTTGCGCGACCTGATCGCGCGCCGGCACCGGGAGCACGCCGTGATCGCCGTCGGCGCGGACGAGGCAGTGCTTGCCGCGTACCGGCGCATGAAGCTCTACGACGTCTCTCAGCTCCCGGTCCTGAAGGACGGAAAGATCGTTGGCATCGTTGACGAGGAGGATATTCTGCTCGATGTGTTCGACAAACCGGAGCGCTTCCACCGCCCTGTCACCGAGGCGATGGAGAGCCATCTCGTCACGGTGCCGAAGGATGCGCCGATCCCGCGGCTGATGGAGATCTTCAACCGGGGCATGGTCGCGATCGTGACGGACGGCGACGAGTTCCTGGGGCTGATCACCCGCATCGACCTGCTCAACTGGCTGCGCCGGCGCCGGTAGGAATGCCGGATGAACGGCCGAACGAAGAAGCCAGGCTTCGCCACGCGCGCAATCCACGCCGGGCAGCGGCCCGATCCCCTGACGGGCGCCGTCATAACCCCGATCTACGCGACCTCCACCTACGTGCAATCGAGCCCCGGGGCGCACAAGGGCTTCGATTACTCGCGTACGCGCAACCCGACCCGCGACGCACTCGAGGCGTGCATCGCAGACCTGGAGGCCGGCGACGCGGGATTCGCATTCGCCTCCGGAATGGCGGCGATCGGCACGGTACTCGAGCTTCTCGACAGCGGCTCTCACGTGGTGGCGATGGACGACCTCTACGGAGGGACCTACCGCCTGTTCGAGAACGTGCGCAAACGCTCGGCCGGGTTGGAGTTCACCTTCGTCGATCTGTCGGACCTCTCCGCGCTCGAACCGGCGATCCGTCCGAACACGCGCATGGTCTGGGTGGAGAGCCCGACCAATCCGCTGCTCAAGCTCGTGGATTTTTCCGGCGTCGCGCAGGTCGCGAAGCGCCGCGGCCTGCTGGCGGTGTGCGACAACACCTTCGCTTCGCCGTGGATCCAGCGCCCCGTCGAGCACGGCTTCGACATCGTCGTGCATTCGACCACTAAGTACCTGAACGGGCATTCCGACGTGATCGGCGGCGTGGTGGTGATCCGAAAGAACGAAGATCTCAAGGCAAAGCTCGGCTTTCTCCAGAACGCGGTGGGCGGCATACCGGGCCCGTTCGACGCGTTTCTGACCCTACGCGGCGTCAAGACGCTAGCGCTCAGGATGGAGCGGCACTGCGCGAGCGGGATGGCGACCGCGCAGTATTTGGAAAAGCACCCGAAAGTGGAGCGCGTGTACTACCCGGGACTCGCGAGCCATCCGCAGCACGCGCTGGCAAGGCGCCAGATGAATGGCCGCTACGGCGGCATGGTGACCGCGGTGCTGAGGGACGGACTCGATGCCGCGCGGCGATTTCTGGAGCGCTGCGAGCTGTTCGCGCTCGCCGAGAGCCTGGGCGGCGTGGAGAGCCTGATCGAGCACCCGGCAGTCATGACGCACGCGTCGATCCCCGCCGAAGTGCGCGCAAAGCTCGGCATCGGCGACGGACTGCTGCGCCTTTCGGTCGGCGTCGAGGATGTGGACGACCTGATCGCGGAACTCGATCACGCCCTTGCCTAGCCGAACTTAGCGGATTCGGACTGTTTTTTGGGTAATCGTGCAGCATAACCCATTGGTTTATCTGAGTGCTGGTGTCGGGAATTGCGCAAAAGCGGCTGTAGTGAAGACCTTGCCTCTAGCATCTGGGGGATTTGTGCGGATAATCGAGTGCCAGAATGTTTCTGCGCGCGACCACTCGAAAGAAGGACGGCAAAGAGCACCGCTACTTTAGCGTGGTGGAGAACAAGCGCGTCAGTGGTGGACGCGTGCCGCAACGGCACGTGCTGTATCTGGGGGAGATCAACAGCTCGCAGGAGCTGGCGTGGCGCCGCTCGATCGAGGTGCTGGACGAGGCGAGGCAAGCGGCGCGAACGCTCTCGCTGTTTCCCGAGGATCGTTGCGAGGGGATCCTCCCGGACGAGTCGATTGTGCGTCTGAAGCTTGCGCAGTTGCGGCTGGAGCGGCCGCGGCAGTGGGGTGCGTGTTGGCTTACCCTGGGGCTATGGCAGCAGTTGGGGCTCGATGAGTTTTGGAGCGAGCGACTGGCGCCCTCGCGTAAAGGCACGCGTTGGGATCAGGTGCTGTTTGTGCTGGTGGCGTATCGGCTCCTGTCCCCGGGTAGCGAGTGGCGGCTGCACCGGCACTGGTTTGAGAGAAGTGCGCTCGGTGATTTGCTGGGCGCGGATGCCGCGCTTGCCGACATCCACACGCTCTACGGTTGTCACGACCGGCTGCTCAAGTACAAGGAGGCGGTGTTCGATCACCTGGTGGAGCGCTGGCGGGATTTGTTTAACGCGAGCTTCGATGTGCTCTTGTATGACCTCACGAGCACGTACTTCGAGTCCGATCCACCGGCAGACGAAGACGATAAGCGCCGTCACGGCTACTCGCGCGATCATCGGCCCGACTGCGTGCAAGTGGTCATCGCGTTGGTGGTGACCCCGGAGGGCCTGCCGCTCGCCTACGAAGTGCTCCCAGGCAATACGGCGGACTCGACCACGCTCAAGGATTTCCTCGCTCGCATCGAGCGCCAGTATGGCAAAGCGCGCCGTGTGTGGTGCATGGATCGGGGCGTGCCCACCGAGGAAGTGCTCGCGCAGATGCGCGCGAGTGATCCGCCGGTGCATTATCTCGTGGGTACGCCCAAGGGACGTCTCACGCGTCTGGAGGAGTCGTTGCTGGAGAAACCCTGGTGTGCTGCCCGCCCCGGGGTCCAGGTGAAGCTCTTGCCACAGGATGGGGAGCTCTACGTGTTTGCCGAGAGTCGCGATCGGGTGGCCAAGGAGCGCTCGATGCGCCGCCGGCAACTGAAGGGGCTGTGGGAGCGGCTGAAGAAACTGAGCACGATGAGCCTCACCCGCGATGCGCTGCTGATGAAGCTCGGCGCCGCACAGACCAAGGCGCCCGCCGCGTGGCGGCTGATCGAGCTTGAAGTTGCCAAGCACGGTGCGAGCTTCGCCTATCGACTTGATCGTGACAAGCTCAGACAGATCCGGCGCCGCGAAGGCCGGTATCTACTGCGCACCAACCTCACGGAGTCTGACCCGGCGAAACTCTGGCAGTTCTATCTGCAGCTCGTCGAGGTCGAAGCCGCCTTCAGAACGCTCAAGGGTGATCTGGCGCTGCGGCCGGTCTTCCATCAGGAACAGAGCCGCATCGAAGCGCACATCTTTATCGCGTTCCTCGCTTATTGCCTGCACGTCACGCTCGGCCAGCAACTGAAGGCGCTCGCGCCAGGCCTCACCCCGCGCAGCGTGCTCGAGAAGTTCGCGGCCGTGCAAATGATCGATGTCTACATCCCAACCACCGACGGACGCGAACTGAGCCTCACGCGCTACACGCAGCCCGAGCCCGAGATCAAGCTGCTGCTGGAAAAACTCAAACTCACTTTGCCTGCCCAGGCCCCACCGAAAATCACTGCCGAGGAGGTCGTCCGAGCCGCAACCGTGTAGTGCAGACCTTCGGGGGTCACCCTATGAAGAATCAATCACTTGACCAGCTCGTACCCCGCGAATCCGCTAAGTTCGGCTAGCGGCAGGCTGCTGGTCGGGCAGGACCCCTCAGGTCCCACCCCCGTGAGAATCCCCGGTGGCCTGGTCCGCCTCATTCGGCTTCCCCCCGGCGCCTTCGATCGGCGTCCATATATGTTGGCGTTATAAGGAAATCAGAATTTGTTCGTTTTTCCGGGCGGTGTTCATCGTTATAGTGCACTGCAGAAGCTCGCAAGGCTTGTTGCTGAGGCATTGCCACGAATGGGCGCTCCGCGTTGGCCACCGCGATCGCGAAGGCTGCGGCGGTCGGCGGCGCAGGAAACCGCGGCGCGGCGCTTGGATCGGGAAAGATATACATGTCACCGGATCGGATAGGCGATTTCATCGAGGGGTTTTACAACAGCCGTTTCCCGGAATTTCCCCTGGATCGGCTCGGCGACGGCAGCGTGGTGGCCCGCTTCTACCAGTGCCGCCTGTCCAGCGTGTTTCAGCCGGTGTTCGACGGGAGGGTCCGCGCGCCGGTCGGGCACAAGGGCCTGATCCGCTGCTATGGCGCCGGGGGTGAATCGCTCTCGCCCTGGGGGATTTTCTCCCACGCCGCGGATGATGCCACGCTGGTGCAGCTGGACCGGGTGTGCCGCACGCTGCACGTCCTGAATTTCATTCGCCGCACGCCTTCGGGGTTCAGGCTTTTCGTCACCGTCCAGCCCCGCCTGCTGTTGGCCGTGGGACTGGGATACGGGAGAGCTTTTCAGACCATCCTCGAGCAACTGGGCGTCGCCACGTCCCGCGTGGTGATCGAATTGCCGGAAGACCCGAACCTGGATTGGGACATCCTCAAGCTGGCGGTCGCCAACTATCGCTCCTGCGGCTACGCGGTGGCGCTTTCCCACGCACCGGGAAGTCACGACCGGTTTGCGGGCCTCAAGGGTTTGTATCCAGACATCCTGAAGGTCGATCCCAGGGATTTGGGCGGTGCAGACAGCCTCAAGGGCGTGGTCGACGTGGCCCACCGGCATGGAGCGCAGGCTCTGGTCCACAGGATCGAGAGCCCGCAGGTTGCGGGGCGGGCAACCCGGGCGGGCGCGGACTTCGTGCAGGGTAATTACTTCAGCCTCCCATCCCCGGACTGGGAGGCGCAATCGCAACCTGCGGAAAGGCGCGTTCAGGGGTTCGGAACAGGCCCACACGTGCATGAACGGGCGCCAGTCTCCGGTGATGGGGTCGGCGGATAAGGCAATCGGAACTTGGGCGGCAGCATCGCCAGCCGGAAGGCGATCTATGCCAGTTCTGCGCAAAGCCACGATCTGATTCGCGAGCTGTACGGCCCAAAGGAGAAACTGATTTTTTCACTTACCAACTTTCAAGAAAGGGAAAATTATGCTCAAGAAAACGTTGCTCGCTGCTGTGATCGCCACCCTGTCGGGCTCTTTCGCCGCCGTAGCTGATGAAGCGAAGCCGGTGGAGAAGCCTGCCGCCGTCAAGAAGGAAGATGCCGGCAAGGGCGACGCCAAAAAAGAAGTGAAGAAAAAGGCGAAAAAGGCCAAGGCCGAAAGGAAAGCCCAAAAGGAGGAAGGCGACGCCACGAAGCCCGCCGAATCCTGGAAAGGAGAACCGGGGAAGAAATAGCGCCGGAGCCGCCCCGACGAAGCGAGGATCTCCTGAGGCCGCTGCTCCAGCTGCGGCCTCAGGAGGTGTCAACGTAAAGAGTCGTAGCAGTGGCCCTAAGGTAGCGTAAGAGGCAATGCACGAATACTTGTTCACTTCCGAATCCGTGTCCGAGGGTCATCCGGACAAGGTCGCGGACCAGATTTCCGATGGCGTCGTCGACGCCATCCTGGCCCAGGATCCGCGCGCCCGCGTGGCCGCCGAAACCCTGGTAAACACGGGGCTGGTGGTCATGTCGGGCGAGATCACCACGCGCGCCGCCATCGACTACGTCCAGATCGCGCGCGACGTCATCAAGCGCGTTGGCTATGACAGCCTAGAACTGGGCTTCGACTACAAGACTTGCGTCGTGCTGCCGGCGTTCGACAAGCAGTCGCCCGATATCGCGCTAGGGGTGAACGAGGGCGAGGGGGTGGACCTCGAGCAGGGGGCGGGCGACCAGGGCCTCATGTTCGGCTACGCCTGCGACGAGACGCCGCAATACCTGCCCATGCCGATCTACTACGCGCACCGGCTGGTGCAGCGCCAGTCGGAGCTGCGCAGAACCGGACGCCTGCCGTGGCTTCGCCCCGACGCCAAGTCGCAGGTCACGATCCGGTACGTGAACGGCCAGCCGCAAGCGGTCGAAACGGTGGTGCTCTCCGCCCAGCATGACCCGGACGTTTCCCACCGCCGGATCACCGAAGCGGTAATCGAGGAAATCGTCAAGCCCGTCATTCCCGCACCCATGCGCTCCCGGAATATCCGCTATCTCATCAATCCGACCGGCCGCTTCGTGGTGGGCGGTCCGGTGGGGGACTGCGGTCTGACCGGGCGCAAGATCATCGTCGACACCTACGGCGGCGCGGCGCGCCACGTTGCGAAGAACATCGTCGCTGCTGGCATCGCCAGCATCATGGCGTTATTTGACAAATTGAAGAACCACTGGGCGGCGCTGGTTACGCTCGCTCTGGTTGTCGTGGTTAACGCAACCCCGGCCGCGGCGGGCTCCCCCGAAGTGCTGCGCATCGGCTACCAGAAGTCCTCCGGCATTCTCATCATCCTCAAGGGGCGCGGCACCCTGGAAAAGGTCCTGGCGCCGTTGGGCGTCACGGTGCAATGGACCGAATTCACCTCCGGCCTGCCGCTCCTGGAGGGGCTGAACGTGGGCAGCATCGATTTCAGCGCCGATGTGGCCGAGACGGTGCCGCTGTTTGCCCAGGCGGCCAGGGCCAATCTTGCCTATGTGGCCGAGGAAACGCCCTCGCCCGAGGCCCAGGCCATCGTGGTTCCCCGGAATTCGCCGATCCGCACCGTGGCGGACCTGAAGGGCAGGAAAATTGCGCTCGCCAAGGGCGCGGGGGTGCATTATCTGTTGGTGAAGCATCTGGAAAATGCCGGCCTGCAGTTGAGGGACGTGGATCCCGCTTACCTCGCGCCTGCGGACGCCCGCGCCGCGTTCGAGCGCGGCAGCGTCGACGCTTGGGCGATCTGGGACCCCTTTCTCGCCGCAATCCAGAAGACCAATGACGTTCGCATTCTGGCCGACGGCAAGGGCTTGGTCGGTTACCGGCGGTTTTACCTCGCTTCGAAGCCCTACGCCGAGCGCCGGCCCGATGTGATTGCCGCCATTGTCGCCGAGCTCGGGAAAGTCGGGGCGTGGATCAAGCGGAACCCGAAAGAAGCGGCGGAGTATCATGCGCCCCTGGTGGGCCTCGACGCGTCCACGGTCGAAAAAGCGAACGACCGACGCAGCTACCAGGTGGCGCTCGTCAACGACCCGGTGCTAGCGGAGCAGCAAAAGATTGCCGATGTGTTCTACAACATCGGCGTCATTCCCACCCGCATCAACGTTCGCGAAAACACGGTATGGGCACTCAAGCGCTGAAGAATGTTGATAAGCATGCAACCGATGGCTTTCTTGACGGCATCGACAAACAGGAATCGATACATGACGGCGCTCATCATCGGCGGCGATTACGTCGACGCCCTCAAGAACGAGATATCGAGCCACGGACTGGGGGAAGTGGAGCATTGGCCGGGCCGCAAGGTCGGCGAGGTGCGCAGGCAGATTCCCCGCCACACCCGGTTGGTCGTGATCCTGTGCGATTACATCAACCACAAGCTCTCGGCAAAGGTCCGCGAAAACGCCTACAGCCGCGGTCTGCCGGTGGTGTTCTGCAGGCGCTCGGTGGCGGACGTGCGCGAAAAGCTCCTGCGGCTGCGCCAATCCGGAGTCCTCGACGTTTCGGGGGGGCAATGGAAACGTTGATTCACTTTAATGAAGAAAGGGATGTCGCAATGAAAAAGACAACAGCGCTGGCATTGGCTTTGTTGATCGCCTTTCCGGTGTCCTCCGCGCTGGCTGGGCCGAGCCGGGGTCAGGCGCTCGCCGCCAATTGCGCACCCTGCCACGGTACGGACGGCCGCAGCCTTGGCACGACGCCGGTGCTGGCCGGTGCCTCCCGGGGCGATTTCGTGCAGCGCATGCAGGAATTCAGGGCGGGAACGCGAGCGTCCACCGTCATGCGCCGCCATGCCAAGGGCTACACGGACGAAGAGATCGTGCAGCTTGCGGACTACTTTTCGGCGCTTCAGCGCTAAAAGGGAAGAACAGAATGGCCATGAATCGAAGGCAGTTCCTGAAAGGCAGCGCAGCGGGGCTGGCGCTGCCCCTGTTCGGATGCGCGGGCGTTGCGTCGAAAGGCGCCGGTCCGCGGGTGGTCGTGGTGGGCGGCGGCTTCGGCGGCGCAACGGCCGCCAGGTATCTGCGGCTTTGGGACCCGGGCGTCGACGTCGTGCTGGTCGAGCGCAATGCCAGATTCGTCTCCTGCCCTTTGAGCAACCTGGTGCTCGGCGGCAGCCGCAGCATCGAGCAGCTCACCTTCAGCTACGAGGGGCTCGAGCGCAAGCACGGGGTGCGGGTGGTGCAGGACGAAGTGCTGGCGATCGATGCGGCCCGCAGGCAGGTGCGGCTGCAAAGCGGCGAGATCGGCTACGACCGGCTGATCCTCTCCCCCGGAATCGACTTCCTGTACGACCAGATTCCATCTCTCGACAACGTCCAGGCCCGCGAGCAGATCCCGCACGCCTGGAAGGCGGGCCCCCAGACGGTGGCGCTCCGCCGGCAGCTCGAGACCATCCCCGATGGAGGCGTCTACGTGATCGGCATCCCCCTCGCGCCCTACCGCTGCCCGCCGGGCCCCTACGAGCGGGCGAGCCAGGTGGCGCACTACTTCAAGCAGGCGAAGCCCCGCTCGAAGGTGATCGTGCTCGATGCCAATCCCGATATCACCTCGAAAAAAGGGCTGTTCACCAAAGTCTGGAGCGAGCGCTATCCGGGCATCGTTGAGTACCGGCCGAACAGCAAGGTGATCGAGGTGGACGTCGCGGCCCGAACCGCGAGGACCGAGTTCGAACGCGTCAGGGCCGACGTGCTGAACATCGTGCCTCCCCAGCGGGCCGGCAACCTCGCGCGCGACGCTGGGCTGCTCACCGTGGATCGGCGCTGGGCCGGCGTTGACTATCTGACCTACGAGTCCAACGCCGTGCCAGGCATCCACGTGGTGGGCGACGCCATCTCCGCGCCGCCCACGCCCAAGTCGGGCCACATGGCGAACCAGCAGGCGAAGATTGCGGCGGCCGCCGTGCTCGCGCTGCTGCGCGGCGAGCCGGTCAACCCCGACCCGGTGTTCGCCAATACCTGCTACAGCTACGTCTCGGACAAGGACGCGGCGCACGTGGCGGCGGTCTACCGCTACGACAAGGCGAAGCAGGCGCTCTACACGGTGAACGGCACCTTCGGCGTCTCGGAGCGGGCCTCGGAGCAGGAAGGCGAATTCGCCAATGCCTGGGCCCGCAACATCTGGAACGATGCGCTCGCCACTTGACGGGCGATTCTTCGCATTTTGGGCGTAGCACCCCCTCACCCCTGAGCGCCGACCCGCCGAGGCGCCAGCCACCGGGACCAGACGCCGTTTCGGTCCCCAGCGGGGCGCCTCGGCCCCATGAGCCGCCAATCCATACCCGGCGACGGCAGCGTTGCGCCGTGGCAGTGGGTTCCAGTCCAGGTTTCGGCAAACCATCCCTGCTAATTCACATTTGGAATAAGCAGCGCGTTTTTTATTATTTCTGGTCACATCGGCGGTTAGTTAGACTGTTTTCAGATTTCCAATTAGAGGGAAAGCATGTCTTCAAATCAGATCGCGGTGAAACGCTGATGGCTGCAACCCGTACCTTCAGGGTGCTGCCCGGTTTCGGGCTGTCACTGGGCTATACCCTCGCCTATCTGTCGCTCATCGTGCTGATCCCGCTAGCCGCCGTGTTCCTGAAGACGGCGAGCCTGGGGCTCGCGGAGTTCTGGGACGTGGTCAGCGCGCCCCGCGTGGTCGCCTCCTACAAGTTGTCGTTCGGCGCTTCCCTGCTTGCGGCGGCAATCAATGCGGTGTTCGGCCTCATGCTGGCCTGGGCGCTGGTGCGCTACTCGTTTCCCGGCAAGCGAATCGTCGATGCCCTGATCGACCTGCCGTTTGCCCTGCCGACGGCGGTGGCGGGCATTGCCCTGACCGCGCTCTATGCCAAAAACGGCTGGCTCGGCCAGTACCTCGAGCCTCTGGGCATCAAGGTCGCCTTCGGGCCGCCGGGCGTGCTGGTGGCGCTGGTCTTCATCGGCCTGCCGTTCGTCGTGCGCACCGTCCAGCCCGTTCTCGAAGACCTGGACCTGGAACCGGAAGAGGCCGCCGCGAGCCTCGGCGCGCACCGCTGGCAGACCTTCCGGCTGGTCGTCCTGCCGGTGTTGCTGCCGGCCCTGCTCACCGGCTTTGCGCTGGCATTGGCGCGGGCGGTGGGCGAATATGGGTCGGTCATTTTCATCGCGGGAAACATCCCGATGGTTTCCGAGATCACGCCGCTGCTGATCATTACCAAGCTGGAACAGTACGACTACACCGGCGCCACGGCGATCGCCGTGGTGATGTTGCTGCTGTCGTTCATCCTGCTCGCGATCATCAACGGGCTGCAGGCCTGGACTGCCCGAAGGACGGGGAGGGAAGCCTGATGGCTGGCGCGGCTACCGCAATGCATTGGGCCGCGGATCACGCCGGCCGGTTCGAGTCGAATGTCGCGACGCGCGAGCCGGCCTGGGTCCGGTGGCTGATCCTCGCCGTGTCGCTGACGTTCTTCGGGGTCTTCCTGCTGCTGCCCCTGGTGGCGGTGTTTGCGGAAGCCCTGCGCAAGGGCTGGACGACGTACCTCACCGCCCTTGCCGAACCCGATGCGCTCTCGGCCGTCCGGCTCACCCTGATCACCGCAGCGATCGCGGTGCCGCTCAACCTGGTTTTCGGCGTAGCCGCCGCGTGGGCCATCGCAAAGTTCGATTTCCGCGGCAGGCACCTGCTCATCACCCTGATCGATCTTCCGTTCTCGGTGTCGCCGGTGATCTCCGGCCTGATCTACGTGCTGCTGTTCGGCGCCGGGGGCTGGTTCGGGCCGTGGCTGGCACAACACGACATCAAGATCATATTCGCCGTTCCGGGGATCGTGCTGGCCACGGTGTTCGTCACCTTTCCCTTCGTCGCCCGCGAACTGATTCCCCTCATGGAGGCCCAGGGCCGCGAAGAAGAGGAGGCAGCGTTGGTGCTGGGCGCCTCGGGTTGGCAGACTTTCTGGCGGGTGACGCTGCCCAATATCAAGTGGGGCCTCCTCTATGGGGTCATTCTCTGCAACGCCCGGGCCATGGGCGAATTCGGCGCGGTGTCAGTCGTTTCCGGCCACGTCCGCGGCCAGACCAACACCATGCCCCTGCATGTCGAGATTCTCTACAATGAATACAACTTCGCCGCGGCCTTTGCCGTGGCCTCGCTTCTCGCCCTGCTCGCCCTGGCTACCCTGATCATCAAGAGTTGGGTGGAATCGCGAGCCGGACAGGAGCAACAACAGGAAGGCGCATCATGAGCATTCAGGTCAAAAACATTCACAAGACTTTCGGCAGTTTCGTCGCCCTGGATGAGGTCTCGCTGGAATTTCCCACGGGCGAGCTGGTGGCCCTGCTGGGACCCTCGGGCTGCGGCAAGACGACGCTGCTGCGCATCATCGCCGGACTGGAGGCGGCCGACCGCGGCGCCGTCCTGCTCGAAGGCGAGGACGCTTCCGACACCCACGTGCGCGAGCGCCAGGTGGGATTCGTGTTCCAGCACTACGCCCTGTTCCGCCACATGACCGTGTTCGACAACGTGGCCTTCGGCCTGCGGGTGAAGCCGCGCCGGCTACGCCCCTCCGAGGCGGTGGTCCGAGGCAAGGTGCGCGAACTGCTGGAGCTGGTCCAGCTCGAATGGCTCGCGGACCGCTTCCCGTCCCAGCTCTCGGGCGGCCAGCGCCAGCGCATCGCGCTGGCCCGGGCCCTCGCAGTGGAGCCCCGCGTGCTGCTGCTCGACGAGCCCTTCGGCGCGCTCGACGCCAAGGTGCGCAAGGAGCTGCGCTGCTGGCTGCGCCGGCTGCACGACGAGCTGCACGTCACCTCGATTTTCGTGACCCACGACCAGGAGGAGGCGCTGGAAGTGGCGGACCGGGTGGTGTTGATGAACCACGGCCGCGTGGAGCAGGTGGGCGCACCGCGGGAAGTCGTGGAGCGACCCGGGACGCCATTCGTGGAAGACTTTCTCGATCTCCACGACCATGGACCGACCTGGCTGGTGCAGGCAAAAATTCGCCATCGGGGCGATGTCCTGCACCCCGTCATCGGCCGGGAAAGGACGGCATGAACTTCCAGCAGCTGCGGATCATCCGCGAGGCGGTGCGCCGCAACTTCAATCTCACCGAGGTCGCGAACGCGCTCTTTACCTCCCAGTCCGGCGTGAGCAAGCACGTCAAGGACCTGGAGGACGAGCTGGGGATAGAGCTGTTCGTGCGGCGCGGCAAGCGCCTGGTGGGGCTCACCGATCCGGGCAAGGAGCTGGTGGAGATCGTCGAGCGCATGCTGCTTGACGCGAAGAACATCAAGCGCCTCGCCGAGCAGTTCTCCAACCGGGACCAGGGGCAGCTCACCGTGGTCACTACCCATACCCAGGCCCGCTACGCGCTGCCGCAGGTGGTGGCCCGGTTCAAGACCCAGTTTCCCAAGGTGCACCTAGCGCTGCACCAAGGGAACCCCCAAGAGATCGTTGCGCTGCTCAACTCCGGCGAGGCCGACATCGGTATCGCGACCGAAGCCCTGGGCCAGGAACCGGAGCTGGTCACCTTCGCGTTCTACGAATGGCATCATGCCGTGATCGTACCCGAGGGGCACCCGTTGACGACGCTGCCGCAGGCTTCCCTGGCGGATCTCGTGGAGTACCCGATCATCACCTATCACCAGGGATTCACCGGCAGGGCCAGAATCGATAAGGCCTTTGCCGACGACGGATTGGCGCCCGACATCGTCATGTCAGCCCTGGACGCGGACGTGATCAAGACCTACGTGGAGCTGGGCTTGGGTATCGGCATCGTCGCGGCTATGGCCTTCGACCCCAGAAAAGACGCCGGCCTGCGCCTGCTCGACGGCTCGAAGTTGTTCGCCGCAAACGTGGCGCGGATCGCGGTGCGGCGCGGCCAATACCTGCGGGGATTCGCCTACCGCTTCATCGAGCTGTGCTCGCCGACGCTCGACGAAACCGCCGTGCGCTCCGCGGTATCGCCACCCAGAGAGGAAACCGAGATCGACTGAGAATCCCCGATCGGCCCCTGATGCGGCAAAACCCGCAGACGCCCCCGTGCCATACCGGCACGGGTATCTTGACTAATACCCCATATGGGTATATCGTGCCCCACGATCCCGAGAGAGTCGTGATGGCTTCCGTCCCCGCTTCCCGCCTGCAGCGCATCGAGCTTCCCGTCGAGGGGATGACCTGCGCCGCCTTCGCCACCCGCATCGAGAAGAACCTCAACAAGCTCCCCGGCGTGCAGGCTGCGGTCAATTTCGCCGCCGAAAAGGCCAGCATCGAGTTCGACGCCGAGCGTACGCCCGTCGCCGAGCTGGTGCAGTCCATTGCCCGCACCGGCTACGGCGTCCCGGAGCAGTCCGTCGAACTCAACCTCGCGGGAATGACCTGCGCCGCCTGCGCCACCCGCATCGAGAAGGTCCTCAACCGGCTCCCGGGCGTCAACGCCGTCGTCAATTTCGCGGCCGAGAAGGCTCGGGTACGATTCGCGCCCGGGACGGTTACGGTGCCGATGCTGATCGAGGCGGTCCGCAACGCCGGCTACAACGCCGAGCAGGCCCTGGAAAACCTGGAAGCGGACCGGGCCCGGGAAAAAGCGCGCCGGATTGAAGCCTACCGCAGGGAATTCCGCCTGTTCTGGGTCTCGGTGGCCCTCACCCTGCCCCTGGTGGCGCAGATGATCGCCATGTTCTCCGGGGCCCATGCCGATCTGCTGCCGCGCTGGCTGCAGATGGCGCTCGCCACCCCGGTTCAGTTCTGGATCGGCAAGCGCTTCTACCTGGGCTCGTGGCACGCCCTGCGCGGCGGCGGCGCCAACATGGACGTGCTGATCGCGCTGGGCACCACCATGGCCTACGCGTTCTCGGCGGTGGTCACGGTGTTCGGCCTGAATGCGCACGTCTATTTCGAGGCCAGCGCCGCCATCATCACCCTGGTGCTGCTGGGCAAGCTGCTGGAAGCCCGGGCCAAGAGCAAGACCTCGGCCGCCATCGAGGAGCTGATCAAGCTCCAGCCCAAGACCGCGAGAGTCGAGCGCGATGGCGAAATCGTCGAAATCGAAGTCGCCCGCCTGCAGCTGGGCGACGTGTTCGTGGTGCGCCCCGGCGAAAGCATCCCGGTGGACGGCGAAGTCATCGAAGGCTCGTCGTCGGTGAACGAGGCGATGCTCACCGGCGAGAGCATGCCGGTCGCCAAGGAGCCGGGCAAGAAGGTCTTCGCGGCCACTCTCAACCAGCAGGGGCTGCTGCGCTGCCGGGCCACCGGCGTCGGCGCCCATACCGCGCTCGCCGGCATCATCCGCCTGGTGGAGGAAGCGCAGGGATCGAAGGCGCCGATCCAGCGGCTCGCCGATGTGATCTCGGGAATCTTCGTCCCGGTGGTGGTGGCCATCAGCGCAGTAACGCTCGGCGGCTGGTGGGCCTGGTCGGGGGAGTTTACCGAGGCGCTGGTCAACGCCGTGGCAGTGCTGGTGATCGCCTGCCCCTGCGCCCTGGGCCTGGCCACGCCCACCGCCATCATGGTGGGCACCGGCCGCGGCGCCCGGTCCGGAGTATTGGTCAAGAACGCCGCCGCGCTCGAGCTCGCGGAAAAGATCCAGACCCTGATCGTGGACAAGACCGGCACTCTTACCGAAGGCAAACCCGCGGTCACCGATGTGATCCCCATCGCCATCGGCGAGCAGGCGTTGCTGCAAGTCGCGGCGAACCTGGAGCAGGGTTCCGAGCATCCCCTGGCCCGGGCGGTGATGGAGCGTGCCGGCGAAGCCGGCATGCAGCCGCGTCCGGTGACCGGGTTTGCGGCGGTGAGCGGAGGCGGCGTCACCGCGCAGATCGACGGCATCCCCCACTGGCTGGGGTCGCCGCGGTATCTCGCGGAGCAGGGCGCCACCGTGGATGAACTGCGGGTGCGGCGGATGCAGGAATCCGGGAAAACCGTGATCGGCGTCGCCAACGGCGACGGCGTGCTCGGTTATCTCGCCATCGCCGACCGGCTGCGTCCGAGCTCGGCGATGGCGGTGGCGCGGCTCCAGCGCTTGGGGATCGAGGTGGTGATGCTCACCGGCGACAATCCGGCTACGGCCAAAGCCATTGCCGGGCAGGCCGGCGTCTCGCGCTTCCTGGCCGAGGTGCTCCCCGCCCACAAGGCCGACGAGGTGCGGAAGCTCAAGGTCCAGGGCCGCGTGACCGGCATGGTGGGGGACGGCATCAACGACGCGCCGGCGCTTGCCGCCGCGGACGTGAGCTTCGCTATCGGCGCCGGGTCCGATGTCGCCATCGAGGCGGCGGACGTCACCCTCATGCGCAGCGACCCGATGAGCGTGGCGGACGCGGTAAGCCTGTCGCGGGCGACGCTGTCCAAGATCCGCCAGAACCTGTTCTTCGCTTTCATCTACAACGTGCTCGGCATTCCGCTGGCGGCATTCGGAATGCTCAACCCGGTGATTGCCGGCGCCGCCATGGCGCTGAGCTCGGTCTCCGTCGTGAGCAATTCGCTGTTGCTGAAGCGATGGAAAGCGCACCGGTAGGAGCGGCTTCACGCGCAAATCGGCTGCAAGCGGTCGCGGATAAATCCGCTCCTACCCTGGTTCGGCTTTCTTTGAAAGGAGGCAACAATGGAAACCGTGACGCTGAACGTCAAAGGCATGACCTGCATGGGCTGCGTGAAGAGCGTGAAAAACGTTCTGGAGCCGATCGCCGGCGTGGCCGGCGTGGACGTCTCGCTGGACAAGGCCCAGGCCACCATCCGGTTCGATCCTGCCCGCGCCGGCAAGGCGAAATTCAAGGCCGCCATCGAGGGGGCGGGCTATGAAGTCGCCGGCTAGGCGCCCGGCCGCCAAGCCCTGCCATCCTCCGGAGACCGTCGTGCAGCCCCACAAGGAGGCGCTCATCCGGCGGCTCAACCGGATCGAGGGCCAGGTGCGGGGGATCACCAGGATGATCCAGGAGGACCGCTATTGCGTGGACATCCTCACCCAGCTCTCGGCCCTGCAGTCGGCCCTCGATGCGGTGGCCATGCAACTGCTCAGGGACCACACCCAGGGCTGCGTGCAGAATGCCATCCGCTCCGGCAGCGGCGAGCAGGCCATCGGCGAACTGATGGATGTGGTGCGCAAGTTCGCGCGTTAACGCCTCCGCAAGAAGGGCGCCCGGCGCTCCGGTCCGTCCGCCCTGAGCCTGCCGAAGGGCGAAACTGCATCTGCGCTCCACCGTTGGCGCTTCGACAGGCGCGGCACGAACGGCTATTCTTGGCGGGGACCATGACGATCCCGCTCATTCCATGACGGGCCTCGCGCTGGCCCTGGTTCTGGCCGCGGCGTTCGTCCACGCCGGCTGGAATTATCTGCTCAAGCGCAGCGGCGGCGGCACCGGATTCATTTGGCTGTTCGCGTCGCTCTCCACCGTCATCTACGCTCCGGTCGCCCTCGCCGTGGTCTGGTGGCAGCAGCCCCCCTTGGGCTGGGCGCCGCTCGGGCTCATGTTCGCCAGCGCCGCGCTGCACACCGGGTATTACTTGACGCTGGACCGGGGCTACCGCCGCGGCGACCTGTCGCTGGTCTATCCCCTGGCCCGGGGCAGCGGCCCCTTGATCACCATCGTCTGCGCCATCGCCTTCCTGCAGGAACGCCCCACGCCGGTAGCCCTCGCCGGGGCAATGGGGGTAGTGGGCGGCGCGCTGTTTCTCATGGGGGATTTCCGCAAGCTCAGAGAGCGTGGCGGCCATCACACGGTGGGATTGGCACTGATGACCGGAACCCTTATTGCCGGCTACACACTGGTGGACAAGCTGGCGGTGGCGGCCTTTCTGGTTCCGCCCGTGTTGCAGGACTGGGCTGCGAACCTGGGCCGGGTAGCGCTGATGACCCCGATCGCCCTGAACAACCCCGAAAGCATCAGGACCGCTTGGCGCGAGCAGCGCAGAGCCATCATCGGGGTCGCGCTGCTGTGTCCCCTCTCCTACATCCTGGTCCTCACCGCCATGGTGTTCACGCCCGTGAGCTACGTGGCCCCGGCCCGGGAAATCAGCATCCTGATTGCGGCGGTGCTGGGAACCCACTTCCTGGCGGAGGGGGATGCGCCGCGGCGGCTCGCGGCCGCGGCGGCCATGGTGCTGGGAGTGATCGGGCTGGCCGTGGGGTAGGAGCGAATTTATTTGCGACCTCTGGCGCGATTGTCGCGGATGTCGGGGATGAATCCCCTCCTACAATGTGGATCGGCCAGGATCGGCGAGAAGACCCGCGGCGCCCGGCCCGCCTCGGGCGAATTTCTAGAACAGCTTCCACCAAGGCTTGTCACTGGTAGCCTTGGAGAAATACCTGGAATTGGGGAAGTTCTTCTGCATCACGCGCATCGCGTCATCCCGCAGGTCGTTCATCCCCATGGCGTCGTAGGCCTTGACCATGATGGCCAGCGCCTCCTCGGTGGCGGGCGCCTGCGGATACTGCCGGAGTGTGGTCTGGGAGCGATTCGCCGCCGCCACATAGGCGCCGCGCTTGAGATAGTACCGCGCTACGTGGACCTCGTGGGCCGCCAGCGCGTTCACCAGGTACTTCATCCGCGCCGCCGCATCGGGCGTGTATTTGCTGCCGGGAAACTTCGCGACCAGCTCCTTGAAGGCATCGAAGGAATCCCGCGCGGCCTTGGGGTCCCGCTCGCTCGGGTCCTGCCGGCCCAGGTAGTCCACCGCGGTATCCTCCAGCAGCGCCAGCAGGCCCCGGTCGTCATTGAAGCTGGCCAGCCCCTTCAGGTAATAGACGTAGTCGACGTTCGGATGATTCGGATGCAGCTTGATGAAGCGATCGGCGGCGGCAATGGCGGACGCCGGATCGTTGTCCTTGTAGTGGGCATAGGCCACCTCCAGCTGGGCCTGCTGGGCGTAGCGCCCATAGGGAAAGCGGGATTCCAGGGTCTCGTAGAGCTTGATGGCCTTCTCGTAATTGCCGTCGGCCAGCTCCGACTTGGCCTCGGAATAGAGCTTGCTCGCGGACCAGCCGCGGGTTTCGTCCTGCTGCTCGGGAAGCAGCCCGCAGCCGGTTAACGCGAGGATCAGGATCAAGGCTAAACTGTTTCTCATGACATGCTCCGGAAGTTCGGGAAATTATACCCCAGTGCCCGCCAGGCGCTTCGACCTGGTCATTCCGAAAGACTGCGCGGGACTGCGCCTCGATCAGGCGCTGGCCCGCCTCCTGCCCGCGCTGTCCCGCAGCCGGCTCCAGACCTGGATGCGGGAGGAGCGGGTGACCGTGGAGGGCGCGGCGGCGGCACCCAAGACCCGGGTCTGGGGAGGCGAGTCGGTGAGGATCGAGGCGGCGCCCGACGCCGCCGAGACCGCGTTCAGACCCGAGGCCATCGGCCTGGACATCGTTTACGAGGACGACACGCTACTGGCCATCAACAAGCCGCCGGGACTCGTGGTGCATCCGGGAAGCGGGAACTGGCAGGGAACGCTGCTCAATGCCCTTCTCCATCATGTGCCCGGGCTTGCGCATGTCCCCCGCGCCGGAATTGTGCATCGCCTGGACAAGGACACCAGCGGACTGCTGGTGGTTGCGAAAACGCTGGAAGCCCAGGTCAATCTGGTGCGGCAACTGCAGGCCCGGACCATGGGACGGGAATATCTCGCCCTCGTCCTCGGAACCGTCCTGCGGGCGGGAAGTGTCGAAGCCCCCATCGGCCGCCATCCGGTGCAGCGCACCCGCATGGCCGTGGTGCGCGGCGGACGGGCCGCGGTCACGCACTATGCGGTGGCCGAGCGCCTGCCCGGCTGCACGCTGCTGCGCTGCCGGCTTGAAACCGGGCGAACCCACCAGATCCGCGTACACATGAATTCCATCGGCCATCCGCTGGTGGGGGACCCCGTGTACGGCGCGCGGCCCGGCCGGGCGCCGGCCGAGGTGCGCGAGGCCGTGGCCGGCTTCCATCGCCAGGCGCTGCATGCAGCCCGGCTGGCCCTGGTGCATCCCGCCACCGGAAAAGCGCTGGCCTGGGAGGCGGGGCTGCCGGAAGACCTGGAGCATTTGCTCCAGGTTCTGAGGTCCGCCGCAGACCCCTCGCGCGCGCCTGCCGCGAAAAGTCGAGGCACCACACCTCGTCCCCGGGTCGACGGGCGCCGAACGAAACGCAGGGAAATGTGAGCAATGCAACTCCCTCACGACTGGATCGTCCCCGACTGGCCGGCGCCCCCGGGCGTGCGCTCCGTCATCACCAGCCGGAATGGCGGCGTCAGCCGGGGGGCTTACGCCAGCATGAATCTGGGAGATCACGTGGGCGACGATCCCTCTGCGGTCACCCGCAACCGGGCGCTGCTGCGGCAGCATCTCCCCTCGGAGCCCCGGTGGCTCCGGCAGGTCCACGGCAATGCCGTCGCAGACCTCGACGCCGGAAGCGGAACGCCGGATGCGGACGCCGCGTTGGCCCGGACCCGCGGCACCGTGTGCGCCGTGCTCGTTGCCGATTGTCTTCCCGTGCTGTGGTGCGACGAGCGTGCGAGCGTCGTGGCCGTCGCCCACGCCGGCTGGCGGGGCCTCGCCAACGGGGTTATCGAAGCAATCGTCCGGAAACTCGGCGTACCGACCCAATCCCTGATGGCTTACCTGGGTCCCGCCATCGGGCCCGACAGCTTCGAGGTGGGCGACGAGGTGCGCCAGGCTTTCCTTGCCCATGACAGGAAAGCGGCGTTTGCCTTCCTGCCCCGGGACAACGGGAAGTGGCTCGCCAATCTCTATCTCCTTGCCCGCCAGCGGCTCGCCGAAACGGGGGTGAGACGGGTCCATGGCGGAGGCGAATGCACCTTCAGCGAGCCGCAGCGGTTCTTTTCCTACCGTCGGGACAAGTCCACCGGCCGCACGGCCGCCCTCGTCTGGCTCGACTGAGCCGATGCCCCGCAGCGCGCCAGATCGCGCGACGAACAAAGCCGGGTAATCGGGGTCTATCTTCGCTATAATTTGCGATCCGGGTCCGATGGGACCTGGGCCGCTGCGTTTGTACTGTTTTCCCGAACCTTCGTTCCCGATCGCCGATCCCCGGTCCCGACAGATGTCCACCTTTGCCTGGATTCTCGCCGCCAGCGCCCTGGGAGGCGCGCTCAGCGCCGCCTTCGCCGCCGCCGTTGCGCTGAAGGCACGGGCAGCCTGGGTGCCCATGCTCGTCTCCTACGCCATCGGGGCGCTGCTGGGAGCCGTGTTCCTGGAAATCCTGCCGGAGGCGCTGGAACTCGCCGACGACGCGGGACGGATGACCGCCACCGTGCTGTTCGGGATCCTGCTGTTCTTCGTGCTAGAGAAGCTGGTGCTGTGGCGCCACTGCCACGTGGAGCAGTGCGAGGCCCACGACCCCCCGGCCCACACCGGGCACGACCATGGGCGCAGCGGCATGATGATCATGCTCGGCGACACCTTCCACAACTTCGTGGACGGGGTCCTGATCGCGGCGGCGTTCCTGGCCGATGTCCAGCTCGGGATCGTGACGTCGCTCGCCATCATCGCCCACGAAATCCCCCAGGAAGTGGGCGACTTCCTGATTCTGCTGCACTCGGGATTCACCCGGCGCCAGGCCCTGATCTTCAATCTTCTTTCCAGTACCGCCACGATCCTGGGGGGCACACTCGCCTACTTCACGCTCCAGGGCATGCAGGAGCTGGTGCCGCCGCTGCTCGGTCTCGCCGCCGCCAGCATGATCTACGTGGCAGTGGCGGACCTGATCCCGGGCTTGCACAAGCGTCCCGAACTCGATGCCACGGTGCAGCAGGTGTCACTGATCGCGCTTGGCATCGGCTCCATCTGGCTGGTGGGGAATCTCATCGGGCATCCCGGGTAGCCGCGGCTTGCGTTTGCGCCTCGGCCCGAACACCCAGAGGAAAAGGGCGAGCGGCAGCGCGCCATACCAGACAAGCGTCATTACCGCGGCTGCCAGGCTCTTTTCGGTGGCGGCCACCAGGATGACCACGTAGAGCCAGCCGATTGCAATGATATACATGAGTTAGAGCGCGCCATTCCGTCTGCTTGACAGATTCTACGGGCGACGGCAAGAATAACCCAGCCTCATAAAAAGACGCCAAGCCGGCGGTCGGCGGCCATTATCCCGGGAATCCCGATGCCTTCCCTCGCGGACGAGATCATCGAAAAATTCGGCCAGGTCAATCAGAAGCTGGCCCAGGAATTCCTCAAGACCCTGACTTCGCCGGGCAAGAGCGAAGCGCCCACCGAGATTCTTCAGTCCCTCGGCGCCAGCCTCAACTACGAGGCGGAGCGCTGGGCCGACATCCAGTCCCGCTATTACCAGAAGCACCTGGACCTGTGGATGGGACTGCTGGGCCGACAGGCAGGAAAGGAAGCCTCTCCTGTCGTCGAAGCGGAAAAGGGCGACCGCCGGTTCCATGCGGCGGAGTGGAAGAGCGTCCCCTACTATGATTACCTGAAACAGTACTACCTGCTCACCGGGAAGTGGCTGCTGGAATTGGTCGACACCGCACGCCTGGACCCCGAAGCCAAGCGCAAGCTCTGCTTCTTCACCCGCCAGTACGTGGACGCCATGTCCCCCAGCAACTTTCCGACAACCAATCCGGAAGCGTTGAATCTTGCCATGGAAACCGAGGGCGCGAGCGTCCTCAGGGGACTGGAGAATTTGCTGGCGGACATCGAGAAGGGCCGCATCTCCATGACCGACGAGAGCGCCTTCGAGGTCGGCCGCAACATCGCCGTCACTCCGGGCGCGGTGATCTACGAGAACGAGTTGTTCCAGCTCCTGCAGTATTCGCCCACGACGGAAACGGTTTACGAGCGGCCGCTGCTGATGGTGCCGCCTTTCATCAACAAGTACTACATCCTGGATCTCCAGCCCGAGAACTCCTTCGTGCGCTTCTGCCTGAACCAGGGGATCACCGTGTTCCTGGTTTCGTGGCGCAACATTCCGCCGGAGCTGGGCGCCACCGCCTGGGACGACTATATCGAGAAGGCGGTGTTCAAGGCGATGGAAGTGGCCCGCGACGTGGCCGGCGTGGAAAAACTCAACATGCTGGGCTTCTGCGTCGGCGGGACCCTGCTCTGCTGCGCGCTCGCGGTACTGGCGGCAAGGGAATCGGACCAGGTGGAAAGCTTCACGCTGCTCACCTCGCTTCTGGATTTCACGGATACCGGAGAAATCAGCGTCTACGTGGACGAGGCCTACGTGCAGAAGCGCGAGAAGGACTTCGAGCACGGTGGCGTGCTGCACGGCCGGGATCTGGCACAGACCTTCGCCAGCCTGAGAGCCAACGAGCTGATCTGGTTCTATGTGGTGAACAACTACCTCAAGGGCAGGAACCCGGAGCCCTTCGATCTGCTTTACTGGAACAGCGACAGCGCCAATCTGCCGGGCAGGCTCTACGCCTACTACGCGCGCAACATGTACCTGGAAAATAACCTGCGGGTGCCGGGCAAGCTCACCATGTGCGGGGTTCCGGTGGACCTGTCGAAGATCCGGCTCCCGGCCTTCGTGCTCGCGACGAAGGAAGACCATATCGTTCCGTGGCGTTCGGCCTACGCCAGCACGCGGCTTGTTTCCGGTAATGTCGAGTTCGTGCTGGGCGCGAGCGGACACATCGCGGGGGTGATCAACCCGGCCTCCAAGAACCGGCGCAATTGCTGGATTCGGGGCAACTCCGGAGATAATCCGGAGGCCTGGCTGGCGTCGGCCGAATCGGTCCCCGGGAGCTGGTGGAATCACTGGAAAGAATGGTTCCGGGAATTCGGCGGCAGCCGGGTGCCGGCGCGCAGGCCGCTGGGCAACGATCAATACCGGGAAATCGAGCCGGCCCCCGGCCGGTACGTCAAGGTGCGGTTTTAGGCGGCAGTCTTTTCACAGGAGGTGGCAATCATGGCAAAAAGAACTGTTCTGGTGACCGGCGGCATGGGCGGGCTTGGCGAGTCCATCTGCCTGAAGATGGCCAACATGGGCTACACCGTGGTGGCCAGTCATTCGCCAGGCAGGAAGGATGCCGAGGAGTGGCTCGCTGCCATGCGCAAGCAGGGCCACAACTACCACACCGCCGAGGTGGACGTGGCGGACTACGATTCCTGCGCCCGGTGCGTCGCCGAGGTGCAGAAGAACATCGGCCCGGTCGACGTGCTGGTGAACA